>DATIWF010000045.1:0-52212 GCA_035519535.1 Vicinamibacterales bacterium | reverse complement strand
CATCCGGCGAGGTGGCGCTCGGCCTCCGCCGGCACCGTCATCTCCCCTGCCGCCACGTCGTCGACGATGGCGTCGAACTGGTCGCAATTCACGCCTGGTTCCCCGTCGTCAGCAACTCGCGCAACTGGCGCTTCGCGCGATGAATCAGTGTCTTCACGGTCCCGAGCGGCACGCCGAGCGCCTCGGCGAGGTCCTCGTAGCGCACGTCCTGCAGGTAGTGCGCGGCGAGCACGAATCGGGACCGCTCGGGCAGCTGCGCCAGGGCCTTCTGCAGCCGATCGCGCGTGACCAGGTCTTCGAATGCCGCATCGGCCCGGCCCACGTCGAGCGGCCGCCGATCGTCCGACGTGCCGGCGTCGAGGGCCACCGTCTTCACCCGCTTCCGCGCCCCGCGCTCCTGGACGACGCTCAACACGATCCGGTAGAGCCAGGTGGAGAGCTTCGCTTCTCCACGAAAGTACGGCAGCCCTTTGTGCAGCCGCAGGAACACCTCCTGCGCCACGTCGTCGGCCTCGTCGGGCTCACGCGTCATGCGGTAGACGACCCCGTACACGAGGTTCCGGTACCGGTCGACGAGCTCGCCAAACGCCGAAGCGTCTCCGTCCCGATAGCGGCGCGCAAGCTCGAAATCGTCGGGCTGCCCGGCCACCACAGAATTAGAGCCTCCCCCGGCGCGCTTTGTTTCACGGCGACCGTGAAACAAACGCGTCCCGGCGCCAGTCTAATCGACTCAGAATGCGGTAACTCGGGAGGGCGTGTTGGGCGAGAACATTGCGTTCATCATTCCGGCGATCGTGCTGCTCGGAGGGTTCGGGTTCGTCTACGCGGGTATCTACTCGCGGATGAAGGCGCGGGAGCTCGCGCATCGCGAGCGCCTGGCGATGATCGAGCGCGGGCTCGTGCCGCCGCCCGAATCCGATCCGAAGCAGCTCTACGCGTCGGTCCTGGTCGCCCGCGCCGGCACCCGGTCGTCGCGCCAGCGATCCGCCGGCGTGCTCATCGTCGGACTCGGCCTCGGGCTCATGATGATCATCTCGTTCGTCGCGAACGATCCCCAGATCGGCCTCGGCGTGGGCGGCGCGGTGACGATCTTCGGCGCCGCGATGCTCGTCAACGCGCATCTCGGACGCGACGAGACGCCGGCTCCGGCCCCGTTCTCTCCGCCACCGCCGCCGCCGACGGCGCCACCGAGCGAGCCGCCGCGCGGCTAACCACCGTCAAGCTCCCGGCGAAGCCTCGCATATGCCGCGGTCACCTCGACGCCGTACAGCAGGATGACGGCCGAGAGGTAGATCCACACGAGAAACACGACGACGGCCGCGACCGAGCCATTGACGTTGAATCGCGACAGGTCGCGGACGTACCAGGAGAAGGCGTCAAACGCCAGCCGCCACAGGACGCCGGCGAGGATCGCGCCGAACCACACGTCGCGCAGACGAACGGGCACGTTCGGCGCAAAGTAGTAGATCAAGCCGACGATCAGGGCGAAGAGCGGGGTGGGCGCGTTCCGTGTCACGAATCCGGTGAGCCAGCCGAGCGCGGGAAAGGAGCGCAGGACCGCGTCAATCCCCCGCGCCTGCACGACTTCAACCGCGCCCGCCAGCACGAGCGCCGCCAGCATGAGCAGGCCCGCGGCGACCAGCATGACGAACGCGATGAGCTTGTGTTTCAAGAACCCGTACGACCGCTCCACGCCCCACGCATGGTTGACGGCGCTGGTGATCGCGCCGAACACGCCCATGGCCGCCCAGAGCGACACCACGGTGCCGAGGAGGCTCAGCCGGAGGGGCGCCTGCGCGAGCTCGTGGATGCGATCGATCAGGAAGTCGAAGTGCCTCGGCAGCGTCGCGGCAAAGATCTCCACGAGCGAGGCGTCGCTCTTCGCCACCGTGAGGCGGCTCACGACCGACAGCACGAGCAGCAGGAATGGGAACAGCGACAGCAGGCTGTAGTACGCGATCGAGGCGGCGTACGTCAGGTTGCTGCTGCGGTAGAACTCGACGACGCCGCGCCCGGCGGCCCGCCAGCCGAGCGCGGCCGTTCGGCGCACGCCGGCGGCGACGCTGCGCGTCGGACGAGTCGATGACGGAGCCAGGCGCGGTTCCAGGACGATGGCCGAGCCATTCTAATCCGGCTCCCCCGTATAATCCCGGTATGCCCGACGCACCGACCCCGCCCGCGCCGCGCGCGCCGGCCGCAGCGCCGCCGAAAGTCACGCCCGCGCTCGACAGAGTGCTGTGCGAGCGATGCAACGCGGAGATGTTCCGCATGCACGCGGTCTGGCGCTGTCCGTCGTGCGGCTACAAGACGGACTGCTGCGGCTGGTGAGGCGCTGATGGATCTCCTCTCGAGCCAGATCCGCCAGGACGCGCCGGAGTACCGCGCGAATCGCGAGCGTATGACGGCGCTCGTCACCGTGCTGCGCGAACGTACGGCGGCGGCGCGCGAAGGCGGCGGCGCGAAGTACCTCGAGCGCCACCGCGCCCAGGGCAAGCTGCCGGTGCGCGAGCGGATCGACCAGCTGATCGACGCGAGCACGCCGTTCCTCGAGCTCTCGCCGCTCGCCGCCTGGGACATGTACGACAACGACGCGCCCGCCGCGGGGCTCGTCACCGGCCTCGCGCGCGTCGGCGGCCGCGAGGTGATGATCGTCGCCAATGACGCCACGGTGAAGGGCGGCACGTACCTGCCGATGACGGTGAAGAAGCACCTGCGGGCGCAGCAAATCGCGCTCGACAACCGGCTGCCGTGCGTGTACCTGGTCGATTCGGGCGGGGCGTTCCTTCCCCTCCAGGCCGAGGTCTTTCCGGATCGCGAGCACTTCGGCCGCATCTTTTTCAATCAGGCGCGGATGTCGGCCGAGCGCATTCCGCAGATCGCGGTCGTCATGGGCTCGTGCACCGCGGGCGGCGCCTACGTGCCTGCGATGTCCGACGAGACCATCATCGTCAAAGGCACGGGCACGATCTTCCTGGGCGGCCCGCCGCTCGTGAAGGCCGCGACCGGCGAGGAGGTCACGGCCGAGGAGCTGGGCGGCGCCGACGTCCACACGAAAATCTCCGGGGTGGCCGACTACTTCGCCGAGGACGACGAGGACGCGCTGCGGATCGCGCGGACGATCGTCTCCACCCTGCACACGACCAAGCGGCTGCCCGGCGACATGACGACGCCCGAACCGCCCAAGTACGACCCCGAGGAGCTGTACGGCATCGTCAGCGTGGACCCGCGCCGTCCGTACGACGTCCGCGAGGTGATCGCCCGGCTCGTGGACGGGTCGCGCTTCGACGAGTTCAAGCAGCGCTACGCGACGACGCTCGTCACGGGCTTCGCCCGGCTGCACGGATTTCTGGTCGGCCTCATCGCCAACAACGGCGTGCTCTTCTCGGAGTCTGCGCTCAAAGCCACGCACTTCATCGAGCTGTGCAACCTGCGTGGCATTCCGCTCGTGTTCCTCCAGAACATCACGGGCTTCATGGTGGGGCGGCAGTACGAGCGCGGCGGCATCGCGAAGGACGGCGCCAAGATGGTGCACGCGGTCGCAAACTCCGTGGTGCCGAAGTTCACCGTCATCATCGGCGGGTCGTTCGGCGCGGGCAACTACGGCATGTGCGGGCGCGCGTACGAGCCGCGCCTGCTGTGGATGTGGCCGAACGCGCGCATCTCCGTAATGGGCGGCGAGCAGGCCGCCGCCGTGCTGGCGACGGTCAAGCGCGACCAGCTCGCGCGCGAGGGCCGCACGCTCTCCGCCGACGAAGACACCGCGATCCGGGCGCCGATCCTCGACAAGTACGAGCGCGAGGGCTCGCCCTACTACTCCACCGCGCGGCTCTGGGACGACGGCGTGCTCGATCCCGCGCGGACGCGCGAGGCGCTCGCGCTGGGGCTGTCGGCGGCCTACAACGCGCCCATCCCCGACGCGAAGTTCGGGATCTTCAGAATGTAGGCGATGGCATCTCATTGTCTGATCGCGCGCGGGCCGGTGACCACGGTCACGCTCAACCGCCCGGACGTCCGCAACGCCTTCAACGAGGATCTGATTCAGGACCTGACGGAGTGGGCCCGGAGCGTGCCACCCGACGGCTCGGTGCGCGCCGTGATTCTGCAGGGCGCCGGGTCGGTCTTCTGCGCGGGCGCCGACGTGCAGTGGATGTCGAAGATGGTGGACTACTCGCAGGAGCAGAACCTCGAGGACGCCAGACGCGCGGCTGCGATGTTCCACGCGATCGACTCGGTCCCGGTGCCGGTGATCGGGCGCGTGCAGGGCGCCGCCCTGGGGGGCGGCGCCGGCCTCACCGCCGTCTGCGACGTCGTCGTCGCGACCGAGGACGCCGTGTTCGGCTTCACCGAAGTCGTCCTCGGCATCCTGCCCGCGATGATCTCGCCGTACGTCGTGAGCAAGATCGGCCTCGCGGCGGCGCGCGAGCTGTGTCTCAGCGGCGCGCGGTTCTCCGCCGCGCGCGCGCGGGAGATCGGCCTCGTCACCGACGTCGTCGCCGCCGATCGGCTCGACCTGACCGTGGATCGCCACGTCCAGCAATTCCGCAAGGCCGCGCCGTCCGCGATCGCCGCCACGAAGAAGCTCCTGCGCGACGTCGCGGGCCGGCGGCCGGCCGACGTGATGGCGCTCACGGCCGACGCCATCGCCCGCCAGCGCGTCTCGCCCGAAGGCCAGGAGGGCCTGCGCGCCTTTCTCGACAAGCGCGCGGCGTCCTGGGCCGTCGATTCCCCGCGACCGAAACCGCGTTGATGCGTCGCGTGCTGATCGCCAACCGGGGCGAGATTGCGCTGCGCGTCATGCGGACCTGCCGCGCGATGGGGCTCGAAACGGTGGCGGTCTACTCCGAGGCCGACGCCGGCGCGCCCCACGTGGCGGCGGCGGATCACGCGGTGCCGATCGGCCCCGCGCCCGCCTCCGAGAGTTATCTCGACATTCCGCGCGTCATCGACGCTGCGCGCCGCACGCGCGCGGATACCGTCCATCCCGGGTACGGGTTCCTGTCCGAGAATCCCGCGTTCGCCGACGCGTGCGCGGCGGCAGGCCTGACGTTTGTCGGCCCGCCGGGCGACGTCATCCGGCGGACGGGATCGAAGACGGCCGCGCGCGAAGCCGTCGGCCGCGCGGGCGTGCCGATCGTTCCGGGCGAGACACCGGCGTCGCAGAGCGATGAGGCCGTCGCCGCGGCGATCGCCCGAATCGGCTATCCCGCGTTGCTGAAGGCCGCGGCCGGCGGCGGCGGCCGCGGCATGCGGATCATCCGGGAGGCGCGCGAGGTCGCGGAGGCGGTCGGCCTGGCCCGGCACGAGGCGGAGCGCGCGTTCGCGGACGGCACGCTCTACGTCGAGCGGGTGATCGAGCGCCCGCGGCACGTCGAGGTGCAGATCTTCGCGGATACGCACGGGCAGGTCGTCCACGTGCTCGAGCGCGACTGCACGCTCCAGCGGCGACACCAGAAAGTCGTCGAAGAGGCTCCGGCGCCGACCCTCACCCCGCGCGTACGCGCGCGGTTGACCGAGGCCGCCGTCTCTGCCGCCCGCGCGGTCGGCTACGTCAATGCCGGAACCATCGAGTTCCTCGTCCACGGCCGCGGAGACGAGGCGGCCTTCTACTTCCTCGAGGTGAACACGCGGTTGCAGGTCGAGCATCCGGTGACGGAGGCCATCACGGGCCTTGACCTCGTGCGCGCGCAGCTCCTCGTCGCCGCCGGCGAGCGCCTGCCGTTCACGCAGGCCGACATCGAGGCGCGCGGCCACGCGATCGAGTGCCGCATCTACGCGGAGGACTCCTCGCGCCTGCTCCCGCAATCCGGCCGGCTGCTGCGCTATCGCGAGCCGACCGGGCCGGGTCTTCGCGTGGATTCCGGCGTCACCGAGGGGCAGACCGTGACGGTGCACTACGACGCGCTCCTCGCGAAGCTCATTGCGCACGGGAGCACGCGCGCGGAGGCCCTGGATCGGATCGCGGCCGCACTGAGGCAGTACGAGATTCTCGGCGTCCGGCACAACATCGCGTTTCTCCTGGCGCTCCTCGGCAGGCCCGAGATCCCGCGGCATGACACGCACACGCGCTTCATCGAGGAGCATCTCGATGAGCTCACGGACCACGTCCGGTCGCGACTCGCGCCGGCTGCTGCGGCCCTCGCCGCGCTCGTCTGGTCGCGTGGGCCCGCGCCGCTCGCCGCCGAGGGCGAAGACCCGGGCCGATTCGACCCGTGGCGCACGCTCGGCCCCGTCGCCTGGTGAGGCCGACCGTCGATGCCGAAGCGACTGCGCGTCGTTGATGGATCCCGCGAGTGGATCGCCGAGCTCTCGACGAGCGGCGTCGCGCTGTCGAACGTCGACGGCTCGTTTGCCGTCAGCGATGACGGGGACGGCCGGTTCCATGTGGCCGCGGCCTCGGCAGTCGTGACGGCCATCGCCGCGGCCGGCGGCGGCGACGTCGTCTGGGTCGGCATCGACGGACACGTCTTCGAGCTCCACGTGCGCCCGGACTCCGGTGCGTCCACGTCGGCGGCTCGCGATCAGGATGCGCTCTCCCCGCCGATGTCGGCGACGGTCGTGCGCATCCTCGTGCAACCCGGCGCCCGCGTGCAGGCCGGCGAGACGCTGGTGGTCCTCGAAGCCATGAAGATGGAGCTGCCGATCCGCGCGCCCCGCGCGGCCGCGATTCGCGCCGTCCACTGCCGCGAGGGCGACCTCGTGCAGCCCGGGATGGCGCTGGTGGAGCTGGCGTGACCGCGCTCGTCGTCGAGGTTGGCCCCCGCGATGGCCTGCAGAACGAGCCGGCGATCATCTCGACGGCCGACAAGATTGCCTTCGTCGATCGTCTGAGCGACGCCGGCCTTCCGGTCATCGAAGTGTCCGCGTTCGTGAGCCCCAGATGGGTGCCGCAGATGGCCGACGCCGCCGAGGTGTTCGCCGGCATCCGGCGGCGGCCGGGGACGCGGTATGCGGCGCTCGTGCCCAACGCCAGGGGCCTCGATCGCGCGATCGCGGCCGGCGTGACGGACATCGGGATCTTTGCCGCGGCGTCGGAAACCTTCAGCCGCCGCAACATCAACCAGTCGATCGACGAGTCGTTCCAGACCTACGCCGAGGTCGCGCGGACGGCGCTCGCCGCGGGACTCCGCGTGCGCGGCTATCTCTCGACGGCGTTCGGCTGCCCCTTCGAGGGCTCCGTGCCGGCCGATCGCGTCGTCGCGCTCACGACGCGCCTCCTGGAGCTCGGCGTGTACGAAGTGGCCGTCTCGGACACGATCGGGATCGCACATCCCGGGCAGGTCCGTCGCCTGCTCGCGGAGCTCACCCGGCACGTTCCCTCCGGCTCGCTCGCGCTCCACTTCCACGACACGCGCGGCACCGCCCTGGCCAACGTCCTCGCCGCCCTCGACTTCGGGATTCGCACGTTCGACGCGTCGACGGGCGGCCTGGGCGGCTGTCCGTACGCCCCGGGCGCGTCCGGCAACCTCGCGACCGAGGATCTGCTCTACCTCCTGCACGGGTTGGAGCTCGACACCGGCGTGGATCTCGACCGCGTGTTCGAGGCGGCCTGCACCATGCCGCCGCTCGTCGGGCACCCGGTCTCGTCCCGCTACACGCAGGCGCGCCTCGCCGCGCAGGCGGCGCGCGACTGACATGGGGCCGATCGACGACTGGCTCGCGCAGCTCGACGCGCGCTACCGCCGCGACCTGACGCCGCCGGAGTTCCTGAAAGCCGTGCGCGCGCTCTCCGCACGCTACGTCGAGCGACGCGCGGATCTCGCCGGCCGGTCGGCGCTCGATTCGCCGGGCAAGCGCGCGGCCTTCGCCGCCTTCTACGCGCCGCTGCACTTCCTGACCGTGCGCGGGATCGTCGGCGCGCTTGGAGCCGACGCGACGCCAATCGATCGCCTTGTCGATCTCGGCTGCGGCACCGGCGCCGCGTCGGCGGCGTGGGCGCTCGCGCTGCCCCGCGTGCCGGATCTCGTCGGCGTGGACGCTTCCGGCTGGGCCGTCGGCGAGGCGCGTTGGACGTGGCGCGCCCTCGGCCTGCACGGGCGGCCGCGCCGCGGCGATCTCGTGCAGGCGGCGGAACGCCGCCTGCGATCGTCCGCCGGCAGCCGCACGGCGCTGCTGTTCGCCTGGAGCGTCAACGAGCTCGGCAGCGCGGCCCGGCGCCGCCTGCTCGACGCGCTCACCGCCGACGCCGCGCGGTCGGTGACGGTGCTCGTGATTGAGCCGCTCGCCCGTCGCGCGACGCCCTGGTGGGACGAGTGGACGACGGCGCTCGAGTCGCCCGCACTGCGTGCGGACGAATGGAAGCTCGACGTCACGCTGCCGCCGCCGCTCGCCCGCATCGATCGCGCAGCCGGCTTCCGGCGCGACGGCCTGACCGCGCGAACGCTTTGGCGCCCCGCCCGACTATGATGGTGAAGCCCGTATGGGCGCCTCGCGTCTTCGCCTCGCCCCCGTGCTGGGCGCCATCCTCTTCGTGGCAGCCCTGTTCGTGCTCCGCGAGGAACTCCGCGGGCTGACGCTCGCCGACCTGTCGAGCTCGTTCGCACGCCTTCCCAACGCCGCGCTCGCGCTTGCGCTGCTCCTCACGGCGGTCAACTACACGGTGCTGACGGGCTACGACCAGCTCGCCTTCATCTACCTCGGCCGAGCCTTTCCGCGCTGGCAAATCAGCATGGCGTCGTTCGTCGGCTACGCGATCGCCAACAACTTCGGCTTCGCGGTGTTGTCGGGAACCGCCGCACGGTATCGTTTCTATTCCCGCTGGGGGCTCTCCGCCTCCGAGATCTCGCGCATCGTCGTCTTCTATTCGGGCACGTTCTGGCTCGGTCTGCTGGTGCTCGGCGGCTGGAGCCTGCTCGCGAGCCCGCCGCCCGGGCTGGCCCGATTGCCGGAGTTCCGGTTCGCGACGCCGATCGGCCTCATGCTCGTCAGCGTCTCGCTCGCCTACGCGGTGGCGACGTTCGTGGCGCGCGGCCCGATCAAGGCATTCGGCGTGGAGTTCAAGCTACCGACGCCGCGCCTGGCCAGCGCGCAATTCGCGCTGTCGATCGTGGACTGGGGGCTGGCCGTGGCCGTGCTGTGGGTGCTGTTCCCCGAGCCGCGGCCGCCGTTCTCGCAGACCGTCAGCGCCTTCGTCGCCGCCCAGGTCCTCGGCCTGCTCCTGAACGTGCCCGGCGGCCTCGGCGTGTTCGAGGCGGCCATGCTCCTGTTGCTGGGCCCGGCGATCTCGCGGGCGAATCTTCTTTCCTCCCTCGTCGCCTTCCGCGTGATCTACTACCTCCTGCCCCTGCTCATGGCGCTCATCGTGCTCATCGCCGACGAGTACTACCAGCGGCGCCATCTCATGCAGCGGTGGGGCACGACGGTCGGCGCGATCACCGTCACGCTGGCGCCCAAGCTCATCGCGACGTTCACGTTCATCGCGGGCGCCGTGCTGCTGTTCTCCGGCGCGACGCCGGCCGCCACCGGGCGCCTCGCCTTCCTCGCGCAGTTCCTGCCGGAGCCCGTCGTGGAGCTCTCGCATTTCCTCGGCAGCCTGATCGGCCTCTTCCTGCTGCTGATCTCGCAGGCGCTCGCGAGGCGGGTGGACGCCGCGTGGACGCTCTCGGTGATCGGCCTCGTGCTCGGCATTGCGGCGTCGCTGTTGAAGGGCGCCGACTACGAGGAGGCCACCTTCCTGAGCGTGCTGCTGCTCCTGATGTTCGCGGCACGCCACGAATACGACCGCCGCGCAACGCTCTTCGAGCAGACCTTCTCGCCCTTGTGGTTCAGCGGCGTGCTCCTCGTCGTCCTCGCGTCGATCGTGCTCGGCGTCTTTGCGTTCCGGAACGTCCAGGTCTCGAACGAGTTCTTCTGGCGCTATTCGTTTCGTGCCGAGGCCCCTCGCGCGCTGCGCGCGCTGGTCGGCGTCGCCGTGGTCCTGCTGGCCGTCGGCGTCCGCCAGCTGCTGCGGCCGGCTACGCCCATCATCCCGCCGCCGACCGCCGCCGACATGGCGGACGTCGACCGTGTCATCGCGTCACAGCGCACGACGTCGGCCTTCCTCGCCTACCTCGGGGACAAGGGGTTGATCTGGAGCGACGACCGGTCGGCGTTCCTGATGTACGCGCTCCGCGGGCGCACGTGGGTCGCGCTCCACGATCCCGTCGGCCCCGCGCGCGCGGTGCCCGTGCTCATCCACCGGTTCCTCGAGCAGGTCGACGACGCGGACGGCGTGCCGGTGTTCTATCAGGTACGCAAGGACCACCTGCACCACTACGCGGACTTCGGCCTCGCGTTCGCGAAGGCCGGCGAGGAAGCGCTCGTGCCGCTCTCGACGTTCACGCTCGAGGGTGGCGCCCGCAAGAAGATGCGCTTCACCTACAACCGGCTGAGCGCCGACGGCGCCAGCATCCGCGTCGTACCCGCCTGCGACGTTCCGGCCGTGCTGCCGGCCCTCAGGGAAGTGTCCGACGACTGGCTGAAAGCGAAAGGACTGTCTGAGAAAGGCTTCTCCCTCGGGTTCTTCGACGAGAGGTACCTCGCGCGGTTCCCGGTGGCCGTACTGGAGGTGAACGGACGCATCGAGGCGTTCGCGAACATGTGGCCCGGGCCCGGCAAGGTCGAGCTGTCCGTGGATCTGATGCGCCATCGCGCGAGCGCGCCCAAGAACTCGATGGAGGGCCTGTTCATCTACCTCATGCAATGGGGCAAGGCCGAGGGCTACCAGTGGTTCAACCTCGGCATGGCGCCGCTCTCCGGCCTCGAGCCGACGGCGCTGGCGCCGCTCCGCGTCAAGCTCGCGAGCTACCTGTACCGCTTCGGTCAGCCCTTTTACAATTTCCAGGGACTGCGCTCGTACAAGGAGAAATTCCACCCGGTCTGGGAGCCGCGCTACCTGGCGTATCCGGGCGTCCTGGATCTCCCGCGTGTGCTCAGAGATGTGTCGGCGCTCATCGCCGGGGGATATGGGGGGATACTCAAGCGCTGACGCGGTCGGTACGTCGGGTACGTCGGGTACGTCAGGTACGTCGGGTACGTCTGGTACGTCGGGTACGTCGGGTACGTCGGGTCCAGGGAACGCGCTGACGCTGGTCAATCGTTTTTTCCAAACAAAAGAAGCTGGGGTACCTCTGCTACAGGGACCGGGGTCACGCTGGTCAAGCGTTCTTTCCAAGGGAAAGAAGCTGGTACAAATGCAGGTTCGTGGGACCTGACGTACCTGACGTACCCGACGTACCCGACGTACTTAACGTACCTGTCCCACGTTGTCGTCGATGAAGGCGAGCACGGCCTTGCCGACGGCGTCGTAGTTGCCATTGAAGTGGTGCGACCCGGGCAGGCGCACGGTCACGGCCGACTTGCCGAGATCGTCGCACGCGGTGTCGCGCGGGTCCTCGGTTTGGCCCGCGAGGCAGAAGGTCGGCAACCCGAGACGCCGGACGGCGTCGGCGACCCGGCGCGGCGTCTCCTTGGCGCGGAACACCCAATCCATCGGGCTGACTTCGAACGACGCGGTCTCGCCCGGCGCGATGAGCAGCTGGCCGCGCACGCGCGCGCGCTCGGCCGCCGGCCAGGTCTCGATCGCGAACGGCGTCACTTCCGCACCAAAGGAGTAGCCACCGACGAACTGCGGCACGCCCGTGAGGACGTCCGAGATCTTCCGCATGTCCGCGCCGGTCTGCTCGGGTGTCTTCTGGCTCCAGAAATAGCGCAGCGAGCTCACGCCCACGACGCTGACGCCATGGCCCGCGAGATACCCGGCCAGCCGGTCGTCAATCGTCGCCCAGCCGCCGTCACCCGACAGGAAGATCACCGCCGCTCGCGGCGACTCGGCCCACCGGTATTCGAGCGGCAGCGACAGCGCGTCGAGGCGGCGCTGCAGCTCCACCGCGGCCGCCGGGGTCGCCGCCTTCGGCGTCGCCGGCCTGGTCGCGACCTTGATCAGCGCGTCCACCGCCTCGTCGAACGGCGGGCCCCAGCGAATCGGCCGGCCGAATCCGTGGCCCGTGCCGGGCACGTCGATGAAGTGCACGTTGCCCATGCCGTCGAGGAACTGGTGCATTTCCGGCGGCAGGCAGACCTCGTCCTGGATGCCATTGAGCACGTACCAGTCGCGCGGTACGGACTTGATCTTCGGCAGCCAGGCCGTGTTCTTCTTCGCGTCGTAGGTCGGCTTGAACTCGTCGAGACTGCACACGGGCCGCAGCGACGGGAGATCGGGACAGAACCCGAGGCTGAGCCCGCCCGAGAACGTCTGTGGCGGTCCGCCCGCCAGCCCCGCGTAGACCGCGGTGGCGCCCGACGAATAGCCGAGCAGGATCGGCGGATGATATTCGGGCAGCTTCAGCTCCTTCTCCGCCGCGTGCGCGATCTCCTCGAGCGACGCCGCCGGCTGCCAGCACTGCGCGCCGACGCCCTGCGCCGTCTTCAGCGCCGGATACGAAATGCCGATGACGATCGCCTTCGGCATGATCCGCCGCGACATGTCCACGACGCCCAGCTCCCACCCGCCGTCGCCGCTGATGAACAGGAAGACGGACGACACCGGCTGCTTCGGCACGTAGGCCATCGCCTTGTGGACGATCGGCACCGTGAGCGGGATCTCGTCCCACGACTTCGGCGCAGGCGTTTGCGGTTGCGCCACCAGGGGCACGGTGGCCAGCAGGGCGGAGAGTGCGAAGGCTGCTTGCGCGGGCCGCACGACGGTCATCGCCGGCGATCATAGCAGGAGCGAGGCGTCAGCCCGCCTTCTTCGCGCGCGCCGGCCGGCGGCGGATCTCCGAGCCGACCTGCCACTCAGTATGCCGGGCGGCGTCCGTCTCGAAGTGCCCGGCGTCGACCTGCCAGCCAATCCGATCGTACGCGCGACCCAGGCTCTCGTTGTCGCGGATCGCCGGCATCTGCGCGATTTCGACCGCGTGCTGGAGCTCGTGGCCGGCGAGCTCGATGAGCCGATCGCCGCTGACGCGGCCGTTCAGGACCACGTGCAGCAGCCGCACCTGCTCGTTCGCGCCGAGGATCGTCGTCCGGGCAAGCGTGTCGTCCGGGCCGGTGGCGACATTGAGAAACACGAGCACGTCGGATCGTTCGATCGTGGCCACCAGGCGCGCGACCGTGGGCGATCGGGAGATCGCCTCACGCAACACGGCGGCTGCGCGCGGTGACTGCGGGCGGACATGCGGTGAGAGCACATCGCGCACCGACGGCGCGACGCTCAACGCCAGCACCACCACACCGGCGACGAGCGTGATGACCATTGACTCCTAGGACGGAGTCAACGCGCTCGAGGATGGGTGAAATGTGACCAGATGCACCCGCGCACGACGGACGTGGCCGCGGGCGTGACGAGCCTGTCGAACGAGCTGAGCCGGAGCCGCCCCGTCGACCTAGAACAACGTCCCCGTCTCTCCCAGCATCGCGCGACGAATGAGCGGCAGCGGCAGTGGTCCCATTTTGATGAACG
This sequence comes from Vicinamibacterales bacterium, assembly GCA_035519535.1. Lineage (GTDB taxonomy): Bacteria > Acidobacteriota > Vicinamibacteria > Vicinamibacterales > SCN-69-37 > DATEGZ01. The sequence goes on along the minus strand of DATIWF010000045.1, from coordinate 38,774 downwards.
CGTCGTGGAACCCCTGCAGCGTGTAGCTGGCGCCCTGCTTGGCTTTGTAGTCGTCGCGCAGCTTGAGGATCATGAGCTTGCCCATCGTGTAGTAGCCGTACAGCGGATCGCCGGCACCGCGCTTGGCCTCCTCCATCGCCACGGTCTCGGGCTGATGTCCCTGGGTATGGAACAGCTTCGCGGCTTCGTCGACCGTCATGCCCTGAGTGTGCATCTTGATGCCGACGATGAAGCGGACGTTGCGGAGGAGGGCGTCCTGGAGCTGAGCGAGCCGGAACTTGGGCTCGCCTGCGTGGAAGCCCTCGTCGAGCATCATCTGCTCGCAATAGTGCGCCCAGCCCTCGACGTTCGTATTCGCGCCGACGACTTTGCGCACGTCCGTCGGGAAGCTCTTCGCATACAGGAACTGGACGTAGTGCCCGGGATAGACCTCGTGGACCGACACGTTCACGATCGCCGCGAAGTACCAGCCCTTCATGTAGTCCTCCTGCTTGTCGCGCGGCATGCGCGGATCGGGCAGCGTCATGTTGTAGAACCCGGCGAGCTTCGCGGTTTCGAACGGGCCGGGCGTGTCCATCGAGGCCGTGGTCGTCGAGCGCATGAACGGTGGCGTTTCCTTCACCGCCGCCGGGTCGGACGGCGGAATCGTGATGATGTGGTGGTCGACAATGAACTGCCGCAGCGAGTCGAGCGTGTCCTGCGTGGTCTTGAGCAGCGCGGCGGCGGGCGGATGGTCGAGCTGCAGCGACGCCAGCACCTCGTCGGCGGGCTTCGACGCGTCGATCGCCTTCGCCGCCGCCTGGAACGCGTCCTCGTTCTTCTGTCGATCGGCCTCGGCGATCTGCAGCAGGCGATCGAGCGGCAGATCGATCATCTCCTGCGCCGCGAGCGCCTTGGCGTAGGTCTCGGCGCCCAGCGCGTAGCTGCCCTGCGATTTCGGCAGGACGTCCTTCTGGAGATACCTCTTGTACTCCCCGAGCGCGGCGACGACGGCGTCGTTGGCCTTCTTGAAGTCGGCGAGGAGCCCTTTGTCCGTCACGTCCTTGAACGCAGCCGGGACGTCGTTCTTGAAGAAGCTGATGTTGCCGTCGATCTGCTCGATCGCGATCTCGGTGAAGATCTTCGGCGGGTTGTCGAGGTTCTTATGCGCCTCGGCGAGCGCCGCGGGCATGCCCTGCTCTCGCGCGACGAGCGCCTTCAGCCGCACCTCCGGCGGCGCGAACGGGCGCTTGATCATGACGTAGGCGGTGTTGGTGATCCCGCCGACGTAGAGATCCGGGTCCTTGGCCCATCGGCGAATCGTCTCCTGCTGGAGGACCGTCGCGTCCATCGCGTGGAGCAGCCACTCCCGGTCGAGCTGCTGGTCGAGCGTCAGCGCGGCCGGATCGACGGCCTCCAGGCGGACCTTGAACGCGCGCGCGGTGTCGGCCTCGGCCTTGGCGGCCGCGGAGGAGTAGTCATCGAGTTGATCGTCGTACTTGTGGATGCCGAGGTCGGTCGCCGTCGTCTGGTTGCGTTTGAAGTAGTCCTCGAGAACCTCGGTCGCGAGCTGCTTGAAGGCGGCGTCGCCCGAGCCCGGCGCGGGCCCCGGCGGCGGGGCCGTCCCGCCGCACGCGCCGATCGCCATGGCCGCCACCATCGTCCCGCTGCAGATCCACGCACGCCCGCTCATATGAGGCCCTCCACGATGAGTCCGTCCGTTCACCCGCGATCGCCCAACACGCGCGCGATCCACGTCGTCGCGTCGTCCACCGACCGATACCGGAACACCGCGGCCTGATCCGGGTGCAGCTCCAGCAGACCGAGCAGAAACCTCGACACGCGCATGCCGTCGGGCGCCACCGCGAGGACGCGCTTCCCGCGCGCGAGCGCGACGGCCAGCTCCGCGCCGACGCCGAGCGACGGCTCGCCGACGAACGCCACGACCGCATCGGATCCGGTCAGCTCGTCGAGATCGCGGCGCGCGACCTGCTGGTTCGTCAACGCCGCGTCCCGGACAGGATCGGCGTGCTCGTGCGGCACGTACGCGTCCCATCCCGCCCGCCGGCAGGCGTCGGCCAGCCGCTCGTAGAGCTGGCGAGCGGCCACGAGATCGGCCGCGTGAATCAACGCGCCGGAGATATACGCGCGCACGCGGTCAGCCGGCCTTCGCCGCGGACAGGGCCTCGACCAGGTCGCGCCGCCCGCGCGCGAGGTCGAGGGGCGTGCGGCCGTGCCGGTCAGGCCGGCCCACGTCCGCACCGGCCGCCACCAGCGCTCTCAGCATGTTCACGTTGCCGCGCGACACGGCCTGGTGGAGCGCGGTCCAGCCCTCCGCGTCCGTCACGTTTGGACTCGCCCCACGTTCCAACAGTTGGCGCGCCTGCCGGAACTGGCCCCAGCGCACCAGGTTGTTGAGGAGCGGCCGGTCGCCATCCCGCGCGGCGTCCAGTCCCGCACCGCGCACCCGGAGCAGATCGACGATCGCCCATTGCGCGTCCCACGCCGCGGTGGGCAGGGCTTCGACGGCGTCCGCCCCGCGATCGAGCAGCAGGGTCAGGATGTCCGCGCGTCCCGCACGAATCGCAAAGTAGGCGACGCTCACGTCGTGCCCCCAGCTGCGCGCCTTCGCGTTCACGTCGGCGCCGGCGTCAATCAACCTGTGCGCGCACGCGAGCAGCGCCTTGTGCACGCGCGGCTTCGTGCGGCCCAGACGCGACCCGGCGCAGCAGTGCAGCGCCGTCAGGCCGCCGCCTGCATCGTGCGCCGTTGCGAGAGCGCGGTCGCGCGCCACCAGCGTGGCGACGCGCCGCTCGTCGCCGAGCGCCGCCGCCGTGAAGATGTTGATCGCCGCGCCGGCGTCGCGCAGCGCATCCACGTACACCCACTCGCCCTGAAACGCCGCGATGACGAGGGCGCGCGCGGCCGGCCACGCGCCCGCCAGCTCAGGATCGGCGCCGTGCGCCAGCATCCACGCGAGACACTTCACGCGCTCGGGCGTCGAGACGCCCGTCTTGTGCGGATCTTCCTGAATGAGCGCGTGGATCGGCCGGTAGTTTCTGTGCGTCCCGTTGAGGTCTCCGCCCGCTTTGACGAGCGCCGCGAGCCCGGGCCGCCACGCCAGACCGCCAGCGCCGACCATCACGCGTGCGGGAACCGGCCCCCGATGACGCGCCAGCGCGGACTTCAAGGCGGACAGATCGCGGGACCGAATGGCGGTCAGGAGGGGCGACGCCGGCACGCAACTACTCTATTTGGGGTTCCGGGGCGGTTCCAAGCAGGTTCCCGCGGGTTCCAAGCAGGGTGCCCCGGGGGTTCCAGGAGGTTCCTCAACGGTTCGGGCGTATGCTGACCCGCGATGACTCCCCCGATGGTCACGCGGCTCAGCGTTCCCCCGATCGCTGTCGCCGGTGCTTGCGTCGTCCTCGGGCTCGCCGTGCACGTCGGCGCCCAATCCTCGCCGGACTTCGATCGCCTCATCGCGCAGATGACGCTCGACGAGAAGATCTCGATGCTGCACGGCGCGACCGATCCGGAACGGTACGGCCAGGCCGGGTATCTGCCCGGCGTGCCGCGATTGGGCATCCCGCCGCTCCGGATGACCGATGGTCCGGCGGGGGTACGAACGGCCCAGCCCGCGACGGCGCTGCCGGCCCCGGTCGCGCTGGCGGCGACGTTTTCGACCGATCTCGCCTCGATCTACGGACGCGTGCTCGCGCGCGACGCGCGCGCGAGGCACCAGGACGTCGTCCTCGCGCCGATGGTGAACATCGTCCGCGTGCCCCAAGGCGGCAGAAATTTCGAGACGCTCGGGGAGGACCCGCTGCTCGCGAGCCGGCTCGTGTCTGCCGAGGTCCAGGCCATCCAGGATGCCGGTGTCATCGCGACCGTCAAGCACTTCGCGCTCAACAACCAGGAGAACCAGCGCCAGTCCGTCAGTGCGGACGTCGACGAGCAGACAATGCGCGAGATCGAGCTGCCGGGATTCGAGGCGGCCGCGCGCACTGCGGGCGCGGTCATGGCGTCCTACAACAAGGTCAACGGCACGTACGCAGCCGAGAACCCGATGCTCCTGACCGACATCCTCCGCAAGGACTGGAAGTTCAGGGGCTTCGTGATGTCGGACTGGGGCGCGACGCACAGCGGCGTGCCCGCCCTCACCGCGGGGCTCGAGATGGAGATGCCGAGCGGTCGCAACTACGCGACGCTCGGCGACGCCGTGAAGAGCGGCCAGTTGCCGGAAGCGGTCGTCGACGAGGCCGTGCGACGAATCCTCACCGCGATGGGTGCGGTCGGACTGCTTGGACCGGGCGGCGCTCCGCGCCCCGTTCAGGACGTCCCGGTCACGTCGCCGGAGGCGCGAGACATCGCGACCGCCGGCGCGGTGCTGCTCAAGAACGACGGACATCTCCTCCCGCTGCTCCGCAACGATCGCCTCGCGGTGATTGGACCGACCGCGCGGTCGCTGCTCGTCGGCGGCGGCGGCAGCGCCCGCGTCGCGCCCATGCACACCGGGAGCGTCATCGACACCTTGCGCGGCCGCCAGTTCGCGGGCGAGCTCACGTACGCGATTGGCTACGACGTCGAAGGCCGCGTCGTGCCGGCATCCGCCCTGTCGCTGCAAGCGACCGTGTCCAACGGCCCCCCGATCAACGCTGGACCGATCGACTTCGTCGGCGCGCGTGGACTGCGCGCGGGATCGTCCGTCACCTGGACCGGAACGATCACCGCGCCGGCCACGGGCGACTACGTGCTCAAGCTGCAGACCGCGGGCGGGCGCGGCACGTTGAGTCTGGATCCACCTCCACCTCCCGGTGCCGCCGCGGCCGGCGGAGGAGCGGGCCGCGGTGGACGTGGTGGCGGGCGCGGCGGGGGTGCCGGCGCGGCGACCCTTCTGGCGACGGCCGACGGGCTCTCAAACCCGAGCCTGCCCGTCCATCTCGACGCCGGCCAGCCTCATCCACTGACGATCACGGCAACGGCTGGCGACGCGACGCCGCTCCAGATCCGGCTCAATTGGCTCACGCCCGGCGCGGCAGACGATGCCATCGCCGAGGCGGTGCGCGCGGCGAAGGCGGCGCACACCGCCATCGTGTTCGCGTACGACGAAGGCCAGGAGGGGCGCGATCGCGCGTCGCTGTCGTTGCCCGGCAACCAGGACGCGCTCGTCGCCGCCGTCGCCGCCGCGAACCCGCGCACCGTCGTCGTGCTCAACAACGGCGCGCCGATCCTCATGCCATGGGTGGACCAGGTGCCGGCGATTCTGCAGATGTGGTACCCGGGACAGGAGGGCGCCGACGCGACGACGTCGCTGCTCCTGGGCGACGCGAGTCCGACGGGGAAATTGCCGGTCACGTTTCCGAAGCGCCTCGAGGACGTGCCCACCAACACGCCGGAGCGGTACCCGGGCATCGACGGTCGCGGCAAGTACTCGGAAGGCATCTACGTCGGTTATCGCTGGTACGACGAACACGGCCTCGCGCCGCTCTTCCCGTTCGGTCACGGCCTGTCGTACACGGAGTTCACGTACTCGAATCTCACAGTCGCACCGGACCGCGGCGGCTACAACGTCGCGTTCACCCTGAGGAACACCGGCGACCGCAAGGGCCTCGAGACCGTGCAGGTGTACGTCGGCCGGCCGCAGACGCCGCCGGCGCCGATGGCCGAACGCCAGCTCGCCGCGTTCCAGCGGGTCCCGCTCGATCGCCGCAGCGAAGTTCGCGTGTCGATGTTGATTGATGCTCGCCCGTTGTCGTACTGGTCGACCACTGAGCACGCGTGGGTCGTCGCGACCGGTCGGCGCACCTTCATGGTGGGCGCCTCGTCGCGCGACATCCGGCTCACGACCGACGTCAGCGTGAAGTAGGCGCGGGCGGCGGCTCGTCCGGCTGCGCGAGCGCGCAGGCGTCGCACGCGGGCGGCCCGGGCTTGGGGCGAAGCGAGACGACGATCTTGCGAACGAGGACGACCGCCGCCAGAAGCGCCACGACGCCGACGATCAGTTGCTGCACCATGGCTGACCTCAGTGTACTCCAAGCACCCGCAGGCCCTGGAAGACCGCCAGCGCCGCGATCCAGGCGAGGATGGACATGTAGGCGAATTGAATCGCGGCGTACTTCACGCCGCCGGCTTCCCGGCGGGTCATCGTGAGCGTCGCGAGGCACTGCATCGCGAGCACGAAGAAGACCAGCGCGCTCGCGGCGGTGGCGCGCGTGAACACCGGCGACCCGTCGTCGCGCGTCATCGTCCGGATGCGCTCGACCAGGCCGACGTCGGTCGCGCGGTTGCCCGCGCCGGCGAGCACGGACATCGTCGACACGAAGACCTCGCGCGCGACGAAGCTCGTCAGGAGGCCGTCGGTGAGCTGCCAGTCGTAGCCCAGCGGCCGGAAGACCGGCTGGACGAGGCGCCCCAGACGTCCGGCGAAGGTGTGCGTCTGCGCCGCCTGCGCTTCGATCGCGTCGGCTCGCGCGGCGAGCGTCTGCGCGGCGTCCGGCGTGACACCGGCGGCCGCGGCCTGCGCGCGGAGGGCGACGGCTTCCGCGGGCGGCGCGACGCGCGGATACGCGCTCAGCCACCACATCACGACGCAGATCGCGAAGATGATCGTGCCCGCCGTCTGCAGGAACGCCAGGCCCTGATCGCGTGCGGTGACGAGCGCGTTCGTGAGCGACGGCCACTTGTAGCTCGGCAGCTCGAGCACCATCGGACGAGCGCGTCCGCGCAGGACGGTGCGGCCGAAGAGCGCGGCGGTCAGGAACGCCGCGGCGGCGCCCAGGACGTAGCACCCGGCGAACGCCAGGCCCGCCATCGCCGGACGACTCGCGAAGAGCAGGCTCGTCAGCAGCACGTAGACGGGCAGGCGCGCCGAGCAGCTCATGAACGGCAGCACCAGAATGGTCGCGAGCCGATCGCGCCGGCTCGGAATCAGCCGCGTGCTCATGATTGCCGGCACCGCGCACGCGTGCGCCGAAAGCAGCGGCACGAACGCCTGGCCCGGCAGGCCGAACCGCCGGAAGAACCGGTCGTTCACGAACGCCGCGCGCGCGAGGTATCCGGTGTCCTCGAGCAGGCTGATCAGGAAGAACAGCAGCATGATCTGCGGCAGGAACACGACGGTGCCCGCGATGCCGCCGATCACGCCGTCGATCAGGAGATCGCGGACCGGCCCCGCCGGCAGCATCTGACGCACGAACGCGCCGAGGCCGGTGAAGATCGTCTCGATCAGATCCATGGGCACGGTCGCGAGCGCAAAGAGCGTCCAGAACAGCCCGCCCATGATCAGGAAGAAGACGAGCGTGCCGGACACGGGATGCGTCAGCACGTGGTCGAGCCGCTCGGTCAGCTGGTCCGTCCCACCCGTCCCCGAACCGCGCACCACCGCCGCGGTGACGCGGTCCCCCCACTGCGCGATCGCTTCGAGCGAGGCGCCCGCCGCCGGAACATCGGCGGGCCAGCTCGGCGCCGGCGATGCGACCGCGCCCGCAATTGCTTCGCGGAGCGCGGCCAGGCCGATGCCTCGGGACGCGACCATCGGCACGACCGGCACGCCCAGTCGGGCGCTGAGCGCCGGCACATCGACGTCGAGCTCGCGGCGCGACGCCACGTCGGTCATGTTCAGACAAACGACGGTCGGCACACGCGAGGCCAGCACCTCCCCCACCAGCACAAGGTTGCGCGCGAGATTCGAGGCATCGGCGAGCACGACGACCGCCGTCGGCCGCGGGTGCTTCGACCGCCCGGCCAGTACGTCGCGCACGAGGCCGGCCTCCGGCGCGTCGAGCTCGAGCCGGTAGAGCCCGGGAAGATCGATCACTTCGACCGAGCGCCCCTGGCCGAGATGGCACCGTCCCACGCGCGTCGTCGCCGTCGTGCCGGGGAAGTTCGCGGTCTTGGCGCGAGCGCCGCAGAGACGATTGAAGACGGTGGTCTTGCCGGTGTTCGGATTTCCGACGAGCGCGACCCGCGGATGCGAGACCGACGAGCCGGCCGTCTCCGCGGGAGCGGCCACCGACTGGGGCATGATCAGGCCGCGTCGGGCGACGCCGGAATGACGTAGATCCCGCTCGCGACGGCTTTCGACAACCCGATGCGGGTGCTCCGCACCTGGACGATATACGGCTCGCCCGCCTTGCAGAGGCGAACCTGACAGGACGGGGTGAATCCCAGCGCCTCCAGCCAGTCGCGCGCCTCGGCGTCGAGCCGCACTTCAAGGAAGCGGGCGATCGCGCCGGTACGGAGGTCGCTCAGGCGGACGGCAGTGGACGACACACGCCGATGGTATCACGAAAATGAGATGAGTCTCATTTAGGCCGCTCGCCGGGGCCGCCGGGTGGCTGGTTCGCCGGAATGAGGCGCTCGACGATCACCACGTCTCGCCACGAGCCGTCGAGATATCCATGCCGCTCGTACGTGCCCACCTCGCGGAACCCCGTGGCGCGGCAAAGCGCGCGGCTCGCCTGATTGAAGGTGAAGACCCGCGAGACGAGCTTCCAATATCCGCCCTCCTCCGCGGCCTTGACGAGGCCGGCCATCAGCCGCTTGCCCACGCCCTGCCCGCGCGACCCAGGCGCGATGTAGATCGAGAACTCTCCGATGCCGCGGTAGCACGAGCGCGGTCGGTACTCGCCGAGCCCCGCCCAGCCCACGACGACGCCGGTGTCGCTCTCGGCCACGATGAGCGGGTACCGTTCGATGTCGGCGAGTCGACGCTCGATCTCGGCGACGGATCGCGACGCGGTCTCGAAGGTCGCGGCGCGCTCGGCGATGCCGGCGTTGTAGATCTCGGCGATCGCCGCAGCGTCCGTCAGTCGCGCGGCCCGGACGTGCAGCGGCATGCCTCATCATGCCCGAACCGGTAACGACCCTGAAAGTACGGCGGCCGTCGGCCAGCTCCGTAAGCCGCGGACATTCCAACCTGTAATTCCGGGGTGATTACCACCCTGAGATCCCGACCGGAATGGATCCTGCACTTTTTAGCCCCGACAGGCGACGCGTGCGTTTTCTGAAACCGAGCCTGGCGTGAGCGACATTTGCGGAAACTGGAGGACAGTCATGCGATCGGGAAATCGCACGCTGCTGACGGGCGCAATCGTGGCGATGGTGCTGGCCAGCGGAGTTACGTTTCTCGCCGAGGAGCGTCACACAATCATCCGCGCCTGCGTGAACAAGGTCACCGGCGCGGTGCGCATCATCGGGCGCGATGAGAGGTGCGGCCGACAAGAAACGTTACTCGAATGGGACAAGAACGATTTCGATCGCCCTGACCCGCCGAGCCACCCGGGTAACGGGAACGGCGGCGGCACCGCCACCGGCCAGGCCGGGCCGATGGGACCGATGGGTCCGGCGGGCCCAGCGGGTCCGGCAGGCCCGGCGGGTCCGGCGGGCGCGAAGGGCGCTGTCGGCGCGGCTGGTCCAACGGGGGCAATTGGTCCGGCAGGGCCCGCAGGCGCGACAGGCCCGGCAGGCCCTCCGGGGCCGGCGGGTGCAGCAGGGCCGGCAGGACCGACTGGTCCGATCGGTCCAGCCGGCAGCGTTGGCCCCGCGGGGCCGATTGGTCCAGCGGGTCCCGCAGGTCCGGCGGGTGCGACCGGTCCGGCTGGTGCGATAGGGCCGGCGGGTCCGGCGGGTCCAGCTGGACCGGCGGGTCCCGCGGGTCCGGCGGGCGCCCAAGGGCCGGCGGGTCCGGCCGGTAACGACGGACAGCCTGGTCCGACGGGACCGGCGGGCCCTCCGGGATCGGGCGGCCTGAAGCTCCTGGACAGCCAGGGCAACATGGTCGGCATGTTCCAGTACCCGCAGGTCGCCGCGATCCAGGTCGGGTCGGATCTCGTGTGGCTCGTCGTCAACATGAAGACGCGTCTCTTCGATCAGACGCCGCCGGTCTACTACTACACGACGTCCGACTGCTCCGGTCAGGCGATGATGTACGTCGACCTGATGCGGTGGGGCGCAGTGACCGGATCGACGCTCAAGTACCCGCAGGGCGATCCGGCCCCGATGATCTACTACTCGGTGGACGACGGCAGCGGCTGTTCCCAGGCCACCAACGAAGGCAGCGGCCAGGTCGATACCTTCGCGCCGGCCGGGACGGCATCGCTCGCGCAGTTCATCGGGCCGTTCAAAGTCTCCAAGTAAGCTCCCGCTCCCCCCGCTGCTCCCCAGCGCGCCGCGTCGGACCGATGAGGTCCGGCGCGGCGTTCCTTTTTTCACCGACGAATTCGTAACTGCGGCGGATCAGAGAATTTATTTGGCGGACGCGATCGCGCGGGTGTATAACTCGCTTCCTCCCCGGACCAGGTCTCCCCGGCCTCGATCGCCTCCCCGGCTCATCGAACGTACGCCTCGCACGCATTGGGGGACCATATGGCCACGGGACATCGTCTGAACCTCACGGGCCTCAAGCCTGATGAGACACCACCTGCGATCGCCGTCGTTGTCGTCGGGCGGGACGGCAAGGTGTTGCACACTGCGCCGATCGACGCCAGCGGCCGGTTCGATCTGCCGGCCGATGCGCTGAAGACCGCGTATCGCGTCTTGATTGGTCCGGCGTCCTCCGAACCGACGAGCGCAACGCAGTCGGCGTTCGCGCGCTATCGGCCGGCCGAGTTTTCCGCCGCGGTCGACAAGGGCGACCTCAACATCGCGCGCGCGCAATGGGAGCTGTGGCGGCTGTTCACGACCTGCGTCACCGGTCACGTCAAGGTGTGCCGGCGATCGCCGTGGTGGTACGACGACCTCGAAGTGCTGGCCCGCGAGCCGGCGGTGCCGGTCAGGCAGACGACGGCGCTCGCGCGCGTCCCGGCGGCGCGATCGATCTCGGAGCTCATCGCGTGGCCGGTGCGTTGCGCGATCATCTGCAACGGGCGCGTCGAAGTGTATCGCCGCACCTGCTGTTGCGAACCCTGGGTGATCTACGACCCGCGTCTCGACGACCTGCTCAAGCACCTCGCGGAGATCGTCGTCATCCCGATTCCCGTTCCGGGCCCGGATCCCGGACCCGACCCCGCGCCGTTCGAAGCCGGGATCTCGCCGTTCGTCCGAGGCGGCGCGCTCGACCAGCTCGCGGTATTCGCGAAGCGCGATCTCGCGGCCCTGCGCGCGCTGTCGCCGGCGGACATTCCGGCCTACATCAACGCGCGGCCCTACCTCCGATGCCGCGGCTACTCGTGCGGCGCACCGGTGAAGGTCGGCGAAGGCGACATCAACCCCGATGGCCGGTTCAACATCTGCTGGCGCGACTGGCCGCGGCCGCTGCGCGTGTTCTGTCACGACGAATACGCGTACAAGGTCAAGCAGCACTTCGGGCTCGGCTGGATCACGGTCTACGACGGCGTGGCCGCGCACATCTGGTTCAGCGGCGATGCCGATGCGGGCCTCGTGTCCTACTCGCCGTTTGCGTTTGGCTGCCGGAACAACGGCGACCCGGGCACGGGCGCGTTCGTGTACCTGGATGTCATTGGCGACACCGGCAGTCACGAGCTCGAGACGCCGGTCTCGACCGGTTGGGATCGCGTCGCGGCGCCGGGTTCGACGAGCGGACTCGTCTTCCCCACGGCGGTCTCCCCCCTCGACCGGCATCGCAACTGGGGCGGCACGCTGAAGCTGAACTACATGTTCAGCGAGGACCTCAAGCTGACGGGCGCGAGGTACTACCGCCTCAGCATCACGACCGCGGACGCGACCGGCGCGCCTACGGGCACGCGTCACTACTACCAGGCCGGCCTCTCGTGGACGAAGGCCGTCGTGACGATGACCGGGGTGGACATCGTCCCGGTGAACCTCGGGCCGAACCCGGTCGGCACCGAGAATTTCCTCTACGAGATTCCGTACGACTCGGACGCCGACTGGGAATCCGATCAGTACCACGCGCATCTGGATACGACCGACCCGGACTGGTCGGACCCGCTGGTCCGCCACCTCGTGACGATCGAGATCTTCGATGCGAGCGGCAAGCGCTTGCGACCGAACGGCACGCCCGCCACGGGACAACCGGGGACGGAAGGCACGGCACCCTTCACGTACCGACGGAAGACCGCGGCCACGGGGCCCACGCTCGACGTGCCGTTCGGCGCACTCACCCACCTCTTCTGGTGGGACAACCGGCCGGTCCACGCGCAGATCGTCGAGCTCGTGGAGGACGGCGTCGCGTCAACGGCCGAGTGCCAGTTCCTCGTCGGCACGAGCGGATCGCAGTTCAGCATCAACTACCGCGCGTACCACGACGAGGCGCTGTTCAACCGCAACCATCACATCTGGTGGAAGCGCGGCCTCGCCGGCGCGACCGGCGACATCCTGAATCCGGGCCTCGGCAATGTGGGCAAGCCGCCGGCGCCGCCGGGGTCGAGTCCGAGCGTGAGCTTCGGCACGATGCTCGGGCCGCACAAGCGGTGCGCCTTCACGGTCTTCCTCGGCATCCTCGGGAAGATGACCGACGGCGACAACCTGAACTACCCGTACGCGGAGGACAGCGCCGCGTTTGCGCTGGAGATCGGCTGAAAATCAAGCCGGGTATATTTTTTCGTTTTTTGAAAAAATATACCCGGTATGGCCGTCAACGCCGAGCAGCAGCGTCTGGAGGACGCGCAGACCAAGGACGTCCCGTGGAAGCGCTGGGGCCCGTATCTCGCCGAGCGCGCCTGGGGCACGGTGCGCGAGGACTACAGCCCCGACGGTGCCGCCTGGGAGTATTTTCCGCACGACGTCGCGCGGTCGCGCGCGTATCGGTGGAACGAGGACGGACTCGCGGGGATCTGCGATCACCACCAGCGTATCTGCTTCGCCCTGGCGCTCTGGAACGGTCGTGACACGATCCTCAAGGAGCGCCTGTTCGGCTTGACCGGGCACGAAGGCAACCACGGCGAGGACGTCAAGGAGTACTACTACTACCTCGACAACACGCCCACCCATTCGTACGTCCGGTGTCTCTACAAGTACCCGCAGGCGGCGTTCCCGTACGCGCAGCTCGTCGACGAGAACCGGCGCCGGAGCAAGCACGACGCGGAGTTCGAGCTCATCGACACCGGCGTGTTCGCGGAACAGCGCTACTTCGACGTCCAGGTCGAATACGCGAAGGCCTCGACCGAGGATCTGCTCATCACGATTACGGCGACGAATCGCGGCCCGGATCCCGCGCCGCTTCGCCTGCTGCCCACGATCTGGTTTCGCAACACCTGGTCCTGGGGCTACCCGGGCATCGTGCGGCCGGGGCTGAAGGCCTCGACGCGGCCCTTCCCCGCCGTGGAGCTCGACGAGCCCAAGTACGGACACCGTTGGCTGTTGTGCGGCGGCGCGCCCGCGCTGCTGTTCACCGAAAACGAGACGAACGAGGAGCGGCTGTTCGACGTGCCGAACGCGTCGCCCTACGTGAAGGACGCGTTTCACGCCTGCGTCGTCGGCGGCCGCGGCGACGCGGTCAATCCGGCGCGCACCGGCACCAAGGCGGCGGCCGATTACGACTTCACGCTCGGCCCGGGCCAGAGCGCGACGGTCCGGCTGAGGTTGACCGACGCGCTGCCGGCCGATCCGGGTCCCGAGGGAGTCGGCGCGGATTTTGAGCCGGTCCGCGCCGCCCGGAAGGCGGAGGCCGATGAGTTCTACGCGGGGATCGTGCCCGCCACGCTCTCCCCTGACGGCGCGGCCGTCATGCGACAGGCCCTCGCGGGGCTGCTCTGGTCGAAGCAGTTCTACAACTACGTCGTCAAGGAATGGCTCGACGGCGATCCGGCCCAGCCGCCCCCGCCGGCGCAGCGCCGCACCGGCCGCAATCACGACTGGACTCATCTCTACAACGACGACGTCATTTCGATGCCGGACAAGTGGGAGTACCCGTGGTACGCGGCCTGGGACCTCGCGTTTCACTGCGTGGCGCTGTCAATCGTCGATCCCGACTTCGCGAAGCGTCAGCTCCTGCTCCTGCTGCGCGAGTGGTACATGCATCCGAACGGCCAGCTCCCCGCCTACGAGTGGGCCTTGGGCGACGTCAACCCGCCGGTGCACGCGTGGGCCGCCCTGCGCGTGTACAAGATCGAGCGCAAGCGCCGCGGCAGGGGCGACGTCGCCTTTCTCGAGCGCGTGTTCCACAAGCTGCTCCTGAACTTCACGTGGTGGGTCAACCGCAAGGACACCGAGGACATGAACGTGTTCCAGGGCGGTTTTCTCGGCCTCGACAATATCGGCGTGTTCGACCGGAGCCGCCCGCTCCCGACGGGCGGCGTGCTCGAGCAGTCGGACGGCACGAGCCTGATGGCCATGTTCACGCTGAACATGCTGGCGATCGCGCTGGAACTCGCGCGCCACGATCACGTCTACGAAGACGTCGCCAGCAAGTTCTTCGAGCACTTCCTCTACATCGCCCATGCGATGAACAACATGGGCGCGGACGGCGTCTCGCTGTGGAGCGAGGACGACCGCTTCTACTACGACGTCGTCCGCCTGCCTTCGGGTGACCACCATCCGATCAAGGTCCGATCGATGGTCGGTCTCATCCCGCTCTTCGGGATCGAGACGCTGGAGCCCGACGTGCTGCAGACCCTGCCCGGCTTCCGCCATCGTCTCGAATGGTTCATCGAGCACCGCCCGGACCTGACGAGGAACGTCGCGAGCATGCAGACGCGCGGCCATCAGGAGCGCCGCCTGCTCTCGGTCGTGCCCGGCGATCGGCTGCCATCCGTCCTCAAGTACATGCTCGACGAGCGCGAGTTCCTCTCGCCGTTTGGCATCCGGTCCCTGTCACAGGTCCATCGCGACCATCCGTACGTCGTCCACGTCGACGGCCACGAGTACCGCGTGGACTACGAACCGGCCGAGTCGACGAACGAGCTGTTCGGCGGCAACTCGAACTGGCGCGGCCCGATCTGGTTCCCGGCGAACTTCCTGCTCGTCGAGGCCCTGCAGAAGTACCACTACTATCTGGGCGACCGCTTCCAGGTCGAGTGCCCGGTCGGGTCGGGCCACATGATGACGCTCGCGGAGGTCGCGGCCGATCTGTCGCGCCGCCTGTCGCGCATCTTTCTCAAGGACGAACAGGGCCGCCGGCCCGTCTTCGGCTCGTGCGAGATGTTCCAGCGCGACCCGCTCTGGAGCGGGCTGATCCCCTTCCACGAGTACTTCCATGGCGACACCGGGGCCGGCCTCGGCGCCAGCCACCAGACCGGGTGGACCGGATTGGTCGCGAAGCTCCTGCAGCAGAGCGGAGAGCGATCGAGCACGAAGACGTCCGGATGAACGGCGGCGCGCCGGCGGAGCGAACCGTCGGCTAGACGCCCTGCGTTTCGTCGAGCAGGCGGAGCAGCTCGCCGAGCGACCAGGCCTGGAACGGGCAGCCACGCGGCGTGAAGGGCGCCTCGGCGTCGGCGATCTCGGGCAGGTGGCCGAGGCCCAGACGCTCGAGCTCGCCGAGCAGCGGCCGGAGGAAGCGCTCCCGCGCCTCGGCGCGGGCGTGCGGCGTGTCGTCGCGGACGCGGATCCACGCCTCGACGAACGGGCCCATCAGCCACGGCCACACGGTGCCGTTGTGGTACGCGGCGTCGCGCGCCGCCGTGTTGCCGTCGTACCTCGGGTGATATCCATGGTCGCCGGGCGCCAGCGTCCGCAGGCCCATCGGCGTCGCGAGCGCGCGCTCCACCGCATCGACGACCCGACGTGCGCGTGTGCCGGTGAGAATCGCCACCGGCAGACCGCCGACGGCGAAGATCTGATTGGGCCTGAGCGATCCATCCACGCGACCGGGCAGGTGATCGACGTCCACGACATCGAAGAGACAGCTGCGCTCGGCGTTCCAGAACTTCGCCTGGAACTGCGCGAGGCCGCGCTCGAACAGCCGCCGCCAATCGGCGGAATCGCGACCGGCAAACGCCAGCGCGTTGAGCCAGAGCGCCTGCACCTCGACCGGCTTCCCGATCCGCGGGGTGACGACGAGGTCGCCGATCTTCGCGTCCATCCACGTCAGGTTCTGGCCGGGGACGCCGGCCGCGAGCAGGCCGTCGGCATCCAGATGGATGCGGTAGCGCGTGCCGCGCGCGTATCCGCGCAGGATCTGCTCGACGGCCATCAGCAGCCGGCGGCGGTGCGCGTCCGTCACGCTGCGGCTGCCCTCGGAGGCGCGCAGCAGGTCGTGCACGGCGATGACAAACCACAGCGAGGCGTCTACGGCGTTGAACTCGGGGGCCTCGCCGCCTTCCGGAAAGCGATTCGGCAGCATGCCCTCGGTGACCGTGTCGGCCCACTCGAGCAGGATCCGGCGCGCCGTCGCCACGCGTCCCGTCGCCAGGCACAATCCACGCACGGCGACGAACGTGTCGCGCCCCCAATCGGTGAACCACGGGTAGCCCGCCACGATCGTGCAGCCGTCGCCGCGCTTGACGATGTAGTCGTCCGCGTGCCGGTGCAGCCGCGACGGAAACGCGCGCCGCCGCTCCGACTCGGAGTGGCGCAGCCGCTGCGCCAGTTCGACCGGCAGCTCCGTCGTGTCGGGCGCGGTGGTGGACTCGACGATCCACACCGCCTCGCCGGACGACAGGTCCCATTCGTACGTGCCCGGACTCGCCAGATCCTCCACGTCGTCCAGCCCGCGGCTGCGCTCCTCCAGATAGAGAAAGTCGCGGTACCACTGCGGGTCGGGCGTGTACGTGCCGTTCGATCGGCTTCGAATGCCCGGCACCCCGAGGTACGGATGCCACGTGACGACGCCGGCTTCACTCGTCTGGGCGTCGAAGTTGAACGCGGCGTTCTCGCGGTGCAGCGCGTGGTAGTGACGACCCGAGAGGAACGGACGCACGAAGAGCTTCGCCGGCGTCGGACGGCCCGTCAGCTGCCACCGCACGACCGTGCGCGGCGATCCCCGCGAGACGAACACTTCCTGCGTCACGTCGGCGTCGTCGGTCACGCGCCACCGCCAGGTCGGCCAGGGATCCGCGTGGAACTGATCGATCCGCCAGAAGCCGTCCGGGTGCAGCACGTCGGGCAGGTACCGCTGGTTGGAGATGTAGACGCGGCCGTTGGGCGTCTCGACCCACGCGTCGAAGCCGTTGACGAGCATCATCCGGCCGGTCGGCGGGGTCGTCGCGACCAGCAGGAGCCCGTGGTAGCGCCGCGTGCGGACGCCGCTGACGGTGCCGGAGGCGAAGCCACCCAGGCCGTCGGTTTCGAGCCACTCGCGCGCATCTAGATTCATCTGGTACCCGGCCGACGCAACCTTCAGAATACTCGATCGCCCGCGGCCGCCCGCGCGACGGGCGGACCAACCCCGTGCGTGCTATGTTGCGGCGGGCCCATGTCAGCCAGGAAACGCGGACGATGAACGTGCTCCGTCTCGGTTCCGGTTCGCTCGCGACCTGGGTATGCTGCATGGCGCTCGCGGCGGTCACGGGCACGTCAACGAGCGCGCGCCAGCCGCGACCGGCGACAACGAGCCTGCCGCCGCCCCTGGCGCTGTCGTCCGGCTGGCTGATGCAGGACGTGGCCAACGTCGACGCGTCGGCAGACGCGGTCTCGAGCGTCGCCTTCGCGGCAGAGGTCTACGTGCCGCACCCGTACGGGCCGCCGCCCACCGCGAGCGCCAACCCGGCGTCCGATCCCGGCAGGAACGGCGCGGCGCGTCCGCGTCACTCCTCCGAATGGGAGCAGGCGCCGCGGCCGGCGTCTCACGCCTGGTATCGCGCGACCGTGCCCGGCACCGTCCTCACGACGCTCGTGAGCAACGGCGTGTACCCCGAGCCGCTCTACGGCGAAAACAACCGGCCGAACATCATTCCTGAAAGTCTGTGCCGCACCTCGTACTGGTATCGCAGCGAGATCGAGATCCCGAGCGGCTACGCCGGCCGGCGCGTCTGGCTCACGTTCGAGGGCGTCAACTACCTCGCCGACGTGTGGGTGAACAGCCGCAAAGTCGGTGAGGTGCGCGGCGCGTTTGCGCGCGGGCAGTTCGACATCACCGCGCACGTCTCGCCCGGCCGGCGCGCGGCGTTGGCGGTGCTCGTTCACCCGCCGCCGACGCCGGCCGACCCGCTCGAGCAGACGCAGCAGTGGGGCCTCGGACTGAACGGCGGGCTGCATTCGCACGACGGCCCCACGTTCGTCGCGTCGCAGGGCTGGGATTGGATGCCGGCGATCCGCGATCGCAACATGGGCATCTGGCAGAAGGTCACGCTGTCGGCGAGCGGACCGGTCGTCCTGCGCGATCCGTACGTCGTCACCGATGTGCGGCCAGCCGGCGCGGCCACCGCGGACGTCTCGCTCGAAGTCGCGGTCGTCAACGTCGCCGCGTCTGCGGTCACTGGCGTCCTCGAAGGCACGCTCGGCGAGATCGCCTTTCACTCCGGCCCCATCGCGATCGACCCGGGCGGCACGACCACCGTGAAGCTCTCGCCGGCGAACACGCCTCAGCTGCGCCTCAATCACCCGAAGCTCTGGTGGCCCAATGGCTTTGGCGAACCATCTCTCTATCCGCTGCATCTCGCGTTCGCGGCCGACCGCAGCGTCTCCGACGTGATGGATTTCAACGTCGGCGTGCGGACGATCTCGTACGCGCTCGACGGCGGCACCACCCTCGCGCTCGTCGTCAACGGCGTCCCGGTGTTCGCGAAGGGCGGCAACTGGGGCATGGACGAGGCGATGAAGCGCATCCCGCGCGAGCGGCTCGACGCCGAGATGCGGCTGCATCGGGACGCGAACTACACGATCGTGCGCAACTGGGTCGGCCAGAGCACCAGCGAAGATTTCTACGACCTCGCGGATCGCTACGGCCTGCTGGTGTGGGACGAGTTCTTCCAGCCGGCCGCCGGACTCGACAGCGGCCGCCAACGCGGCGAGACCGGGGATGGCGATCTCACCGACATCTCGCTGTATCTCGCCAACGTCCGGGAGAAGATCCTGCGGTTCCGCAACCATCCATCGATCGCGCTGTGGTGCGGGCGCAACGAGGGCGCGCCCTCGCCGGCGTTCATGGCCGATCGGCTCGCCGAGATCACGGCCGAGCTCGACCCGGGGCGCGCGTTCCAGCCGGACTCCGACGCCGGCCGCGGCGTGCGATCCGGCGGGCCGTACTGGTGGCAACCGCCGGCCAGCTACTACGCAGAAAGCCGCGGCGGGCCCATGACGCCGTTCAAGACGGAGATCGGGTCGGTCTCCATCCCGACGCTCGAGGCGATTTACGCGATGATGCCGGCGGGCGATGCCGAGCATTTCCCCAACGACGACTGGGCCGAGCACGACTTCGCGACGGGCGGCGGCAACAACCACAGCGCGCAGTACCTCGCGACGCTCGCGGCGCGCTACGGCGACATCTCGACGCTGCCGCGCTTCGTCCGCGCCGCGCAGATGGCGGACTACGAAGCCTATCGCGCGCTGTACGAGGGCCGATTCGCGAAGCTGTTCGATCCGTCGAATGCCGTCATCGCCTGGATGAGCAATCCGGCGCAGCCGAGCCTGACGTGGCAGATCTACAGCTACGACCTCGAGCCGTTCGCGAGCTTCTTCGCGGTCAAGGTGGCGTGCGAGCCGATCCACATCCAGCTCAATCAGACCAATTTCCACGCGATGGTCGTCAACCACACCAACCGGACGTTCGCCGCGGGACTGAAGTACCGCGTTCGTGTGGTCGGCCTCGATGGCCGCACCCTGCTCGATCAGATGCAGGACGTCCCCGGACCCGCGGGCAGTGCCGCCACCGATCTGGGACCCGTGCCCTTCCCGGCCGGTCTCACGGGCGTGCACGTCGTGAAGCTCGAACTCTGGAACGACGATGGCCGCAAGGTCTCCGACAATACGTACTGGCGCAACGACGCGGCGCCCGATGACCTGACCGGACTCGACAGCTTGCCGATGGTGACCCTGGGCGTGGACCTCGTTCGCCGCGATTCGGGCGGCAAGCTGCTGCTCGACGTGACCCTGTCCAACTCCTCCTCGGCGGTCGCGCTGCTGGCGCACGTTCAGCTCCGCAACCAGCGGACGAATCAGCGCGTGCTCCCGGTGTTCTACTCCGACAACTACGTCTCGCTGCTGCCCGGCGAGCGCCGCACGACGACCATCGAAGCGGCTTTGCAGGATCTCGGGCCCGGCCGCCCGCTCGTCACTCTCGACGGCTGGAACGTCACGACGACCGCTCGGCAGTTCAACGTCGGGGGTGGCGCGGCCGTCGCGCCCAACACGGCGGCCATCGTGCGGTAGGCGAGAAACCCCCGCCCGCCGGCTGGAATCTCAGTGGAAGGCGCGTGCTAGCATGACTCCTTCATGTCCGACCGTTCTGGTCCGCCGACTCAGCTGGACGAAGCCGCGCTGGCACGCGGCGTGCGCGAGGGCAGCGCCAAGGCGTTCGAGCAGCTCATTCGCGCCTACGGCGGGCGGCTGCTAGCCGTGACCCGCCGGATCCTGCGCGACGACGACCTGGCCCGCGACGCGGTGCAGGACGCGTTCATTTCCGCCTACCGGTCGCGCCGGACCTTCAACGCCTCCTCCAAAGTCTCGACGTGGCTTCATCGCATCGCGGTCAACGCGGCGCTCATGAAGCTGCGCTCGCAGCGGCGCAAGCCCGAAGAGCCGATCGACGGCATCCTGCCGGGGTTCCAGGACGACGGGCATCATCGTGAGCGGTTTGTGGCGTGGACGGAGCCGCCCGACGTGACCGTCTCGAGGCGTGAGACGCGCGAAGCCGTGCGCCGCGCCATCGACCAGCTCCCCGAATCGTACCGGACCGTGCTCCTGCTGCGCGACATCGAAGGGCTGGATACCGAGGAAGCGGCGAAGATGCTGGGCATCACGGCGAACGCCGTGAAGATTCGGCTGCACCGGGCGCGGATGGCGCTGCGCGCGCTCATTGCGCCTGAATTCCAGGGGGCCCAGCCATGACCTGCCGCGACTTCACGGACGTGCTGGTCGACTACGTCGCGGAGGAGCTCTCGGCGACGTCGCGCCAGACGTTCGAAGCGCACCTCGCCGGCTGCCCCAACTGCCGGGTGTTCCTCGCCCAGTACCGCCACACGATCGTCGTCGAGCGCCTCGCGATGACGTCGCCGGACGAGGACGCGGCCACGCCGATACCCGACGACCTCGTGCGCGCGATTGTGAAGGCGCTCGAGCAGGACTGACGCCGTAGAATGGCCCGTCATGGGCCATCGCATTTCCAGACGAACGCTGCTCAAGGCCGTCGGCGCGGCGGGTGTCAGCGCCGCAGTCGCCGGACGGCTCGCGCCATCCGAGATCGCCGCCGCACCTACGCCGTCACAGACGGCGCCCGACGGCACGATTCTGCCGCTGACGTCCACGAGCGACGTCTTCATTCCGCCGCGCGGGCGATCGTTTCAGAAATTCAGCTTCGATTTTCCCGAGCCATCCGTCGTCGTCGGACCCTACAAAGTCAGCGTGCTCGTGTTCACGTACGAGAACACGTATGCGATGGACGCGACGAGGCTGGCCGTCACGCCTGGCAATCCGGTGACGGTTGTGTGCGACCGCCTCGTGTGGGCGGGCGGGCAGGAGAAGGCAGACGGGCGGATTACGCTCAGGGTGCAATCATCGGACCTTGTCGATCTGGCAGGGCGCGGCAATGTCGAGTGCCGCGCGCAGGTTCAGATGACCCAACCCATCCGTGCGATATCGATCGTGGTGCGCGGCGTGCCGCGAGGCCAGGTATCGGGCGCCGGTGCGCCGTTCTCGAATCCTGGCGATAGCGAGCTGCTCTTTGGCTATCCGTTCTCGGGAGGCGACCTCTTCGGCAACGTCGTCAACAGCGGCCTGACGACGCCGCTTGTCCTGATTCAAGAACGAGGCGACCAGTATTTCTACATCTCCTCCCGTGCGGATCGCGTGCGGACCACGCGGATTTTTCTGCAGCCGGGAGAGTCCGCCTATCGGGCGGAGTTGATGGTCGAGACCAACGGCTGGGAGACGACGAACACATTCGATGTCCCAGCGTGGCAGATTGGGCCGACCGATTCGGCGCGCAAGGCGGCGCAATCGCACTACGAGAGCGTCGCATCGACGTTCAGGCTACCGCGTTGGAACACTCGCACAGACGTGCCGAGTTGGATGCGCAACCTCGCGCTCGCCGTCACGCTCCACGGGCAGCACTACACCGGCTACATCTTCAACAACTACGCGCGCCAGCTCGAGATCCTTCGCTGGATCGCGACGCGCATCGATCCGAAGCGCGTGACGGCGTTCCTCGCGGCGTGGGACGGCCGCTACTACTGGGACTACCCCGGCTACAAGGCGAGCGAACGCATGGGCGGCGAGGCCGGCTTCCGCACGCTCATCAGCGAAGGCCAGAAGCTCGGCTTCGCGATGATGCCGATGTTCGGCGCCAACGCCGCCAATCGGAAGCGCGCGGATTTCCGTGGCGTCGCCGATGCCGTCACGTTCAAGCCCGACGGCGACCGGATGGATCTCAACTGGGTCGACTGGGACAACGATCGGCATCAGGACGGCTGGCTGTCGTACATGAACCTCGGCGTCGAGTCGTGGCGCAGGCACATGTTCGACCGCATCTCGGATGTCATCGAGCGCTACCATCCCGACGCTTACTTCCTCGACATCGTCGGCGGCTACGTCAACAACGACAAGGCCGACATGCACGAAGGCACGCGCAGGCTCGTGATGGACCTCCGCGCGAAGTATCCGAACGTCGCGCCCGTCGGCGAGATGCACTACGACGCGATGATAGAGTTCATCCCGCTCTATCACTCGTTCGGTCAGACCGAAATCACCGAAGTCGTCCAGCGGTACGCGCGGTTCTTCCAGCACCTCAGCAGCCCGGCGCCCGGCCGCGGCAGCTCCGGCGTGCACGAGTCCGGTTTCGGACGATGGAACGCGCAGACGCTGGGCCTGCGGGACGCGCAGATCCCGACGCTGCAGGTCGTCGACGACACGTTCGACAAGCATCGCGAGGAAATGGACGCCGTGATCCAGGCGGCCAAGAAGCGCGCGGGCCTCTGATCGTCGCGGGGCCGCGGCGACTCGCTGCTATAATCGCCGGACACCGGGAGACCATCCATGAGCAAGGCCGAGACCTACCACAAGTACCTGTCCGACGAGGGCTACCGACCGACGATCGACAAGGACGGCGACGTCTTGTTCAAGTACGAGGGCGGGTCGTACTACGTCATCGCCAACGAAGACGACCCCATGTACTTTCAGGTGCTCTACCCGAACTTCTGGGTCATCGAGAAGCCCGAGGACGTCGACAAGGCATATCGCGCCGCCGGCGACGCCACGCGCGCGACCAAAGTCGCCAAGGTCTATCTCAACGAAGCGCGGGACAAAGTCTCGGCCGACGTCGAGGTCTACATGAAGGAGCAGACCGACGGTCAGGTCTTCCTGGAGCGGTCGCTCGCGGCCATCCGCCACGCGGTCGGCGAGTTCGTCAAGGGGATGGGCAAGTAGACGACGTTACTTCTTGCGGGTCTGGTTCAGCAGCTTCTCGTTCTCGACCGCGACCTTGCGGTACATCTCTTCGAGCATCTGGACCCGCCCCTCGAGCTCCCGTTCACGCGCGGTCTTGCCCTCTTGATCTGAAAACTCGCCTTTGGCCGGATTCGGCCCCCGCTTCGAAGGCACGCCCTCCTCGGCCGTCGCCTCCGACGCCCGCTCGCTCTGGGCGTCCTGCTGCTCCGCGTCCGCGGCGACGCGCTTCACGCGCTTCAGATCGAACAGCCGTCCATCGAGCGAGCGGCTGAACAGCACGGGCGTGCCCCATTCGACGACGCTGCCCTGGCCGTTCATGGCCTTGCGGGCTTCGGCCAGCGCGGCCTCCGCCGGATAGCCGTCGGCAATCGCCTGATAGAACGCCTGCGAGAACTGCAGCGCGGCGTCGTCGCTGATGTCGAACTGCATCGCGACGACCGCGGGAATCCCGTGACGAATCAACGTCGCCGCCGTCCCCGCGTACGGATTGGTCGGCGACGACTTGGCGCTCTCGCAGGCGTTCAGCACCACGAGCCGCAGCGGGTCGTGGTCGCACAGGAGTGTGGCCAGCGTATCAGCGTCGATCTCGGCGCTTTTCCCGTCGGGCCCCTCGAACACGAGCGAGCCGGTGTCGCCGTCCCAGCTTCCGTGACCGATGAAGTGCAGGACGTGCACGGGGTCCTGACGGAGGCGCTTCTGCAGGGCGCCGAAGGTCGCAGGCTCGAGCAGATCGCCCTCCACGAGTCCGCGCTCGGTCAGGTCCTTGAGCGCTTCCCGCACGTTCTGCTTCTCCTTCGCGGCGTCGAGCTGATCGTAGTCGCTCGGGCTGGCCACGACCGTCAGCACACGCAGAGGCGCCGCCACCTGGAGGGGCGTTGCCGGCCGTGGCAGATCGATGTAGCGCACGATCGGTGTGCGCTGCGAGAGCGCGATGAATCGGCGATCCGGATGGAACAGGAACTCCCACGGCAGCTGCGCGAGCTCCGGGACGCCCACGAGACGCAGGCTCACCCGCAGTCCGGGAATCGTCCGCGTGTCGATCTGATCGAGGCAGGCGCTGAAGCGATCCCCGACCTTGCCGCAGAAGACCTGGGTGAAGAGCTTCGTGCCGAAGGCCTCGGCGACCGATGTGTCCTTGCTCGGGCCGCGTCGCACGCCGCGGCGAACCGGCCCGAGCTTGAGGAGGTAGTTCTCGAGCTCGAACTTCTCGAAGAGGCCCTTGAACGTCTCATGGGCCTCGCCGGCCGGCGACCGGATGACGTCGACCTTGTACATGTCGTCGGGCCCCCGGCTGATCTCGAGGTCGAATTCCTTGTATTCAGGAGCGGGCATGGGTGCTGAACCTCAAGATAGACCCATCGACCCGGGGCGTCAATTCGCCCGGCCGGCGGCGGTAGAATGACCGGCACTCCCGACAGGAACCGAGGTCCCCATGCGCCGCTTGATGTTCGTCCACGGTCGCGCCCAGGAATTCAAGGACGCCGACGCGCTCAAGCGGGAATGGCTCGACGCCTTCCGCGCCGGCCTGAAGAAGTCCAACCTCGACCTGCCGATTCCGGAGAGCGAGGTCCGGTTTCCGTACTACGGGCAGACGCTCTACGACATGGTCGCCGGAACCGTGGCGACGCCTGCGGCCGTGAAAGTCCGGGGCGGCAAGCGCGATCCGGAGGAGCAGGCGTTCGTCGAAACCGTTCTGCGGCAGATTTGCGACGCCAAGGGCATCACCGAGGACGCCATCGCCGCGGAGCAGGTCGCGAAGATGCGCGGCGGACCGCTGAACGTCGAGTGGGTGCAGCGCGTGCTGAAGGCGATCGACCGCCATGTGCCGTTCGGCAGCGGCGGCAGCATCGCGCTGTTCACCCAGGACGTCTACAGGTATCTGCGGAACATCGGCATTCGCGATCGGATCGACATGGGCATCCGCCAGGCGATGGAGCCCAACGTGCCGACCGTCGTCGTGAGCCACTCGCTCGGCACGGTCGTCTCCTACAGCCTGCTTCGTCGCGACGGCGCCGCCAGTCATTGGGTCGTCCCCCTGTACGTCACGCTCGGCTCGCCGCTCGGCGTCACCGCGATTCGCGACGGGCTGGCGCCCAACGAGTGTCCCGCGTGCGTGACCACGTGGTTCAACGCCATGGACGAGCGCGACGTCGTCGCGCTGTATCCGCTCACGCCGAAGTACTTTCCGATCGACCGGCCGATCGACAACAAGACCGACGTGCAGAATCACACCGACAACCGCCACGGCATCGCCGGGTATCTTGACGACGCCGTCGTCGCCAGGCGGATTTACGACGCGCTGGTGGCGTAGGACCATGCCCGAACCGACCCCGGCCGCGCAGCTTGCTGGATTCGTCGCCAAGTTCGACCCGCCCGTGCAGCGACTCATCAAGTCGTGCCGCGCGGCGGTGCGGAAGCGGCTGCCCACGGCGCACGAGCTCGTCTACGACAACTACAACTTCTTCGTCATCGGCTACTCGCCCACCGAGCGGCCGTCGGACGCAATCGTGTCGCTCGCCGCGAACCGCCAGGGCATCGGCCTGTGCTTCATCTACGGCGCCGCGCTGCCGGACCCCCACAAGATCCTGCTCGGCAGCGGCAAGCAGACGCGCTTCGTGCGCCTCGCGAGCGCGCGCACGCTCTCGGAGCCCGCCGTCGCCGCGCTCCTGCGCGCCGCCGTGGCTCAGGCCGATCCGCCGCTCAGACGCACGGGCTCGGCCAGGCTCATCATCAAGTCCGTCTCGAAGAAACAGCGACCTCGCCGATAACTGAGCCCCCGGCGGCCGTTCCGACTTTCTGACGTCTGACTTCCAACTTTCTGACTTCTGCCTTCTGACTTCTGACTTCTAACTTCTAACTTGATCTGAACCTCTCCCCCGGCCCTGGTGCGTAGGAGAGGCCGGCTTGCGGCGCGGGGGCGAGCGCGTAGTCCCGCATCTGCACGATCGGCGTGAAGCGCTCGCCCGGGCGGGGCGCGCGGCTGACGCGGTCGCGGCCGGCCGCCTTTGCCTGATAGAGCGCGTCGTCGGCCGCCTGGATGAGCCGCGTCGCCGTATCGTCGCCGCATTCACTCCATGCGACGCCGACGCTCACGGTGATGTCCAGCTCGAGCCCGGCCACGCGCACGGGCTCCTGACTCACTGCGAGCCGGCCGCGATCGGCGATCTCCATGGCGACGTCGAGCGAGCAGCTGGCGAGCACGATCAGAAACTCTTCGCCGCCGTAGCGGCCCATCGCGTCATACACGCGCAAGACCGACGGCAGCCGGCTCGCGGCCTCGATGAGCACGGTGTCGCCGGCCGGGTGGCCGTGCGTGTCGTTGATCTGCTTGAAGTGATCGAGGTCGGCGATCAGCACGCTGATCGACGAATGCTCGCGCGCGGCGCGGGCGAGCTGGCGATCGAGGTGATCGAGAATCATCCGGCGATTCCACAAGCCGGTGAGCTGGTCGTGGGTGGCTTCGTGGCGCAAGCGCTCCTGGAGCGCGATGACGCGCTCGCCCGATCGCAGGCGCGCCGCCAGCTCGACCGTGTCGAAGGGCTTCTTGAGGAAGTCGTCGGCGCCGGCCGCGAGTCCCGCCACCATGTCCTCGCGCCGGTTGCGCGACGTCAGCAGAATCACATAGACGTAGGGGTTCGTGCGCTGCCGGAGCTGCCGGCAGACTTCCAGCCCGTCGGCCCCGGGCATCATCCAGTCGAGGATCGCGAGGCGCGGGCCGTCGGGCTCGAGGAGCGCAGCCGCGGCGTGCGGCCCGTCGGCGAAGGCCGCCACCGAATGCCCGAGCCGCACGAGCGTCGCCTCGAGCAGACGCCTCGACACCGGGTCGTCGTCGGCGATGAGGATCTTCATGCCGCGCTGCGGCTGAGCTCGGACAGACCCTGCTCGAGCCGCCTCAGCTCGGTCTCGAGCTCGAGGAGTCGCGCCTCGGCGCCGTCGATCGCGCCGGTCCGGCCCATCGTCTCGAGCGCGAGCGCGAGCTCAGCCGACGTGCGCGCGCCCAGGCTGGCGACCGATCCCCGCAGCGCGTGCGCGTGGCGTTCGAGCGCCCCGGCGTCGCGCGCGTTCGCCGCGCGCTCGAGGTCTTTCAGCATCACGGGCCACTGGCTGCGGAAGATCTCCACGAGCTCGGCGAGCAGCGAGCGATCGCCGCCGACGCGCGCCAGCACGTCGCCGGGATCGAACGCCGACTCCACCGGCGGCGTCGTCTCGGACTCGGCGCTGCCGCCCGACGTCTGTTCGATCGCCTCGAGGAGCTCGGGCGCACGCACCGGCTTGGCGAGGTACCCGTCCATCCCCGCGGCCAGACACGCGTCGCGGTCGCCCTTCAGCGCGTGGGCCGTGAGGGCGACGATCCGCGAGCGGCGGCCGGACCCCGCCTCCTGCGCGCGAATCGCATCGGTCGCCTCGAACCCGTCCATCTCCGGCATCTGCAAGTCCATCAGGATCACGTCGAACTCGTCGTGCCCCGCCGCCGTCACCGCGTCGCGGCCGTTGCCCACGGTCGTCACGACGTGCCCGCGCTTCTCGAGCATCGCGGTGACGAGGCGCCGGTTGATCGCGTTGTCCTCGGCCAGGAGAATCCGCACGCTGCGCGCCGCCGTCCCGGCGACCGGGCGCGGCACGCGCGCGGCCGTGCGTGCGGCCGCGGGTTGTTCGTGCTCCGCCAGCGCCGACAGAATCGTGGACCGCAGCACCGACTGGCGTACGGGCTTGATGAGCGATGCGGCGATACGCAGGTGCTTGATCCGCTCGGCGTCCGCGCTCTGCCCCACCGACGACAGCAGCACGAGCGTCGTCCCCTGGCATTCCGGGACCTGCCGGATTCGCTCGGCCACCTGCAGGCCGTTCATGCCGGGCATGTGGTAGTCGAGCAGGACGAGCTGAAACGGCGCGCCGCTCTTGAAGCCGAGCTCGAGCGCGCGAATCGCGGCCGCGCCGCCCTCGACCACCGACGGCCGCATGCCCCAGTTCGCCAGGATGTCGCCGAGGATCCAGCGGTTGGTCGCGTTGTCGTCCACCACCAGCACCGGCATGCCGGCGAGCTCGGCCGCGTCCCGCGGCGCCGCCTTGGCGGGCGCGTCCGGCCGCACTTCGAACGGCAGCGTGACGTGCACGGTGGTCCCGGCGCCCGGCTGACTCTGAAGCCAGATCCGGCCCTTCATGAGCGCGACGAGCTGCGACGCAATCGCGAGCCCGAGGCCGGTCCCGCCGAAGCGCCGCGTCGTGGACGTGTCGGCCTGAGTGAACGCCTCGAAGATCGTCTGCTGCTTCTCCGGCGCGATGCCGATGCCGGTGTCGCTCACGGTGAGATGGATGACGGCGTGCGACTTCTCGCGCGACTCGAGCTGGCCGTGCAGCACGACCTCACCCCGGTCGGTGAACTTCACGGCGTTGCTGAGCAGGTTCGTGACGATCTGCCGCACGCGCGCCGGATCGCCGGCGAGCGTCGTCGGCACGTCGGGCGCCACGTGATACGCGAGCTCCAGGCCCTTCTGGTGCGCGCGCGGCGCCAGCGGCCGAACGATGTCGTCCACGAGCTGCGTCAGATCGAAGTCGATGATCTCGAGGTCGAGCTTCCGCGCCTCGATCTTCGAGAAATCCAGGATGTCGTTGATGAGCGTCAGCAGCGAGTCCGCCGAGAGCTGGACCATCTCGAGGTACTCGCGCTGCTCCGGCGTCAGATCGGTGCCCAGCGCGAGCTCGGTCATGCCGATGATGCCGTTCATCGGCGTCCGGATCTCGTGGCTCATGTTGGCCAGGAACTCGCTCTTCGCGCGGTTGGCGCTCGCGGCGGCCTCGACCGCCATCTGCAGCGCCGCCTCGGCCTGCTTGCGCTGCGTGATGTCGATGAGCGTCCCCTCGACGATGCGCGACCCGCCCTCGCTGGCGTCGAGCAGCGTGGCGCTCTCGAGCACCCAGATCGGGCTGCCGTCCCGGCGGCGCAGCTTGTTCTCGTAGTCGGTCAGGCGGCCCTCCGCGCGCAGCCGCTCGATGAAGGGCCGCCGGTCACTGGCCGTTTCGTAGTGCTCGGCCACGGTGCTGCCGAGGAGCTCGTCCCGCGACGCGAACCCGAGCATGTGCGCGAGCGCGTCGTTGCAGTCGATCAGCTTGCCGTCGAGCGTGCTCTGGTAGACGCCCGCGAGGCTGCGCTCGAACAGCAGACGGTAGCGCTCGGCGCTCGCGTGCAGCTCCAGGGCCTGCGCCGAGAATCGCCGATCGACGATCGACGTCACGACCGCGAGGCCCAGCACCATGAACGTCACGAGGGCGATCCCGGCCAGCCCGAGCGACGACACGCTGACCGCGTTGCCGAGGTCGGCGGGCGGCGGCGCCGGCATGAAGGTCGCCGCGGCCATCCCCGTGTAGTGCATGGCGGCGACGGCCAATCCCATCACGACGGCGCTCGCGAGCTTGAGCGGCGCCAGCGCGCGCGCCTCCGACCTGAAGTGGAACGCCAGCCACAATGCGACGAGCGACACCACGATCGCAATGACGACCGACAGCGAGACGATGCCGGTGCTCCACTGGCACATCGCGGGCACGCGCATCGCTTCCATCCCGACGTAGTGCATCGCGGAGATCGCAATGCCCATCGCGAGCGCCCCGCCGATCGCCCGGCTCCATGTCAGCGCGGATCGGCTGACGACGAAAAGCGCGACCGCCGAGGCGGCGATCGCCGCGAGGAGCGACACGATGACCGTGGGCAGGTCGTACAGGACGGGCACGGGCAGATGGAAGGCCTCCATCCCGATGTAGTGCATCGACCAGATCCCCAGGCCCATCGTCAACGCGCCGCCGCCGAGCCACCACGTCTGCGTGCGGCCGCGGGCGGCCGTCGTCCGGCCGGCGAGGTCGAGGGCGACGTACGACGCGCACATCGCGATGAAGATCGAGAGGGCGACGAGCCCCTGGTGGTACGAGCCGGCGAGGGCGTGGCTGGGGTCCATGTCCGCTACCAGGGCCAGGCCAGAGGCACATTTCGCGCCAGGTTTTGCGCCGGAATTGCCCACGGCGGTAGGACACGAGCGGACAGCCCTCGGGCCGGGCAGCGACGCGGCCGCCAAACCCGTGATCAGGTTTCAGAACTGAGACAAACCGCACCCGCGCGTGGTGCTACTGGCAGGTCACCGACCCGGAAACTTACTGCAGGCCGAGCGTCTTGCGGACGAAGGGACGCACGAACGCCGCCGGCGGATTGTGCGCGGTCGCCAGACCGTAGGCCTTTTCGTAGGCCGCGCGGGCTCGGTCCTTCTGGCCGAGCTTGTCGTACGTCATGCCGAGCAGGCACAGCATGAACGGATCGTTCTGATTGCCCTGTGTCGTGGTCGCCTTCGTCAGATCGGCTTCGGCGGCGGCGAGATCGTTGGTATAGAGCGCCACATAGCCCGTGAGGTACGGAAAGAAGCGCTCCTGATCGGCCGCCATCGCGGGGTCGCCGTCGAGCGCCTTACGCGCGGCGGCGATCTGCTGCTGCGCCTCCGCCTTGTCGCCGCGGCGCGCGGCGACGCGCGCCAGCGCGTGGGCAAGGCGAAAGTCCCACAGGCTCTTCGGATGCGTCTGGTTGCCCGGCTCCTTGAGCCCGAGCTCGGCGCCCTTGCGATACCACTGCTCCGCCGTTTTGAGGTCGCCGGCGTCGATGCACACGCGCGCGCCCTCGTTGGCCATCTCACCCTGCTGGTAGAACGCGTTCTGCGGATCGGCCTGCTCGCGCGTCACCCAGTAGGCCATCACCATCTGCTCGTACTTCATCGTGCTGGCGCAGTCGCCGTCGAACGCGTACGACATCGCCATGGCGCGCTGCGCGTTCGCCCTCGAGAGCGGATCGATCGCCGCATCGATGGCGCGCTGGAACACCGCCTTCGCGTCGGCGGTCGCGCCCAGCGTGTCGAGCAGGTTGCCGGCCTGCAGGGAGGCCGGATTCGTCTTCAGCTCCGCGCGCACGGCGGCGAGCGCCTCGGCTGTCTTGCCGGCCCGCATCAGCTGCGTCGCCTGTTGGAGGTTGGGCGACTGCTGTCCGCGCCCCTGACGGGCGTCCAGCGCCGCCGGAACCAGCGTCGCCGCAGCCAACAGCGCCAGCGTGACCGCTGCCATCTCGCGAGAAAGTCGTCTCGTCATACGGCAGATTGTGGCACAGTCGAGCCGTGCTCGTGCGCCGCCTGATCCTTCCGGCCTGCGCGTTCTGGCTGCTGATGTCGAGCCAGGCGGCCGCACCGCCCTATCGCGATCCGACGCGCCAGGTGGACGATCGCGTGCGAGACCTCCTTGGCCGCATGACGCTCGAGGAGAAGTTCTGGCAGTTGTTCATGATCCCCGGTGATCTCGACAACCCCGCCAACGACTACTCGCATGGCATCTTTGGCCTGCAGATCGGCCTCGGATCGCCCGCGCCGCCGGTCGACGCGTCGCCCGCGGCGATCGCGCGCGCGCACGCCTTGCGAATCAACGCGATTCAGCGCTACTTCGTGGAGCGGACGCGGCTCGGCATCCCCATCATCCCCTTCGAGGAAGCCGTCCACGGTCTCGCGCGCGACGGCGCGACGATGTTCCCGCAGGCGATCGGCCTGGCGGCCGCCTGGGACCCGGCGCTGCTGTCGCGGGTGGCGAGCGCCATCGCCGAGGAAACGAAGTCGCGCGGCATTCGTCAGGTCCTCTCGCCCGTCGTGAACATCGCGGACGACGTACGGTGGGGCCGCGTCGAAGAGACCTACGGCGAGGACCCGTATCTCGCGTCAGCGATGGCCCGGGCGTTCGTCGGCGCGTTCGAACACGCCGGGATCGTCGCCACGCCCAAGCATTTCGTCGCGAACGCCGGCGAGGGCGGACGCGACAGCTATCCGATCGACCACGATCCGCGGCTGCTCGCCGAGCGGTACTTTCCGCCGTTTCAGGCCGCGCTCGACGCGGGCGCGCGGTCCGTGATGACGGCCTACAACTCGGTCGACGGCCAGCCCGCCACGCAGAACCGGCATCTCCTGACCGACGTCCTCAAGGGCGAGTGGGCGTTTCGCGGATTCGTGATCTCCGACGCCTCGGCGACGAGCGGGGCGACCGTCCTGCACCTGACCGAGGCAAACACCGGCACGGCCGCCAGGGACGCGTTCGCCGCCGGGCTCGACGTCGTGTTCCAGTCGTCCTACGGCCAGCAGCGGCCGTATCTCGCGGCCGTGCAGCAGGGGCTGGTGCCCGTCGCGCAGATCGACGCCGCCGTGTCGCGCGTGCTGCGCGTCAAGTTCGAGATGGGTCTCTTCGAGCGCCCGTACGTGGACGCCGAGGCCGCCGCCGCGTCGAACGGGAGCGCCGCGCACCGGGCGCTCGCGCGCGAAGCCGCACGCGCGTCGATCGTGCTGCTGAAGAACGACGCCCACCTGCTGCCGCTGGCGACGACGACGCGGTCGATCGCGGTGATTGGCGCGGATGCGCAGGAGGCGCGCCTCGGCGGCTACAGCGCCCGCGGCAACGCCGTCGTCTCGATCCTCGAGGGCATCCGGCATGCCGTCTCGTCCTCGACGACCGTGCGTTTCGGGCCCGGCCCAGGCCGCACGATCCACGACGTCGACGTCGTCCCGGCCGAGGCGCTCTCGACCGCGGCCGGCGGCCAGCAGGTCCGCGGCCTGTCAGGCGAGTACTTCGCCAACCCGCGGCTCGAAGGCCCGCCGGCGCTTTCGCGGACCGACGCGCGGATGAGCTTTCAGTGGACGCTCAACTCGCCCGGTCGCGGCATCCCGTTCGACTGGTACTCGGCGCGATGGACGGGCTCGATCACGGCGCCGGCGTCCGGCGCGACGCGCCTCGGCATCGAGGGCAACGACGGCTACCGCTTGTATCTCGACGATCGAATCCTGATCGACGACTGGAAGAAGCAGTCGTACGGCCGGCGCCTGGCGGACGTGACGCTCGCTCCACGCACGACGCACTCGATCCGGCTGGAGTACTTCGAGACGACGGGCAATGCGCGTCTGAAGCTGGTGTGGGACGGGGGCGTGACGGACGACTCGACCCGCCAGATCGAGGACGCCGTCGCGATCGCGAAGCAGAGCGACATCGCCGTGGTCGTGGCGGGCGTCGAGGAGGGCGAGTTTCGCGATCGGGCGATCCTGGCGCTGCCGGGCAGGCAGGAGGCGCTGATCCAGCAGGTTGCCGCCACGGGTACGCCGACCGTCGTGGTGCTGATCGGCGGCAGTGCGATCACCATGTCCGCCTGGCTCGATCGGGTGGGCGGCGTGATCGACGCGTGGTATCCGGGGGAAGCTGGCGGCGACGCCGTCGCCGACGTGTTGTTCGGCGGCGCCAATCCGGCCGGACGCCTGCCGATCACGTTCCCCATCGCCGAAGGCCAGTTGCCCCTTTCATACGACCACAAGCCGACCGGGCGCGGCGACGACTACGCGGACCTCACGGGTCAGCCGCTCTTTCCGTTTGGATTCGGGTTGAGCTACACGACGTTCGAGTACTCGGATCTCGAGGTGCTCCCCGCGGAGATGAGCGCGTCGTCGACGGCAACGGTTCGCTGTGCCGTCAGGAACGCAGGAACGCGCGCGGGCGACGAGGTCGTGCAGCTCTATCTCCGGGATCTGCTCGCGTCGGTCGCGCGGCCGGTGATGCAGCTCGAGGGCTTCCGGCGCGTGCATCTGGACCCCGGCCAGGCCACGACGGTGACGTTTGAGCTCGGGCCCGCCGAGCTCCGGATGCTCGACCGCGACATGACGTGGGTCGTCGAGCCGGGCGCGTTCCGGATCATGATCGGCGCGTCGTCGAAAGATATCCGTCTGCGCGGCCAGCTCACCGTGCGGTCGCGCCCCTAGCGCACCACGCGATACAGGCGATCGCCCAGCGGGTCGGCCGCCACCAGCTGCAGGTCGTGCCGATCGGCCAGCACCCGCTCGATGTTCGCGGCTTCGTCCGGCGTGAACTTCCTGAGATGCACCATGACGTGTGTGGCGCCTTCCCGCTTGATGGCGTCGATCGCCCACGACTCCGGGAAGAACCAAAACGCGGCGGCGCGCCGGCGGTACGAGTCGGGCGTGAAGCCGCTGTACCCATTCATGAGCGGCCGCCAATGCGACGTGGAGTTGAAGACGTACTCGCCGTTCTCGAAGACGGCCTCGGGCGGGTAGAACGGCAGCTCGACCAGCTCGACCGGC
The DNA here is from genome assembly GCA_035519535.1 of Vicinamibacterales bacterium. Classification (GTDB taxonomy): domain Bacteria; phylum Acidobacteriota; class Vicinamibacteria; order Vicinamibacterales; family SCN-69-37; genus DATEGZ01. Next base: position 4,257 of record DATIWF010000045.1, on the reverse strand, counting down.
TCGGATGACTCAGCGAGAACCTGGTAGATGGCCGGCACGCCCGTGAATGGCACCGTGCGGACGGGACCCTGCCAGGCTTCGACGCCGACGAACAGCATCGCCGCGCCCACGACTGCGGGTGCCGCCCAACGCAGCGTCGCCATGCGGCGCTCGAGCCATGCGAGCCCGTACGCCGCGAGAAACGCGACGGCTAGCAGGTACAGGTAGCCGAATCGTGCCGCAGCACGCAGGCCGCGCAGGGGCAGCGCCCAGGCGTAGAGTCCGCGATAGACCGACGTGGCCGGACCGAAGGACAGCGCGACCCCGACAATGGCTATGAGGATCATGGCCGCGAGCCGCCGGCGCGACGTCGGATCGGCGCGACCGGCAGTCGCAAGCCCGATGGCGCCCAGTCCCAGCGCAGCGACGCCCGCGAAGAACACGTTCACGTCGTTCGTGAAGAAGCGGTGCGTCACCGCCGCTTCCAGCCAGCCGGTCGTCGCGAGGTACCCGGCGGGCGATGCCGAGAACTGCGCCACCACCTCGATCGGACGCGTGTTGCCTTCCGCGGCGAATCGTACATACGGCCAGAGGACAGGGGCGGCCGGCAGCAGGCCGGCCGCACTGGCGCCAGCGATCCAGGCGAGCGACGGGAGCCGACGCGCACCGGTGACTGCGACCACCAGCACGATGACGCCCGCAAAAGCCAGCAGATAGATCGACGTCGCGGCCGTCAGCGCGACGCAGAGCGCCAGCGCCGCGGCCGCGCGGAGCCCGGCGCGGTCCCCCAGCCCGTCCGCGAAGTACCACGCGAGCGGCAGGGCCCACGCCTGGGTCGCGGCGGGGTGCGCCAGCCGCGTCAGCACGTGCACGTTGAACGCCGCCAGCGATCCGGCCACGAGCGCCGCGCCGGCCGATCCCGTCCAGCGCCATGCGACGAACCACGCGGTCCACGCGGTGAGCGCGAGCCCGAAGATCGTCAGCAGGTTGAACGCGAGCACCGGTGACCCGCCGAGCCACCGGACCGGCGCGACGAGAAGCGCGGGCGCCAGCAGCGGTTCGGAGTATGCGAGCGTCCCGCGCTCCGGCGAGAAGATGTTGGCGTCAAACAGATGCGCCGGCGACGCCGGCAGGATGTGCGCGATCCAGCTGATGATCCACGCGTTCAGCTCCGCGTCCGCGTGGTAGTTCAGCGACTGCCGCCAGGGCGCGCTCGAGAGCGGCCACGTGTGAACGACGGCCAGCAGTACGAACAGCGCGGCCGCGCGGCGGGGGGTCAAGGCCTGCCGCTCTGAGCTCAGGGCCTGGGGCTCGGGGCCTGCCGCCGCCCCGCCTTCTGGTCCGTGAAGAAGTACTGATCGAACCACTCGAGGTTGTGCGTCATCACCGCGCGGCTCGACTTCGGCTTCGACGGCCCGTGTCCGACGCCCTCGAATCCGCGGTAGATGACGAGCTTCGTCGGCACGTGCTGGTCGAGCAAACCGCGGTAGAGCTCGAACGCGTCGGGCGGCGGCACGCGCTGATCGGTCGCGCCGTGCTGAATGAGCGTCGGCGTCCTGGCGCCCTTGATGTAGGTCATCGGCGACGTCTTCGCGTAGATCGCCGGGTCGTCCCACGGCGTCGCCTTCAGGTACTGGATCGTGAACGGCGTGATGTCGGTGCTGACGTAGTACGTCATCCAGTCCGAAATGCCCGCGCCGACCGAAATCGCCTTGAAGCGTGCGCTGTCGTGCGTCGTCAGATACGCCGAGATGTAGCCGCCCTGGCTCCAGCCCATCGCGCCGACCTCATTGGGATCGACCAGGCCCTGTCCGATGAGCGCGTCGATGCCCGAGAGGACGTCCCACGCGTCGCCCACACCGAGGTTCCGCACGTTGAGCGCGCGGAACTTCTCGCCGTAGCCCGCGCTGCCGCGGTAGTTCGGCTCGAGGACGAGCACGCCCCGGCCCAGCCACACGTCGATCGGGTAGGTGCTCGTGCTCTGAAACGGCACCGGCCGCGACACGCCCGTCGGCCCGCCGTGGATCACGACGAGCAGCGGATACCGCTTGCCGGCCTGGAAGCCGGCGGGCTTGTGGAGCACGCCTTCAATCGTCGCGCCGTCCTGACTCTTCCAGGTGATGACCTCGCGCGCCGGCTGCGCCCAGGCCGCCACCTGCGCGCCGAGATTCGTCAACGCGCGCGCCGGCGTCGCGCCAGGCCCCGACACGTAGACCTCGGGAAAGTGCGTCGCGTTCGATCCGGCGAAGGCAGCGACGTCGCCCGTCGCGCTCAGACTGAATCCCTGGCCGATCCAGCCGTCGGCCGGCGCGATCTTCCTCACCGCTTTCGTCGCCGGATCGAGCCGATACAGATAGCTGCTGGTGCGCTGCGACGCCGAGAAGAACAGCCCGGACGCCTTCCACGCTTCGATCGACGGATCCTCGTCGAACGCCGACGAGAGCGGCTCGATCGACCCGCCGGCGGCCGGCACGACCGCGATCACGGTGTTCGTGTAGAAGTAGGACGGATTCGCCATCTTGCTCTCGAACGCGATGCGCGATCCGTCGGGCGACCAGATGGGGTTGGTGTCGGGTCCGTCTTGGGTCACGATCGCGCGCACGGCGCCGCCCGCGACGGACACGACCGAGATATTTGCCGTTCCGCCGTTCGCGTTGTCGCTGTTGATCCGATGGTCGAAGGCAATCGACCTGCCGTCCGGCGACCAGCTGAAGCTGCCGACCGTGAAGTCGCCCGTCGTCAAACGGCGGACCGCCTTCGACGCGACGTCGATCACGTACAGATGCGACATCCGGTGCTCCTGGCCGATGACGTCGAACTGACCGAAGGTCTTCTCTCGCGTCTTGAGCGCGTCGGTCTGCGGGTCCACGGCCGTGAAGGCGATCGACGCGCCATCCGGCGACCACCGGAAGCCTCCGACGCCGTCCTCACTCGACGTGAGCTTCACGGCTTCCCCGCCGGCCGGGTCGATCAGATAGATCTGCCGCTTGTCGGAGCGATCCGAACTGAACGCGATCCGGCGCCCGTCCGGGGACCACGCCGGCGCCCCACTCGACTTCGGCGCGTTGGTCAACTGGCGCGTCGTGCCCGCCGCTACGTCCGCCAGCCAGATCTCCGTCTCGTACCGGTCATCGTCCCAGTTCGTCTCGCGCACGGTGTACGCCACGAACCTGCCGTCGGGCGAGATCGCCGGCGAGCCCGTCACGCGCTTGAGCGAGATGAGATCGTCAATCGTTGGCGACGACCCCGCGGCGGGCGGCGCGGGCGCGGACACGAGCGGGACGGTGATCACCAGGGCGGATGCGAGAGCGATCGGCAAGGCGCGCATGGGCGCTGATTCTACGCCGTCTTACGCGCCACCAGCACGCCATCCCGGATGGGGATGACGCTCACGGTCCAGTCGGGGTCGCTCGTCACGAGGCGCGTGAACTCGCGAATGCCCTCCGTGTCCTTGGAGCGATCGGCCGGGTCGAAGATCCTGCCGCTCCACAGCACGTTGTCGGTGATGAGCACGCCGCCCGCCTTCAACCGTGACTTGATGACGGGCAATGACGCCGGGTATCCCTCTTTGTTGATGTCGTTGAAGATGAGGTCGAACGGACCCGCCGCCTGGCGCAGCGCCTCGACGGCTTCGCTGACGTGGAACCGCACGATCGGCTCCAGGCCGAGGGCCGCGAGGTGCAGGCGCGCTCGGGCGGAGAGCCCTTCGTCCCACACGGTGTGATGGACCACGCCGCCGCCGTTCTCAGAGACGCCTCGGGCGAACCACGCGGTCGAGTAGCCGAACCCGGAGCCCAGCTCGAACACCGACCGCGCCCCGGTGAGCCGCGTGATGAGGTAGCACAACTGCCCCGCGGCTGGCCCGATGATCGGGAAGTCGGCCTTCGCGGCGACGGCCTCCATCTTCGCGAGCTCGGGATGGCGCGCGGGAACGAGGCCGTCGAGGTAGGGTCCGAGCTCGGGCGTGAAGAGCGCCAAGACTACCGCGCGCGCCGGCGCCGCAGCGCCGCGGCGCCCAGGCCGAGACCGAGCAGCGACAGCGTGGCAGGCTCAGGCGTCACGAGCACCCCGCGGATCTCACCGCCCGGGAACACATTCGTGTGGATGTTCAGGTACGCCCGGCCGTTGGCCAGCCCGGCGGCCAACGCGGCCTCCGCGCCCGCGATGGAGCCGTTGGCGGTGACGAATGACGGGTTCCACGCCGAGGCCAGGCTCGTGTCGTAGGTGTGCGTGTACGTGCCAGAGGTGACGCCGAGCGGGAAGCCGGTGAACGTCGGC
>DATIWF010000044.1:0-11612 GCA_035519535.1 Vicinamibacterales bacterium | reverse complement strand
GCTCTACCGCGACCAGCTGCTGAACAACGACTGGTGGACGTACAACGGCTACCTCCAGGACGGCTACAGCCGCGGCCGGCTGCGCCTGCAGGGCGGCGTGCGGTACGACTGGCAGACGTCGAAGTATCTGGGCGGGTGCGTGCCGAACAACCCGATCCGGCCGGACCTCCTGCCGAGCCAGTGCGACGAGCCGACCAATCAGTCGACCGTGCTCGACCCGAACACGGGCAAGGTGATCGTGGGGGCCGACGGCCAGCCGATCATGGAAGAGCTGCCGTCGTTCAGCGTGTGGGCGCCGCGCGTGTCGGCGACTTACGACCTGATGGGCAACGGGAAGACGTCCATCCACGCGAGCTACTCGCTCTACTACGCGACGAAGATCACGCTCGCCAACTCGCTCGGCGGCTTGTTCGATCAGCCGGCGCTGACCTGGGGGCCGAATCTGAGCAGCGGCGCCTGCGATGCCTCGCAAACGGGGTGCTGGGTGGACTCGAACCTGGACCAGTTCATCCAGTCCGGTGAGCTCATTGGCCAACCCTCGTCGAGCAGCTCCCGGTTCGACATCAACACAGGCATCTTCACGGCGTCGGGCAACGCCGTGAGCAAGGATGCGAAACTGTCGCGGACGCGCGAGTTCATCACGGGCGTGCAGCACGAGCTGATCCCGAACCTCGCGATCGGCGTCGACTACGTGTACCGCAAGTACGACCAGGGCACGGCGTCCTACCTCGCCGGGTATCAGCCGGGGTCGTCGCAGTTCCCGCTGTCGCAGATCTACGTCGGGCCGCAGTACTACACGGATCCGGTCACGGGCATCGTCGCGCCGTACTACCAGATCTGCCAGGGCTGCATGCGGCCGTCGGGGATCGGCTCGATCACGATCACCAACCTGGGCTACAACGTCTACCAGGCCGTGATCCCGACGTTGAACAAGCGGTTCAGCAACCGGTGGCAGATGAACGCGTCGGCCACGCTGCAGACGAACCCGGGCTACAACGTGCTCGGGACGTACACGAACCCGACGGGCGTGGAGTTCACCGACGGGCACAGCACGATCGCGCGGTACCTCATCAAGGTCAGCGGCACGTATGCGCTGCCGTATGGGGTGAACTTCTCCGGCAACCTCAACGTCATCGACGGGGCGAACCGCACGGTGACCGTCAATGGAATCCGGACAGCTTATGGTGGCGTGAACTCGTCGGGCCAAGCCACGACGATCTCGTATGGCAACAGTCCGCAGTTCACGTTCCAGCCGGCAGGCACCACGCGGCTCCAACCGACGAAGCTCCTCGACCTCGGGGCGCAGAAGGTGTTCACGTTCCGGGGCGGCAAGAACCGCCTGAAGGTGATGTTCGACGCGTTCAACGTGTTCAACATCAACACGATCACGTCGTTCTCGAGCAACAGCTTGTCGAGTGCGAACTACAACGCGCCGACGGCGATCGTGCCGCCGCGCGTGTTCCGCATCGGCGCGCAGTTCGTGTTCTGACGCCGAGAGTCGTCCACCAGACCCGCCGACCCCTGCGGGATGTAAGACGGCACGATAGGGACCCGGGCTTCCAAGCCCGGGTCCCTTTTTTGTTTCCCGCCTGCTCTGCGCGACCTGTTCGATCCCGGCGTGCGCGCGGTCCTCGCCGCCGGCCGCGACGACACCGCCGCCTGGCCCGATGATACGATCGCGGCCCCATGCGTAGTCGTCACGCGTTAGTCGCCGCCCTGCTCGGGGGATGTCTGTGGGCCGCGTCACCCGCGCGCGCGCAGAACCCGGCGCCCAAGCCGCCCGCCGAGCCGCCGCTCCGACGCTGGTTCGACCTGCAGACCTTCACGGTCTACACGAGGTACCGCTTCATCGAGTCGAGTCGGAGCGTCACGACGTCGGACCAGCTCCAGTACAAGGACGCGTTCCGCGGGCGCGTGAATCTCGACGCGCACAAGCGCTACACGATCAACTTCGGGTACTTCAGCGGCACGTCGTTTGTCAGCAGCTGGAACAACTGGGGCGTCGGCAACAACACGACGTTCGACGGCACGAATTCGCTGAAACAGCTGTACGCCTCGGCCGCGCCGGTCACAGGCCTCGAGATCCAGTACGGCGGGATCTACATCAACCGCGGCGAGGCTGACGAGTTCACGACCTATGACGATGACGGGTACCTGATGGGCGAGCGGGTGAGCGTTCGCCGCCCACAGGATCTGTACCTCGACGAAATCACCGTCACGCGCGCGGGCATCGGGCCGGTCGGCTCGCCGAAGGTGAGCGACCGCTGGAACGGGCTGACCAACGCGAACTACACGCAGGTGCTGGGTCTCAAGCACTTCGGGAAGACCGTGGCCGGCTCGGTCGAGTACAACCGCCAGACCGGTGCGGACATCCTGCGAGCAGCCGTGACCGTGCACCTCCAGAAGACGGCGCTCGTCCGCACGATTCGCTACGAGCAGTACTGCCGCGTCAACGATCGTGCGGCCAACGGGTTCGGCGTGTGGGCGGACCGATCGGTGACCGGGCGAGCGACGATTCAAGGCGGGTACGTCACCGTCGATCAGTACTACGGCGGGTGGAACGCCGATCGGATGCTGATCGGCCGCCGGGTTTTCGCGATCGGGACGGTCCAGCTCTACGGCCCGATCAGCGCCTCGGTCTACGCGACCAAGGCCTTCGCCGGGTCGTACACGGTGCCGATTGGCCGCCGCTTCGACGCGGTGATCAGCTACGACGTGCTGAACACCCTGCGCCGAAGCGGCCTGTTCTGAGGCTACGGCAGGCAGTACGCGCCGCGGCAATCCGGCGGCGCGCCGCTGCTCGCATTCACCGCGCCGATCATCAGCGGGTGGATCGTGCAGTGGTAGTTCGTGCCATCCGTGCTCATGCTCACGACCTTGCTCGTTGCGCCGGGCAGGATGTCGCCCGAGTCGAACGAGTTGTCGTTCGCCACGATGTGGTGGGTCTCGGTATCGGTGTTCTTGAACTCCAGGCTGTTGACCCCGCTGGGCGCCGGGTTGGGTGTGAACGAGCCGGCGCCCTTTTCGCCGAGGATCGTGATGAGCGTGACGTTCGACGGCGACGAGTTGGACGGTGCCGCGGGCGAGCTGTCGCCGCCCCCGCTGCTGCCGCAGGCCGCAAGGACCAGCGAGAGCGCGGCCGCCGCGAGCACTCCTGACAGGACTGACGATTTCATTCCATGGTCTCCGAGGTTCTGGTGCCGGAGATCCGGCTGTGCAAGGCCGGGGCCAGGCGGGAATGCGCCCGAATTCACCCGCACAACGGTCGTGCTTACCGCCCGCGTAAACCGCTTACGCGCGTCGTCCAGCCGGACCGCCTGCGAGGTATCCTGAGCGCCATGAGACCCGCTGCCGTCGTTGCTGTCGTGCTGGCCGTCGGTGCCGTGCTGGCGGGGCAGTCCGGGACGTCGAAGTTCTCGCCTGCGTTGGCCGAGCGCGCCGACGTGAAGCAGGCGATCGCGTACGTCGATCAGCACTTCGAGGCGCAGGTCGCCGAGTGGATCACGCTGACCCAGATTCCCGCGCTCTCGACCCACGAGCAGAAGCGCGCCGCCTACATCCGCGGCCAGCTCGAGAAGCTCGGCCTCACGCCGGCGACCGACGGCATCGGCAACGTCATGGCGCGGCGGGCCGGCGCGGGCGGTGGACCAACGATCGTCTTCGCCGCGCACATGGACACCGTGCACCCCATGGACACGGATCTCACGGTGAAGCGGCCCGGCGACGGGACGCTCCACGCGCCGGGGATCTTCGACGACACGCCGTCCGACGTCGAGCTGTTGCAGATGCTCCGCGCGCTCGACGCGGCGAAGATCACGACCAAAGGCGACCTCATCGCGCTGTTCACCGTCCAGGAAGAGCTCGGGTTGAAGGGGATGTACTACTGGTTCGACCACCACCCGAAGGTGGCAGACATGATCGTTGCGGTCGATGCCCCGCTCGGCGCGGTGGACTACGGCGCGCTCGGGATCTACTGGTCGAAGATGAAGTTCTCCGCGCCTGGCGCGCACACGCTCGCCTCGCGCGGTCAGCCGCACCCGGCCCGCGCCGCGGCACAGTGCATCGCCGACATCTACACGGTGCCGCTGCCGCCGGAGAACGCGCCGGTCACGGCGATCTACAACGTCGGCATGCTGGGCGGCGGGACCGTCGTCAACGCCATCGCGCCGGAGGCCTGGTTCACGGTCGATCTGCGCACCGTGGACCCGGCGCTGCTGAATCAGCTCGACGCGCAGATCGTCGCCAAGTGCCAGGCGGCGGCGACGGCGCAGAAGGTGACGTTCGCGCGGGAGTTCATCCAGAAATCCGAGGCAGGTGGGCGTCCGGAGAATCTCGCGGATCGGCTGGCGCATCCTGTCGTGCAGACCGCCGTGGACGTCCTGAAGTACCTGGGCGTGAAGATCACTCCCAACGGCGTCCCGGCCGCGACGGGCTCAACCGACGCGAACGTCGGCGTCGTGCACAAGGTGCCGTCCGTCGCGATCGGACGTTCGCTCGGCGGCAATCAGCACTCGCTCTCCGAATGGGCGGACATCGAATCGGCGAGAAACGGCACGAAGCAGATCGTGCTGCTCGCGATTGCCCTGGCGGAGCCGCGCTAGGCCGCTGCCCGCGGGCTGCGCTCCGCCGGCCTCAGCGTCCCCAGCCGGCGCGGGCGCGCTGCTGCTTCGCGCGCTCCCGACGCTCGGCCTGCTCTTCGGCCAGATCGCCCTCGAGGTCCTCGATCTCGAGCCGCTCCTCGCGGATCTCCAGCCGGAGGCGGCCGAACGCACTCATGTAGAAGTTGGCGATCCAGACGAGTGAAAAGCCGGCGATGACGAAGCCGCGCCAGTCCGGGTAGACGAGCTTGAAGCGCGTCAGGACGAGCGCGAGCGCCGTCACCCAGTGGCTGAAGCAGTACTCGCAGGTAAAGAGATAGAAGAACTTCCGCTGGACCAGCCGCCGGCACGTCTTGCTGTACTTCACGCACAACTCGCGCGGCTCGCGGAAGACCTCCTCGTGCGTGATCGTCCAGGCGACGCACGCGATGGGCATCGCGAGCACGAAGAGCACGGCGACCTGCGTGCCGAGCGGCTCCACGACCGGAGACTCTAGCACGGAGTTTGATGTCGCAAACCGGATAGCGGGCGGGGCGCGCCGGCATCTACAGTGGCCGGCATGCACCGGACGATCGAACCCACAATCCTGTATTTCGGCACGCCCGTCGCGCTCATCTCGACGCTCAATGCGGACGGCTCACCCAATATCGCGCCCATGTCCTCGGTGTGGTGGCTCGGGTGGAGCTGCATGCTCGGGCTCGGCGCCATGGGCCAGACCTCCGAGAATCTCATCCGGTCACGCGAGTGCGTCGTCAACCTGCCGTCGGAGTTTCTCGTGTCGAACGTCGACCGGCTCGCGATGACGACGGGACGGCATCCGGTGCCTGAGAAGAAACGGGAATGGGGCTACCGATTCGAGCGGGACAAGTTCGGCGCCGCGGGGCTCACGGCCATGCCATCACTCGCGGTCTCGCCGCCGCGGATCCGGGAGTGTCCGGTTCAGATGGAAGGCGTCGTCCACGACATCCGGCCGTTCGGCAAGAACGTCAACGCGAACGCGATTGAGGTGCACATCGAACAGCTGCACGTCGACGAGGCGCTGCTCACCGGACCCGGGCCGCGGCCGCACATCGATCCCCAGAAGTGGCGGCCGCTCATCATGAGCTTCTGCCGGTTCTTCGGGTTGGCGGGTGAGGTGCATCCCTCCCGCCTGGCCGAGTCGAACTTCATGACACTCGTGCGGGCTGGGACGAAGTAGGCGCGCGCGCGAACGCCGGCCAGTCGGCGGGGACGCCGATGAAGGACGCGTCGAGGTCGGCGACGGACGCGCATCCGAGCAGCTTGAGCGTGCGGGTCAGATCGGTGCGCAGGATATCGATCGCTCTGGCCACGCCCTCGCCGCCGGCCGCGCCGAGGCCGTACGCGTACGCGCGCCCGGCGAGAACCGCGCGGGCGCCGAGGCAGACGGCCTTCGCGACGTCGCCGCCTCGCCGGACGCCGCCGTCGAGCAGGACCTCGACGTGCGATCCGACGGCCGCGACGACTTCCGGCAGCACCCGCAGCGTCGGTGCGACCGTGTCGAGCTGGCGGCCGCCGTGGTTGGAGACGACGACCGCGTTCGCGCCCGCGTCGACCGCCTGCCGGGCGTCGTCGGCCGTGTGCACGCCTTTGATCACGATCGGGCCGCGCCACGCGTCGCGAATCCAGCGCAGATCGGACCAGCTGACCATCGACTGCTCGAGCGCTGCGCCGACGTCGGCGTACGGCATCGGGCCCTGCCCCGGCACGACGACGTTGGGGAAGTCCATCAACCCGCCGTCGGCAAGAAATGAGGCAAGCCAGCGAGGCCGCGCGAGGAGCTGCGGCACGTGCGGGAGCATCGTCAGGAGCCTGCGCGACGCAAGCGCCTTCACGCCGTTGCGCACGTCGCGCTCGCGGAGGCCGGCGACGGGCGTGTCGATCGTCACGACAAGCGCAGAGAAGCGCGCGTTCCGCGCGCGCTCGATCGCGCCGAGCGCGGCGTCGCGACCGCCCAGCAGATACAGCTGATACCAGACCTTGCCCGTGGACGCGGCGGCGACGTCCTCGAGCCGGCAGCCGGACAGCGTCGACAGGGTGTAGATCGTGCCGGCCAGGCCGGCCGCGCGCGCCGCGACTTCTTCACCGCGCGGAAAAAACAGCCGGCTGCTGCCCACGGGCGCGAGGATGAGCGGCATCGAAATCGGCAAGCCGAGGACGGTCGTCCGCAGGTCGACGCTGGGCGTGGCGACCGCCGAGCGCGGACGGAAGGCGATGGTGTCGAACACGCGGCAGTTGGCCTGCAGGGTGACCTCCGCGTCCGCGCCGCCGTCGATGTAGTCGAACACGGCCCGCGGAAGCCGTCGCGCCGCCGCCCGCCTCAAATCCCCGATGTTGACGGCGCGGGCCGCCGTTCCGGATCGAGACACGGCGCCATCATAATATGGCGCTCGATCCCGGGCCGTTAACGCTCCCGGTGACGACTCGTCTGTCTTCGTCAGACCATGGCGGCGCTCCTCCAGGACGTCCTGTACGCGGTGCGCACGCTGCGCAGCATGCGCGGCGCGGCGCTGCTGGCCGTCCTCACGCTCGCGTTCGGCATCGGCTCGACGACGACGATGTTCAGCGTCGTCTATGCCGCCCTGTTGCGGCCGGTCTCGTTCGAGGAGCCGGGCCGGATCGTCATGCTGTACCTGACGCGCGCCTCGGCGGGCGGGAGCGACGATCGCGTGCGCTTCTCGAATCGAGAGATCCGCGCGCTGATGGCGCAAGCCACCTCGTTCGAGGCCGTGGCGACGATGAGTCGGACGAGCCTGTCGGTCGAGGCGCCTGACCCGCAGCAGATCGACGGTGAGATCGTGTCGACGGCCTATTTCGACCTCCTGCGCGTCGGGGTCACGGCAGGCCGGCTGTTCCAGCCCGACGAGGACACGGACCCGGGCGCGCATCCCGTCCTGCTCGTGAGCGCGCGGTTCTGGCGGGCGCATCTTGGTGCCGACGGGGCAGCGGTCGGGCGCACGCTCGCCGTCAACGGCGTGCCGCTGACGATCATCGGCATCATGCCGGAGGGCTTCGCCGGTCTGAGCGGCCGCGCGGACATCTGGCTGCCGACCGCGATGGCGCCCAAGTTGACGTACGCGGACTACCTGACGACGCCGCAGCACTTCATTGGGGCGGTCGGGCGGCTCAAGCCCGGCGTGACGGAAGCCGCGGCCAGCGCGGAGATGGCGTTGATCGGCCCGCGGGTCGCCGCACTCGATGCGACCGGCTCGGACGTGACCGCGGTGTGGGGCGGGCGAGTTCTCGCGGTCGACGATGCGCGTGTCGATCCGGCGGGACGGCGGTCGGCGCTGCTGCTGCTCGCGGCGATTGCCTGCGTGCTCCTGATCGCGTGCGCGAACGTCGCGAGCCTGCTCATGGCGCGCATGCGCGATCGCCGCCGGGAACTCGCCGTGCGCGGCGCGCTTGGCGCCGGCCTCGGGCGCGTCGTTCGCCAACTGGTGACCGAAAGCGTCGTGCTCGCGACGGCGGGCGGCCTGCTGGGCGCCCTCGTCGCGGTCTGGGGCACCCGCATCGTGGTGCTCGCCGCGCCGAGCGCCCTTCCCTCCACGCAGACCGGCTACCAGCAGCTCTCGGGCTTTGCGGTGCCGTCGATCGATGCCACAGTGCTCGCGTTCGCGGTGATCGCGACGCTGTTGACGAGCGTCCTGTTCGGCGCCGCGCCGGCCGTCTCAGCCATGCGTACGAACCTGCTGGCGGCGCTGCGCGAGGATCCGCGAACGACGTCGGGCCGCTCGCGCGTGCTCGGGGCGATCGTCGTCGTAGAAATCGCCGTGGCGGTGCTGCTCGTCGCGGGCGCGAGCTTGTTCGTGGCGAGCTTCGTCGGCCTGCAGAAGCTGCGCGCCGGCTTCGACCCGGCCGGCGTCCTGACGTTCCGCATCGCACCGCCGGCCTCGCGCTACACGCCTGAAAGCGGACCGGCGACGATCGAGCGATTCCTGACGCGAATCCAGCAGGCGCCGGGCGTGACCATGGCGGCCGTCAACCGATGCACGCCGCTCAACAGTTCGTGCGCGCGAACGACGCTCCACGTTCCGGGTGAGCCGGCGTCGGGTCTGCCGCCGGTCGTCGAACGGCACTACATCTCGGCCGACTACTTCCGGCTGCTGGGCATTCCGGTCTTGCGCGGACGAACGATCGAGGAGGGCGATCGCCTGGGTCGGCCGCCGGTGACCGTCATTGGCGAACGCGCGGCCTCGCAGTTCTGGCCGCGCGAGAACCCGATTGGGAAGCACGTCTGGTTTGGCTCGGCGACGGGCTTCACCGATCCCGCCAATCCGGTGGAGATCGTCGGCGTCGTCGCCGACGTAAAGTACGGCGCGGTGGACGACCCGCCGGCCTGGGATTTCTACACGTCCTACAAACAGTTCGCGTACCCGGACACGATGGTGATGGTCAAAGCGGACGGGATGAGCCGCGCCGCGCTCGTGCAGGCGATGCGCGAGGCCGTGGCGTCGGTGGACCATAGCCTGCCGATCCACGACGTCATGACGCTCGACGAGCGGTCGGACGACGCGCTGACGCGCCCGCGGTTCCACGCGACGATGCTGGCGGTCTTTGCGGGCGCGGCGCTGCTGCTCGCGGCAGTCGGCGTGTACGGCGTCATGTCATACGCCGTGTCGGCGCGCGCCCACGAAATCGGCATCCGGGTGGCGCTGGGCGCGGACGCCCGGCGCGTGATGCGCCTGGTGTTGGGCGAGAGCGTTCGACTGGCCGCGATTGGCGGCGTCCTGGGCGTCGTCGCGGCGCTCGGCCTCGCGCGGCTGGTCCGCAACCTCGTCTTCGATGTCGCGCCCGCGAATCCGGCGGTCATGGTCTTCGCCGTGGGCGTGCTTGTCTCGGCCGCCCTCGCGGCGGCCTTCGTTCCGGCGCGACGGGCGAGCGCGGTCGATCCGATCGTCGTCCTTCGAAACGAATGACGTCGGCCTGCGTCGTCCCAGCTCAGAACCGATAGAGTGCGGCCGGATTCTCGACGAGAATGCGCTGGCGCACGCTTGCGTCGGGCGCCCAGTCCGTCAGCAGATCGAACAGCACCGCGTCGTCGGGTTTCCGATCCAGCGGCTCGGTCGGGTGCGGCCAGTCGCTGCCCCAGACGAGGCGCTCCGGCACCGCGGCGACGTAGGTCCGCGCGACGATGCTCGTGTCCTCGTACGTCGGCGGGCCGATCTTCGAGTCGAGGTACGCACCCGACAGCTTGACCCACGTGCGGCCCGTGGCAAGCAGCCCCAGGATCCGGCTGAACAGCGGGTGCGCGATCCCGTCGGGCTGCGGAATGTGCGCCAGATGGTCGAAGACGATCGGCGTCGGCACGCGCTCGAGGATCGGCAGGATCTCGCCGATGCGATCGGCCGACGCGTTGATCTGGATGTGCCATCCGAGCGGCGCCACGCGCCTGGCCAGCGGCTCGATCATCTCGGGCGTCGTCGCGCCCGCCTGCGCGAGATTGAAGCGGATGCCGCGCACCCCCAGGCCGTCGAGCCGCTTCAAATCGGTGTCGGCTACGGTGGTGTCGACGACCGCCACCATGCGCGCCGCCGGGCCCAGCGCGGCCAGGGCTGCGAGCGCGCAGCTGTTGTCCGTGCCATAGGTGGACGGCTGGATGATGACGCTGCGCGTGGTCCCAATCCGCCGCTGCAGCGCGCGGTAGTCCTCGACGAGCGCGTCCGGCGGATGCAGCACGGCGTTCGGCGCCGCCGGAAATCGTGCGTCGTAGATGTGGTGGTGGCAGTCGGTCGCGTTCGCCGGCGCCTTCAGATCGGGCGGCTCGGTGCCCGAGGACCACTTCACTTGCGTCTCCCGGAGCCGCCCGCGGCCGGCGACCGCGCCGATCGCGGCGGCGCCCGACAGCGCTTTGAGAACGTCTCGCCGCCGCCAGCCGGTCCGTCTCATTCACGCCTCCTCAACCAACGGCGTCAGGCGCTCTGACGTGCGTCCGCGTCATCGAAGACCGGCGGCCCCCGCGTGCGATACGGAAGACGCACGTCACGGCCGCCGCGACCAGGAGCGACGTCGCGAACGGATAGCCAACAGATCAGCGGAACGGATCACCCATTTTACCGTCTGAGGCGCCGCGCCTCAGTGGGGCGTCGTCCGAAAGGCCGCCGGTGTGGCCGCCAGTGCGGTCGCCTTGACACGGGCGGACCGCCGTGACAGTCTGCCCGCCGTTCAATCCCTTCCGACCGCGAGGCTCACATGCTCCCTGTGGATCCGATCACGGCCGTCGTCGTCTTCCTGGCGATCCTGATTCTGTTCTCGATTTTCCGCACCGTCCCGCAGGCCACCGTGGGCGTCGTCACGGTCTTCGGCAAGTTCCGTCGCATCATGCGCGAAGGCCTGAACATCAAGATGCCCTGGGAGAAGATCTCGCAGCGCCTGTCGCTGCAGAACCGCGCGCTGCAGATGGAGTTTCAGGCGATCACCCAGGACCAGGCCAACGTCAAGTTCGCGACGATGGTGCTCTACGCCGTGGCCGGGGCCGACGAGGAGACGATCAAGAAGGCCGTGTTCAGCTTCGCGTCGGCGGGGGAGTTCCAGCTCGCGCTGCAGCGCACGATCGACGGATCGATCCGCCAGTTCGTGGCGACGACGAAGCAGGCGGACATTCTCGGGATGCGTGCGGAGATCGTCGATCACACGAAAAAGAACCTGGACGAGGTCGTGGCGGCGTGGGGCTGGGTGGTGCGCGACATCCAGATCACGGACATGACCTTCGACCAGGTCATCATGGACTCGATGGCGCGCGTCGTGTCGTCGAAGAACCTGCTGGCCGCGGCCGCGAACGAGGGCGCGGCGCTGCTCGTCAAGCGGACGAAGGACGCCGAGGCCGAAGCGGCTTACAAGACGATTGGCGCCGAGGCGGAGAAGAAGGCATCGGCGCTGCGCGGCGAGGGCCTCGCACTCTTCCGCAAGAACGTCGCAGACGGCATGAAGGACGCGGCCGAGAGCCTGCGCGCCGCCGGCGTCGACGCGAATTTCCTGCTGTTCCTCGAGTACACC
>DATIWF010000043.1:0-39230 GCA_035519535.1 Vicinamibacterales bacterium | reverse complement strand
CTGGAATCGATGCAACCGGCCTCCCGAAATGGAGTCGGCAGTGAGTTTGCTAACAGTAAGGCCGACGAAACTCTATCAGGCCGGCACCGGCTGTCCCGGTGTCCGCGTGGACAGTCGAAGAGGCTCGAAGGAGGACACGAGTATGAAGGGTTTGGCAAGAATCCTGACCGCCGGTGCACTGGTTGTTGGGTTGGTGTTGGTGGCGAACTCGGCGAACGCCGCGGTCGTCACGATGACCAACCGCAACTCCGTCGCGACGGTGGATGAGACCGGCAGCGACACGAACTTCGCGATGGGTATGAACAGCTGGACCATCAACGGAAACACTGAGATCATGTTCGAGCAGTGGTTCTGGTATCGGATCGGCAGCACTGGCGGGGAGAGCCCCATCAGCGCCCTGCCGCTCGTCGCTTCATCGCTCAGCAACGGGCCGATCGCGAGCCACCTGGACCTGCAGTACGGCAACACCAGGGACGGCCTTGAGATCGACGTCAGCTACACGCTGACCGGGGGCACGAATGGCGCGCTCGCCTCCGACATGGCGGAGACGATCACCCTCCTCAACCACGGCGGTTCGGCGCTGGACATGCACTTCTTCCAGTACTCGGACTTCGACCTGTGCGGTCTTGGCGGCGACACGGCGACGTTCGTCAATGCCAACACCGTTCAGCAGGTTGACGGCACGTGCGTCCTGGCCGAGACGGTCGTGACGCCGCCCGCAACGCACCACCAGGCGGGCGGGTACCCGAGCATTCGCAACTCCCTGATCGACGGCAGCGCGACGACGCTGAGCGACAACAGCGGCTTCGGGCCTGGCGATGCGACATGGGCGTTCCAGTGGGACTTCTCGCTGGCCGGCGGCGGCACGTTCCAGATCAGCAAGGACAAGAATATCCGCTCGGTTCCGGAGCCGGCTTCGATGGTGCTGCTCGGCACCGGCCTGCTCGGCCTCGGTGGAGCAATTCGCCGTCGTCTCAGCCTGTAACTGGTTGAACGACAAGATAGTTAGAGCCCTGAGGCACGGAAGTGCCTCAGGGCTCTTTTCCTTTTCCGTCCGATATAATCGGCATGATGGCTCCTCGAATCCGCCTGTGCGCCGCGGCACTCGTCCTTCCCTGGCTCCTCCTGCTGCCGGCTTGCTCGGAGAACCCGGAGGCCGTGGCAAAGGCCGCCACCGAGCGCGGCGATGCGTTCGTCAAGGAGGGCAAGCTCAAGGAAGCCGCGATCGAATACGGCAAGGCCATACAGGCCGATCCCAAGGCCGGCCCGGTGAGGATGAAGCTCGGGGAGACGTACGTCCGCCTCAACCAGGGGACCGACGCTCTCGGCCAGTTCGTTCGGGCGGCGGACCTCATGCCGGACGACTCCTCGGCGCAGCTCGCGGCGGGCGAGATGCTGCTGGCGGCCCAGCAGTACGAGGACGCAAAGAGCCGAGCGCGCCAGGCGCTCAAAGCGGACCCGGCGAATGTCCGGGCACAACTGCTCCTGGGCAGCGCGACGTCGCGGCTGGGAGATCCGGCGGCCGCTGTCAAGGCGATGGAGGACGCCGTCGCGATGGACCCGACTCGCGCCGGCTCCTATACGAGTCTTGGCGGGCTGCAGCTCTCGCGAGGCAACCTGCAGGACGCTGAAAAG
The DNA here is from genome assembly GCA_035519535.1 of Vicinamibacterales bacterium. Classification (GTDB taxonomy): domain Bacteria; phylum Acidobacteriota; class Vicinamibacteria; order Vicinamibacterales; family SCN-69-37; genus DATEGZ01. The sequence goes on along the minus strand of DATIWF010000043.1, from coordinate 37,595 downwards.
GCGTTCCAGAACGCCGTGAGGGTCGCGCCGCAGTCGCTCAACGCGAACCTGTCGCTCGGCAATTTCTACATCGCGACAGGCCGGCTCAAGGAGGGCGAGGCCGCCCTCAATGCGGCGCTGAAGCTCGATCCGAAGGACACGCTCGTCAACCGGGCCCTGGCCGCCCTCTACATCGGCACCGGGCGGCTGAAGGAGGCGGAGGGCCCGATGCAGGCCATCGCGGCCAGCGCCCCCAGTGGTCGCGGCGTCATCGTGCTGGCCCGCTACTATCTCGCGGTGGGTCGGCCTCAGGATGCGGCCGCGGCCTTGCAGAAGGTCCTTGGGGATCCGGCCCTGGGCGACATCGCCCGGGTCGAGCTGGCGCGGATCGACGCCTTCCAGAACCGGCTGCCGGACGCCCACAAGAAGGTTGATGAGGTCCTGGCGAAGAACCCCTCAGACGTGAGCGCGCTGGTCCTCAAGGGCGGGCTGTTCCTGGTCGAGAAGCGGGTCGACGAAGCGGGCACGGCGGCGCAAGCCGCGGTCGCCGCTGACCCTCAGTCGGCGCAGGCCCAATTCCTGCTGGGCTCCGTGGCCTATCGGAAGCAGGACTACGCGGCCGCGTCGCAGGCCTACGCGGCGGCGCTGAAACTCAATCCGCTTGCGAGCGTCGCGGCCCTCCAGCTGGCCAAAGTGAACCTCGCCCGCGGTCAGGCCACCGATTCCGCCCAGTTCGGCGAGCAGGCCATGCGCGCCATGCCCAACAGTCCGGAGGCGCACCTGGTGCTGGCCCGCGGGCTGATCGCGAAAGGGGACTACAAGCGGGCCGAGCAGGAGCTGAAAGGCCTGTCCGGCAACTTCCCGAAATCGGCGGCGGTGCAGTCGCAACTGGGCACCGTCTACGCGCTCAAGGGCGACGAGACCGGAGCGAAGGCCGCGTTCACGAAGGCGCTCGAGCTGGATCCGAAAGACGTGGACGCGACCGCGGGCCTCGTCATCATGGACCTCAAAGCCAAGCGCGCGAAGGACGCGCGCGCCCGGGTTGAGGCGGCGATCGCCAAGTCGCCGGAGGCGGCAGACCTGCGCGTGCTCGCCGCGCGCGTCTACATGGCCGACAACGACAGCGCGCAGGCCGAACAGAGCCTGCGCAAGGCGCTCGAGCTGGCGCCGACGAACGTTGCCGTCTACGGCATGCTCGGACAGCTCTACGTCCAGCAAGGCAAGCTCGACGCGGCGCTCAAGGAATTCGACAGCCTGGCCACGCAGCAGCCCAAGAACGTGCAGGCGCACACGATGGTCGCGCTGATCCTGCAGACGCAAGGCAAGACGGCCGAGGCGCGGCAGCGCTACGAGAAGATCCTGGCGATCGACTCACGCGCCGCCATTGCGGCGAACAACCTGGCGAACATCTATGCGGACGGCGGCGAGAACCTGGACCTGGCGTTGCAGCTCGCGCAGACCGCGGTGAGCCAGGCGCCCGAGCAGCCCGAGTTCCTCGACACGCTCGGCTGGATCTACTACAGAAGGAACCTGGCGACGCTCGCGGTCCGGCCGCTCGAGACGGCGGTCGCGAAGGACCCGAAGAACGCGGAGTACCGGTATCACCTCGGCGCCGTCTACGCCAAGACGGGCGAGAAGCAGAAGGCGCGCACCGAGCTCGACGAGGCGCTGCGCCTCAAGCCCGACTATCAGGAAGCCCGGGACGCGCGCGCGGCCCTGGACAAATAAATAAGCCGGGATTATTTTTCGCCGGACGCTCCGGCGAAAAATAATCCCGGCTTGTTAGCCGCCGAGCTGCGCGAGCGTCTTGCGCGCCTCGGCCACGCCGTCGAACTGCGGGTTGCCGCTCAGCGCGCGCTGGAGGGACTTCCGGCCTTTCTCGAGGTCGCCCGCCCGGACGTACGCCATCCCCAGGTGATAGTAGCCCGCCGGGTCCCCGGGGTTCTTCTGCACGCTCGATTCCAGGTACGGCACGGCCTGCTGGGCCATGTCCTTGCGGTAGTAGATCCAGCCCAGCGTGTCGGTCACGTGCGGCTCGTCGGGCAGGCCCTGGAGCGCGGTCTGGGCGAGCTGCAGGGCTTCGTCGAGATTGCGATTGCTCGCGACATAGATCCACGCGAGGTTGTTGGCCGCGACCGGCGCGCGCGGATTGAGCGTCAACACCTTCTGGTACTGTTTCTCCGCTTCCGCGGTCTGCTGCTGCGCGTCGTAGAGCATGCCGAGCAGGGTGTTGGCCGAGATGGAGTTCGGCGTCCGCTCGACGACTTTCCGGAACTCGTCGATGGCCGCGGGCAGCTTCCGCTGCGTCGCGTAGAGCTGCCCGAGCAGCACGTAGGCCTCGAGGCGCGCGGGATCGGCGTCGACGGCCTTCCTCAACGCGTCTTCCGCCTTGGTGAGGTCGCCGGCGGCCGCGTATGTGCGCGCCGCCAGAATCAGATTGTCGCTCGTCGGGGCGCGCTTGAGCGTGGCTTCCACGCGCGTGACCGCGTCCGCTTTGTGACCGCTGGCGAGATCGATGGCCACGAGGCCGGCGCCGGCCTCCGCGTTGTTGGGCACGACCTGCAGGATCCTGGTGTACGTGGCCCGCGCGGCGTCGTACTGCCGCTCGGCGACCTGCTGCGCGGCGACCAGCAGCAGCACGCCCGGCGTGTTGGGAAAGTCCTTCTGCAGGGACGCAAGCTCCGTCTTGGCGTCACTGGCCTTGCCCTGCATGAGCAGAATGCGAATCCGCAGGCTGCGCGCCTGCGGGTTCTTCGGATCGATCGCCTGGGCCTGCTGGACGTAGGTCATCGCCTTGTCGAGCGCGCCGGACTTCATGTACAGCGCCGCGAGCGCGACCTGGGCGGCGAGCGGCCGTGCCTGCCGCTTGGACACCTCTTCAAAGGCGCGCACGGCCTCGTCGTATTTGTCGAGCGACGTCTGGATGCCGCCGATCAACAGGTAAGCGTCCGCGGATTCCCGGCCGTTTGGATCGTCGGTGACGATCGCGGTCGCCGCCTTGAGCGCGTCGTCCCGCTTGCCATCCATGAGGAGCAGCCTGGCGTCCAGCAGACGGGCCAGCATGTCCTTCGGGTAGCGATCCGTGACGCTGCGGAGCTTTTCGTGCGCCTGCGCCCGGTTGCCTTCCATCGCGTCGAGCGACGCCAGGCGAATCGTCGCCACGGCGAAGCTCTTGGTGTCCGCGGCAAGGCCGCTCAGGACCTTGCGGGCCTCCGGCAGCTTGTTCGCGGCGACGTAGTAGTCGGCCAGCGCCAGCGTGTCCTGGGACGTCTGGGCGTGCTGCGCGGCGCTCTGGAAGTAGGGCTCGGCCTCGGGGATGCGGCCCGATGCCATGTAGAACGTGCCGAGCGCGCGGTTGGCGTCGGTGTTGTTCGGGTCGATCTCGAGCGCCGCCTTGAGCGTGGCCTCGGCTTCGGCAAATCGCTTGGCCGACCAGAGGAAGCTGGCGAGCGCCATGCGGGCCGTCACGGATTTCGGCGCGGCGTCGACGGCCTTGCGGAAGCTGGCTTCCGCCTCCTCCGGCTTTTTCAGCGCGTACTGCAGCAGGACGCCGCTGTTCGTGTAGGCGCGGTCGTCGGCGGGATTGAGGGACTGCGCTTCCTGGAATTCGGCGAGCGCCTCGTCGAACTTCTTCAGACCGGCGAGGGCGTTCCCGAGCAGGATCTGCGCGTCGATGTTCTTCGGGTCGCGCGCCAGCACCTTCTCCGCGCGGGCTTTCGGATCGTCGAACGAGGCATTGCCATACGCGGCCGCCATGAGCTGGTAGTTGCCGGCCTTGATCTGGGCGGCACTGTCGTCAGGCAGCAGGTCGGCGGCCCGCTGGTACTCTTTGTACGCGTTGGCAAGGTCGCGGTTGGCCTCATACGCGGCGGCGAGCTTCGAATGGATGTCCCCGCGCTTCGGGTCGACTTCGAGGGCAAGACGATATTCGAGGATCGCCTCGTCGGCACGCGATTCCTTCGCGTATTCCTCGGCCTTCATGAAATGTTCGTCAGCGCTCTTCCGCCCGCACGCCGCCGCCAGACACAAAGCGAGTGCACTGACGACGACAAGCCCTCGGCGAGCTCCGCCACAAGCCATTACCGCACCTCAGTTGGGAAGATAAGCATCGAGCTTCGGCAACAGCACCCCGGCGAACGCGAGCGCCTCGCGGTCCGCACGCTGTTCGGCGTCCGCGCCCTGGCCGTCAATCGAGACCGTGAGCCGGACGATGGCGCCGTCAGTCCGATCCAGCCGCACGGCGTCCGTCACGAGATAGAACTTGCTCCAATACTCGCTCGCGATGACGCGCCCGTGACTCTGGAACCAGTACAGCACCAGCATGCGGTCCAGGCCCTTCTGAACGACGTAGCGATTCGCCTGAAGCGGAGGCGCGCCATTCTGCCGCGGATCGGGAAAGGCGATCAGCGACTGCGACACGGGCTCCCATCCGGCGCCGGGCAGGCAATTCTGCGGCGAATGGATCGTCGAGCCCTGCCGCTGGCTCTGCCAGAACCCGATGTACAGGCCCACGGAGTCGCGCTGTGGTGTGTAGTACACGCGCGTGAGGTAGTCGTCGACCCCCAGCACCTCGATCTCGCGCTTGGTGAGCGGGGAATCGGTGACGCCCGTCCACTCGCCGATCTGCGTCGGGAACAGGGCGAACGTTGCCCGAAGGGGCACGCGCTCGGCGCGATCCGCGCGGGCGACCCCGACGGCGGCGAGCAGGAGACAAGCGAACAGCACGAGAATGCGCTTCTGCATGGTCACGCCATGGCCTGGCTGGTCGCCGGCGCCTTGGGCGCCAGGCGCAGGATCACGCGCTGGATCGCCAGAATGAGCAGGAAGGCGACGATGAAGACGGCCCAGCCGGAAAATTCGTGGAAAAAGCCCTCCGCCGCCGCCGATCCGTAGAAGTGCGCGAGGATGCCCGTACCGGCGACCCGCGCGCCGTTCGAGATGATCGCGACGGGAATCGTCGAGGCGACGATCAGCGCGCGCACCCAGCCACGCGGATCGGCGAAGTACCCGAAGACGAGGCCGAGCGTGATGAGCGAGACGAGCGACCGGATGCCGCTGCACGCTTCGGCGACTTCGAGCGTCGTGTTGGCGAGCACGAGCACGTTGCCCTCGCGAAGCACCGGAATGCTGGCCGCGGAGATGATCGACTCGCCGAACCGCGACGCGACCAACTGGAGCGGGAACGCGATGCGGTTGAACACGATGGCGGGCAGCGGAATCATCAGGAGCAGGAAGGCGAGAGGAAACGCCACGATCCGCAGGTGCGCCCAGCCGAAGAGGAAGAGCACGATGCCAGCCAGCGTGAGGATGAGCGACACGCGGCTCAGAAACAGCTCCGAGCCCAGCAGGCCCGCGAGCAGCACCAGAATGCCGCCGGCGAACACCACCAGGCCGAACCACGTCGGGGCGAGGGGCGTGGCTGCGAGCTTCGCCCGGCGCTCCCAGACGAAATACGCGGCAATCGGGATGATGAGCCAGCCGTGCGAGTAGTTGCCATCCACGATCCAGGCGTCGATCAGCCGGGCGAAGACCTGCCAGTAGACGAGCACGATGCCGCCCGCAACGAGCGCCACGCCGAAGATCTTCTTCGCGTCCAGGGTCATGCCAGGGTCAGGATTGAAGCAAGTTTACGTCCGAACCGGGCAAAGAGGGCGACTTGCATCTAAACTCTTGACGCGCCAGGAGTTAGTGCCTTGAACCGACAGAATTGTTTGCCCACCACGGGACTTGTGTCTGCCTGACAGCTGACTTTTGTTTTGAGAATCGCCGCCGGGCTACTTGACCTTCTCACGGAGCGCCTTCACGTCCTCGCGGTCCGCGAGCGTCGGATCCAGCTTCAGCGCGGCGTCGAGCGCAGGCTTCGCCTTGGCCACATCGCCGAGCGCCGCGTAGACGAACGCTGCGTGAATCTGGACGTCAGCGTTGTTCTTGATGGCGGCCATGGCCTGTTCGATGAGCGGAAGGGCAAGCCGGTCGTCGCCCCGGAGGTGATGGATCCAGCCGAGCGTGTCGGCAATCGTGGCGATGCGAGCCAGGCCATAGGCTTTCTCGGCCAACGGCAGCGCGTCGGTCGGATCATGCTGGTACTCGGCGAGGTCGTACGCCAGGTTGTTGAGCAGCACGACGTTCTCGGGAGCGGCCGTGAGCGCTCTACGGTAGGTCTCTATTGCTTTCGCGTGGTCGCCGCGCGCATCGTACGCCGCGCCAAGCGTCACAGCAGCGCCCGAGAGGCGCGGCTCGAGCCGGAAGGCCTCCTCCGTGGCTTTCTCGGCCTCGGCGTCGTTGCCGCGGCTCTTGAGGGCCTCGGCCCGTATCGCGGCCTTGACCGCCTCCACGTTCAGCCCCCCGGTCGCGAGGAAGGCCAGACGCCGCTCGCCGAAAAGTGCCGGAAACTCCGTGGTCGGATCGATGTCCTTGGCAATCTGGCTCGGCGTGAGCATGGTGCGCGGGAACGGCGTGCAGAGGGGGTCGCCGATGACGACCGTCTGCCAGCTCAGAAACGGCATCGCCAGGTAGAACGCCTCCGCGAGATTGAAGCCGGCCAGATACGCGGGAAAAAGGATCTGAGGCCGAATCGTCGCGTCGAGAAGGGGCTCGGTGACGTGGGCGGCGACGCCGGTGATGCCGTCCCGAATCAAGTCGCCCGCGAGTGACTGGGAGCCATAGCCGCGCTGGTCCGACCCGCCGGGCACCCAGTCGGCTGGCGGCTCGTTGAAGCTCCGGCCGTCCGTGCTGACGAACATCGCGCCGATCGCCCCCGGGACGAACTTCATGCCGAAGTGGCGCAGCCGATTGGCCTGGTCGTTCGATCCCCAGGAGAAGTAGCCGATCACGGGGCCGTCTTCGGACGCCAGGGCCCGCGTCATCTCGAGCACGACGCGGTCGCTCGCGCCCGACTGACGCAGCCGGTCGGCCGTCTGCTCGAGCCATCTGTCGCCGCCCGAGTCCAGAAGCGTCGCGCGCTGGTCGAGCACGATCTTTCCCGCGGTCGCTGGCGCCGCTCCGCGATCGATGAGCTTCAACACATCGTCCACGGTGTACCCGTCCAGCCGCGTCACGAGGTAGATGTCCGACGCAAACCGGGTAAGCGGCTTCGCTTCGGTGACCGCCTTCTGATCCTGGAAGTACGGATTGGGCAGCCGCCCGGCGATCGGCGCCACGGGCGTGCCGACCATGCGACGGTAAAGCAGCGTCAGCTCGGAATCGACGCTGGCGATCGTGCCCTGGAGGCCGCTCGTGCCGTCGATCCGCAGCGGCACGCCCTTGGTGAGGACGATGTAGAGGATCTTGTCCTCGAGACTGTTCTTGATCAGCCACTCACCCACGGGCTGCTCGATCGAGCGGACGTATTCCGCGCGGTTGATGGCCTCGGTGACGGCCGTTTTGAGCCGGACGACATGGTCCTGCGCGACCGCCCGCTTGTGGACGTAATACTCGCCGATCTGCACGGACTCCTGGCTGGCGTCGTTGATCACGACGAGCACGTTGTCGGCCGATTGCGCCAGGGCCGGAGCCGGCCAGGGCAGCGCCAGCGCGAGGACGGCGGCAGCGAGCACGTTGCGCATGTCTCCCAATAGTATCGGTCCGAATCCCCGCACCTGCTGCCCTGCCTGACAGGCAGATCAAAGTCTCCCTGGCGGCCGACTATTGCGGCCGGATTCGAGGCCAGGACGCGCGTCAATTGCATGTCGTAACCTATTGACTAGACAAGAGATATGAGCCATCGCACCCCGAGGCGCTGCGGTTGGCGTGTAACTTGATTATGTTTCCGGCCGACGCCACGTGTGTCTCGTGGAGTCGGGCCGTATCAGGTCGGGAGGATTCGTGAAGAACTGCTGGCAGCTTCGACGGGCGGCGTTAGTTGGTGGGCTGGTGGCCGGGGTGCTGGCCGTGCCGGCGCTGGCTTCCGCGACGGTCTATGTGCCGACCCCGGCGGACATGGGCGACCTCGATCACCACTACGTCTACACGTGGCGGATCACCGGGATCCCGACGGTTCCCACGGGGCAGACCGTGACGTCGGCGACGCTGACGTTCAACCACATGTACAACTGGGACTCGAGCCCGAACGACCTCTACATCCACTTGCTCGACAGCGCGCGGTATTCGGGCGTGGCCTCGTTTCAGGACGAGACGGCCAGCACAGTGACCAACCTGGACGACGACTTCGTCGATCCGCGCTATCACAACAATCCGAGCTGGCTCGTGGCGAACGGCACGAGCGATACGTTCCTGACGCAGCGCTCGTTCAGCGCCCTTGGCGCCAATCCGACGACGCTGGATACGGTGGCGCCAATCACCGGCAACCCCGGACCGGACAACAATCCGCCAGGGTGGACGATCACGCCAAGCGGCACGCTGAACGGCCATCAGCTGTACACGTACACGTACACGTTCACGACGGCGCAGGATAACGCGCTCCTGGGCTACATCAACAACGACGGGACGATCGCCCTCGGGCTCGACCCGGATTGCCATTTCTTCAACGACGGTATTTCGCTGACGATTACGACGGGTCCGGCGCCGCGCGTCCCCGAGCCGGCGACGCTGGCACTCCTGGGCACCGGCCTGTTGGCTGTGGCTCGGCGATATCGTCGCGTGCGCGGGTAGCGATTCCTGATCCGACAAGTTCCACTCACCAAGCCGCGCCGCCCTCAGCGACCCCCAGCCGCTGAGGGCGGCGTTACGTTTTTTGCCGCACCTCGTCCGGCTCAGGCTGATTCGTCTTCGCCCGGGCAGAACATAGTCAGCGGCGGCCGTACTTCACAGCAAGGACGGCGCCGGCGGCCGGGACTCGCTCGAGCGAACCAACGGGCTGCGAACGGGTTGCGGGCCCGCGCGCGCGGCGCGACTCTTGCCTCTCCATCGGGAAGCGCCAGAGGCACAAAGTTGAAGACGTTCATTTCTGTCATCGCGGCGGTCGGCATCGCGCTCGGGGCCTCGTGCGGCAACGCCGACGTGGCGAAGCGCCGGTATGTCGCGAGCGGCGACGCCTACGCGCGCGAGGGGAAATACAACGAAGCGGCGCTGCAGTACGCCAACGCCATCCTGCAGGATCGCCAATTTGGCGAGGCGCACCTGAAGCTGGCGGAGATGTACCTCGCGACTGGGCGCGTGCAGGAGGCGATGCCGGAGTTCGTGCGCGCCGCGGATCTGCTGCCCGATGACGCGGCCGCGCAGCTGAAGGCCGGAACGCTCCTCCTCAAGGGCGGCCTGTTCGAGGAAGCGAAGACGCGGGCGCGCGCCGTGCTCACGAAGGACCCGTCGAACGTGGCGGCATTGTTGCTGCTCGGGAACGCCATGGCCGGTCTGCAGCATCTGGACGAGGCCGTGAGCGTGCTGCGGCACGCGGTCACGCTGGATCCGGAGCGCGCGGGCACTTATACCAACGTGGCGGTGCTGGAGATGGCCCGCGGCGACGCGAAGGAGGCCGAGGCCACGTTCCAGAAGGCGATCGAAGTGAGCAAGGGGTCCGCGGACGCGTACCTGGGCCTCGGCAATTTCTATCGCGCTCAGCAGCGGCTGGGCGACGCCGAGCGCGCGATCAAGAAGGCGCTCTCGATCGATCCCAAGAATGTCGCGGCCAACGAGGCCCTGGCCGCCCTCTACGTGGAGGCGGACCGCGCTCCGGAAGCCGAGCCGTACCTCAAGGCCGTGGTCGCGCTGTCGCAGGATCGAAGCGCGGGCTTCGAGCTGGCCAGCTACTACGCCGCGGTCGGTCGCGACGCGGATGCGCTCGCCACGCTCGACGGCCTGGCGGCGAATCCCAAGTTCTTTGCCGAGGCCCGCACTCACGCGGCGATCATTCAGTACTCGGCCGGCAACCGGCAGGCGGCCCACGCGACCATCGACTTGGTGCTCGCGCGCGAGCCGCGCAACGCCGAGGCGATGACGCTGCAGGCGAGGCTCCTGCTCGCCGACGGCGACGTCGCCCCGGCGCACGAGCGGATTCGGTCGGCGCTCGAGATCAATCCCCGACTGGCCTCCGCGCAGCTGACGCTCGGTCGCGTGCTGCTCGCCGAGGGCGATATCGAAGGCGCGCGGCGCGCGTTCAATGACGCGCTCGCGGCCGAGCCCAACTACCTGCCGGCACAACTCGAGCTGGTCGATCTGCATCGGCAGCGCGGACAGCTCGACACCTCGACCGAGATCGCCGACCAGGCGATCCGCGTGCATCCGAACAGCCTGGCGGCCCGGCTGGCGCTCGTCCAGACACTCCTCGTGCGGGAACAGGATCACCCGCGCGCCCAGACCGAGCTGCAGGGAATGCTCAGCCGGCATCCCACTTCCGCCGACGTGCGCAGCATGCAGGGCGCTTACTTCTTGAGCGAGAACAACCCGGCGGCAGCGCGCGACGCGTTCGCGCGCGCTCTCGAGCTCAATCCCGTTCAGTCGGATGCGCTCGCCGGCATCGTCGCCGTCGACCTGGCGTCGAAGAACTTCAGCGACGCGCGCGCGCGCGTCGAAACGGCGCTCAAGCGCGCGCCCGATGCGCCGGCGCTGCTGATCATGGCGGCGAAAGTCTCCTTCTCCGCCGGCGACCCGGCCAAGGCCGAGGCGGCGCTGCGCCGCGCGCTCGAGAAGGACCCCGCGAGCCTCGAGCCCTACGGCTTGCTCGCGCAGCTCTATGTGTCGCAGGGCCGGATCGAGGAGGCGAAGCGACAGTTCGGAGAGATCGCCCGGCTGCAGCCGCGTTCAGTGGCCGCGCCCACGATGCTCGGCGTCCTGTGCTACGCCACGCGCGATGTCGCGGGCGCGCAGTCCTGGTGGGAACGGGCGCTGAAGATCGACGGCAAGGCCGCCGCGGCCGCGAACAATCTCGCCTGGCTTTACGCCGAGAGCGGCGCCAATCTGGACGCGGCCCTCGAACTGGCGCAGATCGCCAAAGCCAAAATGCCCGATCAGGCGGAGATCAACGACACGCTCGGCTGGGTCTATGTGAAGAGGAAGATGGGCCGAACGGCGACGCAGTACCTGCAGCTCTCCATCGAGAAGGACGGGAGCAATCCTCTCTACCACTACCACCTCGGCATGGCCTGGGCCCAGGCCGGCGAGGACGGCAAAGCCCGCAAGTCCCTCGAAAGGGCACTCAGCCTGAACGCGAACTTCGAGGGCGCCGCCGAGGCCAGGAAGACGCTCAGGAGCCTCGTTTACTAAGGCAGAAGGCAGAAGGCAAAAGGCAGAAGGCAGAAGGCAGAAGGCAGAGCACACCCCCAGCGTCTGCTCGCGTGGCTGGGGAGCCGAGCGACCGTCCTAGGAATCAAACGAAGCCGTTTGCGGCGGCTTCGGCCGGAAGTGTTCCTCAACCGCCCCGCCGCGTTCGCTGGGTCGGCTGTGTGTGTAGACCTGCGAGTCAGACGTGTCAATCCGGAGTACGTAGGCGATTGGGATCAAGTCAAGGATGCTCGACAGCGCCCGCAGGAGCGCGGGCGCAACCGTGTTTTCATCCTCCGGCGTTAACGTTGATGTAAACCGGATGTTCACGAGACCCAGCAAGGGAGCAATCGGCGTTCCCGTTTCAGAATGACGTTTTTGACGTCTTTAGGGGAGGTCGGCTGGATTTGTCTACAGGGCAGGTGACATTACTCTGCAGGGTCCTGAACTAGTGGATGTCAGCCCAGCTGAATACTTTACGAAGTCGGACGCAGATCAGGCGACGTTGAAGATGCCCTGGGCATCGCCCGGATTGGCGAGACACGAGGCCAACGCCGCCAGGGCCCGCTGCACCCCGGCGCCAGCCGAGAGGTTGAGGGTGAGCATGTAGTGCGGGTCGCCCTCGAGCGCCAGCTGGACCCACCGGCGGCCGGACCAGTCCGACACGCTGTAGACCTCGATCCGCCAGTTCCGCCCGGAGACCGTGACGGCGCGCCCGTCGAGGCCCGCACGCAGGCGCTCGGGCCGGACCGTGGGCTCGGGAGCCGGGAAGCGGGACATGAGGAAGTTGCCAGCCCGCGTCGCGATGGAGTGGAGGCCTTCGAGTCGTTGACCCGTTGGGGCAGGTTGGAACTCGCGCTTGAGCCGGGAAGCCACGACTGACATAACTGCAATTTTCTGGCCGAGTCGCCGTGGCCGTTTTTCCTAGGTTTTCGGTCGGTCGCCCTGCGACGGCTGCCTGGAGTGTGAAAAAACTCTATGATCAGCCGTCGCCAGCGTGTCAAGAATTCAACATTACCCGCCGTTCCGGACCGGGTACCAGCCGCCGTTGGAGCAGACGCCGTGGAGGCCCGTAATGCCCAAGAACGGGTCGGGCGTCCGGCAGCCGCCAGGCGCACTGGCCGGCGGCGGGGAAACGACGACGTTGCCGGGGGCGGGCAGCATCCCAGGCGGGAACCAGCCGCCGTTGAAGCACGTGCCGCCGCCGAGGGCGACGAAGGGGTCAGACGTCGTGCACCCGCCCGCGACGGGCGTCGCCGGCGCCGGGGGCGCCGGTGCGGCCGGGGCCTGGGGCGCCGGCGGTGTCGCGACGTTCCGCGGCAGCCAGCCGCCGTTCACGCACGTGCCGCCGCCGATGGCCACGAACGGATCGGCAGTCAGACAACCGCCTGCCGAGGGCGTTGGCGCCGGGCTGTTCGCTGGCGGAGTCTGCCCGTTGATCAGCGACGGGATGGCGGGCGGGAACCAGCCGCCGTTGAGGCACGTGCCGCCGCCCATTGCCGTGAACGGGTCCGGAGTCGTGCAGCCGCCGGGATAGACCACGGGCGGAGGCGCCGGAGTCTCCCCGCCGTTTGGCGCGGAAGGCGGCGGAGCGTTCGCCGCGGCCGTCGTGAACGTGAAGTCACTAGAGGCGGCGAGCAACCCGACGCCGTTCCACGAGCTCACGCGGAAGTGGTACGTCGTGCTCGGCGTCAGGCCCACGAGCGTCTGGTTGTGCTGCGTCGTCATCGTGACGTTGAGCGGCGTGCTGTTCACGTAGCTCATCGACGGTCCGTAGTCCACGCCGGTCGAGGCCGGCTGATTCGTCATCCAGGTGACCATCGCCGACGAGGACGAAATGCCCGATACGCCGACGTTGAAAATCTGCGGCGGCGTGTTCTCGACCGTGACGGTGACCGGCGAGGAGGTCATCGCGTTGCCGTTGATGTCGTAGCCGACGACGGTGACCGAATAGCTGCCGTCGTTGACCGCGCCCGTGTTCCATGTGAGGCTGCACGCGCCCGAAGTGATCGCCGGTCCGAGGCTCGCGCCGTTGAGCTGAAACTGGATCGTCTCCGTGTCCTGGCTGGCCGTGGCGGACACCGTCACGTTGCCCGACACCGCCTGCCCGTTGCTCGGCGACAGCAGCCACACGCTCGGCACCATCGAGGAGCTCCGCATGGGCTCGGCGACGCGGCTGGCCGCGATCACTTTCGGTGAAAGCGCGACGATGGAGAAGCCCAGCGCCAGCGCGACGACATCGGAAGCGAGCGAGCGAATGACACGCGACATGACGGTCACCAATGTGATCCGCAGCGAACACGCCTGGCCGACTCGCCAGCCGTGTCTGGGATCCACGGGGACGTCATCGCGCAAGGGACATGCCAGGCAAACTGGGAGATCTGCCGGCACGCCGGTCGTCAACAAACCCTGAAAACGCCGCAAGATACGGGGGCTGGCCGGCCTGATTACAAAGGCCGCCAGAAGCTGGGGAGCTTACCGATAGCTGGGGAGCTTACCGATCTGGTCCGGGCCGTTCACTCTTGCCGCGGCGCGCGTGCGAGCGCGCGACCGCGGGGATTGCAACGTTGTCGGCGCGCCGGATCGCGCGAGGCGATCCGGCGCATCGAACGCGCGCAGAAGTGTAACAAAACCCGCGTGCGGCGGGAACGAAAATCCGTGTGTCTTAGGCGGGCGGGGCCTCGGCCAGCCCCATCGCCTTGCGCAGCTTCTGCTCGATCTCGGCGGCGACCTGCTTGTGCTGCTTGAGAAACGCCTTGGCGTTCTCGCGGCCCTGGCCGAGCCGCTCGCCGCCGTACGAAAACCACGTGCCGCTCTTCTCGACGATGTTCCGCTCGCTGGCCTGGTCGATCAAATCGCCCTCGCGCGAGATGCCCTCGCCGTACATCACGTCGAATTCGGCTTCGCGGAAGGGCGGCGCGACTTTGTTCTTCACGACTTTCACGCGTGTGCGGCCGCCGACGACGGTCTCGCCGTCCTTGATCGCGCCGATGCGGCGGATGTCGATGCGCACCGAGGCGTAGAACTTCAGCGCGCGGCCGCCGGTGGTCGTCTCCGGATTGCCGAACATCACGCCGATCTTCTCGCGAAGCTGGTTGATGAAGATCAGGCACGTCTTCGACTTCGAGACGACGCCCGTGAGCTTGCGGAGCGCCTGCGACATCAGCCGCGCCTGCAGGCCCATCTGGGCTTCGCCCATCTCGCCCTCGATTTCGGCCCGCGGCACGAGCGCGGCGACCGAGTCGATGACGACGACGTCCACGCCGTTGGAGCGGATGAGCACTTCGGCGATCTCGAGCGCCTGCTCGCCGTTGTCGGGCTGCGAGACGAGCAGGTTGTCGAGCTCGACGCCGAGCTTCTGCGCGTACTGCGCGTCGAGCGCGTGCTCGGCGTCGATGAACGCCGCGACGCCCCCGCGGGCCTGGGCCTGCGCGATCGTCTGCAGCGCCAGCGTCGTCTTGCCCGACGACTCGGGGCCGAAGATCTCGATGACGCGCCCGCGCGGCAGACCGCCGACGCCCAGCGCCCAGTCGAGGCTGATCGATCCGGTGGGAATCGCCGGGATCGGCGCGACGGCGTCCTTGCCGCCGAGGCGCATGATCGAGCCTTTGCCGAATTGCTTTTCGATCTGGCCGACGGCCAGCTCGACGGCTTTCGCACGTTCCTTGTCGACCACGCGATCTTCAATGCGCTCGACTTTGTCGGACCCGGCATCGCGCCGGGGCGCGACGGGTTCCGCGGGTTTGTTGGGGCGATCGATTTTTTCGACTCTCTCTGGTGCGGCCATGGGACTCCTCGCTGACGCGCCGCCAAAGGGGGCGGCGGCGACAGGAGCGAACGTGATTCTAGGAACGTGCCACGGGGAAGTCAAGCGAAAATCGTTCGACATGTGTCTCTATCCTTTGACAAAGCAATGGCTTAGCACCGATCGCCACTTTCGCCTCGATGCGGAGGGCCTGGCAGATTCTGCCAGCCCCGCCGGGCCTGACCTTGAAGATTCTGCCGGACGGCCGTGACAGGGAAGGTCAGGGAAGGCAGAAGGCAGAGGGCAGAGGGCAGAAGGCAGAAGGCAGAAGGCAGAAGGCAGAAGGCAGAAGGCAGAACCTAGCCCTCCCGCAGAATCGTCGCGGGATCGACGCTGGCCGCACGCCGCGCCGGGATCAGACAGGCCACCGCGGCCACGATGAGGAGCGCCCCCGGCACCGCCGTCATGGCGCCGGCATTCGTTGGACTCACGCCGAAGAGCACTGTCGTCATCAGACGTGCCGCGAGGAACGCGCCGCCCACACCGAACACGACGCCGATGACGACCAGTCGCAGGCCCTGCCAGATCACCAGGCGACGAACGGCCGCGGGCTCGCCGCCGAGGGCGAGGCGAATGCCGATGTCGCGCGTGTGCTGCTGCACGAAGTACGCCATCACGCCATAGATCCCGACGACGGAGAGCCCGAACGCCGTGAGCGCGAACATCCCGACGAGGACGGTCAGATACCGCCGATACGCCAGCGAGTCCGCGACGAGCTCGTCTCCGGTGGCGACGTTCGAGACCGCGAGACTCGGGTCGAGCTCGCGCATGGCCTGCTGGAGCGGTCGCGCGAGCGCGGCGGGGTCGCCCGCCGCGCGCAGCGTGAAGAACGCGCTCGGCACGTCCACGAGCGGGAAGTACACCGTGCCGTCCTCCTGCGCGTCGAGCCCAATCCATTTCACGTTGCCGACGACCCCGACGACCGTCGTCCACGAACAGGTCGTGCAGCCGCCGCTCTTGAAGCGCCGGCCGAGCACCTCCTCGCCGGGGAAGAATCGGTTCGCCCACGCCCGATCCACCACGACCACGTCGTCCTGGAGCGAGAGATCGTCGAGCAGGCGACCGCGCTCGAGCGGGAGGCCCACGGTGTGGAAGAAGGCCGGCGAGACGCCGACCCACGTGCAGACCGGCTGGTTCTGACCGGGCGGCGTCGGATGGTCCTCGAGATCGAAGTTGTTGCGCTGGCTGCTGTCGGCCGGGGGCCGGCTGTCGGCGAGCGCGGCGGACTGCACGCCGGGCAGCGCCGCCACGCGGTCGAGCGCGAGCTTCCAGAACGAGGCGCGGCCATCCTCCTGCGAGTAGCGCGGGCCGGACAGGGAGACCGCCGCCGTGAGCAGGTGCGACGTCTCCACGCCGACCTGCACGCGGCCGAGCTTGTCGAGACTGGCCGCCACGAGCACCGCGGCGACGATGAGCGGCGTCGCGAGCGCAAACTCCGCGGCGACGAGTGCGCGCCGCAGGCGTCGCGGCGCCGGTCCGTCGCTCGCCGACCGCCCGCTCGATGCGAGCGCGCGATCCATGCGCAGGCGCACGCTGTACAGCGCCGGGACGAGTCCAATCAGGAGTCCGCCTGCCGCCGCAAGCGCACCGAGCCAGGCGAGGACGGGCGGCGACAGCCGCACTTCGTCGATGCGCGGAATGTACGCCGCGCCGTAGGTGGCGACGAGCGTGACGGCGCCGGCGGCCACCGCCAGTCCCACCAGCGCGGCGCCAACGGTGAGCACGCCGGCCTCGGCCAGCACGCTCTGCACGAGCCGGCCGCGCGACGCCCCGAGCGCGCCGCGAATGGCCAGGTCGCGGCTTCGGCCGAGCGCGCGGGCAATCAGCAGGTTGACGGCGTTGGCGCAGGCGATGAGCAGCACGCAGCCGACGGCCGCCAGGACGACGAATAACGTCGCGCCGATGTCGCCGACGACGCGCGACTTCAGGTCCTGGACGCCCCACGTGGCCTTCTCATCCTGATAGGACGACTTCCAAATCGGAAAGAGCCGCGCGTTCGTCGCGCGCAGGGCCTCGATGGCGGCCGTGCGGGAAACGCCGGGCGCCAGCCGCCCGATCGCCATCGTGAAGAACGGCCCCTTGCGGGTTGGCGGCGGCCAATGCGCCGCGGTGAACACGGCGACGTCGTGCTCGAGCGGTCCGTCGGTGCGCTCGAGCACGCCGACGATCGTGAAGCTCGCGCCGTCGATCGTCATCGTCCGTCCGAGCACGCCCGGATCGCGCCCGAACCGGCGCGTCCAGTAGTCGTACGAGAGCACGACGATCTGCTGTCGGCGCGCATCGTCCGAGCCGTCGAAGAGACGCCCGAGCCGCGCCCGCTGTCCGAGCAGCGGGAAGTACGAGCCGGTCACGTCCTTGGCGTTCACGCGCTCGGCGATGCCGCCGTCCGTGATCGTCACGCGGTTCGTCTGATAGCCGGCCACGGCGCTGAACGTCGGGTGATCGGCCTCGAGTGCGCGGTAGTCGACGACCGAGAACCGGAAGCGATACGGCGGGTTGTCCGTGTAGATCCAGACGATCGAGTCGGCGGCCGCGTAAGGCAGCGGGTTGACGAGCACGGCGCGGACGACGCTGACCATGGCGGTGGTGGCGCCCAGCCCCACGCCGATCGTGAGGACGATCGTCGCAGCCATCGCCGGCGTCCGCACGAGCGTGCGCACGCTGTAGGCCAGGTCACGCCACAGGTGCGGCAGAGTCGAAGCGCGATCCGCGGCCGCGGTGCGCACGCGACTGGCAAGCAGCCGCAGCGGATACAGGCGCTGCTGGCGGCGCAGCCAGCGCGCCGCGGCGCGATCCCCATCCTGCCGCCGCCGCAACTCGTAGAGCTCGGCCAGATCGTTTTCGATCGCCTGCCGATCGGCCTTGCCGACGAGCCGGTCCAGCCACCAGCGCATGTCAGACCTTGTGGGTGCGGATCGCCCGGCCGAGGCCGCGCCAGAGCCGCGCGTGCTCCTCGCGGCTCTCCTTGACGATCGCGAGGCCCTGCCGCGTGAGCTTGAAGTACCGGCGGGTCCGCCCGGCCGCAGGCTCATCGAGCCGCGACGTCACCAGGCCCTTCTTCTCGAGCCGGCTCAGCGCGATGAACACGGCCGCCTGCGCGACCGGCCGGCCCATGCGCTTCTCGAGCGCCAGGACGAGCGGCACGCTGTAGGTCTCGCCGCCTTCGCGCAGCATCGCGAGAAGGACGTGGAGCTCGAAATGCTGAAGGGTGTGTCCGGCCATGCGCCCGCCCGACGGCAGTATCACTAACGACGTTAGTCGTATGCTAGCCCCAATCGGTTGGCCGCGCAACGGCAGCGTGAGCGGCGACGAACGAAACCGGAGCGCCAGTCCTGTAAGCCCGCTCGACAAATCACGCCGTCCGGGTCCGACGCGCGGCCTGCCGCCGGGGCAATTTCATCGGGTCGCGTGGCATGCAAGTTGGATGCTTGTGGCCCGATCCCCATGCGGTCATCGATCCCGAGACTGATTGTTGCCGTGGCGGCCCTCATGGTCGCGGGAGCCTGCGCGCAGGAGGCGCCGACGGCGCCCAGCACGGCCGCGCCACAGGCCACGCCCGCCGCGCCCGCCGATCCGACGCCGACCGCCGCCCCGTCGCCGTCACCGACCCCGACGCCCACGCCGTCGCCCGCGCCGCCCTCGCCCTCGCCATCGCCGACGCCGGCGCCTGCGGTGGCGCCGACAATCACGACGCAGCCGGCGAGCCAGACGCAGGAAACCGGGCACACGGCGCAGCTGAGCGTCCAGGCGTCGGGCACCGAGCCGTTGAGCTATCAGTGGTACGTCGGGTCGAGCGGCTCGACGTCGGCGCCCGCGGCCGGAGCCACCTCCGCGGTCTTCCAGACGCCCGTCCTCACGACGACAACGAGCTACTGGGTGCGTGTGTCGAATGCCGGAGGGTCGGTCGACTCGAACACGGCGACGATCACGATCACCGCGCCGGCGCCGCCGCCTCCGCCCCCGCCGCCGGCCGGCGTGGCCCCGGCGATCACCACGCAACCGCAGAGCGCGTCGGTGTCGTCCGGCCAGTCGGCGACGCTCATCGTCGCCGCGAGCGGCACGTCGCCGCTCAGCTATCAGTGGTACGTCGGCGCCAGCGGGTCGACCGCCCTGCCGGTCGGCGGGGCGACGTCGCCGAGCTTCACCACGCCGGCGCTGACGGGAACGACCAGCTACTGGGTCCGCGTCTCGAACGCGTACGGCACGGCCGATTCAACGACCGCGACGATCACGGTCACCGTCCCGGTGAGCACGAACAGCGGGTTCGAGGATCAGGTGCTCATCCTCGTGAACCAGCAGCGCGCGCTCGGCGCCACGTGCGGCGGCACGGCGTATCCGGCCACGGGCCCGCTCTCGATGAACGCGAGCCTCCGCACGGCCGCGCGCAATCACAGCATCGACATGGCGGCGAACAACTACTTCTCGCACACCAGTCTCGACGGCCGGACGTTCGACCAGCGGATCTTCAACGCCGGGTACACGGGGTCGTTTCCGCTGGGCGAGAACATCGCCGCCGGCCAGCCGACGCCGTCGAGCGTCGTCTCGGCGTGGATGGCGAGCCCTGGTCACTGCACCAACATCATGACGGCCGGATTTCACGCCGTCGGCATCGGATATGCCTTCAGCGCCTCGTCGACCTACGGTCACTACTGGACGATGGACTTCGGAGGGAGCTGATTATGACGGATGGCCTCAAGGTGATCCGGGTCGGGCTCTCTTCGTTTTCGCGCGCTCCAGCTCTTTCGCCGCGTCGAGGGCCCGGGCGAGCGCAGCGAATCTCGGCGTGGGTCCCGTCCACTCGAGCTCGTCCACACGCTCGAACAGCGGCAGGTCGCTTCTGAGCGTCGCCAGCGTGCGGAAGAGCAGGGCGCGGTCGCGCTCGCCGGCGAGCGTGCGCGCGAGCGTCGCGGGCTGGGCCGCATTGACGTGCCAGGTCCGCCAGTCCTCCGGAATAGCCTCGAGATGCTGAAAGCGCGCGAGCACGGCCGCCGCGGATTTCGCGCCCCAGCCAGGAAGGCCCGGGTATCCGTCAGACGCGTCGCCCACGAGCGCGAGGTAGTCGGGGATGGACGCGGGCGGCACGCCGAACTTGCGGACGACGGCGGCTTCGTCGCGGATCTCCCGCGTGCGGCGGTTCTCCTGCACGACGCGCGTGCCGCGCACGGATTGGGCCAGGTCCTTGTCGGGCGTGCAGATGACGACGCGCTCGACGCGCGGATCGCGCGCCGCCAGCGCCGCCGCCGACGCGAGGGCATCGTCGGCCTCGAACTCCACCATCGGCCAGACGACCACGCCCATCGCGTCCAGCAGGTCCTCGAGCAGGGGAAATTGGGCGAGGAGATCCGCGTCCACGCCGGCGCTCGTCTTGTACCCGCGCCACAGCTGGTTGCGGAACGACTCGATCACGTGATCGGTCGCGACGCCGATGTGCGTCACGCCGCCGTTGACCATGCCGAGGATCGAGCGCAGCACGCCTCGCACGGCGGCGACGTCACGCCCCTGCGCGTCCCGCGCCGACGGCAGCGCGTAGTAGTGGCGGAACAGCTCGTACGTGCCGTCGACCAGATGGACGTGCAAGACGTCATTTTATGGCCGGCGCCATCCGGGGTACCATCTGCCCGGGCACCGGTGAGGAGCAGGAGATGAGAAGGGTACGCGTCGCACTCGAGCTGGCGGTCGTGCTCGTCGTCGCGGCTTCGTGCGGCAGCTCCGGGTCGTCGCCGGGCGCGCCGTCCCAGTCGCAGGCGCTGCCCGCGCCCCAGAATTTCCGCATCGTCCTGCAGCGCGTCCTCTTCACGGCCAACGAGATCCAGATGTCCTGGAGCGGCACGGGATCGACGTTCCGGCTGTGGGCGGGCACGACGTCGGGCGGCAGCGACGTGCTGAACGTCGAAGTCACGGGCACGTCGTACACCTGGGAGGCGCCGCGCACGGAGGCGCTCTATTACCTTCGCGTCTTCGGCGTGCAGGGCACCAGCCTGAGCGCGCCGTCGAACGACCAGCTGGCGTTCACGATCGACCTCCGCAACGTCATCGACGCGTTGTTCTTCCGCAGCGGGCCCATGTCCGACTCGGCGGGCTCCGCGGCGCTCGATACGCTCGCCGGGGTGTGGCCGGATGGCACGCGCCTCGCCGTGCTCGTGTCGAACGACGCGACCACGACCTCGCAGGCGAATGCGGACATCTTCGTCAACGACTACGCGTCGCTCCTCAACGGCTCGGTCACCGCGACGACGTCCATGACCAGCGACAGTTTCGGTGACACCTGGATTGTCCCGGGGGCGGGCATCCGCACGATTCTCCCCGATTTCGACATCGGCATTCGAGTCCTCAGCGGCTTCTGCGGCGCCGTCAATGTCATCGCCTGCACGCCCTATGGACCGTTTCCGCTCGGCGTCAACAAGTCCATCGTCACGATGAACGCGTCGGCTGGCGCCATCTCGGTGGCTCACGAGCTGGGCCACGCCTATGGACTGGGCCACGTGCATGTGAACAGCTCGGCACGACCCGAGCTCAACTTTCTGATGAATCCGGCGCTGGTCTCCACCCAGATGACCGAGCCGGAGAAGAACGCCATCGCCGCGGCGTTCGCCGGCGGGCTGAAGCCGGGCATGCGCCGCAGCCAGGCGCTCGCCACCGGGCTGGTGCTGCCGTGGGCGGGACAAGCGGCGACGCCCGGGCGACTGTCGATCTCGAGCGGGCCGCGCGGCCCCGTGCGCTGCAGGATCGTCGACAGCGGGCGATAGCGGCCTGGCGCGACTCTACTCGGTGTCCGGCTCGGTCGGCTGGGCGTCGAGCGCAGCGCGGAACTTCAGCGCGAACCCGCCGATCGTGATCTCGTCGCCGTCGGTGAGTCCGACCGGACCGGCGGTCCGCTCGCCGTTGAGCAGCGTGCCGTTCCGGCTGCCGAGGTCCTCGATCGTGGCCGACCGGCCGCTGACCGTGACGCGCGCGTGGCGACGCGACACCCGGATCGAATCGAGCGTGACGCGCGCGCCCGGATCGCGGCCGATGATGTTTTCGCCGTCCGCAAGCGCCAGGGCCCGTCCCTCGTACACCAGCCAGCACGTGGGCTCGGCGGCGGGGCGGTCGACTCTCGTGCCCTCCGGCGCGACCCCAGCGAACGCATAGCCGAACGCGTGGACGGTTCGGAGGAACGTCGGAGTGCGCGCGTGGTCACCGATGGCCGCGCGCGCTTCAGTCACGAGGCGCGCCAGGCTGTCGTCGGTGACGAACGTGCCCGGCCAGATGCGCTCGTGCAGCTCGGCCTTGGAGATGGCTTTCGGCCGCGCGCTGACGAGGATTTTCAGCAGCTCGAACGCCTTCGGCGACAGGTGCACGGGCTGCCCGCCGCGGAACAGCTGTCGCGCGTCGAGGTCCAGCACGCAGGAGCCGAATCGGATCGGCGGCATGAGGCGTGGAAAGACGGTCAGCGTCCCGTCGAGTGCGCGAGCAGCGCCGCGAGATGCTCCTTCTGCGCGGCCGTCGCGTCCGACCGCACCGACAGCGTCCAGGTCTGCTGCGGGTCGTCAGTGTTGAAGCGCAGCCCGAACCAGTCGAGCATCTCGGTGTAGTCCACCTCCTCGGTCGTGGCGATGAGCCGGTGCAGCAGATCGCTCACGTCCACGCCGGCCGCATCAGAGACCGTCTGGTTGAACTCGGCGCCGGTGTAGCCGTGGTCGCCCGACCACCGCCTGTACTCGAGGTGCATGACATCGTCCATGCTCTTCGTGCCGTTCGTGAGCCGTCGGATGTGAGCGTCGAGGACGAGACCCACGACCGGGCCCTTGACGTAGTAGTCCACCTTCTTGTCCGCGGGAATCCGCTCGAACATCTGCGCCGACGCCTGCTCGAGCGTCTGCACGAGGCGGCCGGGCTGGCCGACCTGCAGATCGGTGATGTGGCGGGATTCGAGGTTGAGGTAGTCCTCGGCCGACCCGAGGCCGGCGCGCGCGGCGAGCAGATCGCCGAAGTACGACGTCAATCCCTCGGCCACCCACAAGCCTGTCGTGACCGGCGTGTGCTCGTAGTCGAACGGCCCGAGCTCGACCGGCCGCAGGCGTTTGACGTTCATGGCATGGAAGTACTCGTGGCTGATGAACGCCGCGTTTCTGAAGCGCGCGACTTGATTGGCGGGCTCCTTGCCGCCGCCGGTGATCGCGACCGAGTTCAGGTGCTCGACGCCTGACCCGCCGCTGCCGGCGGTGACGATGTTGAGGAAGGCGTATTTCCTGTAGGGGAGGCCGCCCCAGAAGCGGATGTGTTCCTCGATCAGGGGCGTCAGCGCCGCGGCGACTTTGTCGCCGGCCCACTCCGCCTGGCCGAGCCACACCCAGTAGTGCTTCACGCCGCCGACCGTGAACTCCGTCGTGGAGAGATCGACGCCCGCGAGAATCGGCGAGTCCGCGAGGACGTCGTAGTCAGGCGCGACGTAGTGATTGTGATCGCCGTCGCCGGCGAGGTCGAGCGACGTCATCGACCCCTTCCATGAGGCGGGCAGCTCGAGCCGGACATCGGCGGGCCGATGCCCGGACTCGACGAGCGTGACGTACGTCGCCGGGCCGATGATCACCGCGGACGTCTCGGTCACGCCGTTGGAGAGATTGGTCCCGCGCACGGCCGCGACGGTGTAGGAGGCCGTGAACGACGGCCGGCCGCCCGCCTTGACCGTCCAGCGATTTGGCGTGGGCTTGCTGACCTCGAGCGCCGTGCCGTCCGGCGCGCTGGCGCTGAACGCACTGACGCGGTCTGCGTAGTTCTGCAGACCGTAGAACCCGGGCGACCAGATCGGCATCATCAGATCGACCGACGCGCGCTTGTCGGTCGGGACGACGACCTCCACCGTGAATGTCCGCGTCGCGGGCTGCGGGAAGCGAATCGTGTAGACGAGCGGATCGGGCGTGGCGGCGCGACCTGCGAGCTGCAGCGTCAGGGCCGCGATCGCCAGCCCGGAGAACGCGAGATATCGACTCTTCATGCCGTTCATCTCCTTCACGCCCCTCATGCCCGAGCCGGGGCCCGTTGCAGCAGCCAACGATAGAGGAAGAACACCAGCGCGCAGAACAGGACGAACGCGATCGTGCTGGCCGGCGCAAACGTCTCGGGCACGACTCCGAGGGGCGCGTCGTTCGAAAACGCCACGATGAGGCCCGCGTTGACGACGCCGAACAGACTTTCCCCGACGATCATGCCCGACGCGACGAGCACGCCCAGGCGTTCCGCGCCCTCGAACGCCCCGGCCGGCGCCGTGCGTTTGTTGTACCAGTGACCGACGACGGCGCCGAGTACGACCGCGAACGTCGCCGACATTGGCAGGTAGATCCCGATGCCGACGGCGAGCGGCGGAATGCGGATCAGCTTGAAGAGGCGCAGGGCGCCGTCGAGCACGATGAGGCCGACGCCGACCAGCGCGCCGATGCCGAGCATCGTCCAGTTCAGATTCCCACCGACCACACCCTGGGCGAGCGCGGAGATCAGCGTGGCCTGCGGCGCGGGCAGCGGATGGCCGGCGATCACGTTGAGATTGGGCGCGCCGGCGAACCCGTAGGCGCGCGCGAGCAGATTCAGCACCGGGGGGATCACGGACGCGCCGGCGAGCACGCCGACCATCAGGGCGATCTGCTGCCGCCGCGGCGACGCGCCCACGAGCTGACCGGTCTTCAGATCCTGCAGGTTGTCGTTCGAGATCGTCGCGCACGCGAACACGATGGAGGTGATGAAGAGCGCGACCGCCACCAGCGCCTGTCGCGAGCTCTCGACCGGGTGCACGACGACCAGCAGGATCGTCGCGCAGATGACGATCGCGAGGATCCCGACGCCCGAGATCGGACTGTTCGACGCGCCAATCAGCCCCGCCATGTAGCCGCACACCGCGGCGATGAGAAAACCGCCGAGGAGCACGAACGGCACGGCGATGATCGTGAGCGTGACGGCGTCAGCCGACAGCGGCGTGCCGGCCGCGAATCGGAACGTCAGCCACGCCGTGAGGGCCAGGCAAGCGCCGGTCAGGGCGACAATCCAGCCCGGACCGAGGTCGCGGTCGCGCTCGCCGCCCCCCGTGGACGTGCGCGACGCCGCCAGCGTCGTCATCAACCCGCCGACGACGGGCTTGGCGAGCGTCGCCAGCGTCCAGATCGCGGCGATCGCGATCGCGCCCGCGCCGATGAACCGCACCTGGTGGCTCCAGATGTCGGCCGCGTGCGCGTCGACGCCGACCCCCGCCGGCGCGGGGTGGAGATGCGTCAGGATCGGCACGGCGCCGACCCACGCGATCACCAGCCCGACCGCCATGGCGACTCCGACCGGGAGGCCGACGAGGTGTCCGGCGCCGAAAAGCGCGAGCGACCACGCGATGTCGTAGCCGCTCGTCGCGTTGGGCCCGACTTTGAAGAAGCCCTGGACTTCAGCGGCCGCCAGGCGCGTGGCGGTGATCACGGCGAGGCCGCCCGACGCGAGCGACCCGAGCATCACGGCCATCAACCCCTCGCGCGCGAGCCGGGGATCCACGGCGCCTTCGCCGCGCTGCGCCGAGCCGACCTTCAGGACCTCGGCCGCCGCGACGCCCTCCGGATACGGCAGGTCGGACGTCGTCACGAGCGCGCGCCGCAGGGGGATGGTGAACAACACGCCGAGCACGCCGCCGCTGGCGCACACCCAGAACGACGTCCAGAACGGAAAGCCCGTCCACCAGCCGACGATCACGAGGCCCGGCAGGACGAAGATGATCGCCGACAGCGTCCCCGCCGACGACGCGACGGTCTGCACGATGTTGTTCTCGAGGATCGAGGAATCACGGACGAAGCTCAGGACGGCCATCGAAATCACCGCGGCCGGGATCGATGAGGCGACCGTGATGCCGACCTTGAGGCCCAGGTAGATATTCGCGGCGGTAAAAGCGAGCGTGATCAGCGCGCCAAGCACCAGACTGCGGAAGGTGAGCTCGGCGACGCGCGCGGGCTGACTCATGGTCTCAGTAGGGTATGGCAGAACGCGGTGGTTCTAGCGGATGACGATCTCGTCGGCGAAGAACCACGCTTCTTCGCCCTTGCCCGGGTGCCAGTCAGGGAGCGGGCCGTAGCGCTCGACCGAGACGTGCACATACCGAGCGGCGCGGCCCGATGGGAAGTCGAACTCGGCGTCTTTTTGAAGTGCTGCCGGATCGCGATCGGAGGTCTTCGTGTCCCAGCATGGCGCGCCTTTGCTCACGTCGCCATCCACAGACAACCAGACGCACACGCTCCTGGGGAGCATGATCCAAGCGGTCACATCACGCAGAAAGCCGATCGTGACGCGATGCACGGGCTGGACCGATCCGAGATCCACCGTGGCCGTCAGATCCGTGCCGCGATAGCCCTGCCATCGCCCGTCGCGAAAATCCTGACTGCCGCGCAGGCCGTCGATCAGCGCGTCGTCTCCGCCCGCGCTGTACTGATTCGCGTAGCGCGCGCTGAGCCTGATCGTCCGCCCGTCGGGAATCTTGTGGAAGCCGACCTCGAACGGCAGGCTCGCCTCGCCGTTCGCGCGCCGCGCGAGGACGCGCATCGTGGTGGTGTTGGTGAGCGTCAGCGGTGTCGCGTACGTCGCCGACGATGCCGTCGCCGGGCTGCCGTCGAGGGTGTAGCGCAGGTCGAGGTTCGGTTCGAGGTCGCCCAGCGTCACGGTCGTCTGCCCGCGGAACACGCGCGATCCCTCGGCGACGAACGGCGCGGCGACGATCGTCGGACCGGGGATCGAGGAATGCGGGCGGTCGTCCGGACCCGAGGCCCAGCTCGTGTTGGGCGTGGCGCTCATCTGAAAGACGAGATCGCCGCCGGCGCTGACGGCGGCGTATGGAAGGAACGATTTGGAATATGCCGCGCCGTTCAGGTGCGCCTCGCGGATGTACGTCGCACGGGGCGACGCGCCGTCCGCCCGAACCACGAAGTCACGGCCGTTCTCGAGGTGGATCGTCGCGCGAGGAAAGACCGGACGGCCGATGGCGTACTCGTCCGACCCCGGAGTCACGGGATAGAAGCCCAGCATGCCGAAGACGAGCCACGCGCTCATCTGGCCGCAGTCGTCGTTGCCGATCTCGCCGTCGGGCTGCGGCGAGTACATCGTGTCGACCAGGCGTCGGACCATCGCCTGCGTCTTCCACGGCTGTCCGGCGTAGTCGTACAGGTACGCGATGTGATGGCTCGGCTCGTTGCCGTGCGCATACTGGCCGACGAGGCCCGTGATGTCCGCCTGGTCGCGGCCCGTCGTCTGGCTCGAGGCTGCAAAGAGCGCGTCGAGCTTTCTGGCCAGTGCGTCCGGCCCACCGAGGGCGGTCCTCAGGCCGTCGAGGTCCTGCGGGACGAAGAAGCTGTATTGCCAGGCGTTCGCCTCGGTGTAGTGGAAGTTCACCTCCGCCGGGTCGAACGGGCTGAACCAGTGGCCGTCGACGCGCGCGCGCATGAACCCGGTGGACGGATCGAAGACGTTGCGCCAGTTCTGGGCGCGGCGGAAGAAGCGCGCAGCATCGGCCGTCCGGCCGAGCTTCTGCGCCACGATCGCGATGCACCAGTCGTCGTACGCGTACTCGAGCGTGCGCGACACACTCTCGCTGGTCCCCGATCCATCGACGTAGCCGCGCGCCTTGTACGATGCCAGCCCCGCGCGGTCCTCGTCCGCGCTGTGCATCATCGCCTCGAGAGCCAGGGCGGCATCGATGCCCTCCACGCCCTTGAGGATCGCGTCCGCGATCACGGGCACGGCGTGATAGCCGATCATCGTGTCCGTCTCGTTCGCCGCCAGCTCCCAGACCGGCAACCGTCCGACGTCCTGGTACTGCCGCAGCATCGTCTTCACGAAATCCGCGGTGTGCGCGCGGTCGATGAGCGTGAGCAGCGGATGCAGCGCGCGAAACGTGTCCCACAGCGAAAAGACCGAGTAGTACGTGAATCCCTCGGCGCGATGCACGGCGAGATCGCGCCCCCGATACTGCCCGTCGACGTCCATGTACATGTTGGGCGTGAGCATCGCGTGATAGAGCGCCGTGTAGAAGACGACGCGCTGGTCGCGCGTGCCGCCGTCGACGCGGATTCGGCCGAGCGCGTGCTCCCACGCATCGCTCGCCGCGCGCCGGACGGCGTCGAAATCCCAGCCCGGCAGCTCGGCCTCGAGGTTTCGCCGCGCGCCGTCGACGCTCACCGCGGAGATCGCGACCTTCACGAGGAGTGGGCCCTCGCCGTCGGCGACCTCGAGTATCGACACGTGCGGGGTGCCCGAGGCCGCGACCGTGACGGGGCGCGAGAAGCGCATCACGAAAGACAGCCGCTGGTCCTTCGCCCAGCTGCGCGACCGGCGAGTGCCCGTGATCTCGCCGTTCGCGGCGACATCGAGCGACGCCTCCAGCACCTCGTCGCGGTGCGCGAGATCGACCACGACGTAGGCCCGTCGGCCGCGAGGAAGCGCGTACCGATGCAGGGCCACGCGCAGCGTCGACGTCAGCTCGGCGCGGATCCCGGAGTCGGCCAGCGTCACGGCGTAGTACCCGGGCTCGGCGCGTTCGTCCGTGTGAGAGAACGCCGAGGAATAGCCGGGCGTCCCATGGGGCCGCGGATCGAGGCGCACGCCGCCCGCGACCGGCATCACGAGCACGTCGCCGTAGTCCGGAATGCCCGTGCCGCTCAGGTGCGTGTGGGAGAAGCCGAGGATGCGCGAGTCGCTGTCGTGGTAGCCGGATGACGAATCCCAGCCCGTCTCGCGCGTGTCTGGTCCCGGCTGGATCATGCCGAACGGCAGGCTCGGACCAGGAAACGTATGACCGTGGCTGCCCGTGCCGATGAACGGATTGACGTACGACGTGAGGCGATCGGCCGACGGAGGCGGCGCGGTGCACACCGAAAGGCCGGCGATCGCGGCCAGCCACGCGGCCGCGGCCACCAGACGCCGCGCGGTCCCGCCCATCAACCGCCAGCGGTCTTGCGTGCCTGGGCGACGCGCTTGCGCAGATCGGGCACGGCGCTCGCCGCCGCAGGATTCGCCGCGAGCGTGTCGAGCGCGCGATCGATCGCGTCGAGCCCCAGGGAGAGCCCCATGTGCGTCGTGACCTGGCTCAACGCGCTCTGAAAGGCGGGGTCGGCCTGGAGCTCCGTCTCGCCGAGCGCCTGCGCCTTGCCGATCAAATCGGTCAGCACCGCGATCGCACGCTTCGCGTTCTCGGGCGACGTCAGGTCGCCCTTCGTGAACTGCTCGACCTCGGGCAGGCTCGTCGCGAAGTTCCGCAGGGCCGCGGCCTGCGCGGCGTTGCGCGGATGGTCCTGGTGCATCACGGCCTGGGCCGCGCCCATGATGGCAAAGGGCGCGAGCGCGGCGTGCGTCAGCACCGGCTGGCCCTTCACCACGCCGCCGAGGGTCAGGCCCGTGAGCGCCAGCGCGCCGAGGCCGTGCGTGAAGTGGAGGATGCGCCGCTCGACCGCGAAGAAGGCATGGAGCAGCGCGCGCAGCGGCGAGAGCACGAAGATCCCGGAGGCGACCAGGCTGACCAGCGCCGGCGTGGACTGGCCCGCAACGGAGAAGTGCTGGTAGACGACGAACGCCCCGAGGCCGAGGAACAAGGACGCCGTATGGAGCAGAATCCGGCCGAGAACGGCGAGCGGGGACGGCCGGGACAGGACGCGCGCGTCGCGCGCCTCGCGGGCGAGTTCCTGAATATCCATGACGAATCCTTGCGCCGGCGCCGCCTATTATCGCCTGTTCCGGCGGCCGGCGGGCCGCCGCCACTGTGTTAGGCTGGCGCGTCGCGCAGAGGTGCCGATCATGAAGAGACTTGCCCTGATGCTCGCGGTGGCGGCCACGACAACAGCGTTTCAAACAGGCAGTGTCGACGCGCAGCGCTGGTCGCGCGAGGCCCAGAACGTCACCATCGTCCGCGACGACTGGGGCATCGCCCACGTCTTTGGCAAGACCGACGCCGACGCCGTGTTCGGCGGGATCTACGCGCAGGCGGAGGACGACTTCAATCGCGTCGAAACCAACTACATCAACGCGATGGGCCGGCTCGCCGAAGCCGAGGGCGAAGCGCGCGTCTACCAGGATCTCCGGATGAAGCTCTTCATCGACCCCGAGGTGCTGAAGAAGGACTACGCGTCAAGTCCGGCGTGGCTGCGGGCGCTGATGGATGCGTGGGCCGACGGACTGAACTTCTACCTCTCGACGCACCCGAGCGTGAAGCCGCGGGTCATCACGCATTTCGAGCCCTGGATGGCGCTCTCGTTCACCGAGGGCAGCATCGGCGGCGATTTCGAGCGCGTGAACGTCAATCAGCTGCAGGCGTTCTACGGCAAGACGCCCGCGAGCGAGCTGCCGCCCGACGAAGGCACATGGCGCGACCCCGAGCCGTCCGGATCGAACGGCATCGCCGTCGCGCCGTCGAACACCGCCACGCATCACGCGATGCTCGTGATCAATCCGCACACGTCCTTTTTCTTCCGCTCGGAGCTCCAGATGGCGAGCGACGAGGGCCTCAACGCGTACGGCGCATCGACGTGGGGGCAGTTCTTCATTTACCAGGGCTTCAACGACAAGATCGGCTGGATGCATACCTCGAGCGCCGTCGATCAGCTCGACGAGTACCTCGAGACCGTCGAGAAGCGGGACGGCCAGTTCGTCTACAAGCACGGCAACGACTGGCTGCCTGTGACGTCGCGGGAGATCACCGTGCCGTACAAGACCGACAGCGGGCTCGCGAAGAAGACGTTCACGGTCTACGGCACCCAGCACGGGCCGGTCGTACGCCAGCAGGGCGACAAGTGGGTGAGCTTCGCCGTGATGAACGAGCCCGTCAAGGCGCTGACGCAGTCCTACACGCGAACGAAGGCGCGCGACTACAAGTCGTTCCGCCAGACGATGGACCTGCACACGAATTCATCGAACAACACGATCTTCGCCGACGCCGACGGCGACATCGCGTACTTCCACGGCAACTACATTCCAAAACGCGACCCGAGCTTCGACTGGACGCGGCCCGTCGACGGCAGCAACCCCGCCACCGACTACCACGGGCTGCTGTCGGTCGACGACTCGCCGCATCTGCTCAACCCGGCGAGCGGCTGGCTCTACAACTCGAACAACTGGCCGTGGTCGGCCGCCGGACCGAGCAGCCCGAAGCAGGCCGACTACCCGAAGTACGTGGACAACGGCAGCGAGTCGGCGCGCGGGCTGCACGCGGTCCGCGTCCTGTCGAGCAAGAAGGATTTCACACTCGACTCGCTGGTTGCCGCGGCGTACGACAGCTACCTCACCTGGTTCGAGAAGCCGCTGCCCGCGCTGCTGAAGGCGTACGACGGCCTGGCCGCGTCCGATCCGCTCAAGGCGCAGCTGGCCGAGCCCATCGCGATCCTCCGGGCGTGGAACCTGCGCTGGGCGGCGGATTCGGTCGCGACGTCCCTGGCGGTGTTCTGGGGCGAGGAGGCGCAGAGGAGCGGCGGGCGCGGGCGAGGCGGCGCCGCGCTCGACGCCGCGCCACCCGATCAGCTGCTGCAGGCCCTGGTGTCCGCCTGCAATCGTCTCAAGAACGACTTCGGGAGCTGGAAGACGCCCTGGGGCGACATCAATCGCTTCCAGCGCCTGACCGACGACATCGCGCCGAAGTTCGACGATGCGGGCCCGAGCATTCCGGTGGCGTTCACGTCGGCGACGTGGGGCTCGCTCGCGTCCTTCGGCGCGCGCGCCTATCCGAACACGAAGAAGTGGTACGGCTCGAGCGGCAACAGCTTCGTTGCCGTCGTCGAGTTCGGCGACACGGTCAAAGCGCGCGCGGTGACGGCCGGTGGCGAGAGCGGCGATCCGAAGTCGCCGCACTTCAACGACCAGGCCAAGCGCTACGCGACGGGCGACCTGCGCGAGGTGTATTTCTATCGGGCGCAGCTCACGGGACACACCGAGCGCGAGTATCACCCGGGACGTTGAATGTGAAATCAGGTGCAGATCACGTGACACGACATCTCGTCGCCATCGTCCTCGCGGCCGGCGTTGCCGGCGCGGCCGGGCAGGCCCAGGTCCAGCCCGTCCAGACGCAGACGGACGAGTACATCCGCTACGACCTCGGGGAGCCCGCGACCGCGACGTATCACGTGACGTTCGAGGTGAGCGCGACGACCGAGAACATGACGCGCTACACCGATCCGATCCCGCCGGGCACGACGATCAAGGACGTCGCGGCGACCGATCTGATGACGGGCCGGCCGCTGAACGTCACCCAGAACCCGAGCGTGCTCATCGTCGGACTCGCGCGGCCGGTGCCGCGCAGCGGC
The DNA here is from genome assembly GCA_035519535.1 of Vicinamibacterales bacterium. GTDB lineage: Bacteria > Acidobacteriota > Vicinamibacteria > Vicinamibacterales > SCN-69-37 > DATEGZ01. The sequence goes on along the minus strand of DATIWF010000043.1, from coordinate 5,381 downwards.
CAGGCACGCCTCCGCATCGAGAAGACCGTCAGGGATCCGCGCGGGTATGCGGCGGCCGACAACACGGGAACGTTCACGACCGTCCTGCCCGCGCGGCGCGGCATGGTGGTGCTGCCGCCGGGATTCGAACTCCTGGCGTGCAACGTCGCGTCGCAGGTGCTGTCGCAAGCCGACGGACGCATCAGCGTCGCGTTCATGAACCAGGCGCCCGGTCCGACGACGCTGGTGGTCAAGAGCCGCGGCGGGTTGAAGACCGGGGCATCCGCCGCGCCGGCCGCGCTCACCGACAAGCGCAGCTGGGAGCCGCCGCCGGCGCAGGGGCCGACCGAGCGCACGCGCCTCGCCGAGCGCGCCCACCAGGATCGCGACATCACCTATTTCCTGCAGGAGCCGTCGACGAACTCGTTCAGCCTGTTTCACGACTACACGGAGTCGCGGCCCGGCGTGGATAAGTACGTGAACGTCGTGCGGACCGGGAGCCGGGTGTCCAACCCGTCGGCGTACATTCTGGACACGGGCGAGGCCCTTCGGGAGGAGACGCTGAAGGGCGACGCGATCACGGCGGCGAAGATCGACGCGGGCACGGTCACGCCCGACACCGAGGTCGTCGTCGTGTACTTTCCGCCCGTCAAGGCGGGCCAGTCGGTGCGGTTGCGGATTTCGGAGACGTACGCCGCGCCAGAGAGCTACCGGCTCGAGGGCCAGGACCTCGTGTTCGATCGCAGCCTGGGGCGGCCGCGCAACTCCGTCGTCCTGCCGGCCGGCTGGTACCTCACGGCCCTGTCAATCCCGGCCGTCATCTCCGAGACGGCGGATCAGAAGATCCGCCTCGACTTCTTCAACGGCCGCAACGACAGCATCGACGTGCTGATCAAGGGGCGGAAGAGATGAAATGATGCCGGGTATATTTTCCGACCGAGCGGAAAATATACCCGGCTTCCTCATCGTTCGAACTGGCTCACGTCGAGCACCCACACGCCGCGCCCGTGCGTGGCCGCGACGAGCACGTGGTCGCGCGGATGGACGATGAAATCCATCACGTTCACCGACGGCAGGTTGCCGCCCAGCACGTCCCACGTCTGTCCGCCGTTCGTCGACACGTACACGCCGAAGTCGTTGCACGCGTAGAGCACGTTCGGGCTGACGGGATCCTCCTGAATCATGTTCATCGGACCGGCGGGCAGGTTCCCGGCGATGCTCTTCCAGGTCTTGCCGTAGTCGGTGGACTTGTAGAGGTACACGCCGAAGTCGTCGTCGTACCGGCCCTGCTGGGCGAGATACACCGTGCCCTCCTGGTACTTGGACGCCAGGATCTTCGCGATCCACTTCTGCTGCGGCAGCTTTGCCGTGAGATCCGTCCACTCCTTGCCCGTATCGATCGACACCTGCAGGTGGCCGTTGTCGGTGCCCGCGTAGATCAGCCCCGCCTTCTTGGGTGATTCAGAAATCGAGATCACCGTCTGATAGGGCACCTCGCCGAGCTCCTTCTTGTCGCCGCCGCTGATGTCCGGCGTGAGCCGCTCCCACGTCTGGCCGCGATCCTTCGATCGATACAGGTACTGCAGGCCGAAGTAGAGCGTGTTCGGATCGTGCGGCGAGAGGATCATCGGCGCGAGCCATTGGCCGCGCAGCTCGTCCGCATCGCCGGACTCGGACTTCGGCCGGATGTTCGTCACGTTGCCGCGGCCGCGCCCGCCGCCGGCCGCCGACGGCGGCGCGCTGAGGTCCGTGCGCGTGATCGCACCGTACGTGCCGGCGGAGTAGACGATGTTCGGGTTCGTCGGATCGATGGCGTGCGTGCTGCCCTCGCCGCCCGGTGCGCTCTCGAACGCGACCGGCTTCATCGCGGCGACGCCCTGGCGGACATCGACCACCGCGCGGTAGCTGCCGTGGTCCTGCACCGATCCGTACACGCGGAACGGGGTGTCCATGTCGAACGCCATGTCGAAGAACGTGCTCGACGGGATCGCCGCGCGCGTCCACGTGGCGCCGCCGTCGCGCGACACGCGGAAGCCGCTGTCGTTGCCGGACAGCAGAAAGTTCGGGTCCTTCGGGTCGAGCCACATCGCGTGGTTGTCGCCGCCGGGGCTCGTGGACGTGAGCGGGCGCGCCACTCCCGGCCCGGCCTGCGACGCGCCGGCCGTCGTCGTCTGCCCGGCAACCGCGGGCACGGCGGGCGTCGGCGTCGGCGCGGGCGGCGGCCCGCCACCGCGGCGTCCGAGCCCGACGAACGTCGTGCCCGCATCGTGCGAGACGCTGACGCCGAGCGCGAGCACGTAGATCGTGTTCTCGTCACGAGGATCGACGCGCGCGTTGCCGAAGACCCAGCCGTAGCTCGACGAGAGGTTGCGCATGTAGAGCTTCTGCGCGTCGTCCTGGCCGCTCTTCTTCATCCACGTCGCGCCCTTGTCGTCGGACCGGTACACCTCGTTGCCGATCGGGTAGTAGTCGATGACCACGCCGTAGGGATTGCGGGTGCCCGCGGGCGCCTTGTCGCCGCGCGCGTAGTTGTCCACGAAGGCGTAGACGACGTTCGGGTTCGACCGCGCGATATCGAGACCGATGCGGCCCAGATCCTTGCCTGGCGGCAAGCCGCCCTCCAGACGCGTCCAGGTCTTCCCGGCATCCGTCGTCTTGAACACGCCGCTCTGATCGAAGCCGGGCTCGGTCCGCGGATCGGCCCACTTGCGGCGCTCGCGCTGCCACATCGCCGCGTAGAGAATGTTCGAGTCGCTCGGATCCATCACGAGATCCACCGCGCCGGTCTGCGCGTTGCGATACAGCACGCGCGTCCACGTCTTGCCGCCGTCGGTCGTCTTGTAGACGCCGCGCATCTCGTTGTCGGTCCACTCGTGCCCGCTCGCCGCCACGTAGACGATGTCGGGATTGGTCGGATGGATGACGAGCCGGCCGATCGTCTGCGAGTCGGTCAGCCCCATGTGCTGCCACGTCTTCGCGCCGTCGGTGGACTTGTACACGCCGGTCCCGGCGTACGAGCTGCGGAAGATGTTCGTCTCGCCCGTGCCGACCCACACGATGTCCGGATTGGACGGCGCGACGGTGACGTCGCCGATGGCCGCCGATGCCTCGTGCTCGAAGACGGGCGTCCAGGTCTCGCCCAGGTCGTCGCTCTGCCACAGCCCGCCGCAGCACGACCCCGCGTAGAGCCGGCGGAACGTCGGATAGTCGGCGACGGCCACATCGGCCATGCGGCCGCTGATGTTCGTCGGACCCAGGAACACCCACGACTGGTTCTTGTAGGGCGACGCCTGCGTCATTGCCTGGTGCGTCTCGTAGGCCTTGAGGTGAAAATCCGCGCCGGTCTTGGGTGCCTGCGCGCGCGTGACCGGGATGGCCAAGGCGAGGGCGCCTGCTGCCAGGGCCGGGACGAGCACGCGGGTCCGCCAGGTCGAATGGATGGTCATCGAGCCTCTCCTCTGAACAGCCCGATCTTACATTCGGAGCCGGCCCGGAACTTCTAACTTCTGCCTTCTGAGTTCTGACTTGGCAGGTCGCTCGACAGCGACGCCGCCCGTCGTCCTGGCACGTACCAGACGGGACAGGGCGCGCGATGCAGCACGGCGTGCGAGGTATCGCGCGTGAACCAGCGGCGGAGGGGCGCCCGCGTGTGCTCGCCCATGATGATGCAGGACGCCGACAGATCGGTCGCGGCCTCCACGATGCCGCGCGCGGCATTGCCGTCCTCGAGATGCAGACGCACGCGGGATTCGAGATCCGCCGGCACCAGCGCGATCATCTGGCGGCGGAGGTCGTCATCCGACTTCGTGCTCGTCGACGCCGGTCCGCCGTGGCGCAGGTGCAGCAGGTGCAGGTCGATCGGCAGCCGGCGCGCCAGCTCGACGCCCACGTCGATCGCGCCGCGCGAGTCGGGCGTCAGGTCGGTTGGCACGAGGACGATCTGTCGATCGCCCGTCGTCGCGGCAAACCTGGGCGCGCGGCTGTCGTCCTCGTCGTGCAGGGCGAGCACCGCACGCTGGCCCGCGTGCAGGACCTCCTCGGTGATCGACGTATGGTCGTCGGTCGTCGTGCCATGGGTGCTGAGCACGACGACATCGGCGCCGACGGCTTCTCCGACCAGGAGGACCGCCCGGGCGATCGGTCCCTCGGTGACGCGCGCCTCCGCGGTCACGCCCTGCGCGGCGCGGGCCAGTTCGAGGCGCAGGTGGTCGTCGACGGCCTGAGGCGTTTCGGGCGGCGGGTGGCTCGCGGTCCACATCCAGCCGACGGCGGCGCCGACCCCGGCGCCGGGGACGTTGTGGTGGAGGACCAGCCGTGCGCCGAAGGCGCGGCACAGGTCTGCCGCCACGTCCACCTGACGCGGAGTCGCCGGCGAGAAATCGACGGAGCAGAGAACGGTGCGGATGGCGGACATGCGGGCCTCCGGAGCGGGGAGCCGGCCAGAGCCGATCGATTGTGGCAGTCTCCGCCCGGAGGCGTCCACGGGCAGTATGCTGCCGCGCGAGATCCGCGGCTCAGCGGAACAGGGTTTCGACGTCCTCGCTGGACGATTCCATCTGCCGCAGCACCATCGCGTAGTAGGCGCCGCGCCTGTGCATGAGGTCCTCGTGGGTGCCGCGCTCGATCACCCGCCCCTCCTCCATGAGCAGAATGAGATCGGCGCGGCGGATCGTGGACAACCGATGAGCGATGACGAACGTGGTGCGCCCGGCGAGCAGGGTCGCCATCGACGCCTGGATGAGCTGCTCGCTCTCCGTGTCGAGGTTGCTCGTGGCTTCGTCGAGGATCAGGATCTGGGGCGACGCGAGAATCGCCCGCGCGATCGCGAGGCGCTGCTGCTGGCCACCCGACAGCTTGACGCCGCGCTCCCCGACGAACGTGCCGTACTGCTCGGGCAGGTGGACGATGAACTCGTGGGCGTTGGCCCGGCGGGCGGCGTCCTCGACCTCGGCGTCCGTCGCGTCGTGACGGCCGTACGCGATGTTGTCGCGCACGGACCCGTCGAACAGGAACACGTCCTGCTGAACGATCGCCAGCAGGTCGCGATACGTCTTGAGCCGGAAGTCGCGGATGTCCGTGCCGTTGACGAGAATGCGCCCCTGCGTCGGGTCGTGGAACCGCGCGACGAGGTCGGTGACCGTCGTCTTGCCGGCGCCGCTCCGGCCGACGAGCGCGATGACCGACCCGCCCGGGACGCTGACGGTGAAATCCTTCACGACCGGCCGGCCCTCGCGATATTCGAAGGTGACGCGGTCGAAAGCGATGTCGTGCACCACGCGCGGCGCGTCGATCGCGCCCGGTGTGTCCGGCTTGTCGTCCGCCATCGCCAGCACCTGGAACACGCGTTCCATCGCCGCGAGCGACCGCTGCAGCTCCGAGAAGGAATTGACGAGCTGCCAGAC
>DATIWF010000042.1:0-28213 GCA_035519535.1 Vicinamibacterales bacterium | reverse complement strand
TTGCCAGTTGCTGAATGTTGATTGCTGACTTACTGCTCAATCGAGCAATAAATCAGCAATCCGCACTCAGCAATTTGCAATCTTCAGCGTCAGTATCGGTAATGCTCCGGCTTGTACGGTCCCTCGACCGGCACGCCGATGTAGTCGGCTTGATCCTTCGAGAGCTTTGTCAGCTTCACCCCAAGATGATCGAGATGCAGCCGTGCAACCTGTTCGTCGAGGTGCTTGGGCAGCATGTACACCTTCTTCTCGTACTTGCCTTCGTTCGCATGAAGTTCGAGCTGCGCGATTACCTGATTGGTGAACGAGGCCGACATCACGAAGCTCGGATGACCGGTGGCGCAACCAAGGTTCAACAAACGTCCCTCGGCGAGGACCAGCACGGAATGTCCATCGGGGAATCTGAATTCGTCGTACTGCGGCTTGATGTTGATCCGCTCGATGCCCGGGTACTTCTTCAACCCGGCCATGTCGATTTCGTTGTCGAAATGACCGATATTGCCGACGATCGCCTTGTCCTTCATCCGCGCCATGTGCTCGACGGTGATGATGTTGAAGTTGCCCGTCGCCGTGATGAAGATGTCCGCCTGCTCGAGGACGTCCTCGAGGCGCACGACCTGGTAGCCCTCCATCGCGGCTTGCAAGGCGCAGATCGGATCGATCTCCGTGATCACCACGCGGCAGCCCTGCCCGCGCAGCGCCTGCGCGCAGCCCTTGCCGACTTCGCCATACCCGAACACGACGGCGAGCTTGCCGCCGAGCATGACGTCGGTCGCGCGCGCGAGCCCGTCAGGCAGCGAGTGCCGGCAGCCGTAGATGTTGTCGAACTTGGACTTGGTGACCGAGTCGTTGACGTTGATCGCCGGGAACAGCAGCGTGCCTGCCTTCATCATGTCGTAGAGCCGATGAACTCCGGTCGTGGTCTCTTCCGAGACGCCGCGAATGCCCTTCGCGACCTTCGTCCACAGGCCCGGACGCCCCTTCAGCTCCTGGCGGATCGTATCGAGGATGACGCCCCACTCCTCCGGATCGTTCGCCGCGTCGAACGCCGGAACCTTGCCAGCCTGTTCGAACTCGTACGCCTTGTGCACGAACAGCGTCGCGTCGCCGCCATCGTCCACGATGAGCGTCGGTCCGGTGCCATCCGGCCACACGAGCGCTTCCTTCGTGCACCACCAGTAGTCCTCGAGCGTCTCGCCCTTCCAGGCGAAGACGGGAATGCCGCGCGGATGTTGCTCGGTGCCGCCCGTCTCCGGCCGGCCGACGACGACGGCCGAGGCGGCGTGATCCTGCGTCGAGAAGATGTTGCATGACACCCACCGTACGTCAGCGCCGAGCGCGTCGAGCGTCTCGATGAGCACCGCGGTCTGAATCGTCATGTGCAGCGAGCCCATGACTTTGGCGCCCGCGAGCGGCTTCTTGCCTGCGTAGCGCTCGCGAAGCGCCATCAGCCCGGGCATCTCCTGCTCGGCCAGGCGAATCTCCTTGCGGCCCCATTCGGCGAGCGCGAGGTCGCGGACTTTGTAAGGCTGACGACCCGCCTTGCGGGCCAGGTCAAATACGTGTTCGGTCGAGACGGTGGTAGACATGAACGCTCCTCTGAAGAGACTGAGAACTGAGAGCCTGCAATTCAGACCCTCAAACCTTTGAGCCGGTGGCCATGAAGAGCCCCGGGCCCTTGACCTCGGTTGCGGGCGGCAAGACCGACGCGGCGACGGCCGTCAATCCAGCCTGCTGCATCCAGCGCTGTATCTGGTCGGGTGCGAAGCCCAGCCAGACGTGCCCCATCTGCCGCCGATACTCCTCGCGCTCGTGCGGCAGCATATCCACGACCAGGAGGCGACCGCCGGGTTTGAGCACTCGCGCCGCGTCGGCGATCGCGGCCTGCGGCGACGCCACGTGGTGGAGCACGAGCATCATCGTGGCGGCATCGAGCGTGGCGGCCTCGAGCGGCAGCGATTCGAGCGAGCCGCGTCGAAGGTCGACGTTGCCGCGCCCGGTGACGCGTTCGCGCGCCGCCGACAGCATCTCCTCGGAGGCATCGATGCCGATGACGCGCGCGACGTGCGGCGCCAGCATGTCGAGCAGCACACCCGTGCCGCAGCCGAGGTCGCCCACCACCCAGTGAGACGGCAGCAGACCAATGAGGGCCTGCGCGGCGAAATCGCGGCCGAACAGCTCCTCGCGCAGCCGGTCCCACTGCCCGGCCGCGCCGGCAAAGAACTGCTGCGACGTTTCGCTGCGCCGCGCCAGCACGCGCGCGAGCCGCCGTGCGTCCTGATCGATCCCGGGGCGGCCGTCGAGCTGCTCGCGGGTCAGCTGCCAGAGCTGGGCCTGCGCGCCGTCGGAACCATCAGACACGATCGAATAGAAACGGCTGGTGCCCTCGCGCCGAGACGTGACCCAGCCGGCATCGCCAAGCGTCTTGAGGTGGCGGCTGACGGTCGACTGCGGCAGCTGCAGCACCGTGCAGAGCTCCCCGACGGTGAGCTCGTGCGTGTCGAGCAGGCGCAGCACGCGGCAGCGCGTCGCATCGGCGAGCGCGGACAACGAGTCGAGGATCGGCAGCGACGAGGCCGTCATATATCCTTACATCCGGATTAAATGCTAATCAGCCGGTTTCGTCAAGGGGCGATTGACATCATCATGAATATGTTCATAATGCACCTATGCCCTTCCGCCCGTCGGATTCCGCGCTGCCGTTGACGCCCATCTCGTTCGAGATCCTGCTCGCGCTCACCGACGGCGATCGTCACGGCTACGCCATCCTCCAGCACGTGGAATCCCGGACCGGCGGCGTGCTGCCGATGCGGACAGGCACGCTGTACCGCGCGCTCGCCCGTCTCGAAGAGGCCGGGCTGATCGATCTCGTCGACGCCCCGCAAAAGCCCCCCGGCGTGGCGTCCGACGACGAGCGCCGGCGCTATTACCGGATCACGGCGCGCGGACGACAGGTGGCGCGCGACGAGGCGCGACGCCTCGCGGGCCAGGTCGCGGCGGCACGGTCACGCCACCTGCTCAGCGGATCGGACGAGCCATGATGCGGCGCCTGTATCGCCTCTGCCTGCACGCGTACCCGCGGCCCTTCCGCGCGCGATTCGAGGACGACATGCTGCGCGTGTTCGACGCACGCCTCGCCCAGGCGCGCGCGCGCGGCCGCGTGAGGTGGGTGCTCTTCGGCGGACTGGGACTCCTGGACGCGCTCGCGAGCGGCGCGCGCGAGCGGCTGCGGCGCGATCCGGTCGTGCCGGAGCTCAGGAGACCGTCGATGGGCTCCGGATGGCTGACCGATGCGTCGTTCGCCCTGCGGGTGCTGCGGCGATCGCCCGCCACGACGATCGCGGCGATGCTCGTCATCGCTTTCGGTCTGGGCGCGAGCGGCGCGATCTTCGCGGCGGTCGATCACGTGCTGCTGAGACCGCTGCCCTACGGGCACGCCGGCGAACTCGCAATGATCTGGAGCAACAACACGCACGAGAACCGCGACCGCAATCCCGTCTCTCCGGCTGACGCGCTCGACTACATGCACAGCACGCGCGCGTTCGCCGACATCCAGCCGATGACCTCGTTCCTGGTGGCCGATCAGTACATCGATGGCCAGGCGCCCGACTCGGTGCGCTCGTCCTCGGTCGGCGCCGGGATGTTCGCTCTCCTCGCGCGCCAGCCCGTCGTCGGACATACCTTCTCCCGCGAGGGCGCGCCGGAAGTCATCATCAGCTACGGATTCTGGCAGCGGCGCTACGGCGGGGATCGCGGCGTCATCGGCCGGCAGGTGTCCCTATCGGGCGCCCACGTGACGCTCGTCGGCGTGATGCCCGAGGATTTCGTTTTTCCATATCGATCGATGCTCGGCCCGAGCGGATTCGTGACGGCGCTCTCCGCGGACGTCTGGATGCCGATCCAGTTCACGAGCGGGTTCTACGTCGACGCGAGCGGCCAGCCGACACGACAGGCGCGAGCGCTCGGCCTCATCGGCCGGTTGAAGCCCGGTGTGTCGATCGACGCGGCGCAGGCGGATCTCGCGGGCCTCGCCGCCGGTCTGGCAAAGGCGTACCCGGCGACGAACGACGGATGGGGCGCGACCGTCGTGCCGCTGCTCGATCAAACCGTCGGGGCGCTGCGGCCCGCGATGGGTGTGCTGCTCGCCGGCGTGTTCGTCCTGCTCTTGATGGCGCTCGTCAACGTTGCGAACCTGCTGCTCGCGCAGGGGCTGGCGCGGCGCCGCGAAATGGCGGTGCGCACGGCGCTCGGCGCCTCGCGCTGGCGCCTCGCGCGCCAGTCGGTCGTCGAGAGCCTCGTGCTCGCCGCGGGCGGCGGCCTCATCGGCGGCGTGTCGCTGTACGTGGGCATTCCGGCGATGGTCGCCCTTGCGCCCGCCGACATGCCGCGCCTCACGGAGATCCGCCCCGACGTGCCCGTGTACCTGTTCAGCCTTGCGCTTGCCGCCATGTCGGGCGTCCTCGTCGGACTCGTGCCCGCCGCGGTCTCGAGCGCCCGCGACGCCCACATGAGCCTCCGAGACGGCGCGCGCGGCTCGACCCTCGGGCCGGCCGCCCGTCGACTTCGGGCAACGCTCGTGATCGCCGAAGTCGTCCTCGCCATGTTGTTGACCACGGCGTCCGCGCTGCTCGGCCGGAGCTTTCTCTTCGTGCTGTCCGTCGATCCCGGCTTCCAGACCGAGGGCGTGCTGACGTTTCAGCTGAACGTGCCGGCTCGCTTCGCGACGTCGCCCGCGCGTGTCGCGTACTACGACGACCTGTTCTCCCGCCTGAGGGCCGTGCCCGGCGTCATCGCCGCGGGCGGGACGACCCGGCTCCCGCTCGGCAGCACGAACGTCTCGACGCAAGTCGCGATCGAGGGCCGCGAGCTGCCGCCGGCCGCGCTCCCCGAAGTCGAATTCCGTCGCGCCGTCGCGGAGTACTTCCAGGCGATGAACATCCCGGTCCTGCGCGGGCGCACGTTCTCGAGCGACGATGGTCCAGCGGCGCCAGGCGTGTGCGTGATCAATCAAACCACCGCGTCTCGACTGTTTCCGAATGAGGACCCCATCGGACGGCGGCTGCGGATCGGCGCCAACCCGCAGGCCGCCTGGCTGACGATCATCGGCGTGGTCGGTGACGTTCGCCACGCCAGCCTCGAGGAACTGCCGAAACCGGAGGTGTACATCAGCGGCCGCCAGGGGCCGCCGTCCTCGCCATTCGTCGCTGTTCGCACGAACGGCGACCCGGGCACGCTGGCGGCTCCGGTGCGGCAGGCCGTGGCGGCCATCGACCCGCTCACGGCCATCTACGACATGAAGCCGATGACCGAGATCCGTCGCGAGTCGGTGTCCGAGCGACGATTCCTGCTTGCCGTGGTCGGGCTCTTCGGCGCGCTGGCGCTCGGGCTGGCGGCCGTCGGCGTGTACGGCGTCATGGCGGTCGTGGTCTCCGAGCGGACCCAGGAACTGGGCATTCGCCTGACGCTCGGTGCCCGGCCGGCGGAGATCGTGCGCCTGGTGCTCGGGCAAGCCACTGCGCTCGCGTTGGCCGGCATCGCGATCGGCCTCGTGCTGGCGCTCGTCGCCGCGCCGCTTCTGGCCCACTTGCTCTTCGGCGTGCCGCCGCGCGACGTGACGACGCTCTTCACGACCGGGGGACTGGTCGCCGGCATCGCGATCGTGGCGGCCATGGTGCCGGCGCGGCGCGCGATGCGGGTCGATCCGATTGTGGCGTTGCGAAAATAAGCCGGGTATATTTTTCGAACACACACTCCGGCGAAAAATATACCCGGCTTATTTTCGCGCGATGTCGTCGACGACTTTCTGGGCGGCCGGCTGGCTGACCTTGCAGCTCGGATCGTTGATGCGGCACTGCGCGAGCGTGAGCCCGCATCCACAGGTGCACTTCTCGCTGTTCAGCTGCTTGAGGGCCTCTTCCTTCTGCTTCGCCGTCAGCTTGGACAGCGAGACGCCGGGGATCTCCGTCGCGTAGGCCGCGTTCGCCATCAGCACCTGGCCGGTGTCCTTCACCAGCTCCGTGGTGGCGTCACTCGGCAGGTTGGCGAGGATGCGGACCTCCTGCTCGGTCACCTCGGGCGGCACGAGACCGACGTGGCGCATGACGATGCCGCCCTGCGGGTTCACCACGAACGTCGCGGGCACCGCGCTGATGCCCCCAAACGCGTCCTGCACGCCGCGGTCGGCGATGGCCACCGGGTAGTTGACGCCCATCTGCTTCGCGAAGGCCTTCACATCCGCCGGCGGCCGCTCGTCCACCGACAAGCCGACGACCACGAGCTGGTCGCGGTAGTGGTCCTGCAGCGCGATCAGCATCGGGATCTCCTCGCGGCAGGGACCGCACCAGGTCGCCCAGAAGTTGAGCAGCACGACCTTGCCGGCGAGGTCACCCGGTGACAGCGATTTGCCGTCGAGATCCTGCACACTGAACGCGGGCACCGGGACAGGCTTGTCGGAGAAGCGGACGGCGACGCCCTTTCCCGACGTCATCGACAGAACGGGTCCGCCGGCGGCCACCGTCGCGCCCGACGCGCCCCGCGCACACGAGGCTGCGCCTCCGGCCGACAGGGCCACGACGCCAAGGACGACGGCTGCTCGGGTCAGCGCTTTCACTTGACGAGTCGCTCCGGGTGCATCACGAGATTCTCGATGAAGAACTCCATCATCCGCTGCGGGTTCACGCCGCTGTGCTGCTGGTCGGGGCCGACCTGCACCTCGAAGCTCTTCCCGGCCTGCTGCAACGCCCGAATCAGCTGCAGGGAATTGCTCGGGTGCACGTTGTTATCGGCCGTGCCGTAGTAGATCAGCAGCCGGCCGCGAAGGTCCTGGGCGAAGTTCATGTCGCTGCCGCCTTCGTAGCCGCTCTTGTTCTCCTGCGGGATCCACATGTACCGCTCGGTATAGATGCTGTCGTAGTTGTACCACGAGGTCGGCGGCGACGATGCAGAGGCGGCCGCGACCACTTCAGGATGCCGCAGGATCATCGTCGCGGCGGTGTAGCCGCCGTAGGACGTGCCGTAGATGCCGACGCGTGTTTTGTCGAAGTACGGACGATCCCACAAGGCCTTGATGCCCTCGGCCATGTCGTCCATCTCGGTAATGCCGAGCTTCAGGTAGATCGAGTCGAGCACCCGCTTGCCCATGCCGGGCGCCGCGCGCGACGACAGACTCAACATCAGGAAGCCGTACTCGGCCGTTGCGTTCGGCCCCGCGAAGTTCTCGGTCGGCACGTTGCTGCCCGACGCCGGCCCACCGTACACCGAAAGCAGCGTCGGATACTTCTTCGTCGGATCGAAGTTCGACGGGAAGCTCAGCTGGCCGTACAGCGTCGTCTGGCCGTCAGCCGCCTTGTAGGTGAACTGCTCGGCCTTCTTGAACCCGATCTCGGTGTACTTCGTCATGTCGCTCTTCGCGATTTGCGCGAGGACTCTCCCGGTCGTCGCGTCGACGAGCTGGGTCGCCGGCGGCTGGTCGTGCGTCTGGTACACGTCGATGAAGTAGCGGTTTTCTGGCGAAATGCCGCAGGCCGCCGCGCCGCCAAATCCCCCGCGTCCGCCGCCGCGCCCGGCGCCCGCGCCGCCGCAGGTTCCGACACTGTGGTTGAACTTGGGATCCGTGAGCCGGACATCGCCCTTGCCGTCGAGCCCGACGCGGTGCAGCTGCATCTTCATGTAGTTGTCGCCGTCGCGCGCCAGATAGAACATGACGCCGTTCGGTTCGTCGAGCTTCACGATGGCGCCCGACTCGAACGTCGTGTTCGATGTGATCGGATTGAGGAGCTTGCCGGTCAGATCATAGAGGTAGTAGTTCGAGAAGCCGTTGCGCTCCGATTCCCAGATGAACCGCTGGTTGTCGGCGAGAAAGCGCATCAGCGGCCGGTTCTCCACCCACCCCGTCGGCCACTCCTCGCGGACGATGACGCGGCACTTGCCCGACGCCGGCGCACACGCGACGAACTCCATGATGTTCTGCCGGCGGTTCGTGCGATTGACGAACAGCTCCATCCCGTCTGGCGACCAGCGCACGTTGTACGCGTAGTGGCCGACGACGTCGTTCGAGAACGGCTGGCCGTCCCGGATGTCGATGTGCGTCGAGGAACCCGCCGCAACGTTGTAGACGAAGAGGTCGGCGATCGGATTTGGCTGTCCCGGCTTTGGATAGGCCTCGACGTCGAGCGCGTCCTGGATCGCCGTCTGGTTCATCTGCAGATAGAAATCCCTGACCTGGCTCTCGTCGAACCGGTAGTAGCCGACTTTGCTGCTGTCCGGCGACCACCAGATCGCGGTCGTCTGTGACAGCTCCTCGCCGTAGACCCAGCTGCCGGTGCCGTACTTGACGCGCGACTTCTCGCTGCCGTCGGTCGTCACGGCTTTCTCGTTGCTGCCGTCGAAGTTCGCGACCCAGAGGTTGCGATCGCGATAGAACGCCTTCAGCTTGCCGTCGGGCGAGACCTCGCAATCGACCTGCCGACCGCGCGCCGCAGCCGCGTTGGGACAGCCCGGGACGGCCGCCTCGGTCATCTGGGTCTGCTGCTGCTCGAGCCCGCCGCTGCGCCCACGGCCTGCGGGAGGCGGCGTCTCCCGTCCCGTGCCGGGTGGCGGCGCACTCGCACGTCCGCTCCGTCCGGCCGCGCCCCCGCGGTCCGCCCCGCGGCCACCAGCGTCGGCCGCCAGGGCCGCGCCAGTTTCGGTCGGCTTCAGCGTCGCCAGGTCGAATTGAAAGGCCTTGCCGCCGGTCGAGTACGTGAAGCTGCGGCCGTCGGCCGCCCACGTGGCGCCGATCGCGCCGCTCGTCCAGGAGCCCTGAATCTGCGGGCTCATCCTGGCGAACTGTTCGTAGCCAGGCATCGACGGCAGCCGATCCTGGGCACCGACCGGGGCGAGCGCCACGGCCAGCAGGGCGACAAGGCTCACGACGAACAGCGGCACGCGGCGTCTCATGGGTGGCCTGCTCCGGGAAGGCAATCATCAAAGTCTAACAAGTCCGCCGCCCCGGTCCTAGGCGCGGGTCCTCACTGGAACCGAACCAGGGCGGGTGATCGTATTTATCTCTTTAGGTATATATTCGATGGGCCACCGATGAGCACCGCGCCTCCGTTGCCGCCCCACTGGTTCCAGATGTTGCTCGCCCTGGCCGATCGGGATCTGCACGGCCTCGGCGTCATGCAGGACGTCCTCGAGCGATCGGGCGGGGCGATCCGGTTGTGGCCCGCGATGCTGTACCGCAACCTGCAGCGCCTGGAGCGCGAGGGGCTGATCGCCGAAACCGCCGGCCCGCCGGCGCCGGAGGCCGGCCGTCCGCGCTACTACCGGTTGACCGCCGCCGGACGGCGGGCCTGCGCGGTGGAGGCCGAGCGGCTGGCCGGACTCGTTGCTGTCGCGCGCACGCGGCGGATTCTCAAGAAGGTCTAGCGGATGCACGAGTCATCGCGCCGCGCGTACCGCCTGCTTCTGCGCCTGCTGCCGGCGGGCTTCCGCGACCGAGCGGGCGCGGAGCTCGAGGAGGCGGCGGCCGCCTGCGTCGCGCGCGAGCGCTCGCGGCTGGGCGTGCTGGGCGTGGCAGTCGGCTGGGCGCGCCTCATCGCGGACGTCGTCGGCGCCTCCATCGCGATCCGTCGCGAGCGGCGTCCGGCCTATCTGCCGGCGAGCGTCGACCCCGACCGCCTCGTCGCCACACAAGGAGCCATCGAGGGCCTCATGGACAATCTCGTCAAGGATCTTCGTTACGCGATCCGGGCGTTGCGCCGGCAACCCGGCTTCACGCTGGTCGTCATCCTCACGCTGGCGCTCGGGATCGGCGCGAACACCGCGGTCTTCAGCGTGCTCGACGCCGTCGTGCTGCGGCCGTTGCCGTATCCGCACCCCGAGCAGCTCCAGCTCATCACGAGTCAGTTTCCCAATATCGGGTTCGATCAATTCTGGGTGTCGGTCCCGGAGTACGCGGAGTACCGCGACAACAACCGGTCGTTCGAATCGGTCGGCGGGTACCGAGCGAACGAGGTGAATCTCGGCACCGATCCGCCGACGCGCGTCATGAGCGGCCTGGTCACGCCGGAGCTCATGCCGGCCCTGGGCACACCGCCGCTGGCTGGCCGCTGGTTTACGGCCGACGATTCGGTGCCGCACGCGGAGGACGTCGCCATTCTGTCGTGGGAGCTGTGGCAGCGCTCATTCGCCGGCAATCAATCGGCGCTCGGCCAGACGATCAAAGTCAACGGCGTGTCGACGCGGGTGGTCGGCATCATGCCGCGCGGCTACGACGTGCACGACGAGAAGATCGAGCTGTGGCTGCCGCTCACCATCGACCCCGCGACGTTTCCGCGGAATCGTGGCAGCCACTTCCTGTATCTCGTCGGGCGGCTCAAGTCGGGCGTCACAATCGAGCAGGCGCGCGCCGACCTCGAAGTGCAGCTGAAGCAGTGGGCCATTCGGGTGCCGAACACGCACGTGCCGAACCAGACGACGCATCGATTCCGAATCGATCCGCTGAAGGAGGACATGGTGGGATCGGTCCGGCGCGCGCTGCTCATTCTGCAGGGCGCGGTCGCGTTCGTGCTGATCATCGCGTGCGCGAATCTGGCCAACCTCCTGATCGCCCGCGCGGACTCACGGATGCGCGAGTACGCGCTGCGGTCCGCGCTCGGCGCGTCGCGCACGCGGCTGCTCCGCCAGCTCCTGACCGAAGGGCTCGTCCTGTCGCTCGCCGGCGCCGCCGCGGGCTGGGCGCTCGCGTGGGGCGGGTTGAAGCTGCTGCTCTCGGTCAATCCCACGGCCATTCCTCGGTCGAGCGAGGTGTCGCTCGACTGGGGCGTGATGGCGTTCACGCTCGGCGTCGCGGGCGCCACCGCGCTGATCTTCGGGGTCGTGCCGCTCCTCCACCTCGGACACGATCGCGTCGGCCGCGCGCTCAAGGACTCCGGCAGCCGATCCTCCACCGGCAGCGTCCGGGCAGGCCTCCGATCCGTGCTGGTCGTCGGTGAGGTCGCCATCGCCGTGCTGCTCGTCGTCGGCGCCGGTCTGCTGATCCGGAGCTTCCTCAATCTGATGCGGGTGGACGTCGGTTTCAACCGCTCGCAGCTCACGACGTTCGGCGTCGTCCTCCCCAACGCCTCGTATGACCCGGCGCATCAGGCGGCGTTCTTCGATCAGCTGACGGACAAGATTCGCGAAGTGCCGGGCGTGCAGTCCGTGTCGGCGATGAGCGGCCTGCCGCCGCTGCGCGACGTCAACGCCAACGACACCGACTTCGAGCACATCCCCAACAATCGCCCGCCGGGCACGCTCCCGATCGAGAACGTGGATTTCTGGCAGGCCGTCACGGTCGGCTACGCGGAGACGATGGGCATCCCGGTCGTCAAGGGGCGATCGTTCGAGGCGCGCGACAACGGCGGACCGCCGGTCGTGCTGGTCAACGAAGCGCTCGTGCAGAAGTTCCTCGCCGACGTGGATCCGATCGGCCAGCGATTGCAGATCAACGGGCCCAAGTCGCCCTATTTCACCATCGTCGGCGTGCTGAAGGACGTGAAGCAGGGCGGCGTGGACGCGCGCGCCGGCACGGAGCTGTACCTCCTCAACGATCAACTGCCGTCGAACGTGCAGTACGCGTACAACCAGATGAACGTCGTGGTCCGATCGACGCTGCCGCTCGAACGGCTCGCGCCGCAGTACCGGCGCGCGGTCAGCGAGCTGGATCCGACGCTTCCGCTCATCAAGCTGCGATCGATGGAGGACGTCATCGACGCCAGCGTCGCGCGCCCGCGGTTCATGACGCTGCTGCTGGGCATCTTCGCGGGCCTGGCGCTCGTGCTCGCAGCGATCGGCACGTACGGCATCCTCTCGTACCTGGTCGCCGAGCGGCACCAGGAGATCGGTATCCGCATGGCGCTCGGCGCGGATCGCGGCGAAATTCTGTGGTCGGTGCTCGCGCGCGGTCTGAGCCTCAGCGCGGTTGGACTGGCGATCGGGCTTGCGCTCTCGATTGCGCTCTCGCGCGTGCTGCGGACGTTGCTGTTCGACGTCGCGCCGAACGACCCCGCGACGATCGTGCTCGTGGCGGGCATCATCGCGACCGTTGCGGCGATGGCCTGTCTCGTGCCGGCCTGGAGGGCAGCACGCGTGGACCCGATTGTCGTGCTCCGAGGGGACTGAGGGCCCTACTCCCCCCGGAGCGCCGTCAGCGGATCGACCCTCGTCGCGCGAATGG
The DNA here is from genome assembly GCA_035519535.1 of Vicinamibacterales bacterium. GTDB lineage: Bacteria > Acidobacteriota > Vicinamibacteria > Vicinamibacterales > SCN-69-37 > DATEGZ01. The sequence goes on along the minus strand of DATIWF010000042.1, from coordinate 16,014 downwards.
CGGGCAGGCAACTCGCCAGCGTCGCAACGACCAGCAGGAAGACGGCGACGCCGGCGAAGGTCACCGGATCGAATGGACTGACGTTGTAGAGGAGACTTCTGGCGAGCCACGTGCTCACGGGCGCCAGCGCCAGCCCGGCGGCCACGCCGATGGCCGCGAGCAGCAGGCCATAGCCGATGATGAGGCGCAGCACTTCGCGGCGGCCGGCGCCGAGGGCGACGCGCACGCCGATCTCCTGCGTCCGCTGCGCGACCGAGTACGACAGCACGCCGTAGAGCCCAATGCCGGCGAGGAGCATGCCGACGACGCCGATGGTCCCGAAGATCCAGCCGTAGAGTCCGTACTGCCAGTAGTTGAGGCGGCGCTGGTCGTCCATCGTTCGGGCCTGATACAGGGGCACATTCGGATCGGCCGCGCGCAGGACGTCCCGCACGCTGGACGTGATCGACGCGGGATCGCCCGCCACGCGCACGGTGAGGCCCATCGTCAGGGTCTGCTGAAACGCGTACGGCACGAACGCCGCGGGCGTCGGCGAGTCGATCTCCTCGGGGTCCACGCCGTAGAGCTTCGTGTCGCGCGCGACGCCAATCACCGTGAACCAGCTGCCCGCCTCGCCGGTGTAGTTCATGTGGAATCGACTCCCGAGCGGATTCGCGTCCGGCCAAAACTTCCTGGCCATCGCCTCGTTCACGACAGCCACCGTGGTGTGTGACGTGCCCTCCGCATCGGTGAAGTCCCGCCCGGAGACGAGCGGAACGTTCATCGTCTTGTGGTAGTGCGGCGTGACGGCGATGAAGGTGATCTGCGCCTGCTCGCCATGCTGCTCGGGGCGACCTTCGATGACGACCTCACCACCGCCGCCACCGCCCGAGAGCGGGATGTAGTTCGAGGCGAAGGCCGCCTGCACGCCTGCGAGCGCTTCGACGCGCTCGACGATGTCGTTCACGCGACGCAGCTTGGCGTCGTCGGCCTCATAGGGCGCGCCCGGCAGCGCGAACCGCATCGTCATCAGCGGCCGCACGTCGAAGCCGAAGTTGTAGTTGTCGAGATTCTGGAACGTCCGCACGAACAGCAGCGCGCCGACCAGCGCCACGAGCGCCAGCGCGACCTGGATCACGACGAGCGTGCTCCGTAGAATCGATCGACGCGCGCTGTTGCCGCGCGTGCCCTCTTTCAGATGCTCGTGCAGGTTGCCGCGCGTCATCTGAAGCGCGGGAAACAACCCGAAGACCACGGCCGTCGCCACCGCGACGATCACCGCGTAGCCGAGCGATCGCCAGTCCATTTCCCAGTGGATGTAGTACGGCACCTGGTCGGGCGGCATGTAGGCCGCGATCAGACGCGTGCCCGCCTCGGCGAGCAGGAGGCCGAGCGGCACGCTGGCCAGCGACAGCACGACGCTCTCGGTGAGGAGCTGACGGATGAGGCGGCCGCGCGCCGCGCCGATCGCCGTGCGGACGGAGAACTCGCGGCGCCGCGCCGACGCGCGCGCCAGCAGCAGGTTGGCGACGTTCGAGCACGCGATGAGCAGCACCAGCGTGACGCCCGCCATCATGAGCCAGATGACCAGCGACACGTCCGGCGGGATGAACCGCTGCCGCAGCGTCATCAGGCCCAGCTCCCAGTGCTCGTTGGACACGGGATACTGCTGGGCCAGTCTGGCGGAGATCGCACGGACGTCCTCGCGGGCCAGATCCATCGTCACGCCTGGACGCAGCCGCGCCATCGTCAACTCGTTGCGATTGGAGCGCGGCTCGGTTGCCGCGAGGGGCTCGAGCGGAATCCAGAGCTTCTGGTTGTTCGGGTACTGGAAGCCCTCGGGCATGACGCCGATGATCACCGCCGGCACGGCGTTGATGAGGACGGTCCGCCCGAGGACGCCGGGGTCCGAGTGATAGCGGGTCTTCCAGATCACATCGCTCAGGAGGACGACGCCGCCGGCGCCAGGCCGGTCATCCTCCTGCGTGAAGCCGTGTCCGAGCGCGGGCGAGACGCCCAGCAGCGGAAACAAGTCCCACGAGACGGCGGCGCCCGGGTATCGCTCGGGCTCGGCGCCGGGATCCGAGATCGTGAGGCTTCGTCCCGAGCTCGCGCCAAATGCCACGAACGACTTGTTGGCCGCGCGGAGATCCTGCAGGTCCAGCCGCGAGAGACCGGCCGCCGAGGCGCCGATCGTGTGATTGACGCCGGCGACGTTCACGATCCCGTCAGGATCCTGATACGGGAACGGCTTCAGCAGGACGCCGTCGACGATGCTGAAGATCGTCGTGTTGAGGCCGATGCCGAATCCCAGGCACGAGATCGCCACGATGGCGAATCCGCGGCTGTGCCAGAGCCCCCGCAGCGCGTAGCGAACGTTCCGGAAGAGCACGAGAGGTTAGACGCGTCGGTACGCGCCGGGTTCCACGTCGCGCACCGCCCCGCGCGGGGTACGTCCTAGAACCAGCACCCGCGATTCCGCATCATGCCGCCTCGGGCGGCCACACGACGCGAAACCGGCGCAGGACGGCCGGGGCCATGTCGGGACGCTGGTTGCTGGCGAGAATCGCTACGCCGCCAATCTCCTCGACACGCTGCAGCAGGTAGCTCACTTGCTCGTTGGCGTAGCGATCGTGCTCGTCGCGAACATCGGTGCGCTTGCCGAACAACGCGTCCGCCTCGTCGAAGAACAGCACGACGTTCGCCGCCTTCGCCCGCTGGAAGATACGGTCGAGGTTCTTCTCGGTCTCACCGACGTACTTGGAGACGACGTCTCGTAGATCAACGTGAAAGACCTCCGCGCCAGACGCCCGGCGGAGCGCGTCGGCGGCCAGCGTCTTGCCGGTGCCGCTGAGCCCGACGAACAGGCCCGCAGCGCCGTGGCCTTCGCGCGCCAGAATCGCGAGGCGCGTGGCCGCCTGAACCGCGGCGCGGTGATCGTCGTCTGCCATCAGCCCAAGGATAGTGCAGGGACGTGTATCATCACCGCCTCGGTCGCTGACCGAGGGGAGGCTGTTGACGTGAACCTTGGTCTTGCGGGCAAGCGTGCACTCGTCCTGGCCGCCGGAGGCGGGCTGGGATCCGCGATCGCGACGTCATACGCCGCCGAGGGCGCCTCGATCGTTCTGACCGACGTCGACACCGGGAGCCTGGACCGGATCCGCCGCGACATCAGCGCGCTCGGCACGGCGCGCGTGGAAACGTACGCGGCCGACCTGTCCAAACCCGGCGACATCGAGGCGTTGTGCGACCGGGCGCTCGCGGCATTTGGCGGCATCGACATCCTCGTCAACATCACCGGCGGCCCGCCGGCCGGACCGCTCCCTCCGGTGGACGACGACGCGTGGCACAAGCACTTCGATGCCATGGTGTTGAGCGTCTTCCGTGTCACCCGGCACCTGCTGCCCGGCATGCGCGAGCGCAGGTGGGGCCGGATCCTCACGTGCACGTCATCGGGCGTGCTCCAGCCGATCCCCAACCTCGGCATCTCCAACGCGCTGCGCGCGTCGCTCGTGACCTGGTCGAAGACGCTCGCGAGCGAGGTAGCCGCCGAGGGCGTGACCGTGAACGTCCTCGTCCCGGGGCGCATCCACACGCAGCGCGTCGACGAGCTGGACCGCGCGGCGGCGGCTCGCCAGAACAAGCCGGTGGAGGACATCGTCAAGCAGTCGCTCGCGACGATTCCCATGGGCCGCTACGGACGGCCCGACGAGTTCGCGGCCGCCGCGGCGTTCCTCGCGAGCGAGCCCGCGAGCTACATCACCGGATCCGTCGTCCGCGTGGACGGCGGCATGATTCGGGGCGTCTAGACGCGCAATGTGCGCGTGAGAGACGGTTGCCCGGCTCGATCAGGCGGCCTGAACGTCGACCTTCTTCGGCTTCGCGCCCGCGGCCTGCGCTGTGAGCCGAAGCAGCCCATCGCGGTACTCCGCTTTGATGCTCTCCGGATCAATCGGCTCCGGCAGGTGGATCGACCGGAACAACCTGCCGCGCTTGAACTCACACACGTGAATCGTGCCGGCCTCGGGCCCGTGCTCGTGCTGGGTGTTGCAGCTGATGAGGATGTCCTCGGGCGTCACCTGGATGTCGAGGTCCTTCAGCGCGACGCCGGCCAGCGCGGCTTCCAGACGGAACTCGCCGTCCTTCTGGCGAAGCTCGACGGGCGGGCGCCACACGAGCTCCCGTTCGGCGCTCAGCCAGTCCTCGAGCGGTCCGATGAGCTGGCCCTCATGCGCCTTGAACAACTCATAGGCGCGCCGACGGATGTCCTGCTGCAGCTCATCGAGCTGCTCGAGGACGGAATCTCTCTTGCGCAATTCGACGGATTCTCTGGCCATAGCCGCCTCCTTCACTCTACCCACGCTATCCTCAGATCGAGCAGGGCCTCGCCGGGCCCGTTCCACACCATGACGCGGCGCCGCAGCCGTCCACCATCGGGCGCGGGTCGACGCTGGTCCCAGCGGATCACCCGGACGAGCCGCGCCCTGGATCTCGAAGCCGGCGTCTTCACGCTCGCGACCCCACGCGCCATTGCCGCCTCGCTGAAGCGATCTGCCGACCGCAGTGAGCGCCGCAAGGGGCCGCCGTTTCAATCCGCCATGTCCATGCTCACCTTCTACGTCAATCGGGCCGGCCGCTCGCTGTCCGCGGAGCGGCGGCGCGTGCTCGAGCGAGCAAAGGACGAGCTTCGCCGACTGTACGGGCGCCCGCTTCGGCACTAGCAAACCCCGTTCCGCTCGGACCGGACGGAATGGGCCGTGCTCGCGACAGCATCCGCCGTTGCGTCGCCGCGAGTTCCAGCCGGGCGACTCTGCCCTACGTCGACTTGATCTCGAGCTGCCGGCCGTGCTTCTCGACGAGCTTCGGCGCCGGCATCGTGACTTCGAGCACGCCGTCCTTGAACGACGCCTTCGCTTGATCGGCGTTCACGCCCTCGGGCAGAGGAATCGTGCGATAGAACGCGCCATACGCGCGTTCGGTCGCGTAGTAGCCCTTTTCCGACGTCTCCTTCTCTTCTTTCCGCTCGCCGCGAAGCATCAGCGCGCCATCGGTGAGCTCCACCTTGATGTCGTCCTTCGACAGGCCGGGAAGATCCGCGCGGACGACCAGGTCGCCCTTGCGCTCGAACACCTCGACGTCCGGGGTCCAGGCTTCGGTCGCTTTCGCGCCGCGCCACGGGCTCGGCCAGCGTCGCGCGCCCCAGAAGTCGTCGAACATGCGCTCCATGTCGTCGGAAATGCGACGCATCATCGAGAACGGGTTCGAGGCCAGCCCCGGTTCGTATCGGGAGAGGGTGCTCTTGATTGGTGGTTGCGTGCGTTCGATTGCCATGGTGTTGCTCCTTCCTTGTCCCTGCCGCGCCGCATGCGCGGCCGAGCTTGTCGACTAAGAGTGGGACGTCACCGGCGTCACGGTGGCCGGTGTTCCAGATCGAGGCCGAAGGTGCGCCCATCGGTGGTCGTCCAGCAGTCCACGTGTTCGCGGGCCGCGAAACGGCGCGCGAGATCCAGCGCGTCGCCGCGGGACACGCACCGAAGTTGCTGAGGGCCGGGATGAACGGACAGGATGCAGGTGGCGGTCGAATCGTGCTGGAAGCGCACGACGACGTCTCCGGTTCGCGGGCCCGTGCGGACCAGCGGGAGGGCGCTTCTGTCAGAAGCCATGCCTGCCTCCACGCGATCGCCCGCCCGGGCGAACCCGGCCGCGGGTGGAGCGACCCGCGGCAGCATCGACACGGTGAGCGAATTCTCCTTCTACACCCGCCGACTGCGGGTGTCAATTCGCCCTTGGCGCCTGCACGGCGCTGTCGCGCTGTTGATTTCCCGCGACTGCCGGGGAGCATTTCGCGGGAGCCGCCGCGGCGAATTCGGCCCGCTGAGCAAAATGGCGCGTCGCGTCTGGCACCGCTTCTGCTTGGTTAATGCGCAGGCGAGCCGATCCTCGTCGCGTCCGCCGACGCAAGTTGACTCGACGGTCGAGACCGGACCCGCGCCACTGCCGGATTGCCACGGGCGTGCCCTCTCGCGCTCCCTTCGGGGATCGCAGGTCACCACCGCCCGCCAGCCCGACGGCCGCCGCGGAACGCCGGGCACCGTGCTCCTTGACAGGGAGCGTTCGAGTCGGCGGCGAAGGCCCCGGCGAACGGTCGGCTCGCTTTGTGCTCGAGGCCTCGCGACGCCGGCTCGCTGCCCGCGAGCCGCGCCCGCTCTGTCTACCAGATTCGCGCCCGTTCCGACGGCTTCAGGAAGTACTTCCCGCTCGTCACGTCGAACGCGTCGTACCACGCGTCCACGTTGCGCAGCGGGCCGATGATGCGGAACTTGTCCGGGGTGTGCGGGTCGGCCGCCATCTGCGCCTTCATCGCGTCGTCGCGCTGCTTGCTGCGCCACGCCTGCGCGAAGCCGAGGAAGAACCGCTGATCGCCGCTCAGCCCGTCGATGACGGGCGCCTTCTTGCCGCCGAGCGACGCGTGATACGCGTCGAGCGCGACGAGCACGCCCGCCAGATCCGCGATGTTCTCGCCCATCGTGAGCTGGCCATTCACGTGCATGCCGGGCACCGGCTCGTACGTGTCGTACTGCGCGCCGAAGACCTTGGCCTGCGCGTCGAACCGATCGGCGTCGGCCTTCGTCCACCAGTCGCGCACGGCGCCGGTCGCGTCGATCTTGCGGCCCTGGTCGTCGAACCCATGGCTGATCTCGTGGCCGATGATCGCGCCGATCGCGCCGTAGTTCACGGCTGCGTCAGCCGACGGATCGAAGAACGGCGCCTGCAGGATGCCGGCCGGGAACACGATCTTGTTCTCGAGTCCGCCGTTGTAGGCGTTGACCGTCTGCGGCGTCATGCCCCACTTCTTGCGATCCACGGGCTTGTCGAGGTCGGACAGCTGGTAGTTCCACTCGAACTGCGCCGAGCGCTCGACGTTGCCGTAGAGGTCGTTCACGTCCACCTTGAGCGGGGTGTAATCGCGCCACTTGTCCGGATAGCCCACCATCACGTCCATCTTCGCGAGTTTCTCGAGCGCGGCCTTCTTCGTCTCGGGACTCATCCAGTCGCTCTTCTGGATGCGCGCGGCCATCGCGGTCTTGAGGTTCGCGACGAGCTCGTTCATCTTCGCCTTGGACGAGGCCGGAAAGTAGGTCTCCACGTACGCGCGGCCGAGCAGCTCGCCGAGCGTCGTGTCGATGAGCGTGGCGCCCCGCTTCCACCGCGGCCGCAGCTCCGCCACGCCGCTCAGCGTCTTCGTGAACGTGAACCGGCTGTCGACGAAGCGCTTCGAGAGGTACGGCGCGCCCTGATCGGTGACGTGAACCACCTCCCAGGCCTTGAGCGTCTCGAGCGGCGCGTCCGCATAGAGCTTCGCGATGTCGCGGACCGCGGTCTTCTCGAGCACGATCAGGTGATCGCGCTTCGCGATACCCGACGCGGTGAAGAACGCCGTCCAGTCGATCCCCGGAGCGAACGCCTGCAGCTCGGCAAGGCTCATCGGGTTGTTGACCTTGTCGATGTCGCGCCGATCCGCCGCCGGCCAGCTGACCCTGGCGACCGCGGTCTCGAACGCCAGGACGCTGTCGGCCGTCTTCGCCGGCGACGCGTCGTGCGTCATCGTGAAGACGCGCTCGAGGTACGCGCGATACGCGTCACGCTGCGGCTTGAACGTGTCGTTCAAGTAGTAGTCACGATCGGGCAGGCCCAGGCCGGCCTGCCCGAGGAACAGCGTGTTCATGGCGGGCTTCGCCGGATCGGGCGCGACGCCCGGACCGAATAGCGAGAACCCGAACCGCCCGTTCGTCTCGCCCATGAACTTCGTGAAGGCGGCCTTGTCGGCAACGGCGGCAACCCGACGCAGATCCTCCTGCAGCGGCTTGTCGTCGCGCGCCTCGACCTCCCCCTCGTTCATGAAGCTGCGATACATCGCGCCAAGCTGGGTCGTCGCCGGCGCGTTCTCGATGATCGCGCGAATCTGATCCTGCGAGAGGTTGAACACGTCGTAGCCCACGCCGGCTGACCCCTGATCCGCGGGGATCTCGGTCTTGTCGATCCACGCGCCATTGACGTAGCGATCGAAGTCGTCGGCGGGATTGACCTTGCGATCCATGCCCGACAGATCCACACCCCACGCGCCGAAATGCAGGGGCTTCGGCGCCTTGGCGGGCGCGGGCTGGGCGGGCGCCGGCGGCCGGCCCTGTTGCGCCACGACCGCAGAACCGAGGCTGAGCGCGACGACGGCAAGCGCGATCGCAATGGGCTTCCGGATCACAGGGACCTCCACATGACGCCTTCCATCGTAGTCGAAGACCAGCCGCGGCATCGCCGGCTGGGACGAAGCGCCGGCCGTCAGGGACGAGCGGCTCATTCCCGCGGGGCGCGCGCAAGCAGCCTGGCGGCCGCGTCCATCCCGGGGTCGCGGCCCGCCGCGAAGTCGTCGATCGTCCACGGCGCCGCCACCTCGGGCGCCAGGCTCGGCACGGCGATCGGAAAGCGGGAGACGTAGGAGTGACAGTCGGCGAATCGCCGGCAGCCATCGAAATAGTCGTGACGCTCGGTCGCCGGCAGCATCAGCGCCCCGGTGTTCGGCAGCGGGAACGCGTGCCCCTCAGCCCAGAACTGCAGGCGATCGCCGGGTCCCTCGCCGACCAGGATGACCCGCGAAGGATCCGCTTGCTTCAAATACCCGATGCTCGAGATGGCCGCGGAGAACGTCCACGGCGACATCAGGACGATGACGCGGCCGTCGGAAGGCAGCCGGCGCGGAAGCGAGCTGAAGAACGCGCGCGTCAGCGTCAGATTGCCGCCGCCGTTGAAGCGCATGTCGAGCACCACGTTGGCGCGACCCGCGCGATGCCGCTCGGCATCGGCGTCCTCGAGGAATTGCGCGATCGACTGTCCGTCCCGATCGGTGTTGGCGTGCAGTTGAATCACGATGGCGTCGAGGTCGGGCACGTCGCGCCGCCTGAACGGCACCGTGAACTCGCGAAGCGCCCACGGCGCGCGATCGGCCGGCAGGAGCGGCGTCCACCCCGAAAAGCGATCCGATCCGTCGAACACCTCGACCAGCTCGTCCCATCCTCCCGCGAGCCGGGCCGCGGCTGACAGCGTCCGATCCCGCGTCGACCCGTCGCGGCACGCGAGACGATACGTCGCTTGCGTCGCCGACCGCGTCACACCCAGCGCGTACAGTTCGCCCGGCCGCTCGAAGAGAAGCGGGGCCCAGCGATCGCGCCAGGACGGAACGCCGCCGCGAAGCGTCCGGGCGGCGTCGCGCAGCCGCGCGATCGGCACGTCGTCGATCGCCATCAGGCGACAGCCCAGCAGGTCCGCCTCGTTGCCATACGCGCGGACGACGAAGAAGCCGTCTCGGAAGGGCGTCAGGCGCAGCCCGACGCGGGCCATCGACGGCAGGTGGCCAAGGTCGATCATGGCGGTGTGGCCGTTGTCGGCAAGCGCGGCGATCTGCGCCAGCCTCAGCACGAAACGCGCCTCCGACATCAAGCCGAGGTGCGCGCGCACATCGGCGATCGATGCGGCCGCCTCGACGCGCGCCTCCGGCGAGAACGCGTGGTCGATCTGGAAGAACTGACGCTCGAACACGTCCAGGTCCTCGCGCTGGGCCGCGGCGTCGCCCGCAGGCGGCGCGGCGCCGCAGGTCGAGGCGAACAGGAGCGCCGCCAGACCGAGCGGCCAGGGAGCGCGCGGACGCATCGCCCGTCGAATATATATCGATAGAGATACATTCGCCACTGTCCGGCGCCGGGCACGCCTGCCAGCCCGTAGCTCGACAGGATGAGCAGCAGCAGCTGCGGATTCTCCGCCGCCGATGCCTCCTCGGGATCACCCGACGGCGCGAGCGTCAAGGTGGGCCACGCGCATCATCGGGCGATCTTTTTGTAGAACACGACCGTATCGCACACGGCGCCGAAGGGATCGAGCGCGTAGCCGGGAATCGTGCCGATCGCGGTCCAGCCCATGCCGCGGTACAGCCGCTCGGCCGCGCCGCCGGGCACGGTGTCGAGCACGAGCAGTGTGAATCCTCGTGCGCGCGCGGCCTCCTCGGCGGCCAGCATCAGACGCACGCCCAGCTTCCGGCCCCGGGCGCGCTTGCGGACGATGAGCTTCGCGATGTCCGCACGGTGCGGCTGATTGGGCGCCCACGCCGGATGCACCTGCACGGAGCCCGCGATTCCCTCATCGTCGCGGGCGACCAGGATGATCGCGCCGTCGTCGATCTTCCCGATCGTGCCGCGCCACCACGCCTCGGCCTCGGCGGGCGGCAGCGGCGCGAGAAAGCTCACCGACGCGCCGGAATCGACGGCTTCCACGAGCAGTTCGGTGAGATCGCGAACGTCCTCGTCGCTCGCCGGAGCGGCGAGCAGCTCGATGCGCTCCATCGACGCGGTCACACCACCTCCCCCGCCGATCGTCGAGTGTAGCCGGGCGCGGGCCTCGTGTCCCATTTCGATGTGGTAGGCTGCGCAAGCTGTTCGGCGGTCCCGATAGCGGTGAGGACTCGTATGGATCCCGCGTATTGGCGCGACCACGGGGTCAAGGTCGTGCCCGGCTCGCATCTCGACGTAAACACGCCGCAGACGCCGGGCATGGCGCGCGCGGCCGCGATCACGAACGCACGCACCGGCGCCAGCAAGCTCTGGGCCGGCACCGTGACGATCCATCCCAATGCGAAGACGGGCGCGCACCACCACGGCGATCTCGAGAGCGTCATCTACGTCGTCTCGGGACGCGCCAGGATGCGTTGGGGCGAGCACCTCGAGTACGTGGCGGAAGCCGGACCGGGCGACTTCATCTACGTGCCGCCGTTCGTTCCGCATCAGGAGATCAACGCCAGCCGCGACGAAGCACTCAGCTGTGTGCTCGTTCGCAGCGGCCAGGATCCCGTCGTCGTGAACCTCGACATCGCACCGGCCGAGCCGCCCGAGGAAGTCGCGTGGGTGGACAGCATCCATCCCGACCCGGCGAAGACGAAATAGTTCCGGCGAGCCGCGGCACGCCAACGGCGGGGCGCGGCTGATAGCATGTCGGCGTGAAAATCGAACACACGGCCTATCAAGTCCAGGACCCCGTCGCGCTCGCCGCGTGGTATGTCGCGTACCTCGGCCTCACCGTCAAGCGCAAGCAGACCGCCTCGCCGTTCGGCTACTTCCTGGCCGACGACGGCGACGCCGTGATGCTGGAGTTCTACAACAACCCGAAGGTGCGCGTGCCCGACTACCGTGCGATCGATCCGCTCGTCCTGCACATCGCGTTTCGCGCGGACGATGTGGCCGCGGCGCGCGAGCGGCTTCTTCGGGCGGGCGCGACGGCGGAAGGCGGCGTCACCACCAATGACACGGGCGACACGGTCGCGATGCTCCGCGATCCGTGGGGGATTCCGGTGCAGCTGGTCAGCCGGGTCAGCAGGATGATCTAACCGGCTCCCGCGACCGCCGGACGCCAGAGCGAACCCGCACGCGATTCGCGCACGAAAAATGTGCGCGCGCATGCAAAACGGGCGGCGCCTCCATCCGCGGTCGCGATCGGCCCGCGCGATCGCCACAGCTGAGCCTCGCACGGATTTTGCCCATCCTCGCCGCGGGGAGGACTCGTGCGCCACCTGCTGCTCCGCTCTGCCCTCTTGCTCGCGGCCGTGCCGGCGGCGGTCGCCGCGCAGACGACCGACGATCCCTGGATCGCGTGCCGGGGCACCGACGAGGCCAAGATCATCGCCGCGTGCTCGGCGATCATCCAGGCCGGCCAGGGGCCGTCGGACGCTATCGCCGAGGCGCTGTATCATCGAGGGCGCGCCTACCAGACCGCGCGCAATCTCGGGCACGCGCTCGAGGACTACGACCGCGCGCTGGAGCTCAAGCCTTCTTATTTCGCGGCGCATATCAACCGCGGGAACATCTATCTCGGTCGCAAGGACTATGACCGCGCGCTGGCAGATTTCGACGCCGCGGTGAAGGTCAACCCGTCCCTGCCCATCGCGTACCTGAACCGGGCCGTGCTGTTCGGACGGACCGGCGACTACGACAAGGCGATCGACAACCTCAATAAGTGGGTGGCGCTCGACCCGAACGATCCCGAGCCGTATTACCGCCGCGGGGCGACGTACCGCGAGATGGGCTACGGCGACGCGGCGCTCCGGGATTTCGACCGGGCGATCGTCGTCGATCCGAAGTACGCGCCCGCCTACGCGGAGCGCGGCTACATCCTGGGTGGCCATGGCGAGTACGACCTCGCGCTCGAGGCGTACAGCCACGCGATCGAGCTCGACCCGGACACGGCGTCGTACTACGTGGACCGCGGCGACGTCTACGGCAACAAGCTCGACGTGGCGCGCGCAATCGACGACTACGATCACGCCATCGCACTCAACCCGAAGTACGTCGTCGCGTACTACAACCGCGGGGTGGCCTACCGCAGCCAGCACGACTACGATCGGGCCCTGCTCGACTTCGATCGGACGATCGCGCTCGACCCAAAGTACGCGCCGGCGTTCACCAATCGCGGGTGGATCCACGGCGAGCGCGGCGAGTACGAGCAGGCCGTGCAGGATTACTCGCGCGCGATCGCGCTCCGCCCGACCGACGCCGGCGCCGTCAACAACCGCGGCTGGTACCTGATGCTCTGGGGCAAGTACGAGCAGGCGATCACCGACTTCGACGGTGCGATTCGGCTCGACCCGCGCCGCGCGGACATCTACGATAGCCGCGGCTGCGCGTACCTGAAGAAGGGCGATGCCGCCAGAGCCCTCGCGGACTTCGATGCCGCCCTGGAACTCAACCCGAAACTGGCCACCTCGCTCTTCGGCCGCGGCGTCGCCAGGATCCTCAGCGGCGACCGCACCGGCGGCGGAGCCGACCTGGCCGCCGCCAGGCGGCTCATGCCCAGCGTGGCAGACATCATGGCCCGCTACGGGATTCGACCGCCGCAGTAGGGGGGTGATACCCGGCAGCCGGTCCCTGCCGGTCTCGCGCCTGCCGTTTCCGCGTCTTCTTCCAAATCGACGAGTCGCTCGTATTCCTCGTACTGGTCACGGTACGACTGCACCGCGGACTCTCTACACGAAAAGGGGCCTCGTCATGATTTCAGATCGTTCCTCCCGGCGTTCGTGGATCTCCCTCGGAACGGCCCTCGTGGCGGCGATCGCGCTCGCGGTGGGCAGTCCCGACCGCGCCTCGGCGTCGCCGGTCGCGCTCGATGTGACCGCGGCCGGGGGGGCAGACTCGTTCTGCAATGCGCCTCTGGGCTGCGTCGCCGGATGGGCCTTCCATGTCAACTCGCCCATCCAAATCCTCAGTCTGGGATTCTTCGACCTCGGGTCGGATGGGCTGGCGACCTCGCACGACGTGGGCGTTTTCGACTCGAGCGGCACGCTGCTCACGTCGACGGTCGTGAACAACGCTTCGACATCCGCGACGTCCGCCTTTGGCGGAGGCCAGTGGCTCTTGAGCGCCATCGCGCCGTTTGAACTGGACCCGGGCGACTACAGCATCGGTGGCGTCGACCTGTATTTGAGTCTCGACCACCTCTTGTCCAGCGCGCCCGAAACGACGATCCCGAACATCAGCTATCTGGGGGGACGACTGGCATTCGCGTCCTCTCTCGTGCCCATGACGCTGGGGCCGCTCCCCGGTTTCGAACCAGGCCTCTTCGGTCCGACGTTCACGGCCCGGGCCGTGCCCGAGCCGTCGACACTGTTGCTCGTCGCCGGTGCCGGACTCGTTGCGCTCATTCGAGCGTGGCGGCACGACTAGCGCGCGGCACCGCGCTCACCACCGTCGGATGATCCGGACGCCGATCGCGTTGCGTGAGACGAACGGCACGATCAGTCCCCGTCGCGTCGCATCGGGGTAGACGACCGTCGTCCCATGCATGAGCGCCCCCACGGCGAGCCCGGCGCCAGCGCCGAGACCGCCGATGATCAGCCAAGCGTCGGGGCATTCTTCCCGATCCTGACCCGTGCAAGCGGCGATGGCGCCGGCGGCCGCACCCGCAGCGGCTCCGATGAGCACCGCCATGCGAAGCGGCCGGCGCCGGACCGCGACCTGGCGGAGGTTCTCTCTCCCGAAGCGCTTCTCGCCGGACGCGGTCTGGAGCGTCATCTCGTCCGCGGTGAAGCGCGTGAGGCGGCCGCTCGTCCTGGCCCCGGAACGGTCGTCGACCAACAGCTGATCGCCGAGGTTGACGCGAAGCCCGAGATCCTCGAGCAGGCTGGCCTGGACGCCGCCAGGAGCCGGCGCCCGTCCGGGTGAAATCGCCCCTTGAGGCGCGAGATAGACGGTCCTCATCCGAGGAACGAGCGCCCCCGCGACCAGGCCAAGGCCGGCGCCAATCGGTGCCGCGCCGAGTGATCCGACGATCGCACAGCCTCCGTCGCCCTCGTGGGCACAGACCGTCGCCGCGCCAATCGCCGCAAATACCGCGGCGCCGATGAGCGCGCCCCGCCGAAGGGGATGATCGCGGACGGCGACCTCATGAACCGCGTCGGGGGCGAAGCGCTTCTCGCCGCCAGCGGTCTGCAGTGCGATCTCCCCGCCCGTGAGGCGGGTCACGCGGCCGGTGGTTCTGATGCCACCCGGGTCCTCGACCCGGACGACATCGTCGAGGTTGACTCGCAGCGCGAGGTCCCCAAATGACTGAACCACCTGGGCCGAGCCCGGCGATGGTGTCAGCACCATCAGGATCAGAAGGAAGGCCGCGTGAGTGAGCCGTTTCTTCATCGGGTTCCCCCCGTGACTTGTGAGGTGACGCCTGGCCGGGTCGGCGCGGCTGGCTTCGCCGGCCTGGGCGTCGCAGCGAGCAGGTCAGATCCGTGTTTCGCGCGACGCCCGCGAGCACGAACGGCGCGATTCACGACACCGAGACCCGCGGCTCGCGTACGAGGGCGAAGGAGGCCGGAGATCGGGTAGCGTTTCGAGCGATTCGGCAAGGAGGATTGGCGAGCGCCACGATCACCGATCCTCTTCGAAGACCGCCTTGACCTTGCCGCTGCGAACCGCGCGCTGCAGCGCCGCGTGGTCCTTCTCGTTCTGATCGGCATATGCCACCGCGAACGTCACGAGGGCATCGTCGAAGGCGTCGCTCTTTCCCATGTACCCGCTGATCATGGATGGGCTCCCGGACCGCGCGTGAGCCAGAGCGAGAGCACGTCCGCAAAATCCGGCGTAGATCTCCATGTCCGTTTGGCCGAACACCTCCACCATGGCGCCGAGCTTCATGTCTCGTAGCTGACGGACAAAGAAGTCGCGCGTGCCCACGTGCGTCCACCCGAGGAACATGTCGCTGGCGGGCTGCATGCGACGGTAGCCATCCACGACGCGCTGGCCCTGATTCGTGAAGACGCTTTTCCCCGCGTACGGCTCGAGGACCGAGGCGCGCGCTTCCTTGACCTGGAGGAAGAGGGGGGCAGCGTCCCCGCTCATGAAGAGGAACACCCAGCAGGCGGTACCGACGCTGCCGACGCCAACCACCTTGATAGCCACGTCCCGGAGCTCGTACCGATCCAGCAGGGACTGATAGGAGGACGCGAGCGTCGCCCGATACGCCGCGAACGCGTCCCGGATGGTCCGCTGAATCCTGCCCGGAGGAAATTTCTCATGGTGAAAGATGGTCGGCAACTGGTCCTTGATGACGTGGAGGTTCCCCTTCCGCTCCGCGAGCTTCGGGAACATCTCCTCGCCTCGGCTCTTCGTCCGCTCCTTCTCGATCCGCTTCATGACCCGTTTGCGGATCTCATCAGGCAACTCCTTGATCAGCTCTTGCGCCGGCAGCGACCGGTACCACAATTCCAAGGCCCCCAGCTCGCTGAACTCGGCCATGGACGTGCGGTAGGTGCGGACACAGGTTGCCGTCACGGCCTTGGCGACCGCCGTGCCCACGCCGTTGTCCCGACAGGCCACGACGAAGCTCGTGGCGAGCCGCTTGATGTCCCACTCGAACGGTGCCGGCAAGGTTTCGTCGAGGTCGTTGATCGAGAAGATGATCCGTCGCTCAGGCGTGGCGAATCCGCCGAAGTTGCAGAGGTGCGCGTCGCCA
>DATIWF010000041.1:0-15447 GCA_035519535.1 Vicinamibacterales bacterium | reverse complement strand
GTCGATCGTGCTCGACAAGAAGTCCGCGTTCAACACCGAGATCGCGATGCCGTCGACCTTCTGGGAGATGAACGACTCGAGCACTTCCTTCTGCTTCAACTCGTCGGAGTGATCGGGCCCGCGGTAGATGACCTCGACGTTGCCCCGCGCCTTCGCTTCACGCTGCGCGCCCTTGTTCGCGTAGTCGAACACGGGGATGTCGAGCGCCTTAGGAATCAGCGCGAACCGCAGCGTTTTCGGCCCGGCGGGCTGACTGGTGCCGCCTCCACACGCGACGGCCACCGCGGCCGCGATGACGCTGACACACAGGACTCGTCTCATCTCACAGCCCTTTCTGAACCCCTTGGAACCCCGATGGCCTACGCCTCTCGTCTCACAAGGACCTGGTCGAGCACGACGATGACGATGACCACCACGCCGACGATGAGCCGATCGTAGAACGTCGCGCCGGGAATCTGGGGCAGGGCGTTGCGGAGCACGCCGAAAATCAACGCGCCAAGCACGGCGCCCGCCACCGACCCGCGGCCGCCGGCGAGGCTCGCGCCGCCGACGACCGCCGAGGCGATGATATCCAACTCGTAGCCGTTTGCGAGATCGGCCTTGCCCTGGCCCTGCACGACCGCCAGCACGACGCCCGACACGGCCGCGAGCAGCCCTGAAATCACGTACGCCGACGTCTTGATGCGACTGACGCGGATGCCCGAGAAGAGCGCCGCCGTCTCGTTGCCGCCGACGGCAAAGACGCTGCGGCCCCACTGGTAGCGCGTCATCGCGATCTGGAACAGGCCCGCGAGCGCGAGCATGACCGCGGGCCCGAGCCAGTCGATCGAGATCCCGGCGACGTGCCAGTCGCGCGGGAGCTTCGCCGAGAGGTCATAGAATCGCGCCTCGGTGATGATGTAGGCGGCGCCGCGCCAGATGCCCATGACGCCCAGCGTCGCGATGAACGGCGGCAGCCGCACGCGCACGATCAGCCACGACGAGACGAGGCCCGCGACGACGCCGACGCCGAGACCGAGGAACGCGCTCGGTCCCAGCGGCCAGCCGCGCTCGACGAAGAAATAGCCCGTGATGACCGTCGTGAGCGCGATGACCGCGCCAGGCGCGAGGTCGATGCCGCCCGAGATGATCACGATCGCCGCGCCAATCGCTGCGATCCCGTAGATCGACGAGTACTTGAAGATCAGAAGCACGTTGCCGACGTTGAAGAACGGATGGGTGCGGCCCGGCTCCGGCCAGAGGTACCACGTGAAGAACGCGATCTCGAGCGCGAGGATCGCGACCGTCGAGAGCTCGCGCGCGTGCCACCAGCGCTTCATGACGCGACCTCGACCTCGTGGGTGGCGAGCCGCATGACGGCCTCCTCCGTGGCCTCGGCGCCCGCCAGCTCGCCGCGCACGCGGCCCTCCCGCATGACGACGACCCGATCGGCCAGCGCCAGCACTTCGGGGAGATCGCTCGACACCATCAGACACGCCATGCCTGCCGCGGCGCGCAGCCGGATGATGTTGTGGATCTCGAACTTCGCCCCGACGTCCACGCCCTTCGTCGGCTCGTCGAGGAGCAGCACCGTCGGCGCCGTCGCGAGCCACTTGCCCGCGACGATCT
Source organism: Vicinamibacterales bacterium (assembly GCA_035519535.1). GTDB lineage: Bacteria > Acidobacteriota > Vicinamibacteria > Vicinamibacterales > SCN-69-37 > DATEGZ01. Next base: position 13,839 of record DATIWF010000041.1, on the reverse strand, counting down.
TCTGCTGATTCCCTCCGCTCAGGGTGTCGGGCAGGCGTGTCAGCGTCGGCGTCTTGATCGCGAGGTCGGTCACTTGCTGCTGGGCGGCCGCGATCTCGTCCGCCTCCCGGAGCCGGCGGACGCCCGCTTTGGCCGCGCTCGGCAGCGCGAGGTTGTGGCGCAGGTTGAGATTGAAGAAGAGTCCGAGTCGTTGCCGATCCTCGGGAACAAGCGCCACACCCGCGCGCGCCGCGTCGCGGGCCGATCTGAGCGTCACGGCCTGGCCGTTGATGAGGATCGCGCCCCGGTCAGGCTGCGCCACGCCGAAGATCGTCTCGAGGAGCTCCGTGCGGCCGGATCCGACGAGCCCGAACACGCCGACGATCTCGCCCGGCCGCACCTCGATCGACACGTCCTCGAACCACGGCCGCCGGGTGAGACCGCGCGTCGCCAGGCGCGGGGCCGTCGCAGCGCTGACGGTCTCGCGCGCCACTCGCGCCGGGGGCTCGCGGCCCACCATCGCGCGGACGATCGTCTCGGGCGTCGTGTCGGCGCGCGCGAACGTGCCCACGTACGCGCCATCGCGCATGACCGTGATGCGATCGCACAGCCGGAACACCTCCGGCAGCCGGTGCGAGACGAACAGCAGCGTGACGCCCTGGCTCCTGAGCTCGCGCAGCACGCTGAACAGGTGATCCACCTCCGCGTCGGTCAGCGACGTCGTCGGCTCGTCGAGGACGAGCACACGGCAGTCGAAGGCGAGCGCGCGCGCGACCTCCACGAGCTGCGCGTGCGCGGCGGACACGTGCTCCATCCGCACGTCCGGCGAAATCGGCACGTGGAGCTGATCGAGCAGCGCCAGCGTGCGCGCGCGCATCGCCGGCTCGTCGAGCCGGCCGGCGCGGCCGACGATCTCGCGCCCCGCGAAGATGTTGGCCGTCACGGTGAGCGTGGGGAACGTCAGCCGCTCCTGGTAGACCATGCCGATGCCGCGCGACAGCGCCTCGCGCGGCCCGGACCACGACAGCGGCCGGTCGTCGAGCCTGACCTCTCCGCGATCCGGGCGCACGATGCCGCCGAGGATTTTCAACAGCGTCGACTTGCCGGCGCCGTTCTCCCCGACGCATGCGTGCGCTTCACCGGCGGCCACGGCAAAACTCACGCCGCGCAGCGCCTGCACGGCGCCGAACGACTTGTGGACGTCGCGAAACTCGAGGCCCGGCATCGCGCTATCCCGCAAACCGCGTCGCCGGCCGCCCGCGCGCACCCGGGCGCAGCCGGAACACTCCGCCGGCCTGCGGCTGCCGCGGGCGCTCCGCGGGATCGAGATCGATCCACGCCGTGGTGATGTAGAGGTCAGCCAGGTCGGGACCGCCAAAGGCGCATTTCGTCACGAGCGACACGGGCAGCGGCACGATCGCGTCCAGATCGCCGTTGGGACGGTAGCGATGCACCGCGCCGCCCTCCCAGAGCGCGAGCCAGACGCAGCCTTCGGCGTCGACGATTAGCCCGTCCGGAAACCCGAGCTCGGAGGGAATGGTCACGAAGACCCGCCGATTGCGAATCGTGCCGCTCGCGTCGGCGAAGTCGAAGACGTCCACGCGGCTCGTGTCGGTGTCCACGTGATACATCAGTGTGCCGTCGGGGCTCCAGTCGATCCCGTTTGAAATCGACACGCCGGTCACGTGCTGCGTCACGGTGCCGTCGGGATCCAGCCGGTAGAGCGATCCCTTCCCCGTCACGCCGCCCATCCCCATCGTCCCGGCCCAGAAGCGGCCGCGCGCATCCACGTAGCCGTCGTTCATTCGTGTTTCCGGCACGTCGCGCTCCACGTGCGCGATGAGCGTCACCTTGCCGGTCTTCGGATCGAGCCGAAAAAACCCGTCACGCGCCGCCACGACCCAATCACCGCGGACGGTCGGCGCCACGGCGCCGACTGGCTGGCCAACCTCGAGGACGCGGTCCTTGCCGTTCGCGGGATCGAACTCGTGCACGTACCCTCGCATGATGTCGACGAACAGCAGCCGCTGGCGTGCGGCGTCCCAGATGGGCCCTTCGCCCAGCTGCGCGTGAACGTCGAGGACGAGCTCGGCCTCAGGCATGCTCCCTATCGATCTCAGTCCATGACCTTCTGCCTTCTGCCCTCTGCCTTCTGCCTTCTGCCTTCTGCCCTATCCCTCACGCTTCTCCCATCCGGCATCAAACAGCCGAATGCGCCCGCCTGTGCGCGGATGTCCGGCGCAGACGTCGTGATTGAGTGCGAGGCCGAGTCCGGGCCGATCGGGCGCGGCAAAGCAGCCGTCCTTCCGGTCGATCTTCGGCGAATGGTCGACGAGGTCGTGCGTCCATGCGTCGGCGAAATCGTTGAAGTGCTCGAGCACCTTGTAGTTCGGCGTCGCGACGGCGAAGTGCAGGTTCGCCATCGTTCCGACGGGCCCGCAGACGTTGTGCGGCGCGAGGAGAAGCGCATACGCGTCGGCCCAGCCCGCAAGCCGTTTCATCGGCAGGAAGCCGCCAAAGTGCGTGAGGTCCACCTGGACGATGTCCACGAGGCCGCCTTCGATGAAGCCGCGGATGTCTTCCATCGTGTGCGCGCGCTCGCCGGTGGCGATCGGGAGGTGCGTCGCGGATCGCACGGCGCGATACGCGACGGGGTTCTCCGGCGGCGTCGGCTCCTCGATCCATTCGGGCGCGTAGGGCTCGAGCAGCTTCGCGACCGCGGCAGCCGTCGCGGACGTGAAGCGCCCGTGCATCTCGATCATGATCGCGACGTCCCCGCCAACCTCCTCGCGCACGGCCGCGACGACCGCCACCGCGCGCTTGCGTTCGGCGGGCGGCAGCTCCGCGCTCGCGTGGCCGAACGGGTCGAGCTTCAGCGCGCGGTACCCGCGGCTCACGACGCCGCGCGCCGCCGCGGCGATCTTGGCGGGCTGGCGCTCGCTCCGGTACCAGCCGTTCGCGTAGGCCGGCACGCGCTCGCGGAACTTGCCGCCGAGCAGCTTCCACACCGGCACGCCGAGCGACTGCCCCATCAGGTCCCAGCACGCGACGTCGAAGCACGCGAGCGCCGACTGCGACACCTCGCCCGGCCGGTCGTACTCGGCGCGCTGGATGTTCCAGGCGAGCCGCTCGACGTCGAAGGGATCCGTGCCGATGACGTGGCGCGGCGCGAGCTCGTCGAGGCACGCGAGCACCGTGTCCGTCCGGCTCACCATCCGGACCTCGCTCGTGCCGGTCAGGCCGGTGTCCGTCTCGAGCTCCAGGAATACAAGCTCGCGCCAGGGCGTGCCGACGACCGTAGTCCTCGCCCGGGTGATTTTCACGCGCGGCTCCCGACCGGCGAGGCTTTGGCGTCGGCGTCCTGCCTGGCGAGGATGGCCAGGCTGATCGCCGCGCGCCTCACGCGCTCGCGCGACAGCGCGACCACGGTGGACTCCAGGTGCTGGCCGGCTGGATACAGGCCCGGCGCGTTTCGCAGGCCGTACTTCAGATAGATCGGCGACCCGACGCGCACGAGTGCGGCGGCTTCGTAGTGCCGGACCGTGCCGCCAAAGTCGTCGGGACCCTCGACGTAGAAGTCGATCGCGGCGTCGATGGCCTGTCGAATTGCGGCAATCTGTGGCAGGGACAGGTCGATTGGCAGATTGATCGACGTAGCGCCGAGGTCTTCGAGCAGCCGCGCCGTCGCCGGGTTCGCGGCGGCCAGCGTCACCGAACTCTTCAGCACGAAGTCCGGCGGCAGATCGCCCGTCGTCTTCATGTGCCCGAGGATCCGGAGCTGGCCGAGATCCGCGACCAGAATCGAGCGCAGCCCGAGCGACGCGCCGTGGAGCACGTCGTCGATCCCGAAGGCGAGCTGGTCGGCGCCGCGGAGCGACGACCCGAGGACGCGGCCGTTCGAAGACGAGGCCTGGACGCCGGTGTCCCAGTTCGCGCGCGGCCCGACGAACAGGCAGACCTCGATGCCGTGCTGGCGGCCCAGCGCCAGCATCTCGCGGATCTCATCGTCGGTTTGCAGCATGACGCCGCTGCCCTGGCTCACGCGGTGGATGGGCACGTGGCGCGCCGCGGCCTCGGCAATCACCGCCTGCAGTGCCTTCGGGCCCTCGCACGACGGGATCTCGATGCGGTACTGGCCGCCGTCGGCAAAACGCTTGGAGGACGCGGGCAAATCGTAGGCGTCACGCGCCGGCAGCTTCAACGCGCGGAGCACCGACTCGGGCGTCGTCTTAGATGGCAAATTGGACTCCCAGGCCGCAGTCGATCGCGAATTCGGCGCCCGTGATCGCCGACGCCTCGTCGGAGGCCACGAACGCCACGAGATTCGCCACTTCCGCGGGCGTCGCGATGCGCTTCATCGGATGCACGTCGAGGACGCTGGCTTCGGCGGCCCTTGGGTCCGGCTGCCGCCTGAACCACTCCTCGACGAGGTGCGTACGCGTCCAGCCCGGCGACACGGTGTTCACGCGCACGCCCTGGGCCGCGTAGTCGAGGGCGAGGCTGCGCGTCAGGCCCGCCAGCGCCGACTTGGCGGCGGCGTACGGGAACATGCCGGCGATGGTGAGCCTCGTGTGGATCGACGCGATGTTCACGATCGATCCGCGTTGGCGCGCCGCCATGCCAGGCAGCACGTGCTTCGCGCACAGCCACGCGCCCTTGAGGTCCACGGCAAACACTTCGTCCCACTCGGCCTCGGTCATCGTCGTGGCGTCGAAGTAGGCGTTCGTCCCCGCGTTGTTGACGAGCACATCGATCCGCCCGTGACGCGCCAGCAGGACGGTCACGGCGGCCGCGACGGCCGGCTCACTGGTCACGTCCACGTGCATCCCGGCGATCGCCCGGCCAACCGCCGGCAGCGACGCCGCCAGCGCGGCCACCGCCTCCCCGTCCACGTCGAAGGCCGCCACCGTCGCGCCCTCCGCGGCGCACTTCTCGACAATCGCGCGCCCGATGCCGCGCGCGCCGCCCGTCACGATCGCGATCTTCCCGTCGAGGCGTCCCACGCGCGCGCCATCGTAATACGATATGCCGAACGTTTCATGACCCTTTTGCCGAGGTGCGATGCATGAGTCCGCTGACCCGCCTGACCGTCGTCGTCGCCGGCCTCGCCGGTCTTGCCGCCGGCTGCTCGCGTGACACATCATCAACGCCGGCCTCGAACGCGGCCGACCAGGGACGCATGACGATGGCGCCGTTCGCGCGCACCCCCGACGATCAGGCCGTCGAGCTGATCACGCTCCGCAACCAGGCGGGCATCGAGGTGCGCCTCATGACCTACGGCGCGACGATTGTCTCGCTCAAAGCGCCGGACAAGAACGGCCAGATCGACGACGTCGTCCTCGGCTTCGACGACTTTCCGCCGTACCTCGACAAGTCGCCGTACTTCGGCTCCGTCGTCGGACGGTACGGCAACCGGATCGCGAAGGGCAAGTTCACGCTCGACGGGCAGACCTACACGCTCGCGACGAACAACGGCCCAAATCATCTGCACGGCGGCGTCAAGGGCTTCGACAAGAAGATCTGGAAGGCCGAGCCGTTTCAGGACAAGAACGGACCGGGCGTGAAGTTCAGCTACACGAGCCTGGACGGCGAGGAGGGTTACCCGGGCACGCTCAAGGCGGAGGTGACCTACACGCTGACCGACGCGAGCCAGCTCATCGTCGACTACCACGCGACGACGGACAAGGCGACCGTCGTGAATCTGACGCAGCACACGTACTGGAATCTCGCGGGCACGAAGGCCGCCGACATCCTCGGCCATCAGCTGATGCTGAATGCCGATCGCTACACGCCGGTTGACGACACGCTGATTCCGACCGGTGAGCTCGCGCCCGTCGAGGGCACGCCGTTCGACTTCCGCACGCCGACGGCGATCGGCGCGCGCATCAACCAGGACAACCCGCAGTTGAAGTTCGGCAAGGGCTACGACCACAACTTCGTGCTGACGCGCCAGGGGGACGGCCTCAGTCTGGCCGCGCGCGTCGTCGAGCCGACGACGGGGCGGACGCTGGAGATCTCGACCACCGAGCCGGGTATTCAGTTCTACTCGGGCAACTTCCTTGACGGCACGATCACGGGCAAGGGCGGGCGCGTCTATCCGCAGCGGTCAGGGTTCTGCCTCGAAACCCAGCACTTCCCGGATTCGCCCAATCAGCCGAAGTTCCCCTCGACCGTGCTGCGCCCGGGGCAGGAGTACAAGACGCAGACGGTCTTCAGTTTCGGCGTGCAGAAATAGCATCGCGATCCCGCAATGTTCAATGACCGGGCGGCCGGGCCGGTTTGAGATTCCGGCCGTAGTAGATGTCTGCCGGAATGTGGTGGCCGGCGTACACGCGATCGAGGATCGCATAGAGCACCGGGTCGTACGCCTTGAACTCGTCCGGCGTCTGGATCCGCACCTTCGTCGTCCGGTCGTAGAACTCGATGTTCGACCAGAACCACCACTGCGTGCCCTCGGCCCAGTACTCCGCGACGGTGTTGATCGCGTACTGCCCCTCGTAGAGATTCTTCGCCTTCGCCGAGGCGTACGCGGCCTCGACCTCCTGCACCAGGCCGGGCTCCGCCACTCGAAGCGCGCCCATGATGTTGTGGCTGAACTCGTGCACGAGGATGTGCTCGCCGTAGTAGCGCGTGCCGGGCAGCCCGAGCAGGTTCTCCTCAGCCGCCGACGTGATGTTGCCGCCCATGCCGCGGGCACGGCTGTTCCAGTACTGCTGGTCGGTCATGCTGGCGATGCCGCCCGGCTCGTTGTACCGGGCGCGCTCGGCCGGCGTCAGCCGCGGATCGGTGATCGCCGGCTTCTTCCAGTCGCGTCGCTCGGGCAGGTCCGTTTCGCCCTCGGTCACCGCCATGATCAGCACGCGCGACTTCCGCTCGACCATGACGGCGCGCACATCCGGCCGCTTCAGCAGCATGTAGTTCACGATATCGCGCGCCATGAGCAGCGCGGCGTCGGCCACGTTCTCGGACGACACGATCGGAATCCCGAATGCGTCGGCGTACTTCTTGTAGAACGGATCGAGGCCCAGCGACTCGGGCGGGGCGGTGATCATCGCCGTCTCGAAGCTCGCGACGAGCGGCGGCCCGGTCGCCACGCCGCCGGGCGGCCTCGCCGGGGAGGACGGACCGGGCGGCGAGGCTCGCTGCCGGGCGACGAGCGCCAACGGCACGACGAGCATGAGACCGCAGATCAGACGCGCGGATGGCGTCATGTTTTCCCCCACAGTGGATGTGGATACGTCCCTTGTCGGACGAGTTCGGCCAGACCCGCCACCACCGCCGGCCGATCTTCGCGATGCGTGACGCCGAACCAGGGACCCGGCGCGCTCACGACCTCCACGCGCGCCCGGCCGGACTGGATCATCGCGTTGACGCCTTCCGGCAGCGCGGCCTCGGCCTCATCGTCGTGGCCGGCGTGCCGCAGGAACTCGTGGAACACGACCTCGAGGTCGGCGAACACGAGCGGCGCGAACACCCAGAAGTTCATCGAGGCCGTCTCGAGCCCCGTGAGCGTCCGGATCCCATCCGGAAACGCGCCGACGATGCCGTCGCGCGTGCGATGAATACCGCGGACCTCGTCGAGCCAGACGAGCCGGCCGTGGTCGGTGACGCAGATCCCGCGCGCGACCGGCCCGTGGTCGGACAGCGTTCGCGCAAGCGGAAAACCAATCACGGCGTACGTGCCGCTGTCGGCCGCGCGGCCGCACGCCGCGGCGGCCAGATCGTACGCGGTCAGCCCGTAGAAATCGTCGGCGTTCACGACGGCAAAGGGCGTCGTGACCGCGTCGCGCGCGGCGAGCACGGCGTGCACGGTCCCCCACGGCTTGGAGCGGGTCGTCCGGGTGAACCAGGCGGGCAGCGCACGCACGGTCTGATGGACGAACGCGACGTCCAGATCGCCCGGCAGGCGCGCTGCGATCGCCCGGAGCGCCGGCTCGAGCTCCGGACGCGTGACGAAGACCACCTGCCGGAACCCGGCGCGGCGGGCGTCGAAGATCGCGTACTCGAGCAGCAGCTCGCCGCCGGGGCCGACGCCCTCAATCTGCTTCGACCCGCCGTAGCGCGAGCCGAGGCCCGCCGCCATCACGACCAGAGCCGGTCCGCGCATGGCCGCTCATTCTGCCACGGTCACCCACTCGCCGCGGGCCGCCGACCGGAACAGCGCGTCGATCACCCGCATGTTCCCGAGCGACTCCTCGAGCGGGTAGACGACGGGCGTCCTCTCGCGGATCGCCTGAGAGAAGCGATCCCCCTGGATCGTGTACTGGTCGCACGTTGCGATCTCGATGGTCTCGACCGCCCCGCCGCCCACCGGACCGTGCTCGTCGACGAACAGCCGGCACGGTCGATCCGGCGGCGCATTGAAGGGAATCTCGATCTCGAGCCGCGCGCGCGAACCCAGGATCTCGATGCGCTGCTGCGGCGCCATCTGCGTCCCGCACGTGCCGACGAAGGTCCCCGACGAGTATTCGAGCAGCATCGACGTCCGTCGATCGACGTGAAACGCCGGATCGCGATCGATGGACGCGACGACGCGCCGAGGCTTCTCGCCGAAGATGAAGCGCGACGTCATCACGAAGTAGCAGCCGATGTCGAAGAGCGCGCCTCCGCCAAAGTCGGCGACGTTGCGGATGTTCGCCGGATCCCGGTTCACGTAGCTGAACGTCCCGACCATGCCGCGGAGCTCGCCCAGCCGTCCCGCCCGCACCAGGTCGCGCGCCGCCACCCATTGCGGGTGGGTGCGGACCATGAACGCCTCCTGGAGCTTGACGCCGGTTCGATCGCGCGCCGCGATCAGCTCGCGCACGTCGTCCTCGCCGAGGCCGAGCGGCTTCTCGCACAGCACGTGCTTGCCCGCCTCGGCAGCGCGGATCGACCAGGGCACGTGCAGATGATTCGGCAGCGGGATGTAGACGGCCTCGACCGACCGATCGGCGAGCAGCGCTTCGTACGACCCGTACACGGTAGGAATGCCGAGCTCGATCGACGCGCGCTCGGCGCGCTCGCCGTCGCGCGACGCGATCGCCGTGACCGCGGACCACTCGCCTCGCTGCATGGCAGGGATCACCTTGGCCGTCGCGATCCTGGCCGTGCCGAGCACGCCCCAGCGAACCTTCACCATGCTCCAGCGGGCTTCGCCCCCGCTCGATCGTTACCGGCCAATCCTCACCAGGACGACGCCGTGCCGCGGCACGGTGGCGGAAAACTGGTCGCGCGCGTTCGGGAGGTTGCGCTGCGTCCACAAGTCGCGCACCGGATGCGCACCCGCTGACAGCCCGAGGTCCGCGAGCTTCACCGTCATCGCCGCCGGTTCGGGCGATCGATTGAACAGGCCGACGGCCATCGATCCGTCCGAGAGCGGCCGCGCCCACACATCGACCCAGCCGTCGCTCGACAGACGACCGGCGGGCTTGCCGAGGATGTCCTGATTGACCGCGAGCACCTCGCGGTTACCCAGGACGTTCGTCGTCCACTCGTCGATGACCGACAGGTCGGCCCCGATCAGCATCGGCGCGGCCTGAAGCGCCCAGAGCGAGATGTGCGTGAGCTGCTCGTTCGGCGTCAGATTCGTCGGCCGTGATCCCTGGCTCCAGCCGACCATGCCGACGACGAGCATGTCGGTGTCGTTCCAGTGGCCGGGGCCGGCGTACTTCTCGCGGCCCGTCTGCTGGAAGCCGATGCCGGCCATGCTCGCCCACGAGTCGCGGATGTCGCCGGTCATGCGCCACAGGTTGCCGCGGATGTCGGGATCGTTGCCCCATTCCCACACGTTCCCCGCGCCGTACTGACACAGGCTGTAGATCAGGTCGCGATCGATGTCGTTGAGCGCCGCGCGCAGCATCCGGTACGGGGTCTTCCGCTGCTCGAGTGTCGGGTTGGGTGCTATCCCGCTGTACGAGCACCAGTCGTACTTGATGTAGTCAAATCCCCACCTCGCCCAGGTGCGAACGTCCTGCAGCTCGTGCTGATACGTCGCCGCGAGGCCCTGACACGTCGTCGGCCCGGGCGACGAGTAGATCCCGGCTTTCAGACCGAGGCCGTGGATGTAGTCCGCGAGGCCTTTCATGTCTGGGAAGTTCGCGTTCGACATGATCTCGCCCCTGGCGTCGCGCGCCGCCGCCGGATTCCGCCCGCGGCCCGTCGCCGGGTTCGGCTCGTTGCCCGCCTCCCAGACGTCGTCGATATTGATGTACGTATAGCCCTGGCGCGCGAGGCCGCTCTTCACCATGCCGTCGGCCGACGCCTTCACGCGATCGGCGGTGACCGTGTTGCCCCACGCGTTCCACGAATTCCAGCCGAGCGGCGGCGTCAGCGCCAGCATGTGATCGCCGCCGACGATGGTGAGTTGACCCGTCGTTTGGCCCGTGGCGTTCGTGACGGTGACATCAACGACGGTCCGCCCGGCCGCCGCGAGCGAACCGGTGATGAGGCCCGTCTTGCTGTCGAGCGTCAATCCCTCAGGCAGATTCTTCGCGGTAAAAGTCAGCGGCTCGTCGCCCGACGCCGGAATCAGAAACATGAACGGCCGGCCGGGCGTCGCGCCGGTCATCTTCGGCGAGTTCAACTGCGGCGCGGCCGATCGGCTCGACGCGATAGGCGGCGCGGGTTCGACGGCCGGCGCGACGATCTCCGGTCGGTCCTGCGCTCCGGCCGCCATCATGATCAAGGCGCCGCTCCAGTCCGCGTTGTCGCCGCCGGTGCCGTCGTTGCCGTCGTTCACCGCCAGCACGAGCCGCTTCGCGCCGGCGAGATCTGCGGTCAGGAGCTTCGGTGCGTCGCCGCCTTTCATGACGCCGGAGTCGGCGACCTTCTTGCCGTCCACCCAGACGCCGAAGACCGCGCTGCCGCGGGCCGTGCCCGGCTGGGCGCCGCCGCGCCCGGTCATGACCGCGTCGTCGATGCCCACCATGGACATGAACCGCACCGCGTGGCCCTTCAGATCGATCGCGAAGTCGGCGTCGGATGAGACCGGAACCGTGTGCGGGTACGTCACGCCGTCCAGCGCGTAGGTCGGCGGCGGTGGGGGCGTCGTGGGCGCCGCGCCGCCAGGTCCGCGCCCGCCGCGGCCGGCCGGACGCACGGGCACCTTCGAGAGATCCAGGCTGTCCACCCACACGCCGCCCGCAGGCGCGGCCGTGCCGCGCAACGCGGCTTGGTCCTGCGCGCCGAGTATCGCCGCGCCGACGAGGGCCGCGAGCGCTGCGGTCGCTCCGGTCCAGGCTGTCCGCTTCGAGGTCGTCGTCATCGCTGCTCTCCGTTGTCGTACTACCACTGGGCGTGCACGGCCGCCCGCACGTACGAATCGTAGACGCGCGCGACCGATGCCATCGTGGCGGCGTCAATCGGCGGGAGGTCGGCTGCCGCCGAGTTCTCGCGCGCCTGCGCCGCCGTCTTCGCGCCCGGGATGGCGCAGGTCACCGCGTCGAACATCAGAATCCAGCGCAGCGCAAACTGGGTCAGCGTCGTGCGCGCTGGCACGATCTGGCGCAGCTCTTCGACCGCGGCGAGGCCCGCGTCGAGCGGCACGCCGGCGAACGTCTCGCCCTTGTCGAACTCCTCGCCGTGCCGATTGAACTGCCGATGGTCGTCGGCGGCGAAGCGCGAGTCATGCCGGATCTTGCCCGTGAGCAGGCCGCTCGCGAGCGGCACGCGCGCGAGGATGCCGATGTCGCGGGCGCGCGCGGCTGGAAAGAACTCGTCGGCCGGCTTGAGTCGGAAGATGTTGAAGATGATCTGCACGGTCTTCACACCGGGGTGGCGGATCGCCTTCAGCGCCTCGGCGACGGTTTCGACGCTCACGCCGTAGTGGCGCAGCTTCCCCGCGCGCACCAGGTCGTCGAGAATGCCGAACACCTCCGGCCGGTCGTACACGGCCGGGTGCGGGCAGTGCAGCTGCAGCAGATCGAGGGCGTCCGTCTCGAGATTCGCGAGGCTGCGATCGACCCAGGCCGTCAGGTTGACGCGCGTGTAGCCGTCGGGCGTCTGCGCGGGCAGCCGGCGGCCGGCCTTCGTCGCGACCCAGATCGTCTGGCCCGGCCGCTCGTGCCGCAGGCGGGCGATCAGGCGTTCGCTGCGGCCGTCGCCGTAAACGTCGGCCGTGTCGATGAAGTTGACGCCGGCGTCCACGGCCGCGTGCAGCGCGCGCAGGGACTCCGAATCGTCGACGGCTCCCCAGGACCCGCCGATGGCCCACGCGCCGAAGCTGACGGCCGACACGGTCATGCCGGTCCGGCCCAGTCGCCGATACTGCACCTGCTCGCTCGCGGCCAATCGTATCAGGAAGGGGGACGGGGCTTTTTTCCACAGGTTCGGCCCGAACGGGGACGGAGGTCACGTTCGCGTGCAACGCGTGGGCGTGACCTCCGTCCCCCGGCGGGCCGAACCTGTGGAAAAAAGCCCCGTCCCCCTCACCCTACGCTGGCTTGATGTTCTGATTCACTCGGAACAGGTTGCCGGGGTCGTACTGCTTCTTGATCTTGGCAAGACGATCGTAGTTCTTGCCGTACGTCGCGCGGATGCGCTCGTCGCCTTCGTCCATCATGAAGTTGACGTACGCCCCGCCCGCCGAGTACGGGTGCACGGCATCCCAGTAATCGCGCGCCCATTTCGTGATCTTGTCGCGGTTCTTCGCATCGGCGTCCACCCCGACGATCACTTCCGCCCACTTCGCGTCGCGATAGCCCCAGGGCGTGTCGCTTGCGCCAACGCGGCTGGCTGCGCCGTCGATGGGATACATGTGCATCGTCGACTGCCACGTCGGCAGCTTCGAGCCGAATTCGATGTGCTTCGCGATCGCCGCATCGGACAGCTCGCGAACGAAGTCGGCCTTCCAATACCACTGTTGGCCCGCCGGATAGAGCGGATCGAACAGACTCTGCAACACGGGATGCGGAATCGGCCCGACGAGATCGAGCGCCGGCGTCTTGAAGGCGCGAATCGGCTTGAAGACGCTCTCGGCCTTGTCCAGCGGCCCGCCGTAGCACCACACGATGCCGCACATGTTCTTGTTATGGAGATGCTCGGGGAACGGCGGCCCGGGTGGCACGACCAGAAAGGCGAAGAAGCCGGTGAGATCGTCCGGCGCCTTGGTCATGAAATCGCGGTACCAGCGCATCACGTCGGCGGCCTGCTCGAGCGGATAGAGCATCGGTCCGGCGTAGTCCGTGTGCACGTCGTGGGCACGGTAGAGAAACGACGTCACCACGCCAAAGTTCCCGCCGCCGCCGCGCACCGCCCAGAACAGGTCGGGGTTCTCCTTCGCGTTGGCGGTGACGAAGCGCCCGTCGGCGAGCACCATGTCCACCGACAGCAGGTTGTCGATCGTGAGCCCGCACTTCCGCGTGAGGTGGCCAATCCCGCCGCCGAGAGTCAGCCCGCCAACGCCCGTCGTCGAGATGATGCCTGACGGCACGGCCAGCCCGAACGCATGCGTCGCATGATCGACATCGCCCCACGTGCTGCCGCCGCCGACCTGCACGGTCTTCGCGGCGGGATCGACACGCACGTACTTCATCGGCGACAGGTCGATGGCCAGCCCGCCGTCGCACATCCCAAGACCCGCGGCGTTGTGCCCGCCGCCCTTGATCGACACGGCCAGGGACTGCTCACGCGCGAACCTGACCGCCGCGATCACGTCGGCCGCATCCGCACAGCGGACGATGAGCTTCGGCTTGCGATCCCACATCCCGTTGTAGACCTTGCGGGCCTGGTCGTACCCAGCCTCGCCCGGCGTGATCACCTCGCCCCGCACCGTGCCCTTGAAATTCGCTGTTGCTGCTTCGGTCATGAGTGCCTCCGAAGGGGACGGGGCTTTTTTCCACAGCCGACGGGCCAGAGGGGCCGGAGGTCGCAAGGGCAACT
>DATIWF010000040.1:0-39636 GCA_035519535.1 Vicinamibacterales bacterium | reverse complement strand
CCGCGGGGCCGCGTCCTTGCGTGGCCGGCGCACCGCCTGTCGCCCCGCCTCCCGCGCGCGAGGGACCGCCCGTGATCGGCTGGCCTCCACCGCTCGCGCCCCCAGGCGCGACGCCCGGCAGCAGGACGAAGTCGTCGTTCGTGATCGGATCCTTCCACTTCTTCCGAAGGAATCGCTGCGACACCAGCTGGTCGACGTTGGTCGGCAGCGCGCAGTTGTTCTTCATTACGTACAACGCGACCGCCCGCGCGTACTGCTCGCCGCGGAAGATCAGGTCCAGCTCGCGCTGGCGGGTGACTTGCTGGCGCCAGGCGGGAAGGGCCGCGCTCATCCAAACTGCAGCGACCGCCATGCCGATAAGCAGAACGGCCAGAATGTACCCGCGGTCGTCAGATGAAGAGCGACCCGGGCCCGGACTCGCGGAGGCGCCTTGACCGGCTAAGTCCATGAGACTATTATACTTATCGGTTCGCATGTTTGCACCCTTGAGCCGCCGGCCGCGCCCCCTGCGCGCCATGCTTGGACTGGCCGGCCTGGGGCTGCTTGCAATCGCGTTCGGCTTCGCTGGAGCGTCGTGCAACAAGATGTCGCTCACGGCGCCCTCCGGCTCGTCGATCACGCTTCTGGCCTCCACGAACAACCTGCCCGTCAACGGCAGCACCGACATCACCGCGGTCGTCATCGAGGGCAGCCTGACGGCTGGCCAGAACCCGGCCGTCACGTCAGGCGGCGGCACGCCGGTGGCGAACGGCACCGTCGTCTCCTTTACGACGACGCTCGGTCATCTCGACCCGATGCAGGCCGAGACCCACGACGGCAAGGCCGTCGTGAAGCTCTACGCCGATGGCCAATCCGGCACGGCCACGGTCAATGCCTTCTCGGGCCCAGCCACTGGTAAGACGACGGTCTCGATTGGTGCGGCCGGCGCCTCGAAGATCTTCGTGACGGCGAATCCGCAGACCGTCGGGTCGAATGGCGGAACCGCGACGATCGTCGCCCAGGTCCAGGACGCGCAAGGCAACGGCTTGCTCGGCGTGCCCGTCAGCTTCAGCACGAGCGCGGGCACGCTCACGGCGACGTCCGGCCTCACGGACAACAGCGGCAACGTCAGCACCACGCTGACGACGAGCGCCGCGGCGACGGTCACGGCAAGCGCCGGCGGCGCGGGCAGCGCGCTGACCGCGACGGTCAACGTGACGGTCAAGCCCCGGATCACCCTGAGCATCACCGCTCCGGCGTCGATCACGGTCAGTGTCCCGGCGCAATTCACGATCGGCGTCGCCTCGACCGGCACCGGCACCCCCATCGTCAACAACGTCGTGGTGGAGTACGGCGACGGCGCGAAGGACTCGCTGGGCCAGATCTCGGCGAACACGCCGGTCACCCATCTGTATGGCCAGACCGGACAGATGACCGTCAAAGTCACGGCGACGGATCAGGACGATCAGCCGACGGTGATCTCCTCGCCCATCGTCGTGGGCCAGCTCTCCGCGGTGCCCGTCGCCAATCCGTCGACGACGGCGCTCGGCGGCAACATCCAGTTCACCGTAACGGTGACGACCGGCGCGCTCATCGATCACTACGAGTGGGATTTTGGCGAAGGCGACCCGGTCCTCGTGACGCCCAGCAATTCGCAGGGCCACGTCTATCTGACCAAGGGCGGCCACACGGCGGTGATCAAGATCGTGCCGGTCGCTGGACCGGCGGTGATCGTGTCGGTCCCGATCGTCATCACGTAGCCAGGTCGCGCGATCTCGATTCGGAACGTCCGCCTCGGCGGCGCCCCTGGTTTCGCTCGGGGTTGATCGCCCTGTCAGTGCCAGTCGGCGTAGCGGCTGCCGTCGAGCGCGCTCAGCGTCGATCCGCTCTTCACGTCGTAGATACCGGCCGACGCCGAGACGCTGCCGGGCTGCGGGTCGGCCTCGACCGTCTGCCAGTTCGTGTCGTTCGTGAACGGATCCTTCGGCACCGCGCGCAGGTAATTTTCGGAGACCAGCGTGTCGAGCGAGTCCGGGTACTTGCCCTTGTCCGCGTAGTACTGGTCGATGGCGTCGCGCATCAGGAACAGGTCGGACTTGAGGGTCGCTTCCTTCGCGTGCGTGACGGAATTGCGGTACGACGCGAGCGCAATCGCCGACAGAATCATGATGAGCGAGATGACGACGAGCAGCTCGATCAGCGTCCAGCCGGCGTCGGTCGCGCCGGTGCGGCGGATGTGTCCCATGTCCTACCAGTCCTTGTACTTCGTGCCGTCCAGCCCCTTGCCATCGGACTTCGTGTAGACGTCGTACACGCTCTGCCCGCCCCACGTCGTGGCCGTCGGCAGGTCCTGATACGAGCGGAGGCCCCAGTCCTGCGTCCCGGTAATCGGGTCGATGGGAATGCGGCGCAGGAACTTCATCTTGCGGCCGCTGGCGTCGTTGGCGAGCGCGACGCCGTCGACCAGCTGCTGCAGCGACGTCGGGTAGTTCTCGCTGCCGAACTGCAGCTCGGTCTGCGCGATGCGGCCGTTGTCCGCGTAGTCCTTGAACTTGTCGATCGCGGCGCGCATGACGCGCAGGTCGTTCTTGAGCTCGATCTCGCGCTGGCGGCGGATCGAGACCCGCACGAGCGGCAGCGCGGCGGACGCGAGGATCAGCATCACGGCCGTCGCGACGACCAGCTCGATGAACGTGAACCCCGGAGCCGTCGTTCTGAGCCAGCGCATGACGTCCTGCCTTCCTGCTTCCCGGCCTACTTCACGGTGATCGACGCCGCCGGCACCTGGACCGGCATCGGCTGACCGCCCGTGTTGAGCGCGACGGCGGTCGTGGTGATCTTCGACGTCCCCGGCGCGACGGCCTGGAACACGAGCCCCACGAGCAGGCCGGTGCCCGACGCGCCCGACGCGTCGTTCACGCGCGAGATCGCGATGTCGATCCGCCCGGCGGCCGCGTCGATCTTCTGCGTGAACGTCGGCGTCATGCCGCCCTGCTGCATGAACGTGCCCTGCGAGACCGACATCGCGCGCACGATCGCCGGGTCGTACGTGATCGTCAAGGACACCGCGGACACCTGCGAGACGCCGGTGATCGTGACGGGCACGGTACCCGGGACGCCGCCCACCGCCAGCGGCTGGGTCGGCGGCGTGACGACCACCTGGGCGGGCGGCACGGCGAGCGGCGCGGGCGTCGGGCTCGTCACCGGCTCGACCGGCACGATCCCCACGGGTCGCCCGCCGGTCGGCGGCGCGGCGGCCGGGGACGGCGTGGGCGTCGGCGTTGACGGCGTCGGGGTCGGGGTCGGGGTCGGCTGGGGTGCCCCCGGGGTCGGCGTCGGCGCGGGCGTCGGCTGCCCCGCTCCGCCCGCGCGGCCCGCGCCCGCCTGCGCCGGCTGCGGCGGCGGCGGGGCGTCAGGCGAGATCAGCGTGGGCGTCGAGCCGGCGCCGAAATTCTGCCCGGTGCCGACGTACATCGGCTTGAGGTCCTGCGTCGTCAGCTCGTGCGACCGCACGATGTGGGGCGTCACGATCATGACGATGTCGCTCGTCTGGTTCTGCGAGTTCGTGTTGCCGAAGAGCGCGCGCAGGAGCGGGATCTCCATGATCCCCGGAAACGACTTGAGCGTGTTCGTCTCGTCCTGACTCAACAGGCCGGCCAGGAGGTTCGACTCGCCGTCGCGCAGACGGAGCTCCGTCTGGGCGCGACGCGAGATGAAGCTCGGCAGGTTGACGCCGCCGACGTTGACGTCCTGCCCGACGGCGCTGCGCTCGACCATCAGCTGCAGCGTGATCTCGTCCTGATAGCTCACGCGCGGCGTGATCTGCAGGTTCACGCCGACTTCACGGTACTGGTAGGCGACCTGCGGCACGGTCTGCACGCCGCCTGCGGCCACGGAGCCGAACGTCGTGGACGCGACGGGAATCTCGTTGCCCAGGTTCAGGCTGATCTGCGCGTTCTCGCGGCCGCGGACCTGCGGCTTGGCCAGCAGCTTCGTCTTGCTGTCGGACTCGAGCAGCTGAATCTGCGCCGACGGCACCGTCATGTAGAAATCCGCCGGGCTCACGCCGCGGCTCAGCGTGTTGAGGTTGAACGGCGGCGGCACCGCCGGCGGGAACGTGCCGCTCGTGTTCGGCGGCGCGACCTCCGGCGAGAACGAGAACCCCAGCGCGTAGTTCGTGAGATCGAGGCCGAGGTTCTTCGCCCGCGTGCGATCGACCTCGAGGATCTCGACGTCGATCATGACCTCCGCGCGCGGCTTGTCGTTCGCCGCGATGATCTGCGCGATGACGTCCATGACCGGCGCCGTCGCGCGCACCGTCAGGCTGTTGTTCGCCTTGTTCTGAAACACCTGCGGCCGGACGCCCGTCGCGCCCTGCGTCACCAGCTGGTTGATGATCTGCGTGATGTCCTGCGGGTCCGAATTGGACAGATAGAACATCTGGACGTACTGGTCCTCGTACTTCGTCCGGTTGGCCTGGTTGTCCGCGTACACGAAGATGGCCTTCGGACTGATGACCTTGTAGTACAGCACGTTCACGGTCATCACCCGGTTGAGCGCCTCTTCGAGCGACGTGTCCTGGAAGCTGATGCTGTACGGGTTGTTGATCGTCGCAATGTTCTGATCGTACTGGACGTCGATCCCCGCCTGGAGGCAGATGAAGTTCAGGATGTCCCTGACCGACGCGTTGTTGAAGTTGCCGTTCACGCGCACCCGCGGATCGAGCCGCGGGATGGGCGACGTCTGCGCCGCCTGCTGCCGCAGGTCGTCGATCCTCGGCCGCGGCCGCAACGCCTCGGCCTGGTCGCGCATGCGCCGCTCGAGTTCCAGCGCCTTGCCGAGCGCGAGCGTGTTGCCCGGGTCGAGATCGGCCGCGAGCCGGTACTCCGCCGCGGCGCCGCTCAGCTGATCCTGGTTCTCCAGCGCCTTCGCGCGCTTGAGGTGCTCGGACGACGCCATCTGCATGCTGCGTTCGAGCGCGACCTTGATGTCCACGCGGCTCGGCTCGCTGTTGAGCGCCTGCCGGTAGTACGCGACCGCCGAATCCCAGTCGCCCTTCTTGGCGGCTTCCTGGGCGCTGCTCATCGCGCGCCCCGTGGCGCACGCGCCGACCACGGCCGCGGCCATCGTCAGCGCGCCTACCTGGAGGAGTCGTCTCAGCATCAGCTGCCCATCCCGATCGTCCGGCGCCCCGTCCCGTCCACGTAGGACACCACCACCGATTCCTGACCGATCTTCTCCAGACGATATCGGCCGTCAACTATCTGTCCTTCAAGCGCTTGGAAGACCGCGCCGCTTGCCGGATCCTTGAGCATCGCCACCCTCCCGACGTCCGGCCGCTCGATGACGCCGAGGAACTTCAGCGCGATCGGCGGCGGCCCGGGTGGGGGCGGCGGCGGAGGCGGCGGCCCGACCGGCACCTTCGACGCCGGTGGCGCCGGCGGCGGCGGATGGACGCCGAACCGGAACAGGTTCCGGTTCGACGCCGGCGGCTCGCCGTCCGGCTGGAGCGCCGAGAGCCTCACAGGTTCGGGCAGCGTCGCCACGCCCGCAGGCCCGGACTGCTGCGCCCTAGGGTTGGACGCCACCGGCTTGGTGTCAGCCGGGCTGGTGCGGCCGAGCTGATACCAGGCCAGCGTGCCGACGACGACCACGAGCACCGTCAGCCAGGTGAGCTGGCGGCGGCGTTCCGGTCCGGGGGGCGGCAGCAGTTTCACGTCAGCTTCCGAGGTAATACGTCGCGACGTCGAGCCCGACTTCCAGCGTGCCGTTGGGATTGTTCAGCGCGGTCCCCTGCTGGGCGAGCTCGACTTTCTCGACGATGACGAATTGCTGTGCAGTTTCGAGCAAATAGAGGAAATGCAGGATGTCCTGATAATCGCCGCGCAGCGTGACGTGACACGAAACGCGCTGGAGCCGGCTGTCGTGCAGGGGCTGGGCAACCGCCTGGGTGGACACGGGCTGGACGCGGGACTGGCGTGCCGCGGACCAGACCCAGAACACCATCAGCCGCTCGGAGCTCGGATAGTCCACCGGCAGCACGTCCGCATAGAACTTCTTGAGCTCCTGGTCGGCCTCTTCCTTTCGCGACCGGGCTTCCTTCGCCTTCCTGTTGTCGATGAGCGCCCGGCTCAGTTTCATGCGCGCGTCGAGCGCATCGCTCTCATCACCGGCGACGCTGCGCTGCAGGGGAAACACGGCGAGCGCGAGGATCGCGACGTTCGCGACCAGGAAGACCAGGAGCGGCAGCGCGACGCCGCGGCGCTCCTCGTAGACGCGGCGCCAGAGCCTCACGGGCGCCCCCTTCCGCCGCTCCGGCCGGGCGGGGCCGGCGGGTTGTACGCGGAGTCGATCGTGGCGCTGACCGTCCCGTCGTCGTTCTGCTGGATCGCGCTCGGCAGCACGTCGTAGAAGGTGCCGTCGGACTGGAGGGCGTCGTCGAACGCTGCCAGATCGGCCGTGGTGCGCGCGACGACGATCATCGTCACCTTGAAGACGCCCTTGTCCACTTTCGGGGAGACCGCGACGAGACGCGCGTCGATCGGCAGCTTCTTCTCGATCAGCCCGAAGAACACCGTCCACGAGAACGCGCGCTGATCGATCAGGCCATTCGCCTCGCGGGTGGAGCCGGCGAGCGTCTTGAGCGTGTTGACGTCGACGGCGCGCTGCATCGTCTGCGTCTCGCCCTGGATGCGCGAGGCTTCGGCGGCGTCGCGGGCGATCGCCGAGGTGAGCTGGCTCCGGCGCTTCGAGAGGGAGATGAGCTCGGACGCGTTGAACGCGGCCAGGCCGAGGGCCACCAGGCCGATGGCGCCGATCGCGAGCGTGACGAGACGCTCGTTGTAGAACGGCCGCGTGGAGAGGTTGCCCCTCAGCATGATCGCGCCCTCACGCCGCGCGCTCGCGCAGCAGCACGCCCACCGGGGCGGCCAGCGCGTCCATGATGTCCGGCAGCGGCGCGACCTGCGTCGGCAGGCCGGCCGCCGGACGCACATCCACGGCCTCGGCCGGGACGTTCAGTCGGTCGCTGATTTCCCGCCGGGCCTGTGACGCCTGGCCGGCGAGCGCCGCGCCGGCGAGCCACACCTTCGCGAACTGGGTCCCGCCGAGCCGGTCCTCGTGGTACATCGCGGTCTGGTGGACGAGGGCGCTGAGCGGCTCCTCGTCCATGGCCGTGCGGTGGCGGTAGAACATCAGCTGGTCGCCGCGCAGGATGGCGATCGTCGTGGCCTCGGACGCGAGGCACACGAGCAGCCAGTCGCCCGCGGGCGCGGCGCCCGCGCCGACCACCGCGTTCATCACGTTGAAGCTCGCGAGGTCCACGATCCCGGCGTGGATGCCGGCGCGGCTGGTGACGGCCTCGTACTGCGCGATGACGTCGCGGCGCGCGACCACGGCCGCGAGCGTCACGGCCTGGCCCTCGCCGCTCGTGCGGAAGTGACTGATCTGAGCCTCGTCGATGGGAAACGGCATCGACTTGCGCAGCTGCCAGCGCAGCAGCTGCTCGAGGTCGCTGGCCCGGCTCGGCACCTGCTCGAAGTTGAGGAGCGAGACGCGCGCGACGCTGTCGGGCACGACGAGCGCGGCCCGGCGCGGCGATCCGAGGCCCGCACGGGACAGCGCGCGGCGCAGCGCGTCGGCCACGACTTCGTGATCCGGAATGTTGACGCCGGTGAGGGCGGGCACGACCGCGCCCGCCGGCAGCGACTCGGAAGCGAACGCCGAGACGACCGGCCCGCCGCCGCCGCCCGAGAGCTCCGCGACGGTGACTCGTCCCGCCGCGATCTCGATCGCGACGCTCGGAGGCACGGGGGCCAGCCATCCGGAGCGACGAGGCGTGGCGCTCATTCGACGAAGGTCACCTTGTTGATCTCCCGCAGCGTGGTCGTGCCGTCCAGCACGCGGGAGACGGCGCACTGCCGCAGGAACGTCATCCCCTCATCCCGGGCGGCGCGCTTGATCTCCGACGTCGGCCGCCGGTCCAGAATCATGTCGCGGATGCGGTCGGTGAGATCCATGAGCTCGCAGATCGCCGTGCGCCCCTTGTAGCCCGTGCCGCCGCACTCGATGCAGCCCGCGCCCTCGGAGAAGATGTGCGATGTGGCGAGCTCGGGGTCCATTGCCGACTCGACGAGCTGCTCGCGCGAGACTCTCGCCGGCCGTCGGCAGTGGTCGCAGATGCGGCGGACCAGCCGCTGCGCCAGCACGCAGTTGAGCGCCGACACGAACTGATAGGCCTCGACGCCCATGTTCAGGAACCGTCCGAGCACGTCGATGACGTTGTTGGCGTGCACGGTCGTGAACACGAGGTGGCCGGTGAGCGCCGACTGGATCGCGATCTGGGCGGTCTCGGGATCGCGGATCTCGCCGACCATGATCTTGTCGGGGTCGTGGCGGAGGATGGACCGCAGGCCGCGCGCGAACGTCAGCCCCTTCTTCTCGTTGATCGGAATCTGCGTGATGCCGCGCAGCTGATACTCGACCGGGTCCTCGATCGTCACGATCTTGTCTTCGACCGTCTTGATTTCCGACAGCGCCGCATAGAGCGTCGTCGTCTTGCCGCTGCCCGTCGGACCGGTCACGAGCACCATCCCGTACGGCTCGCGGATGTACTTCCGGAACCGCCGCATCTCCTCTTCCGGCCAGCCGAGGATGTCGAGCTTCAGCTCGGTGAACTGCTCGCTGATCGATTCCTTGTCGAGGATGCGGATGACGGCGTCCTCGCCGTGCACGCTCGGCATGATCGACACGCGGAAGTCGATCGCCTTGCCCCGGACGCGCAGCTTGAACCGGCCGTCCTGGGGCACGCGCTTCTCGGCGATGTCGAGCTCGGCCATGACCTTGATGCGCGAGATGATCGTGCTGTGGAAGCGCTTGTCCACCGGCCGCATGGCCTGCTGCAGCACGCCGTCGATGCGGTACTTCACGTGCACCGCGTCGTCCTGGGTCTCGACGTGGATGTCCGAGGCGCGTCGCTGCAGCGCCGTGAAGACCATCGAATCGACGAGGCGGATGACCGGACTGGCGTCCGACGTCAGCTTCTCGACGGTCAGGTTCTCTTCGCCGCTCTCGTCCTCGCGCAGGATCTGAATCTGGAAGCCCTCGGTCGCCTCCTCGAGGACGCGCGTCGAGCTCTCGCTCTTCTTGAGGATGTTCTGGATCGCGTAGGGCGTGCCGACGCACACGCGGATCGGCGTGCCGAGCTGGACGCCGACTTCGTCGATCGTCTGCAGGTCGCTCGGATCGGAGACGACGATCAGCAGCGTGTTGCCGTCGCGGCGGTACGGCACGAACCCGTACCGCAGCATCACGTCGGCCGGGATGCTCCGGAACAGCGCGTGGTCGATGTGGAACTGCTCGAGATCCACGAACTCGAGCTGGTACCGATCGGCCAGCCGCCGGGCTTTCAGGTCCTCGGCGGCATGGTCCCGCGGCGCCGGCTCGGACTCGGCGTACAGCGCTTCGGTCGGTTGGGCAGCTCGCTCGGCCATCGATCACCCGGTCAACGACGACAACTTGAACAGCGGCATGTAGAGCGACATCAGCAGGCCCGCGATGACGAACCCCATGATGATCAGCAGCACCGGCTGGACGAGATTCGAGAAGCGCGTGAGGCTCGTCTCGTTCTCCTCGTCATAGAAGTCGGCGACGCTGTTGAGCATGTCCGCCAGCGCGCCGGTGGACTCGCCGACCTCCACCATCTCCACCGCCACGTGCGGGAACAGATCGCGCTCGGCCAGCGCCGTGGCCAGGCTCCCGCCCTCGCGCACCTGCTTGGCGACGCCCACCAGACTCTCGGCCATCGAGCGATTGCCGACCGCGCGGGCGGCGATGTCGAGCGAGTTGACGAGCGGGATGCCGCCCTGCAGCAACGTCGCCAGCGTGCGCGACACCTGCGCCGTCACGAACCGGCGGGTCAGCGGCCCGAAATACGGCAGCCGCAGGACGAATGCATGCAGCCGCCGGCGCTGCGCGGGCTGACGGAACCACAGCACGAACGCGGCAACGATCGCCACGAGTCCCGCGAAGATCACCCCCGCGCTGCCCACCAGGTTCGTCGAGATCGCGACGACGATCCGCGTCGAGAGCGGCAGGTCGGCGCCGTGGCCGAACTGGTTGTAGAAGTCGGCGAACTCGGGCACGACCTTGAACACGATGAGACCGACCACGACCGAGGCCAGCGCCACCAGGACCGCCGGATAGATCAGCGCCGAGACCACGTGCGACCGGACGGAGTTCAGCACCTTCACGTGCTGGACGTACCGGCGGATCACCTGCTCGAGGCTGCCGCTCTTCTCGCCGGCCATCAACGACGCGGTGTAGACGGGCGGGAAGAGCTTCTGCGCTTCAAAGGCCTCCGAGAGCGCGCTGCCCGACCGCACGCGCTCGTAGACGTCGTCGAGCGCCGCACGAAAGAACGGATTGGGCACGCGCCGCCGCAGAATGTCGAGCGACTGCACGAGCGGCAACCCGGCTTTGAGCAGCGTCGCGAGCTCCTGGTTGAAGACCAGGAAGTCGGCCGAGGGCACGTTCCGCCGCGACGGCAGGCCGAGGCGCAGGCCGCCCAGCTTGAGGCCGCCCGCGCCGCGCACCGCCAGCAGGTAGAGGCCCTTCTCCTCGAGTTCGAGGCGCAGACGCGCCTCACTCTCGGCGATGTACGTCGCCTCCATGACCTGGCCTGTCGCCGTCGCTACCCGGCACCGGAATTCCACGCCTTCGTCCTCACCTGTTGGCCGTCAAGGATTAGACCGCAGGACGGCAAAAACGGCTGACACCCGACCGCCCGCAGCGGTTTACTGCTGCCGCACGAGCGCCAGGACCCGCTGCACGTAGTCCCGCGTCTCCCGGTACGGCGGCACGCCGCCATACCGGCTCACCGCCGTTTCGCCGGCGTTATATGCGGCCAGCGCCCGCATGCTGTCGTTCCCATAGTGATCCAGCAGCTCCCGGAGGTGGCGCATCCCCGCCTCGAGGTTCTTCTCCGGATCGAACGGATCGCTCAAAGCGTATTCCTGAGCGATGACCGGCATGATCTGCATCAGCCCCATCGCCCCCTTGGACGAGACCGCCCGGGTGTCGTAGTTCGACTCCACCTGAACGACGGCCCGCGCCAACCGCAGGTTGATTCCGACGCGCGAGGCGACGCGATCCACCAGCTCCCGGATGGCGAGGTCCGAGAGCCGCGGCCCCGCGGCCGACGCCGAGGACGCCAGGGCCTCGAGCGCAAACGCCTTCGCGTACGGGACCTCGTCGGGCATGATTTCCGCGACCATGTCCTTCGGCGCCCTCACTTCTCCGCCGCCCCGGAACTCGAGGATGACCGAGTCCCCTTCGAACCGGCAGGCCTCGACCGACAACACCCGCCCGTTGGTCATCCTGACGAGGTCTGCCCAGGCAGTCCCTGGCCCCACGAAAAATAGGGCAAACACCAGAATACACGGAATGCGGGCCAACGCGCCGGGCGCAACTCGCCCGCCCTGGCGCTGGTCGGCGCCCTGCCTGGCCGGATTCCAGACGTCGGCCTTATCCATCCCGCCTTATGCCTTATTTATCGGGCCTCGACGAACGCGTGATAGACCCGGATCCCCAGCTCGCGCACGTCTTTGCCGCCGGCGGGCAGCTTGCTGGGCACGAAGGTCCGGTCGACCTCGACCCTGAGCTCCGCCATTTCGGCGTTCCCGAGCTGGTCGGCGGTCACCGGAATCCGCTTCAGCACCGGGACGTTGTTGTCGGCAGCAAACGTCGCCACGACCTGGTTCGCTGAATAGACGGTGACTTGCTGGGAATGGTCCCCGAAGACGTCGGTCCGGGCGTCGAAGTCGAGGTAGAAGGTGACGTCTCGGCGGGGGTTGCGGAACGTGATGGTGGCCGCCTTCTGCGTCCACTGCCAGTCGATGTTGTTGTCGGCGCCGAATTCGCTCGGGTGCCAGCCGCTCTTTTTGATGAGGAAGATGTTCTCCGAGGGTGCTTGCAGCGTCAGCGTCCCGACCTTGTAGGTCCGCGACGTTGACGTTCGATCGGCCTGATCCGGACCGACCAGGCGCAGCCGCTCATTGCCCTTGTAGAGCCCGACCTGCACCGTCGCGTCCCCGACGTACGGAAATACCGGAATAAACACCGTACGCGTGTACTCGATCGTCTGCCCCGGCTTCCACTGCGATGTCGGCGGCTTGGGGTCGTGGTCGTCGTTCCACGCGAGCGGGTTCCCGTTGTCGTCGAGCATGTGTACGAACACGCGATAGTCGCCGGCGAACGTCGCGTTGGGCGCGACATTGAACTTGTAGGTGAGATCGATCGGCGCGCCAAGCGGAATCTTCGTCTTGCTTGCCGAGAAAGTGACGGTCGCAACCGCCGGTGCCGTGTCGCCTTTCGAGCAGGCGCCGACGACCACCGCCATGCCCGCGGCGATGACCAGCCGCGTCAGTCGAACTCGTGAATTCGCCACAATCTTCGGATGGTACTGTATTGCCGCATCGTGTTCAATATGTTAGCCTTGCGGCGATTTTCATGGCGGCAGACGCGCTCGGCATGATCGAAACCCGTGGCCTGATCGGCGCGATCGAAGCCGCCGATGCGATGGTCAAGACGGCCAATGTCGTCCTCATTGGCAAGGAATACATCGGCGCCGGCTACGTGACCGTGCTGGCGCGGGGCGATGTGGGCGCCGTGAAAGCGGCGACCGATGCAGGTGCGGCCGCGGCCCGCCGCGTCGGTGAGCTCGTGTCGGTGCACGTCATCCCGCGGCCGCATGCCGAGGTCGAGCGCGTGCTGCCGAAGGGCGGCGCAAGATCCTCGTAAGGCAAGGGCAGAAGACACAAGGCAAACGAGATCACGCCGTGCGCAACTTCTGCCTTCTGCCTTCTGCCTTCTGCCTTCTGCCCTCTGCCTTGGCCTTCTGCCTTCTGCCCTGACGCGTGACCCCGATGGCCCCGCCCACTGACCGCGACCTCGCCTCCATTCAGGAAGCGCGGCAGCTCGCGCAGCGCGCCAAGCAGGCCGCGCCCGCCCTGGCGGAATTCAGTCAGGAGCAGATCGACCGCATCATCGACGCAATGGCCGCCGCCACGCGCTCGCGGGCAGAAGAGTTTGCCAGGCTCGCCGTCGAAGAAACCGGCTACGGCGTCGTCGCCGACAAGATCCAGAAGAACCTGTTCTCATCGGAGCAGGTGTACCAGTTCATCCGTCCGATGCGAACCGTCGGCGTGGTAGCGCGCGACGAGCAGCGCAAGGTCGTCGAGATCGCCGAGCCCTTCGGGGTCGTCGCGGCGATCGTGCCCTCGACGAATCCGACGTCTACCGCGATCTACAAGATCCTCATCGCGTTGAAAGCGCGCTGCCCAATCGTCATCAGCCCGCATCCGTCGGCGGCCCGGTGCATCACGCGCGTGGCCGAAGTCATGGCCGAGGCGGCGCGCGAGGCCGGCGCACCCGAGGGCGCGATTAACTGGATGACGACCGTCACGCTCGAGGGCACCCAGGAGCTGATGAAGCACCGTGATGTCGCCGTCATTCTCGCGACCGGCGGCATGGGGCTCGTGCGCGCGGCCTACAGCGCGGGCAAGCCCGCCTACGGCGTCGGCCCGGGCAACGCGCCGTGCTTCATCGAACGCTCCGCGGATCTGGCAAAGGCCGCGAGCGACGTGATCATCGGCAAGTCGTTCGACAACGGCGTGCTCTGCTCGTCGCCCAACTCCGTCGTCGTCGAGTCGGCCGTGGCGGACGAAGTCCGGCGCGAGTTCGAGCGCCAGGGCTCGTATTTCATGACGCCAGCCGAGGCCGACAAGCTGGCGGCGATCCTCGTGTCGCCGCAACGGCTGCCCAACCCCAAGCTCGTCGGCAAGCCCGCGGCGTTTCTGGCGCAGCAGGCGGGATTCACCGTGCCGGCCGGCACACGCGTGCTGATTGCCGAGCTCAAGGGCGTCGGCCGTGACTATCCGCTCTCGATCGAGAAGCTCTGCCCCGTGCTGTCGTACTACGTCGTCGCGGACTGGCGCGAGGGGTGCGAGCGCTGCATCCAGATCCTGCGATACGGCGGGATGGGGCACACGATGTCGATCCACTCGCGCAACGAGCAGATCATCCTGGAGTTCGGCCTGAAGAAGCCCGCTTTCCGCATCGTCGTCAACACGCCGACGACGCACGGGTCGATCGGCTTGACGACGGGCCTCGACCCGGCGATGACCCTTGGCTGCGGAGGCTATGGCGGCAACATCACGTCGGACAACATCTCACCGCGCCATCTCCTGAACATCAAGCGGCTGGCGTACGAGACGCGCCCGGCGGTCGATACCGGACGGCCCGGGGCGCCCGCGGCGGCCACGCCGCTGCCGAAGGCGCCGGCACTCGCGCCGGTCGCCGGCGTCGAAGCGGGACTGGTGCGCGGCCAGGTGGACGCCATGCTCGGCACGACGCGCCGCGAGGCGGCGGCAGACGATTCGGGCGCGAGCGTCGTCCAATTCGTGTGTGAGGAGGACGTGCGCCAGGCGCTCAAGCTCGGCCGCAAGATCATGGTGGGCGACCGGACGATCATCACGCCGTCGGCGCGCGATCTGGGTGAGGCCCAGCGCGTTTTCGTAATCGCCGGGTGGCCGCGATCGTGAGTTCCCCAGCCACGTCTCGTGCTACCCTACGGGCACCGAACTTGCACCCCAGGAGCGATCGACCCTAAGTCCTGAATGACGGCTCTCACCCGACTGTCCCTCGTCGCCGCGACAGGCGTGATGATTGCCGGGTGCAGCGCCCACGTGCCCCCGGCCGCACCGCCGCCGGCCGCCACGCTTCCCGTTGGGCCGTTCACGGGTTTCTCGGGGCCGTCGATTCCCCTGGTTCCCGATCCGATTGCCGGGTACGTCGCGAGCGCCGAACGGGAGTTCGCCGCCGGCCAGGCCGAGCTGGACGCCGGCCGTCTGGTCGCCGCGCGCGAACATTTCGATCGCGCGGTGGACGCGCTGACAGCGGCGCCGGGGGGCGCCCGGAGCGAGCCGCGCCTGTCGGCCGAGTTCGATCGCCTGCTGGATCGGATCAGCGCACTCGATGTCCTCGCGCTGCGCGAGGGCGACGGTTTCACCGAGGCGCGATCCGAGCCGGCGGTCATCGACGAGCTGCTGAACGACGCGACCTTCGATCCACCCGCGCCGACGCTGACCACCGGCGAACTGGTGAGCGACGACCTGGACAAGACGCCGCACGATCTCCCGATCACGGTCAACGACAAGGTGCTGTCCTACGTCGAGCTCTTCCAGGGCCGGCTGCACGAGTTCATGGACGCGACGCTCAATCGCTCCGTGCAGTACATCCCGATGATCCAGGACGTGTTCCGCAGCGAGGGCCTGCCGCTCGATCTGGCGTACGTGCCCATCGTCGAGAGCGCGTTCAAGCCGACGGCGCTCTCGCGCGCCAGCGCCAAGGGCATGTGGCAGTTCATCCAGGACACGGCGACCGAGAACGGGCTCCAGCAGAACTGGTTCCTCGACGAGCGCTCGGATCCGGAGAAGGCCACCCACGCGGCCGCCAAGTACCTGAAGTCACTGGCCGACGAGTTCGACGGCGACTGGAACCTGGCGCTTGCGAGCTACAACGCCGGGCCCGGGCGGATTGAGAACGCGATCAAGAGATCGAAGACGACCGACTACTGGAAGCTGTCGGCGAGCACGCGCTACTTGCCGCGTGACACGCGCGAGTACGTGCCGATGATCCTGGCGGCGGTGATCATCGCCAAGAATCCCGCGCGCTACGGGTTCGACGTCGCCGCGCCGATGCCGACGGCCTTCGACACGGTGACGGTGCCGGGCGCGCTCGACCTGCGCATCATCGCCGAATGGGCCGGCGTGTCGGTCGAGGACATTCAGGCGCTCAACCCCGAGCTGCGCCGGACGACCACGCCCTCGGAGCCGCACGACCTGAAAGTACCGATGGGCACGGCCGCCAGCGTCTCCGCGAAGCTCGCGACCGCCGATCCGTCGCTCTTTGCGACGTTCAAGTTCTACACGGTCAAGCGCGGCGACTCGATCACGAGCCTGGCCCGGAAATTCAAGGTGACGACGACCGAGCTCCGGACCGCGAACGACCTTCGCTCCTCGTCACGCGTGCGCGTCGGCCAGACGCTGATGATCCCGCAGCCGCGTACCACGAGCTTGCCGCCGCGGCCGGCGGCGACCGCGTCGGCGAACACGCAGGTCGCCTCCGCGCAGGGCCAGGGCACCCTCACCTACCGCGTGCGCCAAGGCGATACGCTGTCCAGCATCGCGCGCCACTTCGACACGACGGTCAACGACCTGAAACGGCTCAACCAGCTGTCGTCGGACAACATCACGGTCGGCGACAAGCTCACCGTCCGGCGCTAGCACGAATCACGTTCGAAGTTGGAAGCCAGAAGTGAGAAGGTCGACGTGCAGAATCTGCACGGCCGCGTGGAGCTCTTGCGCGCAGTTTCTGCAACGCGTCGCATCGCGATCGTAGGATTCGCGCCGGATCCCGCTGGCGCTGACGTTGCCTGATCGGCGGGCGTGCTCGCACGCGTCACGGCCGCCGCCGTCTTCGGGATCGACGCGTTGCCCGTGTCGGTCGAAGTGGACGTGTCACCCGGGCTGCCGGGCGTCACGATGGTCGGGCTGCCGGATGCGACGGTCCGGGAAAGCCGCGATCGCGTGCGCACCGCCATTCGCAACTCGGGCTTTCCGTTCCCGCTCGGGCGCGTGACCGTGAGCCTGGCGCCGGCCGACCTGCGCAAGGTCGGCGCGGCGTTCGATTTGCCGATCGCTCTCGGCGTGCTCGCGGCGTCGGGCGTCCTGCCCCACCGGGAGCCGCCGCCGTACATGATCGTCGGCGGCCTGTCGCTCGACGGCGGCATTCCCCCACTGCAGGGCCTGCTGCCGATCGCCGTCGCCTCACGCCGCGCGTCGACGTCAGCGCTGATGTTTCCGGCGGCCAATCTGCGCGAGGCGGGGATCGTCGATGGCCTCCGCCTGTACCCGGTGCCGTCGCTGTTCGAAGCCGCCAGGCTGCTGACCACACCCGCGCCGACGCCCGCGACGGCTCCGCCGCCCTCCCCGTTCGTGCCGGACACCAGCGGCGACGACCTGGCGGACGTCCGCGGCCAGAGGGTCGCGCGACGCGCGCTCGAGATCGCGGCCGCGGGCGGCCACCACCTCCTCTTCAGCGGACCGCCGGGCGCGGGCAAGACGATGCTCGCGCGACGACTGCCGACGCTCCTGCCGCGCTTGAGCTTCGCCGACGCGCTGACCGTCACGACGATTCACTCGGTGGCCGGTCTGCTGCCGCCGGACGTCGGTCTCATCGACACGCCGCCGTTTCGCGCGCCCCATCACACGTGCTCGGACGTCGCGCTCGTCGGCGGCGGCAGCATTCCCCGGCCAGGAGAACTGAGCCTCGCGCACGGCGGCGTTCTGTTTCTCGACGAGCTGCCGGAATTCGGACGGCGGGTCCTCGAGAGCTTGCGCCAGCCGCTCGAGCAGGGCGTCGTGCACATCGCGCGCGCGAGCCGGTCGGTCGTGTTTCCCGCGCGCGTCCTGCTCGTTGGCGCAATGAACCCCTGCCCGTGCGGCTACCTGGGCGACCGGCAGCGCGAGTGCCGTTGTCCGCCATCCGTCGTCGCGCGGTATCAGCAACGGCTGTCGGGCCCGCTGCGAGATCGATTCGACCTCGGTGTCGAAGTGCAGGCCGTGCCGTGGCGTGACCTGCAGCGCCAGAGCACGGGCGAGACGTCCGCCGCAGTCCACGCCCGGGTCCTGGCGGCGCGCGTCGTCCAGCTCGATCGGCAGGGCGCGCTCAATGCGCACCTCGAGGGTCGCAGGCTCCGCCTGCACTGTCGGCCGACCGGCGATGCCGCCGAGCAGGTGCTGGCGAGGGGCGCCGCCCGGCTCGGTTTGAGCGTTCGGGCCCTGACTCGCGTCATGCGCGTGGCCCGAACGGTGGCGGACCTGGCGGGCGCCTCCGCGGTCGAGGCCCCACACTTGGCAGAGGCCTTGCACTTTCGCCTCCCTGATCGGATGACAACGCGTTAACAAATGTGGCGTCTCGTCGGTCGTCTGTGGTAGATTTCGGCGGTTCCGGCCGGATCTGGGCTCACGGCCGGGGGAGATCCAAAGATCCGCATGCGGTCGCCGCGTTACACAATTCTCATCGCGAACCGAAATTCGGGGGCCGTGCGCCGTCTGACGGTGTCCCGGGTGCCCTTGCTGGTTGGGACGTCCCTCGCCCTGATCGTGCCGGCGGTGTTCATGCTGATCGGGCTCGGGGCGCGGCAGGCCAGCCGGCTCGAGCTGGAGTCGCTCCGGGTGTCGAACGAGACCTTGAAGGTCGAGAACGACAGCTACCGCGAAGCGACGGGTCAGCTCGCCGTGCAGATTTCCTCGTTGCAGGCCGCGCTCGAGCAGCTGAGCGATCAGGCGCAGCTCGACCCGGCCACGCGCGAAGCGATTCAGAAACTCCCGGCGCTCATCCGCTCGCGCGCGATGGGCGGCGGCGCGCTGCCCTCCACCTTGTCCACGTCGAAGACGGCCGATGCGTCCGCATCGCAGGGCACGTTCGGCATGCTGCGCAGCGTGCTCGGCACGCTCGAAGACTCTCTCGCGTCCGTCAAGACCAAGGTCGAGAACCAGCAGGCGCTCGCGCGCGCCACGCCGTCGATCTGGCCGGTCGCCGGATGGTTGTCGTCCGGCTTCGGCAATCGCACGGATCCGTTCACGGGACAGCCCGACTTTCACGCGGGCCTCGACATCTCCGCCGACAAGGGCACGCCCGTCCGCGCCACCGCTGACGGCGTCGTCGAGTCGGCCGGCTACAACGGCAACTACGGCAACTGCATCCTGATCACTCACGGGTTCGGCATCGCGACGCGGTTCGGCCACCTCTCGGGGTATGCCGTCGGCATCGGGCAGAAGGTCAAGCGCGGCGACACGATCGGCTACGTCGGCGCGACGGGCCGGGCCACCAGCTCCCATCTGCATTACGAGATTCTGCTGAACGGCCAGCCCATCAACCCGCTCAGGCTCCTCGCCAGGCCGTAGCGACCAGGACTGGGCATCGGGCACTGGGCACTCGCGGTGTCCGCGCGCGCGCCAGTGCCCTGTGTTCTTCCGCCCCGTGCCTGATGCCTGCTCTTCGCGCCTGACGATCCGACGCTCAGAGTTGACGCCTCCCGCCCCGTTCCCTAGAATCGTACGAATATCCGTGTCGCTGATGGTCCAACCGTAGAGCTCTGGGTGGCCCGCGGCTGATACGGTCCCGGCATGATCAATACCCTCCTGGCCAAAGTCATCGGCACGCAGAACGAGCGCGAGCTGAAGCGTCTGCGGCCGGTCGTGGCCCGCATCAACGAGCTGGAATCGACCGTGCGCGATCTGTCGGATGCGGAGGTCCGCGCGCGGACCGGCGTCCTCCGCGAGCGTGTCGCCAAGGGCGAGTCGCTCGACGAGGTGCTGCCGGAGGCGTTCGCGACGGTGCGCGAGGCCGGACGGCGCGTGCTCAACATGCGCCATTTCGACGTGCAGCTCATCGGCGGCATGGTGCTGCACGGCGGGAAGATCGCCGAAATGAAGACGGGCGAAGGCAAGACGCTCGTCGCCACGCTGCCCGCGTACCTGAACGCGCTCGAGGGCCTCGGCGTCCACGTGGTCACGGTCAACGACTACCTCGCGCGACGCGACTCGGAGTGGATGGGCCGCATCTACCGCTTCCTCGGGATGTCGGTCGGCGTCATCCAGCACGAGCTCAACGACGCCGAGCGGCAGGTCGCGTACGGATCCGACATCACGTACGGCACGAACAACGAGTTCGGCTTCGACTACCTGCGCGACAACATGAAGTTCGACCTGGCGCAGTTCGTCCAGCGCGGCCACCGGTTCGCGATCGTGGACGAGGTCGACAGCATCCTGATCGACGAGGCGCGGACGCCCCTCATCATCTCGGGCCCCGCGGAGGAGTCGACGGACCTCTACTACGAAGTCGACCGCATCATCCCGAAGCTCGCACCCGG
This sequence comes from Vicinamibacterales bacterium, assembly GCA_035519535.1. GTDB lineage: Bacteria > Acidobacteriota > Vicinamibacteria > Vicinamibacterales > SCN-69-37 > DATEGZ01. The sequence continues at coordinate 19,661 of DATIWF010000040.1, read as the reverse complement.
TGCGGTGACCCAGGGCAACGTCAAGGCCGAGGACCGCGAGCGGCTGGAAACCACGGGCGACTACCTCGTCGACGAGAAGCACAAGACCGTGCAGCTCACCGAGACGGGCATGGCCAAGGCCGAGAAGATGCTCGCGCATCGGCTCGTGCCGGGCTCGGGCGGCCTCTACGACCCGACGAACATGCCCCTGCTCCACCACATCCACCAGGGGCTGCGCGCGCACACGCTGTTCAGGCTCGACGTGGACTACATGGTGAAGGACGGCCAGGTGGTCATCGTCGACGAGTTCACGGGCCGGCTCATGCCGGGACGCCGCTGGAGCGACGGCCTGCACCAGGCGGTCGAGGCCAAGGAGAAGGTCAAGATCGAGCGGGAGAATCAGACGCTCGCGACCATCACCTTCCAGAACTACTTCCGCAAGTACAAGAAGCTGTCGGGCATGACCGGCACGGCCGAGACCGAGGCCGAGGAATTCGCGAAGATCTACAACCTCGACGTCATTGTCGCGCCGACCAACCGGAAGCTGCAGCGCAAGGAAGAGCCCGACAGCGTCTACCGGACCGAGAAGGAAAAGTACGACGCCATCCTCAACGACATCGTCGACAAACAGAAGGCCGGCCGGCCCACGCTGGTGGGCACGGTGTCGATCGAGAAGTCCGAGCGGCTGTCCGGCCTGCTGAAGCGCCGGGGCATCAAGCACGTCGTCCTCAACGCGAAGTACCACGCGCAGGAAGCCGAGATCGTCGCGCAGGCGGGCCGGCGCGGCACGGTGACGATCGCCACGAACATGGCCGGCCGCGGCACGGACATCCTCCTCGGCGGCAACCCCGAGTTCATGGCCCGGCAGCAGAGCCTCGCCGATCAGGTCGCCGAGCGGCTCCCCAAGGGCCAAGAAAAGTTCGTCGACGACGACGAGTTCGTCTACTTCTTCCACCTCGACAACTTCTACCGGGTGCCGCGCAAGGACTACGAACGGCTGTTCGAGGGATTCAAGGCGGAGACCGACGCCGAGCACGAGGACGTCGTGGGCCTCGGCGGTCTGCACATCGTCGGCACCGAGCGGCATGAAGCGCGCCGGATCGACAATCAGCTGCGCGGCCGCGCCGGCCGTCAGGGCGATCCCGGATCCTCGCGCTTCTATCTCTCGCTCGAAGACGACCTCATGCGCATCTTCGGGTCGGATCGCATCTCCGGGCTGATGCAGCGCCTGGGCATGGAAGAAGGCGTCCCGATCGAGCACGGCATGGTCACGCGGGCGATCGAGCGCGCGCAGAAGCAGGTCGAAGCCCAGAACTTCTCCACCCGCAAACACCTGCTCGAGTACGACGACGTCATGAACAAGCAGCGCGAGAGCATCTATTCGCTCCGTCGCGAGCTGCTCGAGGGCCAGATCAAGATCGGCGACGACGAGACCGTCGACACGCGCGGATACCTCCTCACGCTCGCCGAGGACCTCGTGGATTCCCTTGTCGAGACCCACGCCGGCAAGCAGGCCAACCCGGAGGATTGGGACGTGGGCGCCTTGCGGCGTGCCGCGGCCGATCTCTTCGCGCTCGAGCCGCAGGAGCTCGAGGGCGTCCAGCTCGAGTCGATGTCGCCCGGCGAGATGTCCGAGGCGCTTCGGACCCTGGCGATCTCCAAGTACGAGGAGAAAGAGAAGACCGGCGGCATCGATCCGGCGATTCTGCGGCGCGTCGAGCGCGACATCATGCTGCAGATCGTGGACGCGCAGTGGAAAGACCACCTGTACAGCCTCGACCACCTCAAGGAAGGCATCGGGCTGCGCGGCTACGGCCAGCGCGATCCGCTCGTCGAGTACAAGAAAGAAAGCTTCGCGCTCTTCCAGGCGATGCGGGAGCGCGTGGACGACGACATGGTGCGGTACCTGTGGCGCGTGAGGCCCGTGATCTCCGAGGGCGGAGATGCGGCGCCCCCGGCCGTGCGGCAGCCGGCGCCTCGCCGCCCCCCGCAGCTGAACTTCAGCAGCGGCGCGTCCACGACGGGCGCACCGGCGCGGCCCCCGGCCCCGGCCGGCGGCGGCGCCCCGCCCCAGCCGGCACGGACGGGCGGCGACGACGCCAAGGTCAAGACGGTGCGTCGCGACGAGCCGAAGATCGGCCGCAACGACCCGTGCTGGTGCGGCAGCGGAAAGAAGTTCAAGAAGTGTCACGGAGCGTAACCGGGCATGACTGAAGCAATGAATGCGGCCGCGCAGGTGGCCGCCGGCCTTCCTGAAGCACTGACCTTCGACGACATCGTCCTCGTGCCGCGGCACTCGCGGATCCTGCCCAGCCAGGTCGACGTCGGCTCGCGGCTCACGCGCCGCATCCGGCTGAACGTGCCGATCCTGAGCGCCGCCATGGACACCGTGACCGAGAGCCGCCTGGCCATCGCGATGGCCCAGCAGGGCGGGCTCGGCGTCATCCACAAGAACCTGGCGATCGACGAGCAGGCGTCCGAGGTCGACCGCGTGAAGCGCTCGGAGAGCGGCATGATCGTCAATCCGATCACGCTCTCGCCGACCCACCACGTCTACGAAGCGCTCGAGCTGATGAAGAAGTACCGCATCAGCGGCGTGCCGATCACCGACGACGGCAGCAAGGAAGGCCGGCTGGTCGGTATCCTTACCAACCGCGACCTGCGATTCGAGACCCGCGTGGACCGGCCGATCGCCGACATCATGACGAAGGACAACCTGGTCACCGTCCCGGTCGGCACGACGCTCGACCAGGCGCGCGAGATGTTCCACCGGCACAAGATCGAGAAGCTGCTCGTCGTCGACGCGGACTACCGCCTGAAGGGCCTCATCACCGTCAAGGACATCCAGAAGCTCGTCAAGTATCCGAACGCGTGCAAGGACTCGCTCGGCCGCCTGCGCGTGGGCGCGGCGATTGGAGTGAGCAAGGACACGATCGACCGCGCGGCCGCCCTGGTCAACGCGCATGTGGACGCGCTCGTCATCGACACGGCGCACGGCCACTCGCAGGGCGTGCTCGAGATGGTGACGAAGATCCGCGAGCGGCACCCGGACGTCGATCTCATCGCGGGCAACGTGGCGACGGCCGCCGCGACGACGGCGCTCATCGACCGCGGCGTCGACGCAGTGAAGGTCGGGATCGGCGCCGGCTCCATCTGCACGACCCGCGTCGTCGCGGGCATCGGCGTGCCGATGATCACCGCGATTGCCAACTGCGCGCGCGCCGCCGCCGAGCGCGGCGTCCCCGTCATCGCCGACGGCGGCATCAGATATTCCGGCGACATCACGAAGGCGATGGCGGTCGGCGCAAGCTCGACCATGATCGGCAGCCTGTTCGCCGGCACGGACGAGAGCCCGGGCGAGATCATTCTCTACCAGGGCCGCAGCTTCAAAGAGTATCGGGGCATGGGGTCGATCGGCGCGATGCGGCGCGGCAGCCGCGACCGCTATTTCCAGGATGAGTTCGACCTCGACGCCGCCAGCGGCGACGGGTCAGACAAGCTCGTCCCCGAGGGCATCGAGGGCCGCGTCGCGCACAAAGGCAGCGTCGCGGCGATGATCCACCAGCTCGTCGGCGGCCTCCGGGCAGGCATGGGCTACTGCGGCTGCGGGGACATCCCGACGCTCCAGCGCGACGCTCAGCTGCTCCGCACGACCTCGGCAGGCGTGCGCGAGGGCCACGTGCACGACGTCATCATCACCAAAGAGGCGCCGAATTACCGCGTAGAGTAGACCTGCCTCGCCGAAGCCGGCGGCTCGATCCGCGCCGGCGGAGGCAGGCGGGAGAAGCCGGCCGGTTAACGGCCGGCGGCTTCGCTCGTCTGTCTGATCAAGCGCGCCGGACGCCTTCGCGCGGCGGAGGCCGGCCGCGCTGCGGGAGGACAGCGGCTCTGCGAGGTCACCTTCTGGCTGAGACCCCTCTGCGTCCGCTGACGGGTGACGGCGACCCGGCCGAGCCCGCGCGCGACGAGATCGCGGCCCTGGTCCGGTCGGCGCAGGCCGGCGACCGCGACGCGTTCGGAGTGCTCTACGAGCGATTCGGCCGGTTCGTCCACGGCATCCTGCTGGCGCGCTTGCCCTCCGACGAAGCGCGCGACCTGGTGCAGGACGTGTTCGTCCAGGCGCTCGAGCGGCTGCGCTCGCTTCGCGAGCCGCGGGCGTTCGCCGGCTGGCTCGCCACGATCGCGCGCAATCGCGCCACCGACGCGCACCGCCAGCGCCCGATCACCGAGCCGATTGAGGATCACGCCGGCCGGCCGGACCCGGTGGAGGCGCGCGCCGACGCCGAGCGCGTGCTCGCCGTCGTGCGGCAGCTGCCCGAGGCCTATCGCGAGACGCTGCTGCTGCGCCTCGTCGAAGGGCTGACCGGGCCGGAGATCGCCGGGCTCACGGGGCTGACCCCCGAGTCGGTCCGCGTGAACCTGCACCGGGGATTCAAGCTCCTGAGAGAGCGCCTGGGAGTGACGCCATGACGACGCCGACTGACGACCGCGGCGACAACGAGTACCTGTGGGATCGATCGGGCCCGGCGGATCCCGCCGTCGCCGATCTCGAGCGGCGGCTGGCGCCGCTCGCGTTCGATCCCACGCCACGTCCAAGACTTCGCCCGCGCGCCCGCTGGCGTGCGATCGTGCTCGTCGGCACGATCGCGGCGTCGCTCGCCCTTGCCGTGGGATTCGGGTACTACCGCTGGCGGCTGGCGTGGCCGGCGAATCGCGCGTGGACCATGGTCGTGACCGAGCCCGGCCCGTCGGCGCCGGTCACCCCGGGCCAGCTCGGCGTGGGCGAACCGCTGGCCGTCCCGTCGCCGGCCTCCGCGCACATCGACGTCGCGCGCCTCGGCACGATCGACGCGACGCCCGGCACCGAGCTCACCATCTCGGCGACCGAGTCGCAGCGTCACCGCGTCGAAATGACCCGGGGCAGCGTCGACGTGCGGCTGTGGGCGCCGCCGTTCACCGTCGCGATTCGCACGCCGTCGGGCGACGTCATCGATCTGGGCTGCCGGTTCACTCTCACGGTCGACCCGCAGGGCGTCGCGTTCCTCACGGTGCGCACCGGCTGGGTCGAGCTCGACAATGCGTTCGGCGAGTCGCTCGTGCCAGCCGGCGCGTCCTCCGCCATGCAGGCCGACCGCCAGCCGTTCGTCCCGGTCTACGACGATGCGGCGCCGGAATTCCTGAACGCCGTGCGCGCGTTCGAGCGTGCGGGCGGCGATGCCGCGGCGGCGTCGCTGCCGTCGATCATCATGGCCAAGGTCGTGCGGCCGCGCGACGTGCTCACCCTCCTGGTCCTCGCGACGCGGCAGCACGGGTCAGCCCGCGCCGGCCTCGTCGCCGCGGCGGCGTCGCTGGATCCGCCGCCCGCGGGCGTCTCGCTCGACGCCATCAACCGCGGCGACAACCCGTCGCTGTGGAAATGGATCGACTCGCTGGCGCTGCCGCCGGTGAAGGATTGGTGGCGGAACTGGCGCGACGCCCTGCCCCGCCAGTAGGACCGCCCGTTAGGTCTCGTGAATCGTGATCCGGCGCCGATCGTGGCCGACCGGCTCGAGCGTCACCCGCAGCGCGCCGGCCGGCGGATGGCGCCAGCGGTCGGGCCACTCGATCGCCATCACGCCGCCTTCGAGCAGATCGTCGAGCGCCAGGTCGTCCACCTCGGGCGGCGTCAGCCGGTAGAGATCGACGTGCTCGAACCGCACGTCGCCGCGATATTCCTGCACGACCGTGAACGTCGGGCTGGAGACGTCCTCGCCGTCGCAGCCGAGCCCCTCGGCGAGCCCGCGCGCGAAGGCAGTCTTGCCGGCCCCGAGGGGCCCCTCCAGCAGCACGACCGCACCCGCGGCGAGGCGCCGGCCCAGATCGCGGCCGAGCGCCACGGTGGCGCCCTCCGAGTCGGTCAGGTGCACACTCACGGTTGGGAGGCGGTCTTCTTGCGGCGAGCGGTCAGTTCGAGGACGGCGTCGCCCAGTCGGTCGACGAGGTCGCCCGCGATCATCCCGATCTCGCCCTCGTCCGCTTCGGCGAGATCGCCCGCCAGCCCGTGGAGGTACACGGCCAGCTTGGCCGCGCCCTCGGCGTCGAGCAGCTGACCGAACCACGCCGCGATCATGCCGGTCAGGACATCGCCGGTGCCGCCGGTCGCCATGCCGGCGTTCCCCGTCAGATTGATGAACACCTTGCCGTCCGGGGTTGCGACGATCGTCCGGTGACCCTTGAGGACGACGTGAACGCGGTGGGTCGCGGCGAAGTCGCGCGCGACGTCGAGCCGGTGCGCCTGCACCTCCTCGACCGACGTGCCCACCAGCCGCGCCATCTCGCCCGGATGCGGGGTGACGACGATGTCGACGCCGTCGCGGCCGACGAGGCGATCGGCGTCGCCCGCGAACGCGTTGAGCGCGTCGGCGTCCACCACGATCGGCACGCCCGCTCGCTCCACCAACGCTTGCACGAACGCCGTCGTCGACGCCGATCGCCCGAGGCCCGGGCCGACGGCGATGACGTCGGCCTCGATCTCGAGCACGCGCTCGAGCGCCTCGAACGCCACCAGGCCGTCGCCGGTCTCCTCGAGCGGCACGGTCATGAACTCCATGCCGAGCGACGCGACGACGGGCAGGACCGACGCCGGCGTCGCCACGGTCACGAGGCCGGCGCCCGAGCGCAGCGCCGCCGTTGCCGCGAGCGCGGCCGCGCCCGTCTTGCCGCGCGAGCCCGCGACGACGAGCACGTGCCCGTAGTCCCCCTTGTGCGAATCCTGCGACCGCGGCTCGATGAGCGCGCGCATCGATTCCTTGGTCAGGATCTCGATCCATGGCCCTTCGAGGCCGTTGATCACCGGCAGCGGAATCCCGATGTCGGCGATCACGAGGTTGCCCGCGAACGCCTCGGCGGGCGGCAGCACGAGCGGCAGCTTCGGCGCGCCGAGCGTCACCGTGACGTTGGCGTGCACTGCTGGCCCGGGGACTTCCGGGCCATCGGCCGACAGGCCGCTCGGCAAGTCGATGGCGACGACCGGGCGCGCCGATCCGTTCAAATCGGCGACGATCGTCTCGGTGAGCCCGGAGAGCGGCGCGTTGAGTCCGGTGCCGAAGAGCGCGTCCACAATCAAGTCCGACCCGAGCACGTCGGTGCCGTGCAGCTCCCACGCCGCGGCATCGCTGATTTCGACGACATCCGCGCCAAGGTGGTGGAGGACGTCGAGATTCACGCGCGCGTCGCCCTTGAGCTCCGCCGCCTGCCCGACGAGGTAGACCCCGGTGTCGATGTGCCGGGCGAGCAGCGTCCGCGCGACGACGAAGCCGTCGCCGCCGTTGTTGCCGCGCCCGCAGAGCACGGCGATCCGCATCGACGCGAGCCCGTCGAACGCAGACTCCATCGCGGCGACCACCTGACGGCCGGCGTTCTCCATCAGCACGGTCGACGGCAGGCCAATCTCCTCGATCGTCCGGCGATCCGCCTCGCGCATCTGACTCGTCGTAAGCACGCGCATGTGGCGCCGCTCCTCCGCGTTTCGCAGCCGAGCGTACCTCTTGTGCTAGACTCGCGCAACTTCGCGGCCTCGGCGGCCCTCGGGGCCGTCGACCTGCCCGCGCGAATCGGAGTGCCGGGGTTCATGAACGCCGTCGTGTACGTCAATGGACGCATCACCGACGCCGACCATGCGTCGATCGCCGTCTTCGATCACGGCTTCCTCTACGGCGAGGGAATCTACGAGACGCTGCGGACGTACGGCCGCGAGCCGTTTCTCTTCGAGCGTCACATGGCCCGTCTGCGGCAATCGGCGTCGCTCATCGCGCTCGACGTGCCCTACACCGACGCCGATCTCCTCGGTCACGCGCGCGAGACGATGGCGGCGATGCCGGGCCTCGACGAGGCCTACATCCGGATTCTGCTGACGCGGGGCGTCGGCGAGCTCAGCTACAACCCCGCCGCCTGCCCCCGGCCCTCGCTCGTCATCATCGTCAAGCCCTTTCCCGGCCAGCCGGCGCGGACGTTCACCCAGGGCATTCGGGTGTCGCTCGTTCACGTGCGCCGGAACCACCCGGACGCGCTGAACCCGCAAATCAAGAGCAACAACCTGATGAACAACGCCCTCGCCATGCAGGAGGCGCTGCGCCGCGGCGGCGAAGAGGCGCTGATGCAGAATCAGGCCGGCGAACTCGCGGAATGCTCGCAGTCGAATTTCTTCCTCGTGCGCGGGGGGGAGGTCATGACGCCGCCGCTGTCGGCGGGCCTGCTGCCGGGCGTCACGCGGGCGTTCATCCTCGAGCTGGCCGCGGCGATCGGCCTGCTCGCCCGCGAAACGCGCCTCACGCCGGACGACCTCCGAACCGCCAGCGAAGCGTTCATCACGGGCACGACGCGCGAGGTCACGCCGGTGGTGGCCGTCGACGAGCTCACGATCGGCACGGGCCAGCCCGGCCCGACGACGCGCCGGCTGCTCGAGGCGTTCAGGGCGCGGGTGGCCAGTGGTCAAGTGAGAAGCTAGAACCTCTGACCTGACGGGTGCTATCCCCCAACCGCCGAGTACGCTTCGATCGGCGGGCAGGCGCACACGAGATTGCGATCGCCGAACGGATTGTCGATGCGCGAGACCGGCGGCCAGAACTTTCGGTGGCGAAGGCCCGCGACCGGATACGCGGCCTGCTCGCGCGAGTACGGATGGTGCCACTCGCCCGCGAGGTCCTCGGCGGTGTGCGGCGCGTTCTTGAGGACGTTGTCCTTGGCGTCGGCGCGCCCGTCGGCGACCGCCTGAAGCTCCGCGCGAATCGCGATCATCGCCTCGCAGAAACGGTCGATCTCCTCCTTCGGCTCGCTCTCCGTCGGCTCCACCATCAGCGTGCCTGGCACGGGGAACGAAACGGTCGGCGCGTGGAAGCCATAGTCCATCAGTCGCTTGGCCACGTCCTGCTCGTCCACGCCGGTCTGCTGCTTGAACGGCCGCAGGTCGAAGATCAGCTCGTGCGCCACGCGGCCGGTCGCGCCGGCGTACAGGACGGGATAGTGCGTCTCGAGGCGCGCCTTGATGTAGTTGGCGTTGAGGAGCGCGATCCGCGTCGCTTCGGTCGAGCCGCCGGCGCCGAGCATGCGAAGGTACCCGTAGGAAATCAGCAGAATGCTCGGGCTGCCCCACGGCGCCGCGGACACCGCAGAAATTGCCTGGGCGCCGCCGGTCGCGATGACGGCATGGCCCGGCAGGTGCGGCGCCAGGTGCGCCGCCACCGCGATCGGCCCCATGCCCGGACCGCCGCCGCCGTGCGGAATCGCGAACGTCTTGTGCAGGTTCAGATGGCAGACGTCGGCGCCGATCGCCGCCGGGCTCGTCAGCCCGACCTGCGCGTTCATGTTCGCGCCGTCCATGTACACCTGCCCGCCGTGCTCGTGGACGATCGCGCAGATCTCGCGGATCCGCCCCTCGAACACCCCGTGCGTGCTCGGGTAGGTCACCATCAGGCAGGACAGCTCGTCGTGATGCGCGGCCGCTTTCGCCCGCAGGTCCGGCACGTCGATGTTGCCGCGGTCGTCGCAGGCCACGACGACGACCCGCATGCCCGCCATCACTGCGCTCGCCGGATTGGTGCCGTGCGCCGACTGCGGGATGAGCGCCACGGTGCGGCCGCCCTGCCCTCTGGCGCGGTGATAGGCCCGAATCACGAGCAGCCCCGCGAACTCGCCTTGCGCGCCCGAGTTCGGCTGCAGCGACACCGCGGGGAATCCCGTCAGCGCGCCGAGCGCCGCCTCGAGCTCGCGGAAGACCTGCTGATAGCCGGCGGCCTGATCGACAGGCGCGAACGGATGCATCCTCGAAAACTCGGGCCAGCTGACCGGCAGCATCTCGGCCGCGGCGTTGAGCTTCATCGTGCACGAGCCCAGCGGAATCATGGCCGTGTCCAGGCCGAGATCCTTGCGCTCGAGCGCGCGAATGTAGCGCATCATCTCGGTCTCCGAGTGATGCGCGCTGAAGACCGGATGCGTCATGAACGGCGACCGGCGGCGCAGGGCGTCGGGCAGGCTGCCCCGCCCCGCTGCCGGCGCGAGCCCCGGCGCCTTCGCGCCGGCGGCCTCGGCAAACGCGGCGACCACGTCGGCCAGGTCCGCCTCGCTCACGGTCTCGTCGAGTGAGAGCTGGACGACGCCCTCGCCCGGATAGCGGAAGTTGATCCGGCGCGCCTCGGCCGCGCGGCGAACGGCCGCGACCTCTCCCGCCGCGCGCTCGAGGCGCAACGTGTCGAAGTACGTGTCATGCGTCTGGCGCCAGCCGAGCTCCGCCAGCGCGCCGGCCAGTCTCGTCGCCTGGTCGTGCACGCGCGCGGCGATGCCGCGAATGCCCTCGGGACCGTGATACACGCCGTAGAACGCGGCCATGTTCGCGAGCAGCGCCTGGGCGGTGCAGATGTTCGAGGTCGCCTTCTCCCGGCGGATGTGCTGCTCGCGCGTCTGCAGCGCCATGCGATAGGCCCGGCGGCCGCGCGAATCCACCGAGACGCCGATCAGGCGGCCCGGCATCTGGCGCACGAACTCCTCGCGCGTCGCGAAGAACCCGGCGTGCGGTCCGCCGTAGCCGAGCGGCACGCCGAACCGCTGGGCGTTGCCGACGACGACGTCGGCGCCGGCCTCGCCGGGCGGGACGATGAGCGCCAGCGCCAGCAGATCCGATCCGACGGCGACGCGCGCGCCGGCGGCGTGGGCGCGCGCGACGAGCCCAGACAGGTCCCGGACCTCGCCGCGGTCGTCTGGCGACTGCACGTACACGCCGAAGACGTCGGGGCCGAATGCCGCGTGCTCGAGGTCCTCGACGCGCACGGCGATGCCGAGGGGGACGGCGCGCGTCCGAATCACCTCGAGCACCTGCGGAAACACGCGGTCCGAGACGACAAACGTCATCGCATCCGCCTGCCGGTGCACGCGGAGCAGCATCGCCATCGCCTCGGCGGCGCCCGTGGCCTCATCGAGCAGCGACGCGTTCGCGACCGCCATCCCCGACAGCTCGCTCACCATGGTCTGGAAGTTGAGGAGCGACTCGAGGCGGCCCTGGGCGATTTCGGCCTGGTAGGGCGTGTACGGCGTGTACCAGCCGGGGTTCTCGAACACGTTGCGCTGAATCACCGGCGGCGTCACCGTGTCGTAGTAGCCGAGGCCGATGTAGCTGCGGAAGACTTCGTTTCTCGCCGCGATGCCGCGCAGCCGGCGGAGATACTCAAACTCGCTCTCGGCCGCCGGCAACGCGGGAGGCGCCGGCAGGCGAATGTCGGCGGGCACGATGTCGCCGACGAGCGCGTCGAGCGACCTCGCGCCGACAACCTTCAGCATGGCCGCGACGTCTTCATCGCGCGGCCCGATATGACGGGACTGGAACGTATCACTCACAGACATCTCAGCTACTTGGCAATCTCAGTGTAGGCCTGGGCGTCGAGCAGCGTGCCGGCCTCGGCGGGCGCGCTCGGCCGCAGGCGGATCATCCAGGCGTCGTGCGGTTTGGTGTTGACGGTCTCGGGGTGCGCCGCCAGATCGGCGTTGACCGCGAGGACCTCGCCCGACACCGGCGAAAAGAGCTCGGACACGGCCTTCACCGACTCGATCGTGCCGAAGACCTCGCCCTGCTTCACCGTCCGGCCGACGGCGGGGAGCTCGATGAAGACGATGTCGCCGAGCTGGCGCTGCGCGAAGTCGGTGATGCCGACCGCCGCCTCGCCGTCCTTGAGCCGGACCCACTCGTGGTCCCGCGTGTACTTCAGATCTGCTGGATACATGACAGCTCCTGGCTACGCCTTCGTCGGGCGCTTGTAGAACGGCTCGGGGACGACTTCGGCGCGCGCACGGCGGCCGCGAATGTCAATCTCGAGCGGCGTACCGAGGCCGCTCATCTCCACCGGCACCATCGCGAAGCCGATGGCCTTTTTCAGGAACGGCGTCTGGGTGCCGCTGGTCACGACGCCCACGGTCTCACCGCCACGAACGACCGTGTGGCCGTGGCGCGCGATGGCGCGTTCCTTCATCTCGAACGGGACGAGGCGCCGAGCGAGCCCGCCCGCTTTCTGCTGGCGCAGACGGTCCGCGCCCATGAACGCCGGCTTCTTCCACCCGACGATCCAGCCGAGGCCGGCCTCGAGCACGGACGTCTGCTCGTCCATGTCGCTGCCGCACAAGCGCATGGCGGCTTCGAGGCGCAGCGTGTCGCGCGCGCCCAGACCGCACGGAATCACCCCGGACGATCGGCCGGCGTCGAGCACGGCGGACCAGACGCGCTCGGCGGAGGCGGGCGGGACGAAGATCTCGAAACCGTCCTCGCCCGTGTAGCCCGTCCGCGAGACCGTCGCGCGCACGCCCGCGACCTCGCCATGCGCGAACCAGTAGTACTTGATGGCGGCAAGGTCGATCGCGGTGAGCGTCTGCAGAATGGTCTGACTGGCCGGGCCCTGCAACGCCAGGAGCGCGTAGCGGGAACTCGAGTTCACGATCGACACGTCATCGCCGCGCGCGCGCACCTGCGCCGCGATCCATTCGTGGTCTTTCATGATATTGCCGGCGTTGACGACGAGCAGGTAGTGGTCGGGACCGAAGCGGTAGACGAGCAGGTCGTCCACGAACGTGCCGGTGTCGGTGGTGAGCGCGGAGTACTGGATTTGGCCGACGGCCAGCCGACTGGCGTCGTTGCTCGTGACCCACTGGACGGCCTCGAGGGCCGCGGGGCCGGCCAGCTCGATCTCACCCATGTGGCTGACGTCGAAGAGCCCCGCGCGGGTGCGGACGGCCAGGTGCTCCTCGCTGATGCCCGTGTACTCGACGGGCATGTCCCACCCGCCAAATTCGACCATGCGGGCGCCGCTGGCGCGATGTTTAGCGTTGAGCGGAGTCTTCTTGAGTGGCGCCGGCGAGCTCGACGACATGTTCTCGTGGAGACTCGCCGCCAGACGAGCGCGACGGGACCGGCGAGCCGCCTACAACGTACTATTCCGCTCGCAAGGCGGTCAAGGCGTCGAAGACGGGCCAGCCGGCGCGCCGGCTGGCCCGTGCCGGTCAGGCCTTGTGGCGCGGCCAGACAATCCGCACGAGCGCGAAGACGAGGGCGGCGATCCCGAACGCGACCGCCGGGCCGACCTTCTGGTTCTGCGTCGCCGGCACCGCCACGAGCAGGACCGGCATGACCGACGCCGCGACAACCAGGCTGACCAGGATCTGAATCACGACGGCCACTCCGCGCATACGCCCCTCCCTTCGGGCTAGGACTTGGCGCCGGACAGGCCGACGCAGCTCAGGTACCACGAGAAGGCGCCAATCGCCCGCAGGTCATAGATCGACGTGCACGCCGCGCCCCCGAAGATGTCGTACCATGCGACGTTCTTCATGCAGTCTTCCAGCTCCATATATGCGGCGATCGCCTCGCGCGCATACTCGTTCCAACATTCGTCAGGTCCCCCGCCGAAGCCTGCGCGCACGACGCGAACGGTCTGCAGCGTTGCCCGGGCCTGCCGGACCACCGTCATCGCCTCATCGCGCTCGCCGGCCATCAGCAGGAGGAAGGCCCGCGTCAGCATCAGCGTGTGCCCCAGAGGCGAGGTCTCGCCAAGTCGGAGTCGCGCCAGCAGGCCGGACGCTCGATGGAGTGCCAGCGAACTGCCGAGCAGCCGCGCTGCGGTCCGGCTCGCTTCCGGATCGCCCGGGGAGACGCGGACCTTGCCATGAGGCGTCGAGATGGCAAGACCGTTCGCATCCACCACGAAGCTCAGCTTCTCTGACGGAGCGCTCACGTCCGTCTGCAGACGCCCGGGGGTCAGCTGCCGGCGCACGGACACCTGACCGTCGCCGACTTCAACCGTCATGTCCCCGGGCTTGTTCTGACGCACTCTGATCTGGAGACCGCTCGCGGGATCCGCGATGGTCACCACGCCTTTCGTCGGCGATGTTGGGGCGGCCGCAGCCGCGCTGCCCATCAAGGTCACGGCACACACCGCAACCACTGCCACGCACGAAGTGTTGTGTTGCACGGGTCTTCCTCCGTCTCGTTTCCGGCGATCCGGCCGTCGGCGACCTCGCGTGGCCCTCGTTCGAGGGGATTCGTCAACCGCGAGCGACCCGCGGTTCGTCACTTCAAGAGGCGGCAGTCGGGGGCACGTGGACATCGGCCGCGCCCGCCAGCATCGGACCCGCCGGGAATTCCAACCGCTCGCCCGTGTCGTAGTCGAGATGCGACTGCAGCGTGTGATAACTGATGTCGAGCACGTCGCACGCGCGACGCTTGTTGCCCTGGCAGCGCTCGAGCACGCGCCGGACGTACCGGCTGCACCAGGCGCGAAGCGTGTCGTCGCGCCCGGACGTCTCGCAGACCAGCTCGTGATACTCGTTCGAGATCTCCGGCGGCAGGTCGTCGGTCTGGATCGTCGGCCCGGGCGCGAGCGCGATGGCGCGCTCCAGCACCCGGCCAAGCTGCCGGACGTTACCGGGCCAGTCGTAGCCGATCAGCGCCTCGACCGCGGGAAGCGAGAGCGACACCGCCCGCGTCCGGCGATGGCGGATGATGAAGTGCTCAACGAGCAAAGGGATATCCGTGCGCCTGGCCCGCAATGGAGGAACATGCACTTCGACGCCAGCCAATCGGTAGTACAAGTCCGGTCGGAAGCGTCCGGCCTGCACGAGGGCGGCCAGGCTGCGATTCGTCGCCGCAATCACCCGGACGTCGACCTGCCGCGTATGCAGCCCGCCGACGCGCTCGATCGACAAGTCCTGAAGGACCCGCAGCAACTTCGCTTGCGCGAGTGGCGCCAGGTCGGCGACCTCGTCCAGGAACAAGGTGCCCTGGTGAGCCTGCTCGAACTTCCCGCGGCGGCCCCGCACGCCGGTCGCCGTCCGCTCCTCGATGCCGAACAACTCGGCTTCGACGAGCGTCTCGACCAGGGCGGCGCAGTTGACGGCGACGAACGGGCCGTGCACCCGCGCGCTATGCGTATGGAGCTCGTGCGCGACGAGCTCCTTGCCCGCCCCGCTTTCGCCCTCGATGAGCACGGTGAAGTTCGTCTGAGCCACCCGCGCCACACGCGCGCGGAGGTCTTGCATCACAGCGCTTCGTCCAACCAGCATGAGACGCTCCCGCCTGCCATCAATCAACAGTGGTGCCAACGCATTGAGCCCAAATCGAAGCCGCAGGGCCCGGGGCCGCACCGGCGTCGGGGTAGTTCGTTCCCCGCGACCCGCCGCGCGGGAACCCGGCTGACGCCAGCGTCAGACGTCCAGCCAGGCCGCGCTCGCCCGGTCGTACCGGAGCACCCGCGTGCGGCCGGTGGCTCCGCCAATCCGCACCGCGTAGAGCGCGCCCAAAGGCGAGCGCAGGAACAGCGTCCCTGACGTGCAGCTTCCGAGCGGGGAGAAGCTCGCCAGGTCCCCGGCGCCGAAGCGCACCGCATCCGGCGACGGCGGCTCGCCTCCGGGCCCGCGCACCGACGGATCCACGTCAATGCGGATCCCCGGGAACATGGCTTCGACGTCGACCGGCCCTTCGACACAGCGGTCTGTGCCGGAGGCGATTTCCGCGCGACGGATCCCGTTGCCGTTGCCGTCAACGCAGATCCGGAACGTCCATCGCCCGTTCGCCTGATCGAACACAACCCCGACCGATCGTGATTGCGCGACCGCCTCCTGGCGCGCCAGACGGAACCGACCGGCCATCATGCCGGCGGCGTGCCCGACCCGTCCCGCATCCACGGTCGCGGCCGTCGTCGGCACGGCGAACGCGACGACGACAGCGACCACCGTGAGCGCGATGAGGAGTTCGACGAACGTGACGCCCTGCTCAGGGTCCGGCCGCGAGCGCGCGCGGGCGCCCGCGACCGGAGTCGGCCAACCCGTCATCACTCACCCAGCTTGGGCGGCGTGACCGTGATGAGCGGCTTGAGCTTCAAGAACGTCTTCTCGCCGATGCCGCGGACGTTCATCAGATCCTCGATCTTCTTGAAGGCGCCGTTCTTCTGGCGGTACTCGAGGATCCGCTCGGCCGTCGCCGGGCCGATGCCCGGGAGCGACTCGAGCTCGACGGTCGTGGCCGTGTTCAGATTGACGGGAGTGGACACGGTCAGCCGCGTCGTGGGTGTCGGCTTGGGCTTTGCCTGCGTCTGTTGATCCTGCGCGCGTCCCACGCCCGCGGCGAGGACGAGGACCATCAGCACGACCAGTCCTGTGAGATAGCTGCGCTGCATGAACGACCCTCCTGAAGCGGCGAACGGTCGCCGCGGTTGGTTTCAGCGGGATCCGGACCGGCCTCCTCACGTCCCACGCGAGGTCATCGCATACGATCGCGAGGCGGCGATCCGGGCCCCGGCCGGAAGGAAGGCAAGCGGCCGGCCAGCGCCGCCGGCCGGCGCGACGTCATCGAAAACTGTTGGGCGATCGGAAGTTCGGCGTGGCGGTGAGTTGGCGGGCCAGAACGACGACCGGACGGACCACCGAGAAGTGACGCCGCGAGTTCACAGCGTCGTGGCTGGACGCCCGGTGTCAGCTGCGGGACTTGACGACGGCAGCCGACGTGCGGAACCAGGTGACCGTGCGCCGCAGCCCTTCGTCGAATGGAATGGCGGGCTCGAAACCCAGCAGCTTGCGCGCCTTGATGATGTCAGCCTGCGAGTCGCGGACGTCGCCTTCGCGCGAGGGACCAAACGTCGGCTCGACGGACGTCTGCGTGATCGCCTGCAGCGATCGGACCAGCTCGAGGAGCGACACGCGCCCGCCGGCCGCCACGTTGATCACCTCGCCCGCCACGCCCGGCGCGTCGCAGCACCGCAGCACGCCGTTCACGACGTCCGCGACATAGGTGAAATCGCGCGTCTGCTTGCCGTCGCCATGGATCGTCGGCGCGCGACCCGCGACGAGCGCGTCGATGAAGAGCGAGATCACGCCCGAGTACGGCGAGCCTGGGTCCTGCCGAGGCCCGAACACGTTGAAATACCTCGTCGTGACCGTCTCGAGCCCGTAGAGCTTCGTGAACAACTTGCAGTACTCCTCGCCGATGAGCTTCTGCAGGGCGTAGGGCGAGAGCGGATTGGTCCGCATGTCCTCGCGCTTCGGCAGGACGGCCGTATCGCCGTAGACAGACGAAGACCCCGCAAAGACGAGGCGCTTCACGTTGGCGTCCCGCGCCGCGAGGAGGACGCGCAGCGTGGCATCCACGTTGGCGCGATTCGACGTGACCGGATCCTTCACCGACCGCGGCACGGACGGAATCGCGGCCTGGTGCAGGACGAAATCGCACCCGGCGACAGCCTTCTCGGCGACCCCGGGCTCGGCCAGGTCGCCCTCGATGAGGTCGCACTTGCCCGCCGGCGGCAGGTTCTCGCGCTTACCCGTGGAGAAATTGTCCGCGATGCGAACGGTCTGCCCGCGCCTCAGGAGTTCTTCGACGAGGTGCGAGCCGATGAAGCCGGCGCCGCCGGTCACGAGATACGTAGACACCTACCCGATCGCCTCCATCCAGGATCAGGATCAAGTTGGAAGTGAGAACCTCTGGCTTCTCACTTCCTGAAAGGATCCGCCGCAGCCAGCAATAAGCCGAATCCTGTCCGCCGTCGCTCCGCTTGCGCGCAGCGACGGCGTGACGACCATTCCTCTCGGCCCGTCATCACTGACGGGCTCCAGCGGCCTACCCGGAGGCTTCGGACGGGCCGTCCGCTTTCCTCACGGTCCGCGCCTGCGCGCGGGCCGGGGCGCCTCCCTATTTGGCCTTGCTCCGTGCGGGGTTTTGCCTGCCGTCGGCCTTACGGTCGACGCGGTGCGCTCTTACCGCACCTTTTCACCCTTACTCGCCTCCGCCCTCCGCCCTACGGGCGTCGGGCTTCGGCGGGCGGTATGTTTTCTGTGCCACTGTCCTTCGGGTTGCCCCGACCGGGAGTTACCCGGCGCACTGCCCTCCGGAGTTCGGACTTTCCTCGGCGCGCGCGCACTTACGCACACGCGCGACGCGGTCATCTCGCCGGCTGCGGCGGAATCTCCAATTGTACCTCACCCGTCCCCTTCGGGCTTGATGTTGTACTGCTCGAGCTTCTTGTAGAGGTTGCTGCGCGGCGTGTCGATCACGTCCGCGGTCTTCGAGATGTTCCAGCCGAACTCGCGCAGCTTGTCGACCAGGAACGCGCGCTCGGACCATTCCTTGAACTCGCGGAGCGTCGTCGGCCTGGCGCCCGACCCCGACGCCACACCCGCGGCCTCCGACGCGCCCGCGGCTGGACGCGTGTCGGGGCGCACGACCTGCTGGACGTCCTCGCCCTCGATCACCTCGCGGTCGCTCATGATGAGCAGGCGCTCGACCACGTTCCTGAGCTCACGGATGTTGCCGCGCCAGCGGGCGCGGCGCAGGGCATCGATCGCGCCCGGCGAGAACTTGGCCGGCCGGCGGTTGTTCTCGCGGCTGAATTGCGCCGTGAAGTACTGCACGAGCCCGGGAATGTCCTCGAGCCGCTCGCGCAGCGGCGGCACCGAAATCGGAATGACGCTCAGCCGGAAGTACAGGTCCTCGCGGAAGCGCCCTTCGGCGATCTCCTCCTCGAGGTCCTTGTTGGTCGCGGCGATGACCCGGACGTCGACCTTGATCGTGCGCGCCGATCCGAGCCGCTCGACCTCGCCTTCCTGCAGGACGCGCAGGACCTTCGCCTGGGTCTTGGCGCTCATGTCGCCGACTTCGTCGAGGAAGATCGTCCCGCGGTCGGCCTGCTCGAACTTGCCGGTCTGCTTCTCGGTCGCGCCCGTGAACGCGCCGCGTTCGTGGCCAAAGAGCTCGGATTCGATCAACTCCTCGGGAATCGCCGCGCAGTTGACCTGCACGAAGCGCTCCTTGGCGCGCAGGCTGGCCTTGTGAATCGCACGCGCGATGAGCTCTTTTCCGACGCCGCTCTCGCCGAGGATGAGCACGGTCGCGTTGGTCGGCGCCGCGCGGCGGACCTGCTCCATGATCTGTTTGAGCGCGCCGCTCTCCCCCACCATCTGCTGCTTCGTCTCGAGCGCCGTCCGGAGCGTGCGGTTCTCGCGCCGCAGCGACCCCAGCTCGACGCCCTCGCGCACGGCGTCGAGCACGTAGTCCTTCGACAGCGGCTTCTCGATGAAGCGAAATGCGCCGAGTCTCCCCGCCTCGAGCGCGGTGGTCGTCGATCCGTGCGCGGAGACAATCACGACGGGCAGCGCCTCGTTCGTGCCGCGCAGGCGGCTCAGCACCTCGAGGCCGTCGAGGCCGGGCATCTTGATGTCGAGGAACACCAGGTCGGGGCTCTCCTGCTCGGCCAGCGACAGGCCTTCCTGGCCGGAGCCCGCGAGCAGCACCTCGTAGTCGTCGTATTCCAGGATCATCCGCATCGTGTCGCGGATGGCGGGCTCGTCGTCCACGACGAGAATGCGCGCCTTCATGACGACGGATCGGTCACGAGCGCGTACAGCAGCCGCTGGCGCGACGCCGGGTCGTAGATGAACAAGGCCACGGGCATCCCCGGCCGGAGCGCGGAGACGATCGCGCGGAACTCGGCCGCGGACGCCACACGCTGGCGGTTCACCTCGAGGAGAATCTGCCCTTCCTTGATGGGCACGGCGCGCGCGGGCCCGGCCGGATCCACGCCGCTCACGATGACGCCGACGATCGCGTCCGGCAGGTTCGCGCGCTTGATGGCCGCCGCATCCAGGTCCGTCACCTGCAGACCGAGCAGCTGGTCAGCGCGGCC
>DATIWF010000039.1:0-10291 GCA_035519535.1 Vicinamibacterales bacterium | reverse complement strand
TCGGAATCCCACACCGACCGCGACCGAGGCGACGCGTCTGGCGCAACCGCCGGCGGCGGTCGCGGCCGCTGCGGCCGTCCAGGCGCCGTCGGACGCAGTCGCCGCGACGCCCGCCCGCAAGGACACGCCGACGCCCGCGTTCAAGTCTTCGGTGCCGGAGCTACCGCCACTCGATCGGCTCGAGGCCATCACGCAGGACTCGATCCAACCGACCAGGCTCACGATCCCTCCATTGACCGTAGAGGCGATCGTGGTGCCGCCCGTTGACGGAGACGGCTCGATTCGCTGAAGGAGTCCCATGAAGAGCATCGCATTGATGTGTCTGGCGGGCGCGCTCGCCCTGCCCGTCGCGCTCGCCGCGCAGGAAACGTCAGCGCCGCAGCAACCAACGGCCGCGCCTGCCGGCCAGAACCAGCAGCCGCCTCCAGGTGGCCGCGGCGGCCGCGGCGCGACGATGCCGGCCCAGCAGGCGCCCACGCCGGCCCCACCTGAAGGCCGGCCCGGCGGCCGCGGCATGGCTGGCTCGCGCTTCGACGACAAGGCCATGCAGAACGTGCGTGTGGACGTCACCCTGACGGACAACCAGGGCAGCGACAGCCCGTCAAAAAAGACGGTCACGATCGTGCTCGTCGACGGCAATGCCGGCGCGATTCGCTCGACGAACGGCGTTCAAACCCTGAACATCGACATCCAGCCGCACGTGCGCACGGACGGCAAGATCTTCGTGAGCTTCTCCCTGCAGTACTACCCCTCAACGGAAGGCGGCCCCAGCGCGCGCGTCCCGGCGGTCCTGAACGAATCGCTCAGCGTGATCGTGGCGGACGGGAAGCCGATGGTGGTGTCGCAGTCAGCCGATCCGAGAAGCGATCGGAAGGTCGCGGTCGAGCTCACGGCGGCGGTCGTGAAGTAGGAAGCGAATCAGTCGATCGAAATGCAGCCTAGTGCAGCGTGCGGGGTTCGGTCCACTCTGAGAGCTTGGTGACGACATCGAGCTTGCGCAGGAGCTGGCCCACGACTTCGCACGCGTCCTCACGCTGACAGAGCTGTTCGAGCTTTTCCATGATCCGCGTGAGCGCGTCCTCGGCGCTCGCGATCGCGCCCTCCGAGTAGTACTCACGCTGTCGTTCGAGGCACTGGTGATGTTTCAGGAATTCTTCGCGGTAGAACTGCGCGCGGCACTGGCACACGGGGCCGTACAACGGCTTCTGAACCGGAGCGCCGACGTTCGTGAGACGGCTCTTGGAGGCCATCGCGGCAGGGCAATTCTCAGTCTAGAGAACCCCTCCTGGGTGTGTCAACACAATGATCGCCGCGGGCCTGTCCGACCAATTCAGTCGGCCAGCGCCTTGCGCAGCAGCTCGCCGGCGACCTTCGGGTTCGCCTTTCCTCCGCTCGCCTTCATCACCTGACCGACGAGGAAGCCCAGCGTCGCGGTCTTGCCCGCACGATACTGCGCCACGACGTCGGGATGCCGCGCGATGACGTCGGCCGCAATCGCGGCCAGTGCGGACGCGTCGCCGATCTGGCCCAGCCCTTCGGCCTCGACGATCGCATGCGCCGACCGGCCGGTCGTCCACATCTTCTCGAAGACGTCCTTGGCGACCGTGCTCGACACGACGCCGCGATCGGTGAGCACCGCCAGCTCCGCCAGGGCCTCGGCCGAAAACGGCACGCCCGCGACGTCGTCGCCGCCAAGGTCCTTGAGCTTGCGGCGCACCTCGCCCTGCAGCCAGTTGCCGGCGGCCTTCGGACTCGCGCCGGCCTTCACCATGCGCTCGAAGTAGTCGGCGGCGCCCGCGAGCCGGACGATGACGTCGGCGTCGTACTCGCTGAGCCCGTAGGCCGCAACAAACCGCTGTTTCCGGGCCTCGGGCAGTTCGGGCAGGGCCTCGCGGATGGCCTGAACCCACGCGGGTTCGACGACGAGCGGCGGAAGATCGGGCTCCGGGAAATACCGGTAGTCGTGCGCTTCTTCCTTGCTCCGCATCGACGCGGTTTCGCCCGTCTCGCTGTCGAAGAGCCGCGTTTCCTGGCGGACCGGCTCGCCGCGCTCGACGAGGGCGACCTGCCGGGCGATCTCGAATTCGAGGGCTTTCTGGACGTAGCGGAACGAGTTGACGTTCTTGACCTCGGCCTTCGTCCCGAACGCCGTCGATCCCGCCGGACGGACGGACACGTTCGCGTCGCAGCGGAGGCTCCCCTCTTCCATGTTGCCGTCGTTCACGCCGAGCGCGACGAGCGTCTCGCGCAGGTGCGCGAAGCAGGCCGCGGCATCGGCCGCGGATCGCAGATCCGGTTCGGTGACGATCTCGATGAGCGGCACGCCGCTGCGATTGAAGTCGAGGTACGTCGCGCGCGCCGAATCAGGAAACCCGTGGTGCAGGGACTTGCCCGCGTCCTCCTCGAGGTGGATGCGCGTCAGCCGCACCCGGCGCGACCCGTCGGCCGCGGCGTACTCGAGCGCGCCGCCGGTCGCGAGCGGCAGCTCGTACTGCGAGATCTGGTAGCCCTTCGGCAGGTCCGGATAGAAGTAGTTCTTGCGCGCGAAGATCGACTCGCCGTGCACGTGGCAGCCGAACGCCAGCGCGGCTCGGATTGCCAGCTCGACGACGCGGCGGTTGAGGACCGGGAGCGCGCCCGGCAAACCCAGGCACACCGGGCAGACGTTCGTGTTCGGCGGTGCGCCAAACGTCGTGCGGCACCCGCAGAAGATCTTCGTCCCGGTCAGGAGCTGCGCGTGGACTTCCAGACCGATGACGGGCTCGAAACGCACAGCGGCGCCGCTTACCCCTTGGGCCCCGCGGCCTTGATTTCGGCGGCCGCCGTCGGCTCGAAGGTCTTGAAGTTCTCCACGAACATGCGCGCGAGCTTGGCGGCCTGCGCGTCGTACGCGCCCTTGTCCTTCCACGTCTCGCGCGGCCTGAGGACCTCGGGCGGCACGTTCGGGCACGACGTCGGCACGTCCAGGTTGAACATGGGATCCTTCTCGTCGCGGACCGACGCCAGCGCCCCGGACAGCGCGGCGTTGATCATTGCGCGCGTGTGCGCGATCTTCATGCGCGACCCGACGCCGTACGGCCCGCCGGTCCATCCCGTGTTCACGAGCCAGACGTTGACCTTGTGCTGCGCGATCCGCTCGCCGAGGAGCCTGGCGTACAGGCTCGGGTCCCACACCATGAACGGCGCGCCAAAGCACGTGCTGAAGGTGACTTTGGGCTCGGTGACGCCGCGCTCCGTGCCGGCGACCTTCGCGGTGTAGCCCGACAGGAAGTGGTACATCGCGGCCGCCGGCGACAACCGCGCGATCGGCGGCAGCACGCCAAACGCGTCGGCCGTCAGCATGATGACGTTGGACGGATGCCCGCCCTGGCCCGACGGAACGGCGTTGTCGATGAACGAGAGCGGATAGGCGCCGCGCGTATTCTCCGTGAGCGAGTCGTCGTTGAGGTCCAGCGCGCGCGTCACCGCGTCGCACGCGACGTTCTCGAGCACGGTCCCGAAGCGATGCGTCGTCGCGTAGATCTGCGGCTCGGCCTCGGCCGAAAGCCGGATCATCTTCGCGTAGCACCCGCCCTCGAAGTTGAACACGCCACGGCTGCTCCAGCCGTGCTCGTCGTCGCCGATCAGCTGTCGATCGGCCACGCTCGAGAGGGTCGTCTTGCCCGTGCCCGAGAGGCCGAAGAACAACGCGACGTCGCCGCGCGGCCCGATGTTCGCCGAGCAGTGCATCGGCATGACGTCGCGCAGCGGCAGCAGGTAGTTCATGACGGTAAAGATCGACTTCTTGATCTCGCCCGCGTAGTTCGTGCCGCCGATGAGCACGCGCCGCTTGGCGAAGTTGAGGAGGATGAAGACTTCCGAGTTGGTCTTGTCCACGGACGGATCGGCCGTGAAGCTCGGGACGTCGATGACCGTGAACTCCGGCGCGTGCTGGGCGAGCCTGGCCGGGTCGGTCTCCGGAATGAACAGGTGGCGCGCGAACAGGCTGTGCCAGGCCCGCTCGGTGATGACGCGAATCGGCAGGCGATAGGCCGGGTCGGCGCCGGCCCAGCAGTCCTGCACGAACAACTCCTTGCCGCGGAGATACGCGAGCATGCGGCGCTCGAGGCCGTCGAAGTGCGCCGCATCGATCGGCCGATTGACCTTCCCCCACGCCACGTTCTTCTCGCTGGAGGGCTCCTTGACGATGAACTTGTCGTTCGGCGAGCGGCCGGTGTGCTGCCCCGTGGTGCAGACGAGCGGGCCGCCGGCGGCGATCAGCGCTTCACGGCGGCGTACCGCTTCCTCATAGAGGGCGGCCACCCCGGAGCTCCAGTACACGCGCGCGCTCCCCTCGATGCCCACCGCCTCCAGTCCGATCTTCTGCTCCGCCAGCGCCATACGGCTCCTTCCGTCCCACCTGACAAACGAATAATTCTAGCGCGGTTTGCAGATTGGCGTCCTCCGGCCCGATACACCGCAACGTGAAGCCACCGCGGCGCGGACCGTCGCGCAGAACAATCGTCGCCGGCCTTCTCGGCGCGGCCGTACTCGCGGGCTGCAATCCACCGCGCCTGCCCGCGCCCGCCGCCCTGCACCTGCCTGATACGGTTATCGTCCGACACGCTGGTCAGATTACGACGGTTCCTCTCGAGGACTACGTGCTGGCGTCGGCCATCGCCGAAGTGTCGCCCGTCGATCAGCCGGCGGCGGCCGTCGAGCGCATTTTCGAAGTCCAGGCCGTGCTGGCGAGGACGTATGCGGCCGGGCATCTCGGCAAGCACCAGGCCGAGGGCTTCGATCTGTGCGACACCACGCACTGCCAGCTCTACGATCCGAATCGTCTGCGCGCCTCGCGATTTGCGGCGGATGCGCGCGAGGCCGTCCGGCGGACGAGCGGCGTCGTGCTCACCTATCAAGGACGTCTGGCGGAAGGGCTCTATCACGCCGATTGCGGCGGCTACACGGCGTCGGCCGACAGCGTGTGGGGCGGAGCGGCCGTGCCCTACCTCATCGCCGCGCCGGACGAGTGCCCGACCGTGTCGCATCGCACGTGGCGGGTGGACGTGCCGATCGACCAGCTGCGCGCCGCGCTCAACACCAGCGCCCGGACTGAAGTCGGACGCACGTTCGATCGCCTCGAGGTCGTGAGCCGTGATCCGGGCGGCCATGCCGCGCTCGTCACGGTCGCCGGCGAGCACACCCACCAGCTGCGCGGCGAGGAGTTCCGGTCGATCCTCAACCAGAGCCTCGGCCCGCGGGCGATTCAGAGCACGCTCTTTGCCGTGACGCGCGCTCCGAGCGCCGTCGTCTTTTCCGGCGCCGGCTTCGGCCATGGCGTGGGCCTCTGCCAGACGGGCGCCGCCGCCCGGGCGCGCCAGGGCGACTCGCTCGAGGCGATTCTCGGCCACTACTTCCCGGGAGTACATCTCGCAAGGCCGTAGGCCCCAGAACCTCATTTGGAGCCTCCCTGAAACCCCGGAGGAACCTCCCTGACCCCCACGAGGAACGCACCCCATGAGGAACCCCCTCGGAACCTCCCTGGAACCCCTTACAATAGCGTGAGTAAACGCGGCCCCCCGTCTGCCGTATCCCAATGTCAGGAGCCTCGACCGACCCGCCAGTGAGCGCCCGTGAAGCCGACGCCCGCGTGGCGGTAGACGTGAAGGCGCTCCAGGCCGCCGGCCGGCTCGACGCCGCCCGAGAGCGTTTTGCCGAACTGGTCACGCGGCATCAGCGGCGCGCGGCGCGCATCGCGTTTCACTATCTGCGCGACGCCGCCGACGCCGACGAAGCGGTGCAGGACGCGTTCGTGAAAGCGTACATGCACCTCGGGACGTTCCGCGAGGAGCTGCCCTTCGAGGTCTGGTTCACGCGCATCCTGATCAACGGCTGCCTGGACCGGCTGAAGGCGCGGCGGCGTCGAGAACGATGGATCGCCCCGCCGCTCGTCGACTCGGCGGGCAACGAACGGGACGCTGGCGAGTATCTGCCCGCTCGCGGGCCCAGCCCCGAGGACCAGGTGCTCGCCGACGAGCGCCGCGCGCAATTGAACGCCGCGCTGGCGAAGCTCCCGGAACGACAGCGGTTGGTGTTTGTGTTGAGTCATTTTGAAGGCCGGTCGTCTCGCGAGGTCAGCGCCATGACGGGGCTGAACGAGTCGACCGTCCGCGTGCACTTGTTCCGCGCCATCCGGCGCCTGCGCGCGCTCCTGTCGAGCGGCGCAGCGTCGAAGGCGCCATTGCGCGGGAGGACAAACCGTGCGGCTCGTTGACCTCGTGATTCGTGGCGGGCATCTTTCCGAACAGGCGATCGTCGCCGCGGTGATGTCGGGCGAGCGCCCGGCGCATCTCGATCAGTGCGGCCTCTGTGCCGAGCGCGCCGTGGAGCTCAGCCGCTGGCTCGATGACGTTCGCGTCGCGGGCGTGACGGTCGCCGACGCGGCATTCCCCGCGGAGCGGCTCGCCGCTCAACAGGCCCAGATTCTCCGGCGGCTCGAACAGCTCGACGAGCCTGCCCGCGTCATCGCCTTCCCCAGCCATGCGCGGCTCCGCCGCGAGACGAGCGGCCACCGCGTGGCGGCTGGCTGGCTCGGCGTAGCCGCCGCGGCCGGCTTGGTGCTCGGCGTGGTCGGCGGCCAGTGGACCGCCCGAATCTCTGGGCACGCGACGGCAGTGCAAGCCGTTCAGGCGCCCGCCCCGGCGCAGACGCCCACGCAACCGGCCGCAGTCGAACCGGCCCCGGATCGCGCGGTGCCCATCGACGCGTCGCTGCTCGACATGGACCTCGACTCGCTCACGGTGCCGGCCACCGCCATCATGGACAACATCACGCCGCGTGCGACGCAGGTCGCCCTCGTTTCGAGCCGATCGGGCAGGAAGTAGCGCCGACCGCTACAATTGACGGGTGCCGTCCGTCATCTTCCGTAAGGGCCTCGCCATGAAGGAGGCCGTCGCCGCCGAGCTGGCGGCGGCCTATCACAGCAAGATCGTGGATGACGTCCGGGCCGCGGGCTTCGTCCGCCGGTCCGGGCGACTCACCCTCTGTCTCGCGCGCGAATTCGGGTTCTGCTACGGCGTCGATCGGGCGGTAGACTACGCCTATCAGACGCGCAAGCGCTTCCCCGATGCACGGGTGTTTCTCACGGGCGAGATCATCCACAACCCGCACGTCAACGACCGCCTCCGCGCCCAGGGCATCCGCCTCTTGAGCGACCCCGGCGAGGACGCCGCGACGCTCGGCCCCGGCGACGTCGTCATCCTGCCGGCCTTCGGCGTGTCGATCGGCGACTTGGCGCGGCTCGAGCAGCGGGGCTGCACGCTCGTGGACACGACGTGCGGTTCCGTGCTCAACGTCTGGAAGAACGTCCGCCGGTACGCGCAGGAC
The DNA here is from genome assembly GCA_035519535.1 of Vicinamibacterales bacterium. Taxonomy (GTDB): domain Bacteria; phylum Acidobacteriota; class Vicinamibacteria; order Vicinamibacterales; family SCN-69-37; genus DATEGZ01. The sequence continues at coordinate 2,926 of DATIWF010000039.1, read as the reverse complement.
GGGTTCACGTCGGTCATCCACGGCAAGGTGCAGCACGAAGAGACCCGCGCCACGGCCTCGCAGGCCCTGCAGTATCCGAACGGGCGCTATCTCATCGTCAGGGACCAGGGTGAGGCCGAGCGGGTCTGTCGGTTCATCCGGGCTGGGGGCGACGGCGCGGCCCTGGCGGCCCACTTCGGCGACGCCGCGTCCCCCGGATTCGATCCGGCCCGCGATCTCGAGCGCATCGGCTGCGCCAACCAGACGACGATGCTCATGAGCGAGTCCCTGAAGATCGGCGAGATGCTGCGGGCCGCGATGAGCGATCGCTACGGCGAAGCGCAGCTTCCGGCCCACTTTCGCGCCTTCGACACGATTTGCAGCGCGACCCAGGAACGCCAGGACGCCGTGGTGCGTCTACTCGACGAGGAATCGCTGAACCTGGCCGTCGTGATCGGCGGCTACAACAGCAGCAACACCTGTAATCTGGCCCGAATCTGCGCCGAGCGTGTGCCGACGTTCCACATCGCCGACCCGGACTGCCTGGTGTCGGCCGCCGAAATCCGGCATCGGCCGATCGGCGCGCCTTCGACCGCCAGCGTGCCGGAATCGGTCAGCCGGGACTGGCTTCCGGCCGGACCGGTGAAGGTGGGGTTGACGGCCGGCGCCTCGACGCCCAATAACATCGTGGGCCAGGTCATCGAGCGGCTCGAGGCTCTGGCCGGGGGGTAAACGCCCCAAGGGCCCGGAGCGTAAGTTCAGACGTGACTGGCAGAAATCGGCCTAATGTCCATGTGTTTGCCCTGATCGCTGGTTTTGCGCTGATGGGTGCCTTGGCGGCGCAAAGCGCGGGCACTCTCGCCGCTCCCCGGCAGGCGCAGACGGTCACTCCGACGCCGACGACGACTCCCCCACCTCAGCAGGGCGCGCAAGCGCCCGCCCAGGGTCGTGCGAGCCAGACAGGCGGCCGTCCAGGTGGGGCCGGCCCCGGCCGTATGGGGGGGCCAACCGGGCCCGCCGGCTTCCGCGGCGAGTGGGAATGGTGGAAGGATGACGACGTCAAGCGGCAGCTCGGCCTGACCGACAAGGTCGCCGCCGACATCGACAACGTCTTCCAGCGGCGCCAGCGCGAGGTCATGCCGTATGTCGACGCGTGGAACCACGAGCGTGACGTGCTCGACAAGATGACGCGCGAGCGGACGGTGGACGAGCCGACCTACAGCCTCCAGGTGTCCCGCGTGGTGGCCCTGCAGTCCAAGCTGAACGAGACGCGGGCGGTGATGCTCTACCACGTGTACCTGAAGCTGACGCCCGAGCAGTATCAGAAGCTCAACGAAGCGCGGGACCGCCACTTCCAGCGTGGTCGCGGCGCGGGCGGCCACTAGTTCAAGAGATTCGACACGCGCGGCCTGGTGTTCGGCCGCCAACCGAGGGAGACGTGATGACGACGGGAAGATTGAACGTGAAGGTCTGGACTCTGGCACTCGCCGCACTGGCGATGACCGCCACGCTCGGCGCCCAGCAGCCGGCGGCGCCGCAGGCGGCGTCGACTCCGCAGCAGCCCGCCTCGGCGCCGCAGCAGCCGACCGCGACCTCGCCTCAAATTCAGGCGATCGCACAGTACATCGTCGGTCAGGCCAAACCGCCAGAGACGCCGGGCGTGCCCATGCGCGACCTCACGCTCGACGACGCGATTCAGATCGCGCTCGAGAAGAACCTCGACCTGCAGGTCGCCAAGATGAACCCGCTGATCCAGGACTACAGCCTGGTAACGGCTCGCGCGGCGTTCAGGCCGACGATGACCGGCACGTTCGGTCAGACGCACCAGTCGTCGCCGTCGACGAGCATCCTCGACAACGTCACGACGAGCACGATTACGAGCCAGACCCAGTCCTACAACATCGGCCTTCAGAAACGCCTGCAGTTCTACGGCGGCCAGATGGGCCTTACCTTCACGAGCAGCCGGGCGACGACGAACAGCCTCAACACGACCCGGAACCCGAACTACCAGAGCTCGTTCCGCCTGAACTTCACGCAGCCGCTCCTCGTGAACTTCGCGATCGACAACCAGCGCAACGCGCTCCGCACGAGCATCGTCCAGCGGCAGATCTCCGATGTCGCCCTGCAAGGCACGATCGAGAACACGAAGGCCAGCGTGCGCGCCGCCTACTGGGCGCTGCGCCAGGCGATCGAGAGAATCGAGATTCAGCGGCTCTCCCTGCAGCTCGCCCAGCAGGTCGTCGCCGACAACAAGGTGAAGGTCGAGATCGGCACGATGGCGCCGATCGATCAGACCACGGCGGAAGTGCAGGAGGCGCAGAGCGAGCAGGCGCTGCTCAACGCCCAGATTCAGTGGACGACGGCCGAGCTGGCGCTCAAGCGGCTGCTCGTCGCGGGTCCGGACGACCCCCTCTATCACGCGACGCTCAACCTCACGTCGGCGCCGTCCTTCGAGCTGCAGAACGTGGACATCGACGCGGCGATCAAGAACGCGCTCGCGCAGCGCACGGACATCGTGCAGCAGCGCCAGAACCTCGACGTCACCAACATGAACCTCGAGGTCACGAAGAACGCGACCAAGCCGCAGCTCGACCTGACGGGCAGCTACCAGCTGGCTGGCTCGGGGGGACCGCAGCTCAACAGGGGCGTCGTCGTCGCCAACGGCAGCTACTTCGACGCGCTGCAGAACATCATCGGCTTTGACATTCCGACCTGGACGGTGGGTCTGAACTTCAACTACCCGATCGGCATGGCGTCGGCCAAGGCCTCCCTCGCCCGGTCGGAGATCCAGCGCAATCAGGCGCTCGAGAACATCAAGGTCACCGAGCTGCAGATCGCGACCGACGTGACCAACGCGGGCCTGGCCGTGCAGAACTCGTACCTGCAGCTCAAGGCCGCGCAGAAGTCGCGCGAGGCCGCCGAGAAGAACGCGGCCGCCGAGCAGACC
>DATIWF010000038.1:0-54393 GCA_035519535.1 Vicinamibacterales bacterium | reverse complement strand
CAACGACGGCGTCTTTGACGCCTACACTGCGGACATCCGCCGCTGCCGCAGCTCGCACGTCCTCACCGGCCTGCCCGATGCGTACGGCCGCGGCCGGATCATCGGCGATTACCGGCGTGTGGCGCTCTACGGCGTGACGCGGCTCATCGACCGCAAGCAGGAGGAAAAACGCGACCTCGATCTGCTGCCGTCCACCGACGACGTCATTCGCGATCGAGAGGAGCTGGCCGAGCAGATCCGCGCGCTCAAAGAACTGCAGCAGATGGCCAAGAACTACGGCTTCGACATCTCGCGGCCGGCGCGCAACGCCACGGAAGCCGTGCAATGGCTCTATTTCGGGTACCTCGCGGGCGTCAAAGAGCAGAACGGCGCCGCCATGTCGCTCGGCCGGACGACGACGTTTCTCGACGTGTACTTCGAGCGCGATCTGGCGGCGGGCGTGCTCACGGAAGAGCGCGCCCAGGAGATCATCGACGACTTCGTCATCAAGCTCCGCATCGTCCGCTTCCTCCGCACACCGGAGTACGACGAGCTCTTCGCCGGCGATCCGACGTGGGTCACCGAGTCGATTGGCGGCATGGGAGACGACGGCCGATCGCTCGTCACCAAGACGAGCTTCCGCATCCTGCAGACGCTCTACAACCTGGGCCCCGCACCCGAGCCGAACCTGACGATCTGGTACTCGCCGCGGCTGCCCGACGGGTTCAGGGCGTTCGCCGCCAAGGTGGCGATCGACACGAGCTCACTGCAGTTCGAGAGCGACGAGATCATGCGCCGCAGCTGGGGCGACGACGGCGCGATCGCGTGTTGCGTGTCGCCGATGCTCGTCGGCAAGCAGATGCAGTTCTTCGGCGCCCGGGCGAATCTCGCCAAGTGCCTGCTGTACGCGATCAACGGCGGACGCGACGAGATGACGGGCGAACAAGTCGGTCCGGCGCTCGACCCGGTGAAAGGCGACGATCTGGATTTCGATGACGTGATCGACAAGTTCGAGCGGATGATGGACTGGCTCGCCGGCGTGTACGTCAACGCCATGAACGTCATCCACTACATGCACGACAAGTACGCGTACGAGCGCGTCGAGATGGCGCTGCACGACTACGCCCCGCTGCGGACGATGGCCTTCGGGATGGCCGGCATGTCCGTCGTGGCCGACAGCCTGTCGGCGATCAAGTACGCCAAGGTGCACGTCGTTCGGAACGACGCCGGCCTCGTCGTGGACTACAAGACCGAAGGGACGTTCCCGGTGTTCGGCAACAACGACAACCGTGTGGACCACCTGGCCGTCTGGCTCGTGTCGACGTTCATGAACAAGCTCCGGAAGTACCCGACGTACCGCCACGCCGTGCACACGCAGTCGATCCTCACCATCACGTCGAACGTCGTGTATGGCAAGGCGACGGGCAATACCCCGGATGGACGGCGGCAGGGCGAGCCGTTCGCGCCGGGCGCCAACCCGATGCACGGCCGCGACAGCCACGGGATCCATGCGGCGGCGGCCTCGGTCGCGAAGATTCCGTACCGTGACGCCGCCGACGGCATCTCGCTGACCGCGTCGCTCGTGCCCACCGGCCTGGGTCGCACGCCCGAGGACCGGATCACGAATCTGACGGGAATCCTCGACGCGTTCTTCAGCAGCACCGGCTATCACATGAACGTCAACGTGCTGAATCGGGACACGCTGGTGGACGCGATGGAGCACCCCGAGAAATACCCGAGCCTGACGATTCGCGTCTCGGGTTACGCCGTCAACTTCGTGCGGTTGACGCGCGAGCAGCAGATGGACGTCATCAACCGCACGTTCCATGGAGCCTGATGTGAGCGACACACCGCTCGAAGCCAAGAGTCCGTTCGAGCTCCGGGTCGACCTCGGAAAGGGCGTGCCCGAGACCGACGTGCGGTCCGCGCTCGCCACCGGCGACATGGGCTTTCTACACTCTTTCACGACCGGGTCGGCGGTCGACGGGCCGGGCGTCCGCGTCGTGGCGTGGACCACGGGGTGCATGTGGCGCTGCCGCTATTGCCACAATCCGGACACGTGGACGCTCAGCAATGGTTTCCCCATCACGCTCGCGCGGGCGTCGGAAGAGCTTGGCAAGTACCGCCACGGCCTCAAGATCATGGCCGGCGGCTTCACGCTGAGCGGCGGCGAGCCGCTGATGCAGGATCGGTTCGCGGTCAAGCTGTGTGCAGCCGCGAAGAAGATGGGCATCCACACGACGATCGAGACGAACGGGTACGTCGGCGAGCGGCTCAGCGACGCCGAGCTCGAGACGATCGACCTCGTCATGCTCGGGATCAAGATCTGGGATCCCGCGCGCCACAAGGCGCTCACGGGGATGGACATCGCGCCGACGCTGGAGTTCGCGCGCCGGCTCGCCGCGCGCAAGCGGCCGATGTGGGTCCGCTTCGTCCTCGTGCCGGGTCTCACGGACGACCTCGAGGACGTCCAGAAGATCGCCACATTCGCCGCGAGCCTCGGCAACGTGCAACTCGTGGACGTGCTGCCGTTCCACCAGATGGGGCGGTTCAAATGGGAGCGGCTGGGGTTGAGCTACACGCTCGGCAATGTGGAGCCGCCCTCACACGAGCTCGTCGGTCGCGCCGTCGCGGTGTTTCGGAGTGCGGGACTCGCCGCCCGCTGAGTCACTGGAATCTCAGACGCGCGGCAACGCGGCGATCGAGGAGAGGCTCGGCGCCAAAAGGACGAACACGACCGCCACGACGGCTTGACACTTGACGACCTCACCACGAGGCGAACGGCGAGCAGAACCGGGACGGAGCGGACGACAACCGGAGCTGGAACTGCGGGGTCGAGGGACCGATCGACGACCCGGCTATTGAGACGCTGCGCAACCGGCAGGTGAAGAACTACCTCGCGGTCACGATGATCGCGCTGGGCGTGCCGATGATTCTGATGGGCGACGAGGTACGACGAACCCAGGGCGGCAACAACAACGCGTACTGCCGGGACGACGAATCGAACTGGTTCGACTGGTCGCTCGTGAAGAAGCACGCGGACGTGCACCGCTTCGTCACGCTGCTCGCCCAGCGTCGCCTGCTTCGGGACGTGGAGCATGAACAGCAGCGGCTGAGCCTGACCCAGTTGATTGCGGCCGGAACGAAGGCCTGGCACGGGGTAAAGCTCGACCAGCCGGACTTCGGCGAGAATTCGCATTCGATCGCATTCACCGTAAAGATGGACAAGCAGCAGATGCTGGTCCACATGAAAGCGCCTCCGGCTCCGGGTCGCACCTACCGGGCGGGACCCAGGTCCGTGGTCGTGCTCTACGCCTCGCTCGCGGAAAAATAGAGTCGGCAGATTGGATGAAGACACAATGATGAACACGGATTCCTACAAGAGGGCGACGACTTTCATCGTGCTCTCACTCGGCGCGGCGGTCCTTACCGGCTGTGAGAGCCTGGGCGTTCACGACACGGCGAGTCTCCTCGCCCCCACGCTTCAACGGTCCGAGATCGTTGGCATTGTGGCGGGCTTTGGAACGACGTTTGCGGCCATGCCGGACTTGATCAAGATGTTCAGGCGCCGTTCGAGCCAGGGCATGAACCCGACGATGGCGGGCATCATGGGCGTCTTTCAGATCCTGTGGATCTACTACGGCCTGTTGATCGCGTCGCGGCCGGTGGTTATCTGGAACACGCTGGCTGTGGTGATCAATTCCCTGAGCGTTGCCGCATACCTGCGCTTCGCCAAGCGTGAAGGAAATCTCGCCGCTCACTGAAGCCCGACGGCACAGCCAATCATCTGCACGACGAACGCGCTCGAGAGCGTGGACGCGAGCCGTCTTAAGCGGCGCCTGCGCCAGCGCCCACTTTGGCCTCGCGAGCGAAGGCACCGGCCTTGCCGGATTCGAGCAACCGCTTGGCATCAAGGAAGCCGCGCAGCTGGATGAGCTTGGCCACCAGTCCGGTCCAGCCCGTCTGATGGCTCGCGCCGAGCCCGGCGCCGTTGTCGCCGTGGAAGTACTCGTAGAACAGGATGTGATCGCGCCAGTGCGGATCGGTCTGGAATTTCTCCGCACCGCCGTAGACGGGTCGCCGACCCTGATCGTCGCGTGTGAAGATTCGAGTCAGCCGGTCACCGATCTCCCGGCTCACTTCGAAGAGGTTCATCTGCTTCCCCGAGCCGGTGGGGCATTCGATCTTGAAGTTGTCGCCGTAGTACAGATAGAAGTTCTGCAGCGCCCGGAGGAGCAGGATGTTCACAGGCATCCAGATCGGGCCCCGCCAGTTGGAGTTCCCACCGAACATCCCGGTATTCGACTCGGCCGGCAGATAGTCGACGCGGAGTTCCTGGCCGCCCGCGTTGAAGGTGTACGGATGCTGTTTGTGGAACTTCGAAAGCGCCCGGATCCCGTACGGGCTGAGGAACTCGTTCTCATCGAGCATCTTCGTCAGGATTCGGCGGAGGCGCTCCGGGCTGACCAGTGCGAGGATCCCTCGTTCGTCTACGCCCAAGTGGCTCGGCCCGGTGGGGTGCATCGTCTTGCCCAGCTCGGGTATCCGCTTCAGGCGCTCCGCGATGCCTGCCATCGCGCGCGGTACGCGCTCCCGCTGCCATTTCTCGATCACCGTGGTCGCACAGAGCGGGAGGAGTCCCACCATCGACCGCACCTTGAGCCGCATGGCGCCGCCGTCGGGAAGGCGGAGCAGGTCGTAGTAGAAGCCGTCTTCCTCGTCCCACATCCCGTCTGACCCCGGCTGGTTCATCGCCGCGGCGATGTAGTAGAAGTGCTCAACGAACTTGAACACCATCTCTTCGTAATTCGGGTCGTGCGCAGCGAGCTCGACGGCCAGCTCCAGCATGTTCTGGCTGAAGAGCGCCATCCACGCCGTGCCGTCCGCCTGTTCGAGATGGCCGCCCGTCGGAAGCGGGGCGCTGCGGTCGAACACGCCGATGTTGTCGAGGCCGAGGAAGCCCCCCTCGAACACGTTCTTGCCGAAGCGGTCCTTGCGGTTGACCCACCACGTGAAGTTCAGCAGGAGTTTGTTGAAGGTCAGTTTGAGGAAATCGACATCGGCCTGGCCGCGCAGCGCCTGCTCGGTGCGATGGAGGAACAGCGTCGCAAAGGCGTGGACGGGCGGGTTCACATCGCTGAAGTTCCACTCGTAGGCCGGCATCTGACCGTTGGGGTGCAGATAGGCGCTTCGGAGCATCAGCCGCATCTGATCCTTCGCGAAGTCGGGGTCGACGATCGAGATCGGGAGCGTGTGGAAGGCCAGGTCCCAGGCGGCATACCACGGGTACTCCCATTTGTCGGGCATCGAGATGATGTCCTGATTCAGCATGTGGTACCACTCGGAGTTGCGCGAGCTTCGATATCCCTTGTGCAGGGGATTGGAGTGGTGCTCGTCCAGCCAGTTGTCGCCGTCGAAGAAGAAGAACTGCTTGCTCCACAGCATGCCGGCGAGGGCCTGGCGCATGACGCCGGCCTGGTCGGGGCTCACGGACGGTGGCGTGACTGACTGGTAGAACTCATCAGCCTCGCGAACCCTCTCATCGAAGAGCGAGTCGAACGGCTTGCCAAAGGGTTGCCCCTTGAGGTCGAGGAAACGGCTCGAGAGCCGAAGCCGGATCACCTTGCTCTTTCCGGGGCCGATTTTGATCTGGTAGTGCGCCGCGACCTTCGTTCCCTGCTTGGCTGGATTCACCGCCTCGGATCGGCCTTGCACGATGTAATCGTTGATGCCGTCCTTGACATGCTGGCTCTCGTTCTGCCCGCCGAACAGCCGTGCGTGGTTCGTGTCGTTCTCGGTGAAGAGCAGCGGCACCTCGCCTTCGCACGACAGGGTGAAGGCACCCAGCACGGGGTGGGTCGCGGCCACTGCCGTGGCGCCCGCCGGGGCCTCGATCTGCTTGAGGTTGGGCCGTTCGGAAGATCTGTTCGATTCCGCAATCCACTTCGACCAGTCGTTGCGGAACCACAGCGTCGGCAGCAGGTGCAGCTCAGCCGGATCCGGTCCGCGGTTCGCCGCCGTGATCCGCACGAGAATGTCCTCAGCCGCACCCTTGGCGTACTCCACGAACACGTCGAAATAACGGTCGTCGTTGAAGACGCCGGTGTCGAGGAGCTCGTACTCCATGTCGTTGCGCGTGCGCTGGCGATTCTTTTCCAGCAGGTCGGCGTAGGGAAAGGCCGCCTGCGGGTACTTGTAGAGATATTTCATGTACGAGTGCGTCGGCGTGCTGTCGAGGTAGAAGTAGTACTCCTTCACGTCCTCGCCGTGGTTGCCCTCGCTGTTCGTCAAGCCGAACAGCCGCTCCTTGAGGATGGGGTCCCTGCCGTTCCAGAGGGCAAGGCTGAAGCAGAGGCGCTGCTTGTCATCGGAGATGCCGGCGATGCCGTCTTCGCCCCATCGGTAGGCGCGCGAGCGGGCCTGATCGTGGGTGAAGAAGTTCCAGGCGTCGCCGTTCTCGCTGTAGTCCTCGCGGACGGTGCCCCACTGCCGTTCGCTCAGGTACGGCCCCCACTTCTTCCATGCTGCGGTCCCCGTGCGGGCTTCCTCGAGTCGACGTTGTTCGTTGGTTGCCATGACGTCCTCATCTTCAGCTGGGGCGATGTGCCACCGGGGCGGGCAAGCTCTGGGAGGGCAGAAAGCCGCGTTTCCAACCTGCAAGAGACCTGCCACGACGTGTCGGACGGTCCTCAGAGCCGCGGTGCGATCACGCGGCGATAGTGCTCGAATTTTCTGTCCCGCATGTAGATATTTCCCCAGCCGCCGGCGATGCGCCGTGCCCGGGAGCGCGCGCGAACGGGGAACATCGATTCCAGCAGGTCGATTGACGCGCCGCGAGTGGCGCAGTCGGGCCGAACGCTTCCGCAGAACACCTTCCTGACCCGAATGTCCACCGCCTTCCGATGTCTTGAACGGTTCACTGAGCGTCTTGCGCGATCCTGCCCATCTGCCCAGCCGCACGCTCACGACATGTCGTGGCCGGCCGTGACGGCGAACGATTGTACAGTAGGGATAGTTGCGCTCGCCGAATCCCGGCGAGTCCGGACGTGACCCGGTTCGTGCTTTGGCGGTCAAAGCTCGTGGAAGTCACGCGCGAGGAGGTCACATGAAGACGTGGAGTACGGCGGTCGTGGGGATCACACTATTACTCGTCGCGTCACTCGGCGCGCAATCGAAGACGATGGGCGCCACGGTGACGGAGACATTCACGATCGAAGCGATCGATCACTCGGCGCGCGTCGTGACGCTCAAGGACAAGAACGGCGCGCTGAGCGATGTCGTCTGCGGGCCAGAGGTCCAGCGCTTCGACGCGCTGAAGGTCGGCGACAAAGTGACGATGCGTTACTACGAGTCGCTCGTGTCGGCCATCAAAGCGACCAACGCGCCGCCCAAGCCGCCGATGCAGGCCGCCGTCACGCGCACGCCCGGCAACAAACCCGGGGGCACGATCTCGCAGCAGTTCACGGCGACGGTCACCATCGTGGCGATCGATCCGAAGGTGCCGTCGGTCACGATCAAGGGCAGCGACGGGCGGACCCTGTCGTTCAAAGTCGAGGACAAGAAGAACCTCGAGGGCTTCAAGGCCGGCGACACGGTGGAGATCACGTACACCCAGGCATTGGCGATCAGCGTGACGCCGGCCAAGTGACGACAAGCCGGCGGTGCAGGGGAGCGAAGAGGTGCGCCGCTGATTACGCCGGCCGGATGTTCACGTTCGTGTGGAAGAAGTTGTCCGGATCGAACTTCCTCTTGAGCTCGCGCAGCTTCGGGTAGTTCGGGCCGTAGACCAGGGCCGCCGGGTCGCCCGCGACATCGGCCTCGAGATAGTTCACGTACCGTGTCGGTGCAAAGAACGGCTCGAGCGACGAGTACGTCTTGCGGCACCAGCCCATGCCGGCCGTGGTGTCCTTCGGATCCGTCCACTGCGAGATGATCACGACATTGAATCCTTCCACGCGGAGCGCGCACGCGGTGCCGGCCACGGGCACGCGGCACCCCGCGCCGTGGAGGTGCTCGATCACCATCTGGCACATCGGGAGCTGGCACGCGTCGAAGCCCTCGATGATCGCGTCGATGGCGGCGTCGGAGAGATCGGTCAGGAACTGCGCCTTCCAGTAGTTGAGGGCGCCTTTCGGAAATGCGGCGTCGAGCAGGCCGTTCTGGACGGTGTAGGGAATAGGTCCCATCGCGTCCATGACCGGCGTGCCAAAGGCCTTGATCGGGCGCACGGCGGCTTCGCCGGCGGCCTGCGACCCCGAATGCGCCGCGATCATGCCGACCGCCTTGTGGCCCGATCCGTCGGGCGCGAAGAGCAAGCCGGCCGCCAGCATCATCTCGTCGGGCAGGTTCGCGCACTGATCGCGGAAGAACCTGAGCACGTCGCGCGCGGCAGGGAACGGATGCGCGACCAGCCCGCCGGTAATGACCGGTCCCACCTGGTGCAGGGTGAACTCGAGCGACGAGGCGATCCCGAAATTGCCGCCGCCGCCGCGGATCGCCCAGAACAAATCCGGATTCTCATCCTTGCTCGCGCGCCTGACGCTGCCGTCGGCCATGACCATCTCGGCCGACCGCAGGTTGTCGAGCGCGAGGCCGTACTTCGGCATCAGCCAGCCGATGCCGCCGCCGAGCGTGAGACCGGCGATACCGGTCGATCCGACGACCCCGCCGGTGGTCGCGAGACCGTGCACTTCCGTCTCGCGATTGAGCTCCTTCCAGAGCACGCCGCCCTGGGCGCGCACGGTCCGCGCCTTCGCGTCGACGAGAACACCCTTCATCGGCTGCAGATCGATCATCAGCCCGCCGTCGATGGCCGCGCGGCCGGCGACGTTGTGTCCGCCGCCGCGGACGGCGACCTCCAGATTCTGCTCGCGTGCCAGCTTGACGGCGTCAGCGACGTCGGCGGTGCCCAGGCACCGTGCGATGAGGGCCGGGCGCTTGTCGACGAGGCCGTTGTGGACGCGCCGCGCCTGGTCGTATGCGGGATGCGGGGGTTCAAGCAGTTGTCCGGAGAACGAGGGGGCAAGCTTCGTTACGGCTTCGGTCACGGTCACGTGCGACTCCTTCGAGGGAACATCGCATCCTAGCATGCCGATCTTCTTTTGCTGGTGACAGCGGGCCGTCGAGTCGTATGCTTCCCGGTCGTGAGGTTCCGAGCGCTCGCTCTGGCGGTGACATTGGTTGGCTGGCTGGTCGTTCCCGCACGCGCCCAGACTCAGACGACGGCGCCTTCGAGCGTGCCGGGCCTGTTGGCGCTCATCGCCAGCGCGAAGCCGGACGCGCCGGTCACCCTGCAGCTCGCCAACCGCGACATCGTCGTGCTCCGCGCGTCGGTGCTGGGACGATCGTCGGCCGACCGCGTGGCCAGCGCCGAGAGCCAGCTGGGCTATCTCGTGTCGCAGGGTGCCGCGTCGCGCGCGGCCTTCAGGCCCGTCGAGACCGCGTTCATGGTGGCCGTGGACGGTCACGACGTGTTCGCAATTCTGCCGGCCGATGTCGACGAGCTGGGCGGCGAGACCATCGAGGCGAAGACGCAGGCCGCCGTCGCGCACCTGCAGCAGGCCCTCGACGAGATTACCGAGGCGCATTCGCCGCGCCGGCTGCTGTCCGAGGCGTTGATCGCGCTCGGATTCACCGCGATCCTGCTCGCCGTTCTGTGGATCGTCCGCCGGGTCGATCGCGTTACGGCGCGCTGGGTCGCGTCGATCACCGAGCGGCGCCTGTCGGCCTCGAAGGAGGCGGCGGCCGCCATCGCGCGGCAGGCGCGGCTGAGCGACTACGCGCAACGCGCCGTGCACGTCGCCTCCATCGTCGTCGTCGCCGTGACGGCGTACTGGTGGCTCGTGGCCGTGCTGCGCCGGTTTCCGTACACGCGGCCCTGGGGCGACGCGATGCGCGGGTACCTGCTCAGCGAAGTGGCCTGGCTGGGCCGCGGCGTGCTGGACGCGATTCCCGGTCTGGTCACCGTGGCGCTGATCGTGCTGTTTGCACGGCTGCTCGTGCGTCTGGTGCGGATGTTCTTCGACGCCGTCGAACACGGCCGGATCTCGGTGCCGTGGATCTTTCCGGAGACGGCGGCGCCGACGCGCAAGCTCCTGACCGGCCTCGTGTGGCTGTTCGCGCTAATCGTCTCCTATCCCCACCTGCCTGGCAGTAGCACCGACGCCTTCAAGGGCGTCAGCGTTTTTGTGGGGCTCGTCGTCTCGCTCGGCTCGACGGGCCTCGTCGGTCAGGTCATGAGCGGCCTCACGGCGACGTACTCGCGGGCGCTTCGCGTCGGCGACTACGTGCGTCTGGGCGACGTCGAGGGGACCGTGACCCACCTCGGGACGCTCTCGGTGAAGCTCGAGACGCCGTGGCGGGAGGCCGTGACCGTGCCGAACACGGTCGTGATCTCGCGCGAGGTCACGAACTACTCGAGAGCCGCGGGCGGGACGACGGCGCTGGCGTCAACCTCGGTGACGATCGGCTACGACGCGCCGTGGCGGCAGGTCGAGGCGATGCTGCTCGCGGCGGCGGCCAGAACGCCGGGGCTACGCCGCGAGCCGCAGCCGTTCGTCCTGCAGACGGCGCTCGAGGATTTCTACGTGCGCTACACGCTGCTCGCGATGCTCGACGACCCGCGGACGCGCGTCTTCACGCTCGCGGCGCTGCACGCCAACATTCAGGATGCCTTCAACGAGTACGGCGTCCAGATCATGTCGCCGCACTATCTGGGCGATCCGCACGCGCCGAAGGTCGTGCCCAAGGATCGATGGGCGCCGCCGCCGGCCAAGGGCGGAGCCTAGTCGCCTGACCTGCGCTCCCGGCGGATGCCGAGCTTCGCCATCCGGCTCTCGAGCGTCGTCGGCTTCATGCCGAGCCGTTCGGCCGCGCCGTTCTTGCCCCGTACCCGCCAGCCGGCGCTGTCGAGCACGCTCCGGATGTGCTGGGCCTCGACGTCGGTCAGTCGGCCGGTCGGCGCGGGGCTGCGGGGCGACGCAGAGGCGCTGGGCGAGGGTGGCTCGAGCGTCAGCCGCGGGCCGGTCGCCACGATGACCGCACGCTCGACGACATTGCGGAGCTCGCGGACGTTCCCGGGCCAGCCGTAGCGCTGAAGCGCCGCGAGACTGTCCTTCGAAATCGACTCGATGCGCTTCCCGAAGGCCTTCGAGAATTCGTCCACGAACGTCCACACCAGCACCGGGATGTCTTCGGGCCGTTCGCGAAGCGGCGGGATCGTGATCGGATAGACGTTGAGGCGATAGAAGAGATCCTCGCGGAACGTCCGCTCGGCGACCGCCTTCTCGAGGTCGCGGTTCGTCGCGGCAATGATCCGCACGTCCACTTTGATCGTCTGGTTGCTGCCCAGCCGTTCGATGACCTTGTCCTGCAGGACGCGGAGCAGCTTCACCTGAGCCTCGATCGGCAGATCGCCGATCTCGTCGAGGAACACCGTGGAGCCGTCGGCGGCTTCGAACCGGCCGATCTGCCGGGCGAGCGCGCCGGTGTACGCGCCCCGTTCACGGCCGAAGAGCTCGCTCTCGATCAGCGCGCTCGGAATCGCGCCGCAGTTGACGCGCACCATCGGCCGCTTGTGCCGTGGGCTCAGCTCGTGGATCGCCTGCGCGAACACTTCCTTGCCGCTGCCGGTCTCGCCGAGCAGCAGCACGGTCGCCGTCGTGGCGGCCACCGGCTCGATCTGCTCCAGGACCTGGCGCGCGGCGGCGCTCTCGGCCACGACCAGCCTCGGCGCGCGAAGCGCGCGGACTTCGCCTCGCAGTTCCGTGTTCTCCAGGGCCAGCTGATCCTGCAACTGCTTGACCTCGGCCAGGGCCGCCGTCAGGTGCTCCTGGTCGCGGCGGCGCGCGAGCGCCTGCTCGAAGAGGAGGGCCACGAGGCGGAAGCGCTCGATCAAGCCGGGCGGCCACGATCGTTCGACCCGAAGCGCGCCGAAGGACAGGGCGGCGAGCGTCTCGCCGGTCGTCTTCATCGGGACAGTGACGCTGGACTTTGTTCCGTACTTCGAAAGGCTCTCCCGATCAATCGGTCCCGCCACCTCGTCGAGGCGCTCAAACGCGATGATCTCGCCGGCCCGCAACCGGGGCACGAGCTGGGGCAGCACTTCGCGGCCCTCGAGGCGCGGGGGCACCTGCGGATAGCCGGGCCGCGTCCAGCTGTGCGTGCAGATCGCGCCGCCCTCAGGCGGGAACACCCACAAGGCACTTCGGTCCAGGTCGAGGGACTCGGCGATCTGACGCTGGGTGTCGATGATTGCCGCGTCGACTTCGCCCGGCGGGAGGTTGACGAACCGGGCGCCCAGGTTGGCGAGGAGCTGCTCGAACGCCAGACGCTGGACGAGCGAGTCGTGCAGCTGGTCCTGAAGGTCGCGACGCTCGGTCAGGTCCACGACCGACGCGATGACGAGCCGCGCCCCGTCCTGCTCGGTGACCGCGAACCCGACCCCGACCGGAACGACCGATCCGTCCTTGCGGCGGCCGCTCAGATCGCGCGCGGCCTTCATCGTGCGGGTCTGCCGATCGAGCGGGAGGCCGTGCGGGCCCGGAGCGTCACCGGTAAAACTCGCGTCCGGGATCAGCTCGTTCATCGTCCCGCCGACGAGTTCGCCAGGTTCGTAGCCGAAGATCGCCTCGGCTTGTTGATTCACGAAGAGGATGCACCCGTCCTCGTCGCTCACGATGACCCCATTTGGCGAGGCATCAACGGCGAGTCGAAAGGCGAGGTTATCCGTCAGCAGCACGCCAACGGCTATTCTAGCGACTTTGTTCGAACAATGCTCCGATATTTCGGAGGAAACGAGCGCCACGAAGGACACGCGGTGGGGACCCTGAGTGGGCCCCCACCGGCGCAGGCCTCAGAACCTCAGCCCGAAGGTGATCTGGAAGTACTGCCCGTTCGCGTTTGAATCGACGAACCCGGCCGGCGGCGTGCCCTGGATGAAGGACGATGCTTTGGGGCCCCAGATGTAGTGGAAGCGCGCTTCGGTGTAGAAGGCGACGTGTTCCGCCAGCTTGACGTTCACGCCGCCGCCGAAGTTCATGCCGAAGTCGGTGCTGGATCGCTCGCCGAGGATGTTCGTCACAGGCACGGCGACGGGGTAGCAGATGTACCACCACGGGTCGCAGACCGTGACGAGTCCTGTGCCGGGCGAGGTCAACTGAACGACGCGATCGTAGACGCCGACGCCGACCACGCCGTAGGGCCGGGCTTTGGCGTCAGCGGCGCCGAACTTTCCGATCAGGTTGAACGTGCCCTGGTGCATGTGGTGTCCGGCCGAGACCTGTGCGCTGCCGCTGAGCGGCTGGACGTAAGGCACGTCGACTTCCTTGCTGCCGACCGGCGTGTAGCCGTACTCCGCCTGGATCCCCAGATGCTCATTGGCGTTGAACGTCACGCCAATCATGAAGTTTCCCCCGTCACCGAGGTGATCGTGCACCTTGCCAGTGGTCGCGGTGTAGCCACCCCCGATATTGACCTGCACCTTTCTGTCCTGGGCCTGCGCGGGCGCGCTGACGCAGCACGCCGCGACGGCAGCCGCGACTATGAGTCCCAAACTCCGCATGATGCCTCCTCTTCTCGTTGATAACAGTCGCCGGCCTTATTTCTTGTCCTTCGGCGGCGGGGGTGGGTAGTTCTTGAACAGCTTCTCGGTCGCCTTCTTGATGTTCTTGGCCCGCTTGTCGGGCTTGGCGTTCACGTCGAGCTCTTTGGACACCGCCCCGCGCCACACGAGCTGCTTCGTGCCGACGTCGTACATGTCCACCACGACCGTGCCGTTGTAGATGGTGTAAGTGGTCGACGTGCTCGAACCGCCGCTCCAGCCGCCGTAGCCATACGGGCCGTACCAACCCGGACCGGCGCCGTAGCCCGTGTCGAAGGTGTTCACCTGCTTCTCGGTGCTGACCGAGGCCGCAAAGGTGATGTAGAGGTCTGCCGCGTCCGTCGTGCTCTTCTGCAGCCCCTTCTTGGCCAGCTCAGCCTCCATGGCACTCTGGATGTCGCCCTTGGTCAGAGAGTCGAGCTGGTCACCGCTCTTGTTTTCGACCCACTTGAAGGTCTTGTACTTCGAGAAATTCGCGGATTTGTCGAAGTTGTACCGCACGTCCTGCGCCCACGCCATCGTCGCGACCGTCAGAAGAGCCGCGGCGATCAAGAACACTCGCTTCATGTTGTCCTCCTGAAACCTCACCGCGTCTGGCTTCCAAGGCGCAGGCGGTGTCTTAGCGCTCACACAATCAGCGTCAGTTCAGCGGCATGTTGCCGCGGCCGCGGCGGACGCCGCCGCCGCGCGACGCCCCGCCGCTCGGCCGATAGCTGCCGGTGCGCGACGTGCTGCCGCTGCGGACGCTGCCGAGG
Source organism: Vicinamibacterales bacterium (assembly GCA_035519535.1). Taxonomy (GTDB): domain Bacteria; phylum Acidobacteriota; class Vicinamibacteria; order Vicinamibacterales; family SCN-69-37; genus DATEGZ01. The sequence continues at coordinate 40,059 of DATIWF010000038.1, read as the reverse complement.
TCGTTCGTCCGTTGTGCGCCACTCGAACGAGACGCCGAGTCTCGATTGAGCTGGTTGATCGTCGGCGAGCTGCTGCCGGTCGTGCCGCTCGGGCGACTATCGACCTGCGAGCCGGCCTGGCCCGATCGTCCGGCGCCCGTCGTGCCGGTCGTGCCAGCCGTGCCCGTTTGACCTGCACGATTCTGCGGGTTCGGTGTGTTGACGTTGTTCCAGCTGCCGTTGTCGTACTTCTGCCAGCTGTCGCCGCTCTTCTTGTACACGTTGCCGTCGCGGCCGGCGTACACATCGCCGCTGCCGCTCTGCCCGACGAAGCCGCCGCCCGGCCCGGGTGTGTTGCGGCTGACCGAGGTGCCGCCGCCGCTGCCCTGGGTCACGCGAGTCGTGGTGCCCGTGCGGTTGTTCGTCACGCGCGAGGTCTGGGCCCACTGGTCACCGCGCTGTACGGAGGTCGATCCCCAGCTGCCGTAGACGTTGGACCCCTGCCGCGTCTGCGCGTAGCCGCCGGTGCGCGGGTTGTACGCCTCGGCGTAGCCGCGCGCGCCGCCCGGTCCGTACGCGACCGCGCCGCGCGAGTAGGTCCCGGTCGCCGGGTTGTAGCGCGCCGCGTAGCCCGCGCCGCCGTACGGTCCATACGCCGCGTAGCCGCGCCCGTAGGCGCCGGTCCACGGGTTGTACCAGGCGCCGTAGCCGTAGGTCGGATAGTACGGACGGTAGATGCCGCCGTAATAGTAGGGCGGGTAGTACCATCCGGTGCCCCACATCGTGCAGCCCCACGCGATCATCACGCCGGTGTACATCGCGGCGGCCGCGAAGGTGACCCATTCGTCGTTGTCGTCCTCGACCGTGACGTACGTCACGTTGTAGGACGGCGAGCTGATCGGGATCTCGTAGATTTCCTTCGGCACCTGCCCCGTCACTTCCCAGGGCCCGGTCGGACTCTTGGCCATGAACCAGACGCCCTGGAAGCACATGTAGTACAGGTCGCCGACCTTGATGATGTCCTTGTCGGTGTTGACCGCGCGCGAGACCGTCGTCTTCTCGATGGGCTCGAACTTCGGCGCCCCGCCGTCGTACTGGACCTCCGGCGCCTGAAGCGTCTTCTTGTTCACGCGCGCCGTCTGCGGGATGCTCGCGAGCAGCACCGCTTCCATAGCCTTCGATGATCCCGGCACGGAGGCCAGAACCCGTGAGCGGTCGTGCTCGAGCGGAATCTTCTTGAAATCCTCGGGCAGATTCGGCGTCGCGAACGTCCACGGTCCGGTGAAGTCCGGCGCCGAAAACCAGCGGCCCGACACCAGGTAGTACACGAGGCCGGTCTTGCCCATCCGAAACACGTCGGCCTCGGTGTTACTCACCCAGAAGAGCCCGGTGCCAGACACGGCGTCGTACTCCGGCTCGCCCTTGAGCAGAATGAGCTCGGCCGGAACGTTGGAGACGAAGACCGTCGGCGCATTCGAGGCCGAGAGTTTCTTGCCGGGCACCGCCGCGCGCGCGTCCTTCCAGTTGTCGTCGGATGGCAGCTTGCTGAAGCTCGCGGGCAGCGATCCCGCGGGTCCCCACGGCCCCTTGAGGTCGGTCGCCTTGAGCCAGGTCTGGTCGTTTCGCAGATAGAACGTGCTGGAGGGCGTGTGCTGGAACAGATCCCAGTTCGTGTTGATCATGAACTTGAGATCGGTGCCCTTCACTTCGCTCCAGATCGGATCGCCGTCGATGTTGACGACGACCGCGGGTTTCTTGCTGAAGAAGATCACCGGCGGATCGGCCTTCACGCCGTCGATGTTCTTCGGGATGATGTCGCTCGTATCGATCATCTCGAGCACGCGATCGAGTCCGATCACGCGCTCCGCGGTGGGGAAGCCGTCGGTGATCTCTCCGACGATCTCCTGCGTCTGTTCCTTCTTCAGCGTGGAGAAATTGGCTTCGAGAATCTTGAAGTCCGCAAAGTTCACCAGACGCTCGGTCGTCGAGACCCTCGTGCTGGCCTCGACCTGGATCGTGCCGAGGTCCGGTTTCTGGCTGGCGCCGCCCTTTGGCGTGTAGGAGACGGCGGCGTAGGCCACCATCTTCTGCTGGCCCGTCCATGAAGCGATCTGCGGCTGGTAGACGATGAACGCGGAGCCGCTCTTGGTGACATACGACCGCGGCCAGCCGCCATCGGGCGCCTGGGCCGCCGTCGCAGGCGCCGCGGCGGGCTTCGGGGTCGCGGCCGGTTTGGCCGCCGTGGTCGTGGCCTGACCCTGCGCGGTCACGAGCGGAGCGGTGGGGGAGGCGACGAGACTGAAAACACAGACGAGCGCGATGACCGCGCGCGTCCCGTGATGGCGATGACCCGCGTTCATTTTTCTTTCCTCCCGAGCAGTTCTTCGGCGTAGTCGAGACCGCGGACGGCATCTGACAGATGGAACTGCACTTTCGGCGGCTGGCTGGCGCGTTCGATCAATTCTGCCACTTTGGCGAACCGCGCGGTATGAATCTGACGCCGCAGGTCCTCCTCCGTTTGCCACTCCTCGCGATAGCAGAGCTGAGCGGACTCCCCGAGCTCGGTCGATAGCGAACAGTTCAGGTAGCCGTGCTCGGCGCGCGCCGCGACCATCAGGGCGTGCAACGCCTCAGTAATCGGGCGAGCCTCGCCGGGTGTCACCCGCCACTGCACCGTCATGTGAACCGAGGGAGGAGCCATCGCGCTCGTAGTACGTGGCTCCCGCCAGCAAGCGGCAGGCAGCCGGTGAGGAACGAGACAGCACGTCGCATGCCAGCGTGCGCCCAATTCGACGATGGCCGGAACCTGCAGTGCGCCAAGCGATTCGACTGGTCCGGCGCGGCTGACGGATGGTCCGCGGCTGGGCGTCCTCCGAGGTCGCGGGGGGGATTCCACGGCATTTCGGGGAATCTCCCCCCGTCGTAGGAGGGGAGCCAGTGGCATTCAAGCCAAGTTGACGCGAATCAAGGGGATGAGGCGGGCGACCCATCGGCTCGTTCTTGGCACGGGCAGTGCTTCACAACGGCGTTGGCAACAGAGGCTGCTGATCCCTCGCGGGCTTTGGGGGGCCCACGGATGCGGAGTGCCCGATCGACGTTCGGACAACTTGCCTTGGCCTTTCTGCTGAACTCGGCACTAGGCGCGGGAACGGCGGCTTCCCAGACCTTCTTGCCGCTGGAGCAGGGGCAGCAAGGGCAGCAGACGCAGGGCGGGATTTCTCCGGCGCAGGCGGCTGCGCTGCAGGCCGCAGCCCAGAATAGGGTGGAGTGCAATTCGGAGGCCGGTCAGCGAGTGGTCTGCAAGGCCGACACGTCGGCGGGCGTTGCGCTGCTGAGGTCGAGCGGATCGGCCGCGTGCCTGCTGGGTAAGACCTGGGGCTATGACGACGCCGGGATCTGGGTGGCCGACGGCTGTTCGGGCGTGTTCTTCGCGGGTCAGCTTCCGCAGGGACAGGCGCCGGCGAAGGCGAAGCCGCTCGAGCACGTTCCAAACGTCGGCTTCCTGCTGTATGACGGCGACAAAGGTCAGATCTACTTCCGCCTCTTCACCTACGCCCGCTATCTGAACCAGCGGAATCTGGACGCCACCTATACGGACGCGTTCGGAAACACCAAGACGATTTCGCCGCGGCAGGACATGCAGCTGCAGAAGTTCTTCGCGCCGTTTTCGGGCTGGTACATCACGCCGAAGTTCCGCTACTACCTCTATGTGTGGTCGGCCAACACGTCGCAAGGCCAGCCGGCGCAGGTGGTCGGAGGCGGCAACATCTCGTACAGCTTCAACCGGCAGGTGACCGTGGGCGCGGGCATCACGTCGCTGCCCTCGACGCGCAGCACGGAGGGGCAGTTTCCGTACTGGCTCGGCGTCGACGATCGTCTTATCGCCGACGAGTTCTTCCGCGGATCGTACACGACGGGCGTCTGGTTGAAAGGCGAGCTGAGCACGACGGTCAAGTACATGGCGATGGTCGCGAACAACCTGAGCACGCTCGGCGTCAGCGCGGCGCAACTCGACAACAAGTTCGACACCCAGTCCTACATGATCCAGTGGCTGCCGACGACGGGAGAGTTCGGGCTGTGGGGGACGTTCGGTGACTACGACAATCACGAGAAGGTCGCGATCCGGTTCGGCGCCCACTACACGCGGAGCACGGAGGATCGTCAGAGCCAGCCCGGAACGGAGGACATCGAGAACACGCAGCTGCGGCTGACCGATGGCAGCAACATCTTCACGCCTGATCTGTTCGGTCCGGGGATCTCGATCACCGAGGCGGGCTACCAGATGACGAGCCTCGACGCGGGCATCAAGTACCACGGCATGTCGGCCGAGGGCGAGTACTACCGCCGCTGGCTCGGGAGCTTCGTCGGCCCGCACACTGCGGGCCTTCCGACGATCAGCGACAACGGCTATCAGGTCCAGACCTCGGCGATGGTGATACAGAAGATCCTCCAGCTGTATGTCAGCTGGTCGCAGATCTTCGGCGACTACGGCAACGACGGGGAGTACCGCTTCGGCGAGAACTGGTACTTCATGAAGGAGCGTGGCCTTCGCTTGAACGGCGAGTTCATGCACGTCAACCACAGCCCGGTTGGCTATACGGCGTATCCCTACCCGGTCGGGGCACACGGGATCGTGTTTCACATCAACCTGGAGATGAACTTCTGATGACTCCCAAGCGAACTGTGCGCGGTGCGTCGATCCTGGTTGCCGGCCTGGGAATAGTCATCGCGGCGTGGAGTCTGACACCTGTCGCCGCGCGGCAGGGCAGCGCCAACGAATTCTACGACTCGCACTTCCATCTGACGAACTACGTCCAGCAGGGCATCGACGTCCACGACTTCCTGAAGATCATGGGGACGCGTGTCGGTCGGTCGACACTGTTCGGCATCCCGCTCCAGCAGGAGTGGTCGTACGCAAACTCCGGCGACTTCGCGCCGACCTACTACCTGCAGAGCGACGCGCCGCTCTACTACTACTCGTTCACCGACGCGTGGATCGCCAGCCAGTACAAGTCGCTGACCAAGGACGAGCAGGCGCGGTTCGATCCCATGATCACCGGCTTCAATCCCGCGGACATGTACGGCGTCGATCACATCCGGCGCGTGCTGCAGGTCTTTCCTGGAGTCTTCACCGGCATCGGCGAGTTCAGCATCCACAAGGAGTTCGTCTCGTCGAAGGTCTCTGGTGAGACGGCCAGCCTGACGAACCCGGCGCTCGATCGCATCCTTGACTTCGCGGGCGAAGTCGGGCTCGTCGTGATCCTGCATAGCGACATTGACATGCCGTTCGCGAAGACGGACACCGAGCCCGTGTATCTGACGCAGATGAAGGCGCTCCTCAAGCGACATCCGAAGACGACGATCATCTGGGCGCACACGGGGCTGGGCCGCGTGGTCCACCCGACGACGGTGTCGGCCGAGGCCGCCGAGCGCAACCCGAATCACGTTGAGCTGGTGGAGGCCATGCTGGCGGATCCCGCCCTCAGCCATTTGAACTTCGACATCTCCTGGGACGAGGTCGCCAAGTACGCAGTCTCGACGCCCGAGGCCATCGCGCGGGTGGCCGACATGCTCAACCGGTATCCCGACCGCTTCCTGTTCGGCACGGACACGGTGGCGCCCGCGGGTCCCGGGCCGTACTACGCCGTGTTCGACATGTGGGCGCCGGTCTTCGCCAGGCTCACGCCGGAGACGAGCCTCAAGGTGCGCAAGGGCAACTACGAACGAATCTTCAACGAAGGACGCAAGCGCGTCCGCGACTGGGAACGAGCGAACGTGAAGTGAACGTTTGGTTTTGACAAGGAGCAAGCAATGCACGTGAGACAAACGATGCACGGTCCGGCCGGGTGGCGGGGGAGTCTGGTCCTGCTGCTGATGGTCGGAGTCTCGACGGCCGCGTGGGCGCAGGGCGTCAGCCCGTCCTCGCCGGCACCGTCGGTGGCGTTGACCCTTTCGCCGGCATCGCTGCCGGACGCGTCGCGCACGTCCGCGACCACGCCGAGCCCCACGCCCGCGCCTGGCACCAGCAGCGGCGTCTCGAGTGTCCTGATGCCAACGACGAGGGCCGGGTGGGAAGGGTACGGCACAGTGCAGCCTGCGGCAGACAAGGGGACGCTCGAGGTCTACGGCTTCGGCCAGGCCGATGCGATCGCCGATTTCAAGCAGAACGACCCGAACTGGTATGACGTCAACCGCCCGACGAAGCTGCCATCGTTCGCGAATCAGTTTGGCCAGGACGGTCACTTCTACCTGAGTCCGCGGCAGAGCCGGTTCGGCGTCAAGGGCGAGCTCCCGACCTCGGACGGCAACGTCAAGGGGCAGTTCGAATTCGACATGTTCGGCGTGGGTCCGGACGCGGGGGTCACGACGATTCGTCTCCGCCACGCCTGGGGCCAATGGAAGCAGTTCGGCGCCGGCCAGACCAACAGCCAGTTCATGGACGTGGATGTCTTCCCCAACGTCATCGACTACTGGGGACCGAACGGCATGTTGTTCTTCCGCAACACGCAGGTCTTCTACGAGTTCAGGAATGACGACAAGATGCAGGGCGCGGTGGCCGTCGAAGCGCCGGGCGCGAGCGGCGATGCCGGCGCGTATGCCGACCGCGTCGAGCTGCAGAACATCAAGGCGCGCTTTCCGCTGCCGGATCTCACGGGCCACGTGCGCCTCAAGGGCAAGATGGGCTACCTGCAGGTCGGCGGCATCCTCCGCGAGATCAAATACGACGACACGCTCGTCGACCAGTTCAACCTGAGCGGCAGCGTCACCGGCTGGGGCCTCAGCCTCAGCTCGAACGTCAAGGCGGGCAAGAACGACGTGTTGCGCCTGCAGTACGTCTACGGCCACGGCATCCAGAACTACTTCAACGCCGCGCCCGTGGACATCGGCGTCAAGAACAACTTCAGCGACCCGGTGACGCCGGTCATTGGCGAGGCCCTGCCGGTCACGGGCCTCGTCCTCTTCATCGACCACAACTGGAACGAGAAACTCAGCAGCTCCGGTGGCTACTCGCTCGTGAACATCACGAACAGCGACGGCCAGGCGCCCAACGCGTATCACCGGGGTCAGTACGTCGTGTTCAACGTCCTGACCACACCCGCCAAGAACGTGATGATGGGTGGTGAGTTCCAGTGGGCGCACCGGGAAAACAACTCGGACGGGTTCAAGGTGGACGACGTCCGCCTGCAGTTCTCGTTCAAATACAGCTTCGGCATGAAGTTCGGAGGATAGGATCATGAAGACACGCGTACTCACTCACCGACGGGTCTGGCTCGTCGGCATCGCGGCGGTCGCGGCCGTCGCGGTGCTGTCGGTCTCGGCGCGCCAGGCGGCGCCGGATCCGCAGACGGCGGTCAACGCCGCGTTCAACAAGTACAAGACGCTGAAGGAAGGCAAGAACGCGGACTACATTCCGGCGCTGGCGAAGGTCAGCCCGGATTTGTTCGGCATCGCCCTCTACACCGCCGACGGCAAGATCTACACGGCTGGCGACCTGACGACGGAAGTCTCGATTCAGTCGATTTCCAAGGTCTTCACGATGGCGCAAGTCATCAACGAACAGGGACCGGAGTCGATCGAGAAGCGCATCGGCGTCGATGCGACCGGCATGCGGTTCAACTCGATTGTGGCGGTCGAGTTCGCGCAGAAGGCGCTCGGCGGGCCGGAGATCAATCCGCTCGTGAATCCCGGGGCGATCACGGCGACGAGCATGGTGACGGGCGCCACGGCCGACGCCGTGTGGTCGAAGATCATCGGCATGCACAACGACTTCGCCGGCCGCCAGCTCAAGGTGCTCCAGGACGTCTACAAATCCGAGTCGGACAGCAACCAGCGCAACCAGGCGATCGGCATGCTGATGTACGCGTACGAGTTCATCAAGTCGAACCCGCAGCAGGCCACCGATCTCTACACGCGGCAGTGCTCGATCGGCGTCAACGCCAAGGACCTGGCGACGATGGCCGCGACGCTCGCGTTCGGCGGCAAGAATCCGGCGACGGGCAAGCAGGTCGTTGATCCGAAGAACGTGCCGTACATTCTGGCAGTGATGGCCACCGCGGGCCTTTATGATGACTCCGGCAAGTGGCTCTATCACACGGGGCTGCCGGCCAAGAGCGGCGTCGGCGGCGGTATCATCGCCGTGTCGCCGGGCAAGTTCGGGATTGCCGTCATCTCGCCGCCGCTCGACGACGCCGGCAACAGCGTCAGAGCGCAGAAGGCGATCACGGACATCTCGAACGCCCTCGGCGGGAATCCCTACGCGTCGAAGCCTCGGTAGCAACGAGGGTTCCTGACAGCCAAGGAGGCTCACATGGCGAGTTCGAGAAGGAAGGCCCGAAAGGCCGCGCGGAAGGCGCGGCGGACGTCCCGTCGCGTGGCTCGTCGCACGCGTCGCACGGCGCGGCGAGTTGCTCGCCGAGTTCGCCGCGGAGGCCGCATCGTGGCACGACGCACACGCCGCGCCACGCGTAAGGCGGCACGTAAAGTCCGCAGGGTCGGACGGAAAGTCGCGCGCGTGAGGCGCGTGGCCGTTCCCTCCGGTGCGGCCACGGTCGAGTCCGAAGGCTGACACAGCACGCGGGGAGCGGACCGCCGCTCTTCGCGCGGCTGCTCGTGTCAAACGCGCTCGGCCGCAACGCTCAGCGTCCAGGCCTCGGTAACGGCCGTGACGCACGCGCACCGGGTCGGGTGTCCGCGTCCCCCAACGCGGGCCCGACTCTGGTGCGTTTCTCTTGAAGCTCTTGCGGGCTGGTGTCCGGTCGATTAAAGAGGGATCGGGAGGATGTGATGCGCAGCAGGTCTGACCGCTGGTCCACCCGGCGAACGCGGTGGACGCTGGCGGGGAGCGTCGTCGGGGGAGCGATCCTGGCCCTTGGGGCGGCAGCGTGCGAAAAAGAAGCGCCGCCGCCTCCGCCTCCGCCCGAAGTGTACGTCGCGGACGTGGTTCAGCGGGACGTGCCCGTCTACCTGGAAGTCGTCGGGCAGACGCAGGGTTATCAGGACGTTGACATCCGCGCGCGGGTCGAGGGCTTCCTCGAGACCGCGAGCTTCCAGGAGGGCACCTTCGTGCGGAAGGGCGCGCTCCTCTATACGATCGATCGCAGACCCTTCGAGGCGGCGCTCGCCGGCGCCAAAGCTGACCTCGCGACCGCGGAGGCGAGGCTCGAGAAGACCAACAACGACGTCGCGCGCTACCGGCCGCTCGTCGCCAAGCAGGCTATCAGCCAGCAGGAGCTGGACAACGCGATCGCCGCGCAGAATGCGGCGACCTCGCAGGTGGAAGCGATGAAGGCCGCCGTCGAGCAGGCGACGATCAACCTCGGCTACACGACGATCGACGCGCCGCTCGACGGGTTGATTGGCACGATGCTGGTCAAACCCGGGAATCTCGTCGGGAAAGGGGAACCGACCCTTCTTACAACGATCTCCCAGATTGATCCGATCATTTTCCGCGTTGGCATCACCGAGGCGGACTACCTGAATATCGTCAAGCGCCGCCAGGCGAACCAGGCCGCGGGCGCTCCGGATCTCGATATCCAGCTGACCCTCGCCGACGGCACCGTCTACGCGCAGAAAGGCAAGGTCGGCCCCGTCGAGCGCGCGGTCGATCCGACGACCGGCACGCTCGGCGTGCAGTTCCTCTTTCCCAACCCCGGCGGCGTCCTGCGTCCGGGCCAGTACGGCCGCATCCGGCTCGTGCTCGACACGAAGGTCGGCGCGCTGCTGGTCCCACAGCGGGCGGTGCAGGAGCTGCAGAACCTCTACAGCGTCGCGACCGTCGGGCCGGACAACAAGGTCGCCTTTCACAATGTGAAGGTCGGCTTGAAAGTCGGCAGTCTCTGGGTGATTGACGAAGGTCTCCAGGCCGGCGAGAAGGTCATCGTCGAGGGGCTCCAGCGCGTCCAGGACGGCATGACCGTGTCGGCGAAACCCGCTCCTGCCACGCCGTCAGGCGAGGCCAGGTAGACGATGGCCCGCTTCTTCGTCAACCGGCCAATCGTGGCGATGGTGATCTCGATCATCACCGTTCTGGTCGGCCTCGTCGCCATGAAGGGGCTGCCGATCGCGCAGTACCCAGAGATCGTGCCGCCCATGGTGCAGGTCACGACGACCTTCATCGGCGCGAGCGCGACGGACGTCGAAGCGTCGGTCGCGACCCCGCTCGAGCAGAAGATCAACGGCGTCGAGCAGGGCATCTACATGAAGTCGACGAACGCCAACGACGGGACGCTGACCCTCAAGATCTCGTTCGAGGTCGGGTCGAACCTGGACATGGACAACGTGCTCACGCAGAACCGCGTGTCCGAGGCCATGCCGCAGATGCCGCAGTCGGTGAAGAACTATGGCGTGACGGTCAAGAAGGCGCTCGCGTTCCCGCTGCTCGTGATTTCGGTCAAGTCGCCCAACGGCACGTACGACAGCAACTTCCTCTCGAACTACACGACGATCAACATCAACGACACGATCGCGCGCATTCCCGGCGTCGGCCAGATCAATCTCTTCGGCGGCAGCGACTACGCGATGCGGATCTGGCTCCGGCCCGATCGCATCGGGCGGCTCGGGATTACCGTGCCGGATATCGTCAACGCGATCAATCAGCAGAACCAGCTGAGTCCGGCCGGCCAGATTGGCGGCCCGCCGGCGGCGGCGGGCACCGACTTCACCTACACCGTGAAGACCCAGGGCCGGCTGCTCGATGAAGAGCAGTTCGGCAACATCATCCTGCGCACCAACCCCGACGGTTCGCAGGTGCTGCTCCGGGACGTCGCGCGGCTCGAGCTGGGCACGATGCTCTACAACGCCATCGGGCGGCACGACGCCAAACCGGCGGCGGTCATCGCGGTGTTCCAGATCCCCGGGACCAACGCGCTCGACGTGGCCAACCGCATCAAAGCGACGCTGGCCGATCTCGCGACGCGGTTTCCGCGCGACATGTCGTACCAGGTCTCCCTCGACACGACGCTGCCCGTCGTCGAAGGCATCAACGAGATCGTCCACACGCTGTTCGAAGCCGTCGTGCTCGTGCTGATCGTCGTGTTCGTGTTCCTGCAGAACTGGCGCGCGACGCTCATTCCGCTGATGACCGTGCCGGTGTCGCTGATCGGCGCCTTCATCTTCTTCCCGCTCCTGGGATTCTCGATCAACGTCCTTTCGCTGCTCGGGCTCGTCCTCGCGATCGGCATCGTCGTCGACGATGCGATCGTCGTGGTCGAGGCGGTGATGCACCACATCGAGCACGGCATGGCGCCCAAGGAGGCAACGATCAAGGCGATGGAGGAGGTGTCCGGGCCCGTCGTCGCCATCGGCCTGGTCCTGAGCGCCGTTTTCGTGCCCGTCGGCTTCATGGGCGGCATCACCGGGCGGCTGTATCAGCAGTTTGCGATCACGATCGCGCTGTCCGTGCTGCTGTCGGTCGTGAACGCCTTGACGCTGAGCCCGGCGCTGTCGGCGCTGCTGCTCAAGGCGCCCACCGGCAAGAAGTCGCTCTTGACGCCGTTCTACAACTGGTTCAACCGCGTCTTCGGCCGCGGCACGGATCTCTACGTGAGTTTCGCCGGCATCCTCGTTCGGAAGTTCTTCCGGAGCCTGGTGTTCATCGGCATCCTGATCGCGCTCATTGTCGTCATCGTGCAGCGCATCCCCGGCGGATTCGTGCCCGAGGAGGACCAGGGGTACATCCTGGTGAACGCCCTGCTGCCTGACGCCGCGTCGCTCGAGCGCACGGACGCGGTCATGCGGAAGGCCGAGGCGGTGCTCGAGAAGAACGAGGCCGTCGAGGGCTTCAACACCATCAGCGGGTACAGCCTGTTGACGGGCGCGTACTCGTCGAACATTGGCTTCTTCTTCGTCCAGCTCAAGCCGTGGGAGGAACGGAAGACGCCGGAGACACACGCGACTGGGGTGATCGCGGCGCTCAATCGCGCGTTCGCGCAACAAGTTCCGGAAGCGACCGTCGTGGCGTTCGGCCCGCCGGCGATCCCGGGCCTGGGCACCGGCGCCGGGTTCACCCTGGAACTGCAGGATCGCAGCGGCGGATCGCCGGAGTACCTTGCCGAGCAGACCCAGAAGTTTCTGACGGAGGTCAGGCAGAAGGACCGCTATCCGGAAATTGGGCGGATCTCGACGCTCTATCGCGCGAGCGTGCCACAGATCTACGCGGACATCGACCGCAGCAAGGTGCTGAAGTCCGGCGTGCAGCTGAGCGACGTCAACACGACGCTCGGCGCGCTCCTCGGCAGCGCCTACGTCAACGACTTCAACCGGTTTGGCCGAGTCTACAAGGTCTACGTCCAGGCGGAGTCGGATTTCCGGAGGGACCCGAGCCAGCTCGGTCTGTTCTTTGTCCGCGGGCAGAAGGGCGGGATGGTGCCGCTCGGTACGCTCGTCAACGCCAGGCCGGCCGCGGGCCCGGAGTTCACGAATCGATTCAACCTGTTTCGCGCGGCCGAACTCACGGGCGTGCCAGCGGAGGGGTACTCGTCTGCACAGGCGCTTGACGCGCTGGACCGCGCAGCCAAGGCCGTGCTGCCGCCCGACATGAGCCACGACTGGGCCGACATGTCGTATCAGGAGCGGAAGGCGCCGGGCGTGGCCCTGGTGTTCGCCCTGGCCGTGCTGCTCGTGTTCCTGATTCTCGCGGCCCAGTACGAGAGCTGGGGTCTGCCGTTCAGCGTGCTGCTCGGCACGCCTTTCGCCGCGTTTGGCGCCTATCTCGGATTGTGGGCGATGCGGCAGTTCTCACCGAGCTACGTGAACAACGTGTTCGCGCAGATCGGCCTGATCATGCTGATCGGGCTCGCGGCCAAGAACGCGATCCTCATCGTGGAGTTTGCGAAAGTCGAGCACGAGCAGGGCAAGCCGCTCGTGGACGCCGCGCTCAATGCGGCCAGGCTGCGGCTCCGGCCGATTCTCATGACCGCGTTTGCGTTCATCCTGGGCGTGACGCCGCTCTTGACCGCGAGTGGCGCAGGCGCTGAAGCGCGCAAGGTCATGGGCGCCGCCGTGTTCTTCGGCATGCTCATCGCGACGATCCTCGGCGTGTGCCTGGTCCCGATGCTCTTCGTCGTTGTCGAGCGGGTGGTTGGCGGCGGCAAGAAGCCCGCCGCGCCAGCCCCGGCCCAGGGGGCGTCACCGGCGCCCGGCCAGGGAGGGCACTGACGTGACACGCGGACACTCGCTCACGAACCTCGCCGTCGCCGGTGTCGCGTTGGTGCTCACGTCCGGCTGCCTGGTCGGACCGGACTACAAGCGGCCGCAACTCCCCGCGCCGGACCAGTATCGGTTCGTCGAGAGCCCCGAGCAGGCGGCCGCGGCCGCCGATCTCTTCTGGTGGCAGGTCTTCGAGGATCCGACGCTCCAAGCGCTGACGAACGAGGCGATCGCGAACAATCTCGATCTGAAGATCGCCGCGGCCCGGGTCGAGGAAGCGCGCGCGCGCGCCGGCATCGCCAAGTCGTTCATGTATCCCCAGGTGGACGGCGTGGCCGGATACGGCGTGCGACAGGCGTCGAACACGCCGGCCACGGAGGAGAATCCGAACGGCGACAGCGTCAACCAGAGCGGGTCGTACGGTTTCCGGCTGGCCTGGGAGCTCGACGTCTTCGGGCGCATCCGCCGGCAGAACGAGGCGGCGTACGCGGTGTTCCTCGCGAGCGAGCAGGCGCGCCGCGGCGTGATGGTGACGCTCGTCGCGGACGTCGCGACGAGCTATTTCCTGCTGCGCGAGCTCGACGCCCAGCTCCAGCTCTCCCACGAGACGCTTCGACTCAACGATGAGACGGTCGCGTACTTCCGCAACCGCCTCGAGGGCGGGGTGTCGAACCGGCTCGAGCTCGACCAGGCGATCGCCAACCGCCAGCAGACGGCCGCCACGATCCCCGACATCGAGCAGCAGATCGGCACGGTCGAGAACGGCATCGCGATGCTCCTCGGCCGGCTGCCCGGGCCGGTGACGCGGCCGGCTGCGGCGTCGATGGAGCTCCCGCCGCCAATTCCCGTCGGCCTGCCGGCGACATTGCTCGAGCGCCGGCCCGACGTCGTCGGCGCCGAGGAGATGCTCGTGGCCGCGAATGCGGATGTCGGCGCCGCCAAAGCGCTGTTCTATCCGTCGATCAGCCTGACCGGTTTTTTCGGCGGCGTGAGCGGGGACCTGACGACATTTCTCGGCGGGGAGGGGGCCATCTGGTCGATCGGCGCGGGGCTGCTGCAGCCGATCTACAACGGCAATCGGAACCGGCGTAACTACGAGGCGGCCCAGGCGGCGTTCCACGCGGCGGTCGCCGAGTATCAGAAGGCGGCGCTGAACGGGTATCGCGAGGTGTCGAACGCGCTCATCACGATCCAGAAGCTGGCGCAAATCCGCCTCGAGGTCCAGGTAGCGGTGACGGCGCTGCAGGACGCCGCGGATCTCTCGCGCTCGCGATACGACTCGGGACTCGCGAACTACCTCGAAATCATCCTCGCAGATCAGGCGCTGTTCCGGCAGCAATTGCTGCTCGCGCAGACGCGCGGCGCGGAGTTGCGGGCGCGCGCCGAACTGTATCGGACACTCGGGGGAGGGTGGCAGGTGCGATGACGCACCCGGGCATGCGGCTCGGCGTGTGTTCGAGAGCGGGCACTTCGGCGCCGGCGCTCGTGGAAGGAGAACGGCATTCGCGGTTTACGGAACGCTGCTCGTCATGGCCGTGGGGGGCTGGCGGAGCATTGACTTGGATCAACATATACTGAGGAAGCGGCCTGCTTGCTCCCCCTTTCACTGGAGACGCATCACATGTTGAGGAGATCGATTGTTCTGGCGGCGCTGCTCGCGCTCGTCGCTGCTCCCGCGTTTGCGCAAGCCAAGGCGGAAGCGTCGTTCAATGTCGGCTACACGATCAGCGACGGCGTGTCGTTCACCAACCCCGTTCCGGTCAACGGCGTGGTGTTCAACCGCGTCGATCCCAAGGATTCCGTGAGCTTCGGGTTGGGCATCGGGTTCTTCATCAACCACGAAGCCGAGGTCGAGTTCATGTGGAACCGCCAGCCGACCAAGCTGGAGGCGACCGGTACCGGGCCCGCAGTGAGCGGCGACATGAAGGTCGACAACTACCACGGCAATTTCGTCTTCAACTTCGGCGAGGAAGACGCCAAAGCGCGGCCGTTCCTCTACATCGGCCTCGGCGCGACCAACTTCGGCGAGTCGACGTTCCCGAACAAGACGTTTCCAAGCGTCACGAAGTTTTCGTGGGCGCTGGGCGCGGGCGTGAAGGTCTATCCGTCGCCGCACGCCGGCTTCCGTGCGGGGATCCGTTGGGTGCCGACCTACATCAAGACCGACGCGGCCGGCTGGTGGTGCGATCCGTATTGGGGCTGCGCGCCGGTCGGGAACGTGCAGTACGCGAACCAGCTCGAGTTCTCGGGCGGCATCACGTTCCGCTTCGGCGGCTAGTGTGTCGTTTGTTCGAAAAGCGGACGCGGGTGACCCGGTCACTCGCGTCCGCTCTTCACCTGATCTAGTACTAAAGCACTAGCGGAGACCGGGATCCGCCGGCGCTAGAATTCTCGCTGTGCTGAGCCGGAGGATCTGCGGCTTCGTGGTCGCGGTCTTCGCTCTGGCCGGCTCGCTTGCCAGCGCACAACCCTCCGGTCAAATCACGGGAACCGTCGTCGACGCCACCGGAGCTCCGCTGGTTGGCGCCGTCGTGGAAGTTCGCGGCCCGGTCGAACGTTCGGTCAGGACAGACCTGGACGGCCACTTCGCCCTCCTGGGGATGCCGGGCGGCGAGTATCAGGTCGTCGCGACGATGGACCACTTCGCCCCGGCAGTGCAGGGGCTTCGCCTTGTGCCAGGCGCAAGCACGACGGTGACGATCGCTTTGACCGTCGCCGCCTTCGCAGAGACCGTGGTGACGGCGGCGAAGACCGGTGAGCGCGACGTGCAGGCTACTCCGATGGCCGTGAGCGTGTTGTCCGGGGACGAGCTGCGTGAGGCGCAGGCGCACGCGGTCGGCGGCCTCGCCGGTCGGGCGCCCGCCGTGACGTTCTCGCAAAATTCCGATTTCGGCCAGCTGACGATCCGCGGCATCGGTACGAACGTGGTTTTCGCGGGTTCCGACCCCAGCTCGGCCGTGTACGTCGACGGGGTGTACATCGCACGGCCGGTCATGGCGCTCGGGGACTTCCTGGACGTGGATCGCGTTGAGGTCCTGCGAGGGCCGCAGGGAACGTTGTACGGCCGCAACGCCGTGGGCGGCGCGCTCAATGTGATCACGAGGGCGCCCACCGAGCATCTCCAGACGTCGGCCATTGTCGCCGGCGGCAGCCTGGATTTGCTGCGCCTGGAGACGGGCGTGAGCGGACCCATCGTGCCGGGCCGGGTCCTCGGCAGCGCAGCCTTTCTACGCGGTGTGCGGCGGGGATTCGTCCGGGATCTCGACCACACGAACCACGCCCTGGGCAGCGAGGACGTGACCGCGGGGCGCGGCAGTGTTCGGTTCCTGACGAATCGCGCGGATCTTCTGCTCTCGGGCGACGCGACCCATGCAGATCCGACGCCCTTGACGTATGCCAAGGTTCTGGCGGTGAAGCCGGGATACCGAGTGGACAACCCACCCGATCTGCACGAGGTGAGGACGTCGGCGCTGGCCAGCAGTCGGAACGTTCAGGGAGGAGGGTCGGCGCGGCTCACCGTGCACCTCGGACCCGAGACGACGCTCACGAGCCTGACGGCCTATCGGCGGTTGAGCTACGACCTCGTCAACGACGCGGACATTACGGAGCTCGACCTCACGGTCGTGCATCTCCGCGAGCGACAGCACCAATGGTCGCAGGAGGTGACCGTGGCGCAGCGGCGAACCCGGGTGGCCTGGGTTGGCGGTCTGTTTCTCTTTCACGAGGCCGACCATCAGCCGACGCTGGTCGACTTGCCTGCGGCAGCCGTCGAGAACCAGCTCGACCCGTCGGTCGAAGCGACATCGCGCGCTGCCTACGGGCAGGCCACCCTGGTCGTGGCGCCGCGCGTCTCGGCGATCGCGGGGGTTCGCTTCACGAGCGAGCAGAAGACGATCGACAATCGCGGCCAGGCCGTCCCCCTCGGACCTTCCGAAACGGCGTCGTCCACCGGGTACGCGTATGCCGACGCCATCTCGAACCAGGCCTGGACGCCGAAGTTCGGGCTCGAATACCGCGTGCGCGAGCACGCGATGGCCTACGCCTCGGCGACCCGCGGCTTCAAGAGCGGCGGCTTCAACCTCTCCTCGACCGCGCAGGGCCGGGGGTATGCACCCGAGTGGGTGTGGAGCTATGAGGCGGGGCTCAAGACGAGCCTGGCTGGCGGGCGCGCGTCGCTCAATGTCGCCGGGTTCGAGGCCAGCTATACCAACATGCAAGTGCAGACGGCGATCCGGCCGGGCGTGATCGACATCTCGAACGCGGCCTCGTCGACGATCCGCGGCGTCGAAGTGGAGACCGCCGCGAGGCTCGCGCACGCGGTCGAGTTCGGCGGCCATCTGGCGTGGCTTGACGCGATCTACGACGACTACGTTGCCGTCGGCGTCGGTGGCGTCGCGGGCGATGTCGCCGGCAACCGGCTGAACAACGCTCCTGCGTGGTCTGGACGGGCCTGGCTCGGTTGGGAGCGGCCCGTCGGCCGGAGACTCAACCTGTCGATGCGCGCTGACGCGCGCTGGCAGAGCACGGTCTACTTCACGCCGTTCAACGACGCGGTCCAGCAGCAGCGTCCGTACGGACTCGTCGACCTGGCGCTGGATGTCGGGCCGGCCGGCGGCTGCTGCACGGTTGGCGCGTTCGTCCGCAACCTGGCGAACACGGGATACATCACCGGGACGTTCAGCTCGCCCATTCCGGCGATTGGCGGCCGGCCCGGCGAGCCGCGCCTGTTCGGCGTGCAGTTTCAGATTCGACATTAGGATCGCTCGTCCCATGACGACGCTCATGAACGTCGCCGCACCGGCGACGACAGTTCTGCTGCTCGTTGCCGTCGGCGCGGATCTGACGGTGGCGGATTTTGCTCGCGTGGCCCGCCAGCCGCTGGTCGTGCTCGCGGGGCTCCTCGGGCCCTTGATTCTCCTGCCGCCGCTGGCGGTTGCACTCGCGCGCACCTTCGCGGCCCCGGCTGACGTCACGGCGGGCATCCTGCTGATCGCCGTCTGTCCCATCGGCGGCATCTCGAACGCCTACAGCTATCTCGCGAAGGCGTCGCCTGCGCTGTCAGTCTCGCTGACAGGGCTGTCGTGTGCCTGTGCGGGCGCCACGATTCCGCTCGTGAGCAAAGCCATCGAAGTCGGGCTCTCGGAGACGCTCGGCTTTTCCGCACCCGCTCGCGTGCTGATCGCGCAGCTGGCGTCGATGCTGGCGCTGCCCGTGGCGCTCGGCATGTGGCTCCGCTGGCGCGTGCCCGCCTGGGCCGCGCGCGTGCGCCCGCTGTTCGAGGGCGGCGCGCTTGCCGGGATCGGCATCGTCCTGGTCCTGACGGTCGTCAGCGACACGTCCGCCTTCGCGCGGGGCTTCGCGGCCACGGTCCCGCTTGCGGCCTCGTTCGTGATCGCCTCGCTCGGCGTCGGTTGGCTGACCGCAGCGTGCGTCACGCGCGATCGCCGGGACCGCTTCACGCTTGCCGCCGAGTTCGGCACGAGGAATGTGGCGGTCGCGATCGCCGTGGCTGTGACCATCCTCGGGCGTGTTGAATTTCAGCGGTTTGCGGTGACCTATGCCCTGACCGAGGTCCCGCTGCTCCTGGCGGCCGTCGGCGTCTACCGCCGACTCCAGGCAGGGTGAATCGATATACTGATGATGCTGCGCCGGGGGAGGATGCCGTGCGATTGAAGTATGGGGTGCTTGCGGGTCTCGTCGTCGTCGGAGCGCTGACGGCCGCCTCGTGCAAGTCCTCGCCGAATCAGCGGACGCTCGGCATGGGGCCCGTCGATACCGGGCCGGGATCCGTGGAGTACGTGCGGCGGCAGCTCGAAGGCACGTGGACGCTCGAGACGTTCGAGGCGGCCGACGCGACGGGCCAGTTGCGGCCGGTGAAGGCCACCGCGAAGCTGACGTACGATGCGTACGGCAATCTCGCGGTCACGGGGCGGCTGCTCGAGCCGCTGCCAGCGGACCGCCAGGCGGTCGCCGACGCGTATCTGCACTACAACGGGCGGATCACGATCGACACCGCGAAGAAGGAGTTCGTGATGCTGGGCGCGTCGGGCAACGTCGATCCGTCGCTCCAGAGCATCGTGGGCACCCAGATGGTGCGCCACTACGAAGTGACCGCGACCGAGCTCACGGTCACGTATGTCGATCCGGCCGGCAAGGTCGGCGGTCGAACCGTCTTCAAGAAGGGCAGCTAGCTCCGACGCGATGAAAATCCACGAGTATCAAGCGAAGGCTATTCTTGCGCGCTTCGGCGTGCCCGTGCCGAAGGGCGAGGTCGCGTTCACGGCCGACGAGGCCCGCGCCGCTGCCGAGCGA
Organism: Vicinamibacterales bacterium; assembly: GCA_035519535.1. Taxonomy (GTDB): domain Bacteria; phylum Acidobacteriota; class Vicinamibacteria; order Vicinamibacterales; family SCN-69-37; genus DATEGZ01. The sequence continues at coordinate 20,622 of DATIWF010000038.1, read as the reverse complement.
TTGGGCGGCGGCCTGGTCGTCGTGAAGGCGCAGATCCACGCGGGCGGCCGCGGCAAGGGCGGCGGCGTCAAGGTCGCGAAGAGCGCGGACGAGGCCCGTGACATCGCGCGTCAGATGCTCGGCATGCGACTCGTCACCTATCAGACGGGGCCCGCCGGGCGGATCGTCACGCGCGTGCTCGTCGAGCAGGGCCTGAAGATGACCCGCGAGCTCTACCTCGGGCTCGTGATCGATCGTTCCACCCAACGCGTGGTCGTCATGGTGAGTCCGGACGGCGGCGTGGAAATCGAGAAGGTCGCCGCGGACACGCCCGACCGGATCTTCAAGGCCTTCGTGCACCCGACGCTGGGGCTCCAGCCGTTCGAGGCGCGCCGGCTCGCGTTCGCGCTGGGCCTGCCGGGCGACCAGGCGGGCAAGGCCGCGAAGCTGATGCTGAGCGTCTACCAGGCCTTCGTCGCCACCGACGCGTCGCTCGTCGAGATCAACCCGCTCGTGACGACCGCCGACGGCGACGTGCTGGCGCTCGACGCCAAGATCAACTTCGACGACAACGCGCTCTACCGCCACCCGGACCTGAAGGAGCTGCGCGACCTGGGCGAAGAGGAACCGCTCGAGATCGAGGCGTCGAAGTTCTCGCTCAACTACATCAAGCTCGACGGCACGATCGGCTGCATGGTGAACGGCGCCGGGTTGGCGATGGCCACGATGGACATCATCAAGCTGGCGGGCGGGGAGCCGGCGAACTTCCTCGACGTCGGCGGCGGCGCCAACGCGGATCAGATCAAGAACGCGTTTCGCATCCTGATGTCGGACAAGGGCGTGCAGGCCGTGCTCATCAACATCTTCGGCGGGATCCTGCGCTGCGACGTCCTGGCCGCGGGGGTCATTGCCGCGGTGACGGACCTCGGCGTCCGCGTGCCGATCGTGATCCGGATGGAAGGCACGAACGTGGAGCTCGGCAAGCAGATGCTGCGCGAGAGCGGCCTCAACTTCACGACCGCCGACTCGATGGGCGAAGCGGCGGAGAAAGTCGTGAAGCTCAGCAGTCCGGCCATGAGGCAGTGAGGCGATGTCGGTACTCATCGATAAGAAGACGCGGCTGATCGTTCAGGGCATCACGGGGCGTGAGGGAACGTTTCACGCGAAGCAGGCGCAGGCGTACGGCACGAACGTCGTCGGCGGCGTGACGCCCGGCAAGGGCGGCACGACGCACGAGGGCTGGCCGGTGTTCAATACGGTCGCCGACGCGGTGCGCGAGACCGGGGCCAATGCCTCGGTGATCTTCGTGCCGCCGCCGGGCGGCGCGGACGCCGTGATGGAAGCCGCCGAGGCCGGTCTGCCGCTCGTCGTCTGCATCACGGAGGGCATCCCGACGATTGACATGCTGCGCGCGATGGCGTTCCTCAAGGGCACGCCCACGCGCCTCATCGGCCCGAACTGTCCGGGTCTGATCTCCGCGGGCCGCGCCAAGGCCGGTATCATCCCGGGCCATATCTGCAAGGAAGGCCGCGTGGGGATCGTGTCGAAGAGCGGCACGCTGACGTACGAAGCGATCCACCAGCTCACCGGGCTGGGCCTGGGCGAGACGACGTGCATCGGGATTGGCGGCGATCCGCTGATTGGGACGTCGTTCATCGACGCGCTGACGCTCTTCGCCGCCGATCCCGAGACGGAAGCCGTGGTGTTGATCGGCGAGATCGGCGGGAGCGCCGAGGAAGAGGCCGCGGCCTTCATCAAGGCGTCGTTCAAGAAACCCGTGATCGGATTTATCGCCGGGCAGACGGCGCCGCCCGGGCGCCGGATGGGCCATGCGGGCGCGATCATCGCGGGCGGCAAGGGGACGGCGGCGGAGAAGATGCAGGCCCTGTCGGACGCCGGCGTCCGCGTCGTGAAGAGCCCGGCCGACATCGGCCGCGCGGCGGCGGACGCCCTGCGTGCCGCGTGATCCGCGATATACTCGGCGGTACGTGTGAGCACCCCTCTTCCCGCGGCAGAGACTGAGCGCGCCGACGCGCGTTCGCAGGTCGTCAACGACTTCAGCATCCAGGTCGCCACGGTCAACGGATCGGGCAGCCAGACGGCGAACCTCGTCCTGCTGCGCTCGATCTTTCAGATGGGCGTGCCCGTGTCGGGCAAAAACCTGTTTCCGTCGAACATCGCGGGCCTCCCGACGTGGTACACGATCCGCGCGAACCATCGCGGCTACATCAGCCGCAAGAAAGAAATCGATTTTCTCGTCGCGATGAATCCCGAGAGTGCGAAGGAAGATGTCGTCTCGCTCGAGCCGGGCCGCGTCGTCGTCTACGACGAGCCGCTGAAGCTCAACGCGCTGCGGAACGACCTGGTCTTCTATCCGGTGCCGTTCGACAAGATCGTGGCCGAGGTCTGTTCGGACGCCAAGCTGCGCCGGCTCGTGAAGAACATGATCTACGACGGCGTGCTCTCCGAGCTCCTCTCGATCGAGATCGGCGAGATGGAGAAGGCGCTTGCCAAGCAACTGGGCAAGAAGCCGAAGGCGATGGCGCTCAACATGGGCGCGCTCGAGGCGGGGAAGAAGTTCGCCGCCGAACACCTGGAGAAGCGCCACCCGTACCGCATCACGCGGATGAACAAGACGGCCGGCCAGATTCTGGTCGAGGGCAACGCCGCCGCGGCCATGGGCTGCATGTTCGCGGGCGTGACCGTCGTCGCGTGGTATCCGATCACGCCGTCGTCGTCGCTGCCCGAGACGCTGATCGGCTACATGCGGAAGTACCGCATGGACCGCGAGACGGGGAAGGCGACGTTTGCCATCGTCCAGGCGGAGGATGAGATCGCCGCGCTCGGCATGGTCGTGGGCGCGAGCTGGGCGGGCGCGCGCGCGATGACGTCCACCTCCGGGCCGGGCATCTCGCTCATGTCCGAGTTCGCGGGCCTCGCGTACTACGCGGAAGTGCCGGCGGTGGTCTTCGACATCCAGCGCGTCGGGCCCTCGACCGGCCTGCCGACGCGCACGGCGCAGGGCGACCTGCTGTTCGTCGCCGTGAACTCGCACGGCGACACGCGCCACGTGATGCTGCTGCCCGCCTCCGTCCAGGAGTGCTACGAGATGGCGATGGAGGCGTTCGATCTGGCCGAGCGGCTCCAGACGATCGTCTTCGTGATGAGCGATCTGGACCTCGGGATGAACACGTGGATGGCCCGGCCATTCCCGTATCCTGAGGCGCCGCTCGACCGCGGCAAGGTGCTCGACGAGGCGAAGCTGCGCGAAATCAACGCGTCCTGGGGCCGGTACAAGGATATCGACGGCGACGGGATCCCGTGGCGCACGCTGCCGGGCACGAACATGCCGGCGTTCTTCACGCGCGGATCGGGCCACAACGAAATGGCCGTCTACACCGAGCGCGCCGACGACTACGTGCGCAACGTCGATCGGCTGGCACGCAAGTTCGATACGGCCCGCACGATCGTCCCCGCGCCCGTCGTCGATCGCGATGCGACCGCCAAGATCGGGCTCATCGCGTTCGGGTCGAGCCACTGGGCCGTCGAGGAAGCGCGCGACCAGCTCCGTGAGGAATCCGGGCTGCGGACGTCGTACCTCCGGCTGCGGGCCTATCCGTTCACGCCGGCGGTGGACGAGTTCATCCGCCAGCATGACCGCGTCTACGTCGTCGAGCAGAACCGCGACGCGCAGATGCTCAGCCTGCTGCTGATGGACGGCGAGGCGCAGTTCGCCAACCGGCTTCGCAGCGTGCTGCACTACAACGGGCTGCCGATCGACGCCCGCAGCGTGAGCGACGACATTCTGGAGCAGGAAGGCCTCCGGCCGGCCCGCCACAAGGACACGGCGCCGCCGGCCAATCAGCCGCAGGATCAGAGGACGTATGAGTGACGCGCCCGTCACGGCCAAGCGGACCAATCGACTTGGCCTCGATGTCACGAGCTACCGTGGGAGCAAGACGACGCTTTGCGCGGGATGCGGACACAACGCCATCTCCGAGCGCATCATCGACGCGTTCTTCGAGATGGGCGTCGACCCGAAGCGCGTCCTGAAGCTGTCGGGTATCGGCTGCTCGAGCAAGAGCCCCGCGTACTTCCTCAATCCGTCGCACGGATTCAACTCGGTGCACGGCCGCATGCCGTCGGTCGCGACCGGCGCCGTGCTGGCCAACCGCTCGATGCAGGCGATTGGCGTCAGCGGCGACGGCGACACGGGCGCGATCGGCATCGGCCAGTTCGTCCACCTGATGCGCCGGAACCTGCCGCTCATCTACATCATCGAGGACAACGGCTGCTACGGCCTGACGAAGGGCCAGTTCTCGCCGACGGCGGATCTCGGCTCCAGGGCGAAGAACGGGGTCGTCAACGACCTGCCGCCAATCGACACGTGCGCGCTCGCCATCGAGCTTGGCGCGTCGTTCGTGGCCCGGTCGTTCTCGGGAGACAAGAAGCAGCTCCTCTCGGTGCTCAAGGCGGCGATCTCGCACCGGGGCACGTCCATGATCGACGTGATCTCGCCCTGCGTCACCTTCAACGACCACGACGGATCGACGAAGAGCTACTCGTACGTGAAGGACCACGACGAACCGCTGGGCGAAATCAGCTTCATCCCGTACTTCGAGGACATCACGGTCGAATACGAGCCGGGGTCCACGACGGCGGTGAGGATGTACGACGGGTCGCAGCTGCTGCTGCGGAAGGTCGCCGAGGACTACAACCCCTCCGACAAGGTTGCCGCCATCCGCGTGCTCCACGAGACGGCGCGGCGCGGCGAGTTCGCGACGGGCATCCTCTACATCGAGCCCGACAAGGACGACTTCGTCGAGAGCCTCAATCTGGTGGACACGCCGCTGGCGTTTCTGCCGACCGACCGGGTCCGGCCGCCCAAAGCCGTCCTCGACGAGATCATGGAGAGCCTGCGGTAGACGGGCCGGAGTCAGACCGGCGGCTCGCCCCGCGCGTCTCAATCGGCGTCAGCCGGTGTCAGCTGAGTCCGGCAGGAGGCCCTCATGTCTCGCTTCGCGTCGCTCGCCGGCGTCGTCATCTTTGCGGCGGTGGCTTTCAGCCAGCCGTCGTTCGCACAAACCGAACAGACCTTCGGGCAGGGCGCGGTGCGGCCCGGGAATGGCATCGCGCCGCCGTCGATCGTGAGGCAGGTTGAGCCCAGGTACACCGATGAGGCGAGGCGGGCCAGGGTCTCGGGGGATGTCGAGCTCGAGGCGGTAGTCAAGACCGACGGCACCGTCGGCGACGTCCGCGTCGTCAGGTCGCTCGACGACACCTACGGCTTGGACGCGAACGCCGTGAGCGCGGCCAGGCAGTGGCGCTTCAAGCCCGGTCTGGATCGAGACGGTCACCCAGTGCCGGTGATCGTGACCCTCATTTTGAGCTTCCGCGTGTCGCCGAAGATCGAGTCCGTCCCGACGCAGGCCCCGGTGGACGAGTTCGTGAAGGGCGCCTGCAGGATCCCCTCCGAGGGCGCCACGGCGCCGAGGCTCGCGTATCAGGTCGAGCCGAAGTACACGCCGGAGGCGATGCGCGCGAAGATCGCCGGAACCGTGACCGTCGAGGCAATCGTCGATCCGGACGGCACCGTGGCGCGGGCCCGCGTCGTGGAGTCGCTCGACAAGCCGTTGGGCCTCGACGATGAGGCACTCAAGGCCGTGAGTCAATGGACCTTCGAGCCAGATTCCGGCAAGTGTCAGGGCCTGCCGGCCCCGGTGCTCGTGACGCTGGTCCTGACGTTCCGGATCCACTGACGGCAAATCGCGAAATCATGCCGGGTATATTTTTCGAATGTCGAAAAATATACCCGGCATGATTTAATCGACGGGATATGACCGTCGAACGCACGCTCGCCATCATCAAGCCGGATGCCGTGAAGGCCAGACACGCGGGCACGATCCTGGCCCGCATCGAGGCCGCCGGTTTCACCATTCGCGCCCTGAGGCTTGCGCATCTGACCAAGGCCGAGGCCGAGGGCTTCTACGCCGTCCACCGCGCGCGGCCGTTTTTCGCCAGCCTGACGGACTTCATGTCGTCGGGCCCGTGCCTCCTGATCGCGCTCGAGGCGCCGGACGCGATCAAGAAATGGCGAGCGCTCATGGGCGCGACCGATCCGGCCAAGGCCGACGCCGGCACGATCCGCAAGGAATTCGGCGCCTCGATCGAGCACAACGCGACGCACGGCTCGGACGCGCCGGAGACGGCGGCGTTCGAGGTCGGCTACTTTTTCAGAGGGATGGAACTCTGACAAGTTGGAAGTTGGGGGCCAGAAGTCAGAAGTGCAGAGCATCCGCGCACATTCCGAGCTTCGAACTTCTGGCTTCTCGCTGTGAACTTGATCGATGTCTAGACTTCTGATTGCCGCCGGCGTCATCCTCATCCTCGCGGGGCTCGCCATCAAGGCGGGCCTTCCGCTCGGCCGGCTGCCCGGGGACATCGTGATCCACCGCGGCAACAGCACGTTCTACTTTCCGATTGTGACGTGCCTCGTCGTCAGCGTCGTGCTGTCGGTGCTGGCCGCACTGCTCCGGCGCTGACGACCACGGATCGGCGGGGCTACTGCGCGTTGAACGCCTGCCTGAGCTTGGTGAGCTCGGTCTGCACGGTGGTCCAGCTGGACATCGCCTCCGGGACCGGATGGGCGTCGAGGAACTTCTGCATGTTCGCGATCTGTCCGACCAGCTGACGGAACTCCGCGGAGGCCGGCTTGCCGTCGCTCGTGCGCGATCTGAGGGTCTCGGCGGTCTTCTTGAGCGCCTCGGCGTCTTTCTCAGCGGCCTGTCGATCGGGTTTGGCGAGCGTGGCGACCTTGCCGAGGGCGTCCTTGATGCGCCCGACGGCGTCGGCTACGGCCTGCGCGGAGGCGGCGGTTTCCTTGTCGTTGATGCGGCGCACCGGCGCGTCGTCGGGCGTCGGGAACGTCGTGGCGTACGCGGCGGCGAGCGCCTTCAGGCTCGCCGCTTCGCGCACCCATTCGCTGCGGCCCTTGGAGATCCCCGGGTTGCCGCGCATGAACCTGTCGATAGTGGTCGCCTGGCGCAGCACCGTCGCGAGCTCCGCGCTGGCCGAATACTCGCCCTTGAACCGATCCTTGAGCTTGTTGACGTTGTCCTTGTAGTCGTCGAGGAACGCCGAGACGTCGGTCTCGCCGTTCGGGCCGCGCAGCTTCGACCTCTTGACGTCGTTGTCGAGGTTGTCATGGAACTCGCTGCGATGGTCCTCGACCTGCTCGATCAGGGCCTTGACCTCCTTGTCCGAGAGGCGGTCGGCGCCTTGCTGCGCCGTGATCGCGAAGGGCCAGAGCGCAAAGACGGCCGAGAGGACCAGCACGGCGCCGCGCCCGCGCATCGACCGCGCGTCGTGTGAAGTGCATCGATTGTTCAAGGGACCTCCCGGTGAGCCCGACCGCACATCGAGTCTAGCATATTGATAAGATGCCGGCCGGCCGCAGCGCGGTCTGACGAGGGGGCAGGGTGGCGATCAAATCGGACAAGTGGATTCGGCGCATGGCGCTCGAGCACGGGATGATCGAGCCGTTCGTGGACGCGCAGGTGCGCACGGGCGTCGTCTCCTATGGCCTGTCGTCGTACGGCTACGACATACGCGTGGCCGACGAGTTCAAGGTGTTCACCAACATCAACAGCACGGTCATCGATCCCAAGCACTTCGACCCGCGGTCCTTCGTGGACATCAAGGCGGACGTCTGCATCGTGCCGCCGAACTCGTTCGCCCTCGCGCGGACGATCGAGTACTTTCGCATTCCGCGCGACGTCCTCACCGTCTGCCTCGGCAAGTCCACCTACGCGCGCTGCGGGATCATCGTCAACGTCACGCCGTTCGAGCCCGAGTGGGAAGGCACCGTCACGCTCGAGATCTCGAACACGACGCCGCTGCCGGCGCGGATCTACGCCAACGAGGGCATCGCGCAGGTACTCTTCTTTCAGAGCGACGAGCCCTGCGAGCGGTCGTACGCGGACAAACAGGGGAAGTATCAGCGCCAAAGGGGCGTCGTCTTGCCGAAAATCTGACATTTCCGGATTTCGCGATCGCATCAATGCGGATTGATTGACGGATTCAATCTGCATTCAATCTTCATCGATGCGATCCAGAAATCCTCAATGCCAGCCTCTCCAAAGCCTCGCCTGCTGAGGCCCGCAGCGACACATCGACGAGCGCCGAGGCCGGCGTCGCCTCCGTGTTGATCTCGACCGTGAAAGCGCCCAGACGCTTCGCCGCCTGCACCAGGCCGGCGGCGGGGTAGACGATGGCCGACGTGCCGATCGCGAAGAACACCTCGCAGGCGGCCGCGGCGGCGGCTGCGGTCATGACGTCGGGGTCGAGCGGCTCGCCGAACCAGACGACGGCCGGCCGGACGAAACCGCCGCAGTGCGGGCACCGCGGCGGCAGCGTCGGGAAGGGCACCGTCTCATCGCGCCACTCGACGGCCCCCGCGGGGCACGGCTGCGCGCACCGCACGTGCCAGATCGAACCGTGCAGGCGAAGGAGACGCGCCGCACCCGCGCGTTCGTGCAGGCCATCGACGTTCTGCGTGATCAGGGTGAAGCCGGGCCGCTCGCGCGACCATCGGGCCAGGACGTCGTGGGCCCCGTTGGGGGCCGCGTCGCGGACGTGCCGGCGGCGCCAGTCGTACCACTCCCAGACGAGCTTCGGGTCGTGCGCGAACGCCTCCGGGCTGGCGAGCATGTCGGGCTTCATCTTCTTCCAGAGACCGTCGGTGCCTCGAAACGTCGGGATGCCCGACGCGGCCGACACGCCCGCTCCGGTGAGCGCGGTGATGCGCTTGGCCGTTCGCAGGTGCTCGACCACACGATCGAGCTTGGCGGCGAGGTCCGTCATTGACGGGTGAACTTCGCGACGAGCGCGATCGCCGTCGTCGTGTCCGTTGTCTTGAAGCCCGGCGGCGGAAGGTGTTGATAGCGGACCGTGTAGGACACCTTCAGCGAGAACAGACCGGTCAGGCGCGCCGTCACGGACGCGATGTTGTGCGCGCGCCAGTTCGACGCCTGGTCGAAGGCGCTCGTGAACCTCGCCTCGTCCGTCAGGCTCGCGGTGGCCGAGATCTTCCAGTCGTAGAGCGCCCCGGTCGCGAACGTCCCGCTCGAGACGTCGTCGCCGGCCAGGCGGTCTTCGTTGAGGTAGCCCAGCGCCCCGTCCACGGACAGGTGCTGCCTCGAGTGGTCGAGAAGCACGTAGGTCACGCCGCCAAGGATCGTGTTCCGATTCGCCACGCCGGAGAAGCGGTCGCGGAAATAGTCGTACTCGCCGAAGGCCGACAGGCGCGGCCGCAGCGTGCGCTCGGTGCGAAACGCGTACAGGAACGACTGCGCGGTCAGGGCGCCGCCCGACTCGTTCCGCACGAACGCGATGCGGTTGCGGACGAGCCAGGGCGCGGACCGCGCGATGTCGTCGCCCGCGAGCGACAGGGTGCTCGTCGACGAATTGCCTGTCGTGCCGACGAACGCCAGTTCGCCGGTGCTTTCATGCCTGGGCGGCGGGGCGGGTGCGGCTTGTGCGGCAACGAGTCGGGGCAGCAGCAGACAGACGCACGTCAGGAGAACACGTCGCACGGGCACCTCACGTTGCCGGGGCTGTGGTCATTGTGGATCACGCCTCGGCTCCGTGCCACCTCGCGCGACGTCGCCGCAACGCTAAGATAGGCGCGTGGATTCGCGCGCGACCCGACGACACTTCGTCGCGTGGGCCGTGCTCACGGCGATCGCCCAGACGGCGTTCACCGCCGGACTGCTGAGTGCCAGCCGCATTCCCTCGAGCATCGGCATCAATCTGGGGTTTTTCGGGCTGCTCGGTGCGGCCGTCGGCGCCACGCGGCGGGCGTCTTTGGGGCTGCGAGTCGGCCCCGTCATCGTCGGCACGCTTGTGGCGGCGACGTGGCCGGCCGTGAGTTGGATCCTGACGCACGATCTTGCAGCGGCCGACGCTTTCATCAGCGTCGGGACCATCTTCGGCACGATGATCGCCATCGTCGGCACGCTCGTGTTCCTCGCGCGCCGAGGCCTCATCGTCAACACGCCCGTGCGTTCGGCCCTGACGCTGGCCCTGGTGCTCCTGCTGAGCGTCTCCGCGCTCATCAGCGTCCCGACGGGCGTCTGGAAGGGGCGGATGGGGGTCGCTGCGCTGGTCGCGCTGTTCCTGATCCTGCTCTGGCCGGCTCGTCGGGCGAGTTAGTGGGCCGCCCGTCGGCGGTGGCGCACCCACTCGATGACGATGGGCATCACCGAGACGACCACGATGCCGATCGTCACGAGCGAGAAGTTGTCCTTGACGACCGGAACGTTGCCGAACAGCCAGCCCGCGCCAACGCAGAGCACCACCCACGCGAGGGCGCCGACGGCGTTGTAGAGGACGAATCCGCCGGACTTCATCTGCGCGGCGCCGGCGACGAACGGCACGAACGTCCGCACGATCGGGACGAACCGCCCGAGCACGACCGCCATCCCGCCGTGTCGCTCGAAGAACGCGTGCGCGCGCGTGAGGTGCTGACGGTTCAGGAGCCGATGGCGCCAGCCGAGCTGGTCCGTGGCCGCGAACACACGTGGCCCGGTCGCGCGTCCAATGGCGTAGTTGACGGTGTTGCCGGAGAACGCGGCCAGCGCCAGCAGACCGATCACGGCCGGCGTGGACAGCGCACCCGTGGCCGCCAGGGCGCCGGCGGCGAACAGCAGCGAATCCCCTGGCAGGAACGGCGTGACGACGAAGCCGGTTTCCGCGAAGACGATGGCGAAGAGCAGGCCGTAGACCCAGTTTCCGTAGGTCCTGACGAACTCGAGGAGATGCCGGTCGCTGTGGAGGAGGTAATCGACGAGCGCGGACACTACTTGGGCACGGACGAGGGCGTCGCCGGGTGAGGCGTGCTGCGGATGATCACGAGGGACTCACCGGGCCGCACGAGGCCAAACTCGCGTCGAGCGGCATCCTCGAGCGCCCGCGGGTCGGACTTCAGCGCGCGGATCTCGTCGAGATAGCGCTGATTCTCGGCCTGCACCTTGGCGAGGTCGTCCAGGAACATGAGATACTCCCTGCGCGCGTGCACGCTCGCCAGATATCCATACTCGCCGAACAGGGCGTTCACCATCAGGACGAACGAGGCGAGCACGAGGCCCCAGGTCACGAAGCGCCGGCGCCGCTCGCGAGCCTGCTGGACGTGCCCGAGCTGGCGGCGGGAGCGCGCCGATGCGGACGGCGGCTCGAGCGGCAGGCCGGGCTGGGACATGGGTGACATCTTTGTATCAGGTTTTCGGCGGCGGTACAAGGGGAAAATAGGCCCATGAGCGACTTCGTTCTCGCCCTGACCACGTTGCCAGGCGACTTCGACGCCACCAAGCTGGCCCAGGAGCTCGTCGGCTCCGGACTGGCGGCCTGCGTCAACATTCTGCCCGCCATCAAATCGGTGTACACCTGGGACGGCCTGCCGCAGGTCGATCAGGAACAGCAGCTCTTCATCAAGACGACGACCGATCAGATTGACGCGCTCTGGAACGCGCTGCGTCCGCGCCACCCGTACGAGGTGCCCGAGTTCATCGTCGTGCCCGTCGTGGACGGCAGTGAGGACTACTTGAACTGGGTCGAGCGCAGTTTGGGGCCGAAAGGCGAGTCCTAGGTCCCGCCGCGGGGTCTATCCAAGCGCCTGCTGCAAGTCTTCCTTCAAGTCCTCGACGTCCTCGATTCCCGTGGAGATTCGGATGAGGCTGTCGGTCAGGCCGATGGTCTTGCGCCGCTCCGGCGGCACCGACGCATGCGTCATGGTCGCCGGGTGACAGACGAGCGTCTCGACGCCGCCGAGGCTCTCGGCGAGGGTCATGAGTTTGAAGCGATTCAGCACGCGCCGCGCCTCGTCGAGGGAGCCGACCTCGAACGAGAGCATGCCGCCGCAGCCGTTGGGCATCTGACGGCGGGCGAGGTCGTGCTGGGGGTGGCTCGGGAGTCCCGGGTACAGCACCCGCGAGACCTTGGGGTGCCGCGCGAGGAACTCGGCCAGCGCCTGGCCGTTCGCCGAGTGCTGGGCCATGCGAAGCGGGAGCGTCTTCGTGCCGCGGAGGACCAGCCAGGAGTCGAAGGGGCTGAGGATCGCCCCGGCCGAGTTCTGAATGAAGCGCAGCCACTCGATGTCCTCGTCGCGCGTGGCGACGACGACGCCGCCGACCGAGTCGCTGTGGCCGTTCAGATACTTCGTCGTGCTGTGGACGACGAGATCGGCGCCGAGCGCAAGGGGCCGCTGCAGGCACGGGCTCGCGAACGTGTTGTCGACGGCGAGGGTGGCGCCGTGCGCATGCGCGAGCGTCGCGACGGCTGCGATGTCCGTGAGCCGGAGCACGGGGTTGGTCGGCGTCTCGATGAACACCAGCCGCGTTCTCGACGTGAACGCCCGCTCGGTGGCCGCCAGATCCGACGTGTCCACGAACGAGAACTCGAAGCCGTACCGGCGCAGCACCTTGTCGAACAGCCGGAACGTGCCGCCGTACGTGTTGTCGGTGACGATGACGTGATCGCCCGACGACAGGCGCGCGGCGATGGCGCCGATCGCGGACATGCCCGACGCGAACGCGAACGCCGCCCGGCCGCCCTCAATCGCGGCGAGATTCGCCTCGACGGCGCTGCGCGTCGGATTCTGCGTGCGCGCGTACTCGAAGCCCTTGTGCTTGCCGAGCGCTTCCTGCGCGTACGTCGCCGTCTGGAAGATCGGCGTGATGATGGCGCCCGTCGACGGATCGGGCGTCTGGCCGGCGTGCAGACAGATTGTGGCGAATCGTGCGCGTTCGGGGAGTGTCATTGCGCCGCGGCCGTCTACGATAGTCTGTTATGATTCGTTTTGCAATTTCGAGCCGCCCTTGCTGCGCACGCTGCCCGGCCGGTTGTTTCTGCTCTCCTCAGGATTGCTGCTGGCCCTGGTCATCACGCAGCAGTTCCTCGCGCTCCCGACGCTCGTCGAGATCTTCCGCAAGGTCGTCTCGCTCGCGTTCATCGCGTCCGGCCTGTGGCTCGCGGGGACGGCGATCGCGCGCAATCGCCGGCGCCTGCTCTGGCGCGTCCGCCGCAAGCTGATCCTCTCGTACGTCTTCCTCGGGCTCTTCCCGGTCGTCCTCGTCGTCGTGTTCGCGCTCGCGGTCGCGGTGGTCTTCTACACGGACGTGTCGGCCTACATGTTCCGCGAAGGCCTGAGCGACCTGGTCGACAACGTCCAGCAGTTCGCCGAGACGTCGGCGATCGAGATCGCCCGCAGTCCCGCGACGACCGAGCTCGCGATCGATCGAAAGGTCGCGAACCTGCGGTCGCAGTTCGGCGAACTCTCGATGGCCGTCGTGCCCATCGGGAAGGCGGGGGGAGGCGGCGTCATCGCGGCCGGGACCTGGCAGCACGCGGCCGTGCCGGCCGGCGTGCCGTCATGGGTGATTCTGGCGCGGGGCTTCCGCGGCGTCGTCGCCCTCGCCGGCGGCGCGGACGGCGGTCGCCGGCTCGTGATCCGCGCGGCCGCGCTCACGGCCGCCGGCGACGTCGCCGTGGTGGCCGATGTGCCCGTGGACGCAGACGTGATCGACAAGCTGCACGACCGGACCGGCGCGCGCATACGCGGGATCACGTTGAGCAACCCCGGCGGGAGCGACGTGCCGCTGGGCTCGACCTCGGGCACGCCGGGCGGCATGTTCTCGGTCTTCCAGCACACGGTCGTCTTCACGGACTGGACCGACTGGGACACCGGCCGCCCCGGCCGCGCCCTGATCGGTCTGGACGCGCCGCTGCCGCGCCTGCTCGAGCGCCTCGGCGCGGCGCAGTCGGCCCAGATGCCGGGCGCCGTCGGCGGCTGGAACACGCTGATGCTCACGCTGGCGATCGTGGGCGTGTTGTTCCTGATCATCCAGGGATCGGCGCTCGTCATGGGCGGCGTGCTGGCGCGATCGATCACGTCCGCCGTCCACGAGCTGTTCACCGGCACCGAGCGCGTGCGCCAGGGCGACTTCGCGCACCGCATCACCATCGAGTCGCGCGATCAGCTGGGGGACCTCGCCGACTCGTTCAATCGCATGAGCGCGAGCATCGAGCACCTGCTGCACGTCCAGCGCGAGAAGCAGCGGCTCGATGACGAGCTCAGAATCGCGCGCGAGATCCAGAAGTCGCTGCTGCCGGTCCAGACGCCGAAGATCGACGGCCTCGGCGTCGCGGATCTCTGCGAGCCCGCCCGGGAGGTCGGCGGCGACTACTACGACTTCTTCGAGGTCGGTCCGCGGCAGCTGGGCGTGCTCGTCGCGGACGTCTCGGGGAAGGGCACGTCGGCGGCCCTATACATGGCGGAGCTGAAAGGCCTGATGCTCGCCCTCACGCACATGCAGCGGTCGCCGCGGCGGCTGCTCATCGATGTCAATCGCCGGCTGGCCGCGCACCTCGACAACCGCAGCTTCATCACGATGGCGTACGCGGTCGTCGACCTGGACGCGGGCACGCTGACCTCCGCGCGCGCGGGCCATCCGCCGCTCATCGTCGCCGCGCGCGGCGCGAGCGACGTGATCATGTCGAACGGCATGGTCCTGGGCTTGCGCCTGCCCGGCGCCGGCGAGCGCTTCGAGGAGATGCTCGAGGAGCACGTGCGCCCCATCGCCCCGGGCGACGTAATCGTGTTATATACCGACGGCATCACCGAGGCGATGGACCGCGACGGCGAGCTCTTCGGCGACGCGGCGCTCGCCCGTGTGCTCGCGAGTCATTGTCGGCTGGACGCGGCCGGCATCCGCGAGCGCGTCCTGCGCGAAGTGAAGGCATTCGTCGGCGACGCCGAGCCGCACGACGACATGACGATGGTCGTGCTCAAAGTGGGCCAGGGCGCGGCCGCATGAGGCACCTGTGAGCGTTGAGCGACCGCCCGGACCGCCGGTCGAGATCTTCCGCAGCCATTCGTCGATCGAGGCGGAAGTCGTGCGCGGCCTGCTCGACGCCCACGGCATCGACGCCAACGTGTCCTCGATGCTCGGGCCCACCGTCTTTCCCGTGCGTTTCGGACAGACCGAGTTCCGGATCAGCGTGCCCGGCGGATCCGCCGGCCGCGCGCGCGACCTCATCCGCAGTCATCTCGATGAAGCCGCCGCGATCGAAGTGCGGCGGTTGAGCGACACCCTGGGCCCGCTCGAAGCACGCATCGGCTATCACTTCCGCGACCTCGGGCTCCTCGAGCACGCGCTGACCCATCGCTCGCGCGCACACGAAGACGCCTCGGGGGGCGTCATCGACAACGAATCGCTCGAGTTTCTCGGCGACGCCGTCCTCGGGTTCGTGATGGCCGACATGCTGTTCCATCGCTATCCGACGCACAGCGAGGGCTACAAGTCGAAGGTCAAAGCGTCGATCGTCTCGGCCGTGTCGCTCACCAGACTCGCCGAGGACATCGATCTCGGGCGATTCGTGTTGCTCGGCCGCGGCGAGGAGAAGACGGGCGGCCGCCAGAAGCACGCCATCCTCGCCGACAGCTACGAGGCGCTCATCGCGGCCGTCTATCTCGACGGCGGCGTCGAGGCCGCACGCGCGTTCATCGTCTCGCAGTTCGGCCCGCTCATCACCGCCGCGGGCGATCAGGCGGCGGAGGCGACGTTCACCGAGGACTGGAAGTCCGCGCTGCAGGAATGGCTGCAGGCCGAAGGCCGCGGCCTGCCGAACTATCGCGTGGCGGCCGTCGAGGGGCCCGACCACCACAGGCGCTTCGACGTCGAGGTGCTCGTGGGCGGGCGCGTGGCCGGCCGCGCCGAGGGCCGATCCAAGAAAGACGCCGAGCAGCAGGCTGCGCGCGAGGCGCTTGCCAAGCTCAAAGCGCAGCAGCCACGCTGAAGGCGCGCCGCCCGATCCCGCGCGCTCAATCGATCTCGATGATTCCCGAGCCGTGCCCCTCGAGCATGACTTCCTTGGCCGACGAGGCGGCCACGGGGACGGGTTCGCGAAGGCTCGGCAGGCGCGGCCGCGCGTACATCCCGACCTCCCGCACGATGACGTCGTCCGACGGCGGGACGGGCTGCGCGTAGAGCCGCACGAACAGCCGCAGCAGCGGATCTTCGAAGGCGTATCGCTTGCCCTGGAACGTCACGAGGTCGACGTCCTCGAGCCACGACAGGTAGTCCTTCGTCGAGCCCGGGGTGCGCCGGAGGTGGTGCGAGATCTCGGTCAGGTTGAGCGGCTCGTCCTCGGCCAGCACGCCCAGAATCGCCTTGAGCGCGCCGTAGCCGCGCGCCCGATGGAGGCGGAATTCGTAGCTCTCGCGGCAGCGAGCGGTGAGGCGCCCCTCGGGCGCGAAGAGCGCCGCCAGCGCGGCGACCGGGTCGCTGGCCGGACCCATCGAGGCCAGCGCGTCGAGCAGGAGGTTGACGTAGCCGGCGCGGCCCGCGGTCAGGGCCACCACCGCCGGGGCGATGCTGGCCGCCCAGTCCCGCCGGCCGCCATCGTGGGCGAGCGCGAGCGCGATGGCCTCCTCCGAGTCGAGCGAGGGCACGTGGATGACCTCGAACGTCGCCGGGGCGTCGCGCAGCAGGCGATGCACGCGCTCGGTGAAGCGCGACGCGAGGACGAACCGCGCGGAGCTGGCCGCGAGCCGCGCCACCAGCTCGCGCTGCACGTGACGCAGGCCGGGGAAGTTCTCGAACGTGCGCACGTCGAGGAACTCGTCCAACAGGAACGTGACCGGGCCGCCGTCGGGCGCGGCTGCCTGGTCGAAGAACGTCAGGAGCGCATCGAAGGCCGCACGGGCGCTCGCCGGCACGGCCGCCGGCGCGCTGGACCGCGCGCGGAACCGGCAGACGCCGCCGATCGATGCGAGGCAGCGCTCGGGCGTGGTGGCGGCGGCCGCGACGTCGAGATATTGCGCGCGATCGGGCCCGAGCAGACGCGCGAGCCGCAGCAGCGTCGACGTGCGTCCGGTGCCGCACGCGCCGAGGAGCACGGGGATCCTCGCCGCCTCGAGCGAGGCCAGCACGCGCCGTTCGAGATTGGGGCGCTCGACGATCACCGGGTCGGCTCCTCACGCGTTCCGAGCATCGGCATACGAATACCACGAGAGCGCGCCGTCGCGATCGCCTCAGGGTAGCCGGCGTCCGCGTGCCGCACGACGCCGAGACCCGGATCGCACGTCAGCACGCGCTCGAGCTTCTCGTCGGCTTCGCGCGATCCGTCGGCGACGACGACCATTCCGGCGTGCAGGGAGTAGCCGATCCCGACGCCGCCGCCGTGGTGCACGGACACCCACGTCGCGCCCGACGAGGCATTGAGCAGCGCGTTCAAAACGGGCCAGTCGGCGATCGCGTCGCTGCCGTCGCGCATGCCCTCGGTCTCGCGATTGGGCGACGCGACCGATCCGGTGTCGAGATGGTCGCGGCCGATCACGATCGGCGCCTTCACGCCGCCGCGGCGCACGAGGTCGTTGAGCGCCAGGCCGAACGTCGCGCGCTCGCCGTACCCGAGCCAGAAGATCCGCGCCGGCAAGCCCTGAAACGCCACGCGCTCGCCGGCCAGGCGAATCCACCGGCACAGCGCCTCGTCGTGCGCGAAGAGCTCCAGGGCGAGCCGGTCGGTCGCGCGAATGTCCTCCGGGTCGCCCGAGAGCGCGGCCCAGCGGAACGGCCCCTTGCCTTCGCAGAAGAGCGGCCGGACGTACTCGGGGACGAAGCCCGGGATGTCGAACGCGTTGGTCACGCCCGCCTGGGCGGCCTGCGCGCGGATGTTGTTGCCGTAGTCGAACGTGACCGCGCCGCGCGACTGGAGCGTCAGCATCGCCCGGACGTGCTCCGCCATCGCCGCCATCGAGCGGCGGACGTACTCCTCGGGGTCCCGGTCGCGCAGCCGGCCCGCGTCCGCAAACGTCAGGCCGTTCGGCACGTACCCCCGGAGCGCGTCGTGCGCCGAGGTCTGGTCCGTGACGACATCAGGCGTCATTCCACGAGCGACCAGCGCCGGCAGGACGTCGGCCGCGTTCGCTTCCAGGCCGATCGACCGGGCGACGCCGCGGGCGCAGTACTCCCGCGCGCGGGCCAGCGCGTCGTCGAGCGATGTCGTGGCTTCGTCCAGGTACTTCGTGTCCAGACGCCGGGCGATCCTCGACGGATCGACCTCGACGACCAGCGCGACGCCTTCGTTCATGGTGACGGCGAGCGGCTGGGCGCCGCCCATGCCGCCAAGCCCGGCGGTCACCGTGAGCCGGCCGCGCAGCGTGCCGCCGAAGTGCCGGCGGGCCAGCGCCGCGAGCGTCTCGTAGGTGCCCTGCAGGATGCCCTGCGTGCCGATGTAGATCCAGGACCCGGCCGTCATCTGGCCGTACATCGTCAGGCCGCGGTCCTCGAGATCGCGGAAATTCGCCCAGGTCGCCCACGCGGGCACGAGGAGCGCGTTGGCGATGATCACGCGCGGGGCCCACGGGTGCGTGCGGAAGATCGCGACGGGCTTGCCGGACTGCACGACGAGCGTCTCGTCGTGCTCGAGCGCCTTCAGGGACGCGATGATGGCGTCAAACGCGGGCCAGCTGCGCGCCGCCTTGCCGGTGCCGCCGTAGACGACGAGATCGTCGGGGCGCTCGGCGACGTCCGGGTCCAGATTGTTCATCAGCATCCGGAGGGCAGCTTCCTGCGGCCAGCCCTTGCAGGTGAGGGTCGTGCCGCGCGGGGCCCGGACGAGACGAGAGGTCACTGGCATCAGCGTTCAACGGCTGGCGTGTCCGTCCGGCGACGCACGCGCACAGGCCGTCTGGGGAAGTCTGCACTCTAAAGACGTCGCGCGCGGCTGTCAACAATTGACAACGGGCCCTCGCTCGCGCTTGGCGCAAGCGGCGCGGCGCGAAGCTTTCGTCTTGCGCTGGCCGCGCCTTTCTTCGCACAATCCACCTCGCGCGGATGGGATTTTCACCTCTCGACTACGGCGTGCTGCTCGTGTATCTGGCGGGCATCACGGCGTTCGGCACGAGATTTCGACGCACGCAGCACACGGTCGCCGATTACTTCATCGGCGCGCGCACGATTCCGTGGTGGATCATCAGTCTGTCGATCGTCGCGACCGAAACCAGCACGCTGACGCTCGTCGGCGTCCCGGCGATCGCGTACGCGACGTACGCGCGGCCCGAGCAGGGCGGCACGCTCACGTATCTCCAGGTCGTCGTCGGCTACATCATCGCGCGCGTGCTCATCAGCGTGCTGTTCATTCCGGCGTATTTCACCGGCGACATGCTGACGGCGTACGAATTCATCAACCGGCGCTTCGGCGCGACCGCCAAACACGTCACGGCATCGCTGTTTCTCATCATGCGGCCGCTGGCGGAGGGCGTGCGCGTCTTCGCGGCGTCGCTCGTGCTCGGCGCGGTCATCGCCGCGAGCCTGCCGGGGCTGCCGCACCTCTGGCTCTGGTCGATTCTGATTGTCGGCGGCCTGACGCTGGTCTACACCTTCGAGGGCGGCATCACGGCGGTCATCTGGACGGACGTGATTCAGCTGGCGATCTACATCGGCGGCTCGCTGCTGGCGGCCGTGGAGCTGCTGCGGCTCATTCCCGGCGGCTGGGGCACGGTCGTGGCGGAGGCGGGCCGCGCCGGCAAGCTCCAGGTGCTGTCGTTTTCGTGGGATCCGACGGTGCCGTTCACGTTCTGGGCCGGGCTCATCGGCGGCACGTTCCTCACGATGGCGTCGCACGGCACGGATCAGCTGCTCGTCCAGCGCCTCCTCACGTGCCGCTCGGCGCGCGACAGCCAGAAGGCGCTCGTCGCGAGCGGCTTCATCGTGTTCGGCCAGTTCGTGTTGTTCCTCCTCGTCGGGCTGATGCTGTTCACGTTCTACCGATTCAACCCGGTGCCCCCGATGGTGACGAACGACGAGGTGTTTCCGGCGTTCATCGTGCGCAGCCTGCCGCACGGCGTCGCGGGCCTCGTCATCGCCGCGATCTTCGCGGCGGCGATGTCGAACTTGAGCGCGTCGCTCAACTCGCTGGCGTCGACGACGGTGATCGACTTCTACGTGCCGCTGGCCGCCCGGCCGATGGCGGGGCCGGAGCTGCTCCGATTCTCGCGCTGGCTCACGGCGATCTGGGGGCTCGTCCTGATCGGCATCGCGATCCTGGCGCGCGGCTGGGGCTCGGTGTTCACGACGGGGCTCACGATCGCGTCGATCGTGTACGGCCCGATGCTCGGTGCGTTCCTGCTCGGCCGTTTCTCGCCGCGCGCGACCCAGACGGGCGTGCTCGCCGGCCTCGGCTTCTCGCTCGCGTTCATGATCGTCGTCAGACTCGCGACGCCGCTCGCGTGGACGTGGTACGTGCTGGTCGGGGCGGCGGTGTGCATGGGCGTCGGCTACGTCGTGAGCAGAGTGGCGTCAAGTGAGAAGCAGGGCTTCGCACGTCGAACGTGATCCCTTCCTACTCGAGCGTGGTCCCGGCCGCCCGTTCGATGTCACCGCGCTCGAGGAGCGTCACGAGGCGCTCGATGTCGCCGGCGGGGGAGCGATCCACCGTCAGCGTCGGGACGACCGCGCGGATGGCGCGGCGCACGCTTTCGAGCGGCGCCGACGTCTGAAGCGGCGCGAGCAGATCGATCCCCTGGCAGGACGCCAGGAGCTCGATCGCGATGACCTGGCGCGTGAGATCGACGACGCGCGCGAG
>DATIWF010000037.1:0-34540 GCA_035519535.1 Vicinamibacterales bacterium | reverse complement strand
GCGACCGGCAGCCCGACCATCTGCGCCAGACAGAAGACGGCGCCCGCGATCGGCACGTACGGCACGCCCGGTGTGCGGAACGGCCGCTTGACGTGCGGCGCCGTGCGGCGAAGAACGACGACGCCGATGCAGACGAGCACGAAGGCGAGCAGGGTGCCGATGCTGACGAGCTGGCTCAGGAGCCCGATCGGCGTCAGGCCGGCCGCCAGCGCGATCACGACGCCGGTGAGCATCGTGCTCACGTGCGGCGTGCGCAGGCGCGGGTGCACGCGGCCGAAGAGCGGCGGCAGCAGGCCGTCGCGGCTCATCGAGTAGAAGATGCGGGTCTGGCCCAGCAGGTTGACGAGCATCGTGCTGAACAGGCCGAAGAGCGCGGCCACCTTGATGAACAGGCTGAGCCACGTGAGGCCCGTGCGGTCGATGCCGACGGCGAGCGGATCGGCCACCATCAGGTCCGAGTACGGCACGATGCCGATGAGCACGACCGCGACCAGGATGTAGAGCACGGTGCAGATCGCGAGCGACAGCAGGATGCCGATCGGCATGTCGCGCGCCGGGTTCTTCGCCTCCTGCGCCGCTGTGGACACGGCGTCGAACCCGATGTACGCGAAGAACATCACGCCCGCGCCCCGCAGCACGCCGCTCCACCCGAACGCGCCGAACGCGCCCGTGTTGGGCGGCACGAACGGCGTGAGGTGCTCGGGCCGGACGAACGACGCGCCCGCGACGATGAAGACGACGAGCACGGACGCCTTGACGAGCACCAGCGCGGTGTTGGTGTTCGCCGACTCCTTGATGCCGATGACGAGCAGCGCCGTCACGACGAGCACGATGATCGCGGCGGGCAGATTCGACGGCGCCGCGGCCCACGCGGCCGGGACCGTGACGCCGAGGTCGCGCATGAGGCTGACGAAGTAGCCCGACCAGCCGACCGCGACCGTCGAGGTGGCGAGCGCGTACTCGAGGATCAGGTCCCAGCCGATGATCCACGCGATGAGCTCGCCGATCGTCGCGTAGGCGTAGGTGTAGGCGCTGCCGGCGACCGGCACCATCGACGCGAGCTCGGCGTAGCACAGCCCGGCGAACGCGCAGCCGATCGCCGAGAACACCATCGAAAGGACGAGCGCCGGGCCCGCGTTCTGCGACGCCGCGGTGCCGACCAGGACGAAGATCCCGGTCCCGATGATCGCGCCGATCCCGAGCGCCGTGAGGTTCCACGGGCCGAGCGAGCGCTTGAGCACGCCGCCTTCGGCTTCAGCCTGCAGGTCGGCGAGCGGCTTCGTCGCAAAGAGGTCCATGGCGCCCCAGCGTGCGGCCTCGCACGCAAGGGTGTCTTGGACGGAACGGACCTATGGGATGAACTTAATCATTGGCGATTGGGGATTGGGGATTGGGGATGGCCATTGGGGGATTGGCGATTGGGCGATTGAATGGGGCGATCGGCGATTGTATTGATCAATGCGCGATTGCATTGATCATATCGGCGATGCCATTGACCGATCGGCCAATGTCATCGCCAATCTCCCATCTCCCAATTGCCATCATCAATCACCCATCTTCAATCGCCGATATTCCTGCGGGCTGAAGCCGGTCGAGCGCTTGAAGAGCCGACAGAAATGACTCTGGTCGTAGAAGCCGGACGACGCGGCGATCTGGCTGAGCGGGGCGCAGCTGGAGACGAGCTGCACGCGCGCGAACTCGAGGCGCAGGTCGCGCACGTAGCTCGAGAACGTCGTGTCGTACGTGCGACGGAACGTCCGCGCGAGGTGGACCGGGTGCACGCCGACCATGGCCGCGACGGTCGCCAGAAGGAGCCGCTCGGCGAAGTGGCGATCCACGAACGCCCGCGCGCGGAGGAGCCAGGCGGGGACGGGCTCGACCGACGATCGTGCCGCGCGCCGTGACGCCTCGGCCAGCACGCCGAGCGCGAGGCTCTCGATCGCGAGGCGCGAGACCTCGTCGCGCAGCCGGAACTCGCCGTGGAGGCGGTGCGCCAGATGGACGAGCAGCCCGCCGCGAAACGCCGCGGACCGCGCGAGCACCGGCGCCTGCTGGCGCGCGCGCGCGAGCCACATGTCGTCCATCTCGAGGATCAGACACGTCGCGCCGTCGCGGCCCGCGTGGAACGACTGCGGCTCGCCGGCCGCCTGGAAGAACAGCGTGGACGCGCGGTCAGCGGCGCGCTCGGGGCCGGTGAAGGCGACGCCGCCGCGCACGACCAGCATGAACCGCGCCCGCGTGCGCGATTCCTGCTCGACGCGCTGGCCCGGCCGGAACTCGACTTCGGCCAGCACGAGCCCGGGGACGCGCCGCCAGCGCAGCGCTTCGCCGGAGGTGAAACTGCGAGGCAGGGTGAACATGGACGAATGATAAACGGTCCGGGGTCCGACGCCCGTGGTCCGTTGCCTCTCCCTCTGCCGACTCCGTGCGTTTCGCGAGCGTCGTCGCGTCGTTGATCGGCCCGGCGTCGAGCTCGGGAAACACGAGCTTCGCCAGCCGGGAGCGAGCGGCATCAGACCCCGCAGGTCAGCGGGAAGCCGGGTATACTGCCCCTGCTCGCGGCCGATTCAGGCCCAGGAGGACGACCATGCAGCATCGGCTCGGAACGGCGGGACTCGGCGCGCTCGTGGTGCTGGCGATGGTCGCCGCCGGCTCGGCGCAGACGACCAACCCGCGATTCGCACGGTGGAAGCTCAAGTCGGACAACCCGAACTCGAGCAACATCATGACGTACGAGGCCTACAACGGCACCGGCATGAAGGTGACGATCGACTCGGTGAACGCCTCGGGCAACAAGTCGTCCTGGGGCTACACGACGATGTTCGACGGCAAGGACTATCCGGTGACGGGCCGCAACGGCACGGCCACCGCGGCTGTCCGAGTGATCAACGACAAGATCAACGAGATCATCTACAAGAACGCCGAAGGCAAGGTCGTCCAGGTGCTCATGAACGTGCTCTCGGCCGACAACAACACGATCGAGGTCAGCTACTACTCGACCAACGCGCAGGGCGTCACGAACGTGACGCATGCGACGTACGAGAGAATCCAACCGTAAGACCAGGCACTAGGCACTGGGCACTGGGCACTGGGCACTGGGCGCCTGATTTTCTTGTGACAATTGTGATATTTTCTCGATCAATTCCATGGCGCGCGCCCGCCAGGTGCTGTTCCGGATCGCCACGCCCGTCCTGATCTGCCTTGCCGTTGAAGGCTCGCTCCGCGTGTTCGACGCTCAGGCACGGATCGGCATCGCCGAACGACGGACGCTGGCCGCCTACCAGGGCGTGCCCTGGATCGATCAGTACCTGAAAGACCTCTACGACTGCGAGCGGCAGACGGCGCGGGCGCACGAACCGCGCTATGCCCGGTACGTCCTCCAGGACATCAACGAAGACTGCACCACGCCGACGGTCAACTACGCGCATCGCGTCCGCCGCACGTGGAATCCTGACGCGTCGACCCGGCCGGGCGCGACGGTCTACGAAGTCGGGATGTTCGGCGGCTCGACGATGGAGGGACAGGGCGCGATCGACGACGAGACGATCCCGTCGCAGTTCTCGAAGCTGGCGAACGCCGGCGGCGGCCCGGTCGTGTACCACGTCACGAACTACGGCGTCGGCGGATACACGTTCACGCAGAGCGTCTACAAGCTGCTCGAACTCCTGCGCGAGGGCCGGCATTTCGATCTCGTCATCTTCTACGACGGCGCGAACGACATCGACTACGCGTACGACTTCGGCGAGGCGGGTGCCCTGGCCGAGGAGGACCTCGTCCGCACCCGGCTCGAAGGCAGCCCGTGGGCGAAGATGACACAATTCGGCAAGGAGCAGCTCAATGCGTGCGTCCTCTGCTTCGCCGTGAGCGTCGTGGCGCGCCACACGCCGTTTCTCGAGGACCGCCTCACCCCCTGGCTCGTCCGGGTCCGCGACGCGATCCACTTCAAGAAGGGCAAGGGCGAGGACACCGACGAAGAACCGCTCGCCGAGGAGATTGCCGCAAACTACGCGCAGTCGCACGCGCTGCTCGAGCGGATCGCCGCCGCGTATCAGCTCCTGTACCTGGACGCGTGGCAGCCGAGTCTGATGTACGACAGCCAGTACGCCCCCGGCGAGGCGATGCTGGCAAAGATGGATCCGCGGCTCACCGATCAGAAGCTGCGCAACCTGTACGCCCTGTCCCACACCGACATCGTCGCCAAGCACCTGAACGGGTTCGACGATCTGTCGCAGGCGCTCGCCGGCCGCACCCGCGCGTGCTACCTCGATGCGGTGCATCTCTGCGGTGCGTGCAACGGCGTCGTGGCGTCGAAGCTGCATGCCCTGTTCGCTGCCGGCGAGATCCCCCGCGCGGCGAGCGCGCGCCCGCCGGCGGCGCCCGGCTCATAATAAGGACGCGCATGGCTCGTCACGACACGCGTCCGCGCACCGCGGACGAGGCCCTGGCGCGGCTCGTCGACGGCAACGCGCGCTTTGTCGCCGGACGGGCGCGCTTCCCGACCGTCCGGAAGGAAGTCCTCGCGGGCCTCGCGAAGCAACAGCGGCCCTACGCGACGATCCTCGGCTGCAGCGATTCGCGCGTGCCGCCCGAGCTCGTCTTCGACGCCGGGTTCGGCGAGCTGTTCATCGTCCGTGTCGCCGGCAACGTGGTGTCGCCCGAGGTCGTCGGCACGCTGCAGTACGCCGGCGTCCACCTCGAGACGCCGCTGTTCGTCGTCCTCGGGCACGAGGGGTGCGGCGCGGTGGCCGCCGCGCTCGCGGCGATCCGGCACGGAGCCCGCGAGCGGTCGCGGATCGAGCGGTTGCTGCAGAACATCACCCCAGGACTTGACAGCCTCCCGACGCGCCTCACAGGCGAGGCGCTGATGCGCGCTGCGGTTGAGGCGAACGTGCGCTGGTCGATGCACCAGCTGCTCGAGACGCCCGAAGCCAGGATGCGCGCCGCCGAGGGCGTGATGAAGCTGGTCGGCGCGGTGTTCGAGTTCAGGACCGGGCGCGTGCGCTTCCTGCCGTAGCTCAGTCGATCCAGTCCTTCAGCCGGTAGAACGCCCCGACGAGGGGCAGGAACCAGGGCCGCCCGTCGTAGAGCGGAATGGCCGGCCACGCGCGGTCGATCAGCGGATGAGCGATCGTCTCGCCCAGCATGCGGCGAGCCATGAGCCCGCCGAGGTAGGTCGCCATCGCGACGCCGTGGCCGCAGTAGCCCGCCGCGTAGTGCAGGCCGTCGACGCTCGTCCCCGCGTGCGGCAGCTGGTCCCGCGTGAAGCCGACCGTGCCGCTCCAGGCATAGTCCACGTGCACGTCGGAGAGCTCGGGAAACACCGCGCGCAGGTCGCGCGCGAGGACTTCGGCGCTTCGGCGCGTCGTGTCGGGCGTGGGCGCGGCGAACACCGCGCGGCCGCCGAAGAGCAGCCGGCGGTCGGGTGTGAGGCGAAAGTAGCGGAGGAACTGGCGCGAGTCGAACGCCATGCGCCCCGTCGGGAGAACCGCGCGGGCCAGATCGGGCCCCAGCGGCTCGGTGGCGATCGCGTAGCTCCCGATCGGAACCACGCGGCGCCGCAGCCAGCCGGCCGAGGCGTCCGCGTAGCCGTTGGTCGCGAGCAGGACCTGCGCGGCCTCGATCGTTGCGCCTCCCTCGATCCTCAACCGCCAGCCGCGACCGTCGCGGTCGATCCGATCGACGCCCGCGCCCTCGGTGAGGACGGCGCCCGCGCGCCGCGCCGCCGCCGCCAGGCCGTCCACGTACCGCGCGGGACTGATCGCGCCGCTGCGCTCGTCCACCATCACGCCGTGGTAGGCGTCGCTGCCGATTTCCGATCGCTGGCGCTCGCGCGGCACCAGCTCGACGCGGTGCCCGCACGCGCGCGCGAGGAGCGCCTGCTCCGCCTTGAACGCCTCGAAATGCGATGGACGCGCGGCCGCCTGTGCGTGGCCCGTCCGGGCGTAGTCGCACGCGATCCCCTCGTCGGCCACGACCGCCTCGAGCGTCGCGATGGCCTCGATCGACACGGCAAACAACTCACCCAGCCGCGCCTCACCCAGGCGCGACGCCAGCGTCACCGGATCGACCTTGAGACCCGTGAGCACCTGCCCGCCGTTGCGGGAGCTGGCGCCCCAGCCAATGCGCTCGCGCTCGAGCACGACGACGCGCGCGCCAGATCGAGCCAGCACGCGCGCAGCCGCCAAGCCTGTGTACCCCGCGCCGACGACCGCGACGTCGGAGCGATTGCCGCTCTCAGGAAGTGCGGCGGCGGGCGGCGCCGCGCGGGACTGTGCGTCCCACCAGTAGGGAGACTCGAGCGTCATTCGTCAGCACATCGACGCCCGCCATCTTACTTCGGCAGCGCCATTCCATTGATGATTGGCGATCGGTGATTGGCGATGGTATCGAGTGATTGGAGACTGGCCGATTGGAGCGTCACTCCGCAGACAGAGCAATGACCGGATCGATCTTGGTCACCCGCCACGCGGGCAGCGCGCTCGCGGCGATCGCCGCCGCGGCGAGCACGGCGACGACCACGGCCGCGACCGCAGGGTCGTGCGGGTTGACGCGGTACAGTAAGGTCTCGAGCGGACCGGCCGCCGCCAGGCCGAGGCCGACGCCCAGGACAAGGCCGATGGCGAGCTGGATCAGGCTGCGGCGCATGATCAGGACGACGAGCCGCCGGCCCTGCGCGCCGAGCGCCGATCGCACGCCCATCTCGCGCGTGCGCTGGGTGACGGCAAAGGACATGACGCCGTAGAGCCCGGCCGCGGCGAGGAACAGCGCCGCGAGCCCGAACGCCCCGAACAGCGTGCCGAAGATGTCGTAGAAGAGGAGCTCCCGATGGACGATCTGGCTCATCGTGAGCACGCTGTAGACGGGCAGGTCGCGATCGATTGACGCGATTGCCGACCGCACGAGCGGAGTGAGCGCGGGCGCGTTCTCGCGCGCGCGCACCGCAATCTGCACCGTGCCGCCCATGTCGCTCTGGGCCAGCGGCACGTAGTAGCCCGCGGCGGTGTTGTCCGTGTTGCCGAGGCCCTCCATCACCAGGTCTGGCACGACGCCGACGATGGTCAGCCACGGCGCCGAGGAATCCGTCCGGCCGCGCTTGAGGCGCCGGCCGATCGCGTCGCCGTCCGAGAGGAATTGGCGGGCGAAGGCGTCGTTGACCACCGCCACCCGCTCGCTCTTCGCGTCGTCTGAGGCGGCAAAGACCCGGCCCCGCACCGGCGGCGCCTGAAAGGCGTCGAAGAATCCCGCCGAGACCGTCTGGACGTGCACGACCGGATAGTCGCTGTCCCTCGCGTACGCGCGGCCGTCGATCTGAATCGCCGTCATGCCGATGAATCCGCCCACGGTCCCGTCCCCGAGCGCTACGGCCTCGACACCGGCGGTCGCCGCCAGCTGCTGTTCGAGCCGGTCGTCGAAACGAAGACGCGACGCGACATCCGGATACTGCGCGTGCGGCAGGTCGAGGCTCATCGTCAGCACGTTGTCGACAGCGAACGGCAGCTTCATCGTGCCGAGTTCGGTGACGGACTTGATCATCAGGCCCGCCGCGATCAACAGGCCGCATGAGATCGCAAGCTCGGCGACGACGAGCGCCCCGCCGAGGCGGCTGAGGCGCGCGCTCGTGGCCGACCGGCTGTCGTCCTTGAGGACGGCGCCCGCGCTGACGCGTGACGCGTGCAGGGCGGGCGTCGCGCCCGCAAACGCCGTCGCGAGCAGAATGAGACCGCCCACGAACGCGACCACGCGCACGTCGAATCCAAACGTCATCCAGAACGGCGCCGGATCGGCCGCGAGCGCATCGGTGAACCACCGGACGCCGACGACGCTGATGCCGACGCCGAGCACGGCGCCGAGCGCGGCGAGCAGCAGCACTTCCGTCAGATGCTGCCGGACGATCTGCGCCCGTCCGGCCCCGAGCGCCATCCGGATCGCCACCTCACGCCGGCGAAGCGACGCGCGCGCGATGAGCAGATTCGAGACGTTGACGCACGCGATGAGCAGCACGCCGACGCCCGCGCCGAACATCGTGTACAGGATCCCGTAGACCTCCGGACCGAGCACGGTCTCGGCGAACGGCTGCACACGCGCGCCGACGCCGGCATTCGTCTGCGGAAACTCCTGCGCGAGGCCGGCCGCGATCGTGTCGACCTGCACCTGGGCCTGCGCGATCGTCACGCCGTGCTTCAGCCGCGCAATGACCTCGTAGCTCGGCCCCTTGCCGCGCGGCGTCCCGTGCGGATTGACTGGCAGCGGCACCCAGAGCGACTCGAGCTCCGGAAAGCCGAAGCGCGGCGGCATGACGCCAATCACGCGGCGCGCCAGGCCGTTCGTCCGCACCATCTGGTTGACGATGTCCGGCGAGCCGCCGAAGCGGCGCCGCCAGACGTCATCGCCCAGCAGCACAACGGGCGGCGCGCCGATCTCGTCGTCGCCTTTCTCGAATCCGCGGCCCAGCACCGGCTTCACCCTGAGCGCGTCGAACGCGGCGACCGTCAGTTCCGCCGCGCTCACCCGCTCCGGTCGCCCGTCGTCGGCGGACAGGTTCACGGATGACTGGCTGTACGCGCCGAAGACGTCGAACACCGCCTGCCGCGCTTCCCACAGGGGGAGATCCTGGACGGCGATGGGGATCGACCCGTCGTGCATCGACGGTCTCGTGTTGTAGAACGCGACGATGCGATCGGGTTCCTCGAATGGCAGGCCCTTGAAGAGCGCGCCGTTCACAATGCAGAAGACGGTCGTCGAGAGCCCGAGGCCCAAGCCGAGGGTCAGGATCGCGACGGCCGAGAGCATCGGGTACGTGCGCAGAGCGCGTACGCCCGAGCGCAGATCCTCGGTGAGCCTCGTGACCGCGGGCATCCGCGGCACACGTTAGCACGACCGCTCCTACGCGCGGCGCAGGACGAACGTGTTCCCGCCGACGACCCGGCCGTCCGTCTCCTGCACGATGTTCAGCGTCGCGGTCGCCTTGCCTTTCGAGGGCGGCGCGACGGTCAGGAGCAGCTGCAGTCCCGCCGCCGGCACGCTGACTTTGTCGAGCGATCCGGCTTTGCCGTCGGCGCCGAGCCAGTAAACGGTCGTCGCGTCGAAACCGCCGAGGCCGTCGCCGAAGCGCGCCTTGAGGTCCTTCAACAGCGCCGCCGAGGGTTTCTTCGCG
Source organism: Vicinamibacterales bacterium (assembly GCA_035519535.1). Lineage (GTDB taxonomy): Bacteria > Acidobacteriota > Vicinamibacteria > Vicinamibacterales > SCN-69-37 > DATEGZ01. Next base: position 25,386 of record DATIWF010000037.1, on the reverse strand, counting down.
GTCCAGCCCTGCGGCTTGGCGAACTTCTTGGGCAGCAGCAGCCCGATCTGCCAGCCGGCAGGATTGACCGGCAGCAGGCGGATCGCGTGCAGCTTGTCCGTCATGCCGAAGAACTTCAGGATCGTCGTCATGCCCGCGCCGGTCGGCGCGTCGACGATGTGCAGGTTCTTGAGGCCGACGCGCTTCTCGCTGGAGACGAGCGTGCCGACGTCGAACACCTTGCTCGCGGCCGGGATGGGATTCGAGGGGCTGTCCATCACCACGAGCAGACACGAATGATCGGCCGCGGACGTCGGCGTGGACCAGTCCCACTCGACGACGGCCGGCTCGACGTCCGACAGCAGCGACACGACCTTCGCCGATCCGATCGGCTTCCACTGCGTCGTGTTCGTCGAGTCGTTCGGGAACGCCGTCCAGAAATCCGACGGCAGCGCCGGCAGTCCTGCCGACGCATCGGCGTAGAGCAGCTTCACGGTGACGTTGGCGCCGGGCGTGATGCCGCGGTTGTGGAGCTGCACGTAGACGCGATTCACGCGTCCGCGCTGGGCGTTCCGGTGCTGCAGCTTGCTTTCGTACGCCGCGTAGTCCACCGCGGCGACCGGCATCTGGTAATTCGGCGGCGTGCCCTCGAGCGCGTCCACCTTGATGTCCGCGCACTGCCACCACCAGAGCGGGTCGTTGAGCGCGACGTACTGCAGCGGGTCGGCGAACGCCGCGGTCACCGACGGCGTGGGCAGCGTGCGGCCGGTCGCCATCACGTGGTCGCGGAAGTACAAGTCCACGTCGGGCATCGACGGCGTGTCGAGGCGGCGCTCCCACAGCCCGCGGCCATGCGTGCCGGCGCGGAGCAGCCGCGTCGGTGCGTGCAGGCGCAGATCGAACACCGCGCAGTTCGGCAGGCCCTCGCTGAACGGCGTCCAACTCGTGCCGGCGTTCGTCGTGCGGAACACGGCGACGTCGGTCGCGATGTAGTACGTGTTCGGCGCCGCCGGGTCGATGACGAGCGCGTTCACCGGGATGTCGGGCAGCGCCCCGCCGCCCGATCCGCTGACGCTCGTCCAGGTCGCCGACCCGCCGCCCGGCGCGACCACGCCGCGCCAGACGTGCTGGATCCCGAAGCCAGACATCACGACGATGATCGTGTTCGCGTCGTCGGGGCGCGCCTGCACGTCCCAGATCCACTGCCCGGGCAGCGGCGCCGCCTGGATCGCGGTCGCCGTCCACGTGGCGCCGCTCTTCGCCAGCCGGTAGACCTCGCCGTCGGTCGTGCCCGCGTACATCAGGCTCGAGTTCACGTAGTCGATCGCCGACACCAGCCCGCTGATTCCTGGCAGCGCCACCTGCGTCGGCCAGCCGCCCGTGCCTTGAGCCGCGTCGATGCCGACCTGCGACGTGCCGAACGCGATGTTGTTCGGGTTGGTCTGGTCCAGCGCCAGCGGTGGATAGAACAGCGAGCTGCCGGAGAGCCCCGGGCTCACGTCGAACCAGGTGCCGAACGCGCCGCCCTGCGTCGAGCGCTTCGGACTCGGGCCGTAGTAGGTGCTGAGCACGTTGTTCGGCTGCACGCGGTCGACCGCGACGAATCCGCCGTCGCCGTCGTCCGCATGGTTGAAGACCGGGCTGTTGCGGAACTGCTCGGTCCCGTTGTCCTGCGTGCCGCCGAACACGACCGCGTCGGACGTCGGGTGCAGGTCGATGAACTCGAACTGCGTGATGCACGGCCCTTCGTTGATCGTGTCCGACCACGTCGCACCGCCGTCCGGCGACCGGTACACTCCGCCGTCGCTGCCGGCATACACGACGAGATGATTGCCCGGCTGAAACGCAAAGGCGTGATTGTCCGGATGGAACGCGCCGCCGACGTTCGTGATCGTCCAGGCGCCGCCCGACCGCACGGCCTTCCACAGCGAAATCCCGCTCAGATACACGATGTCCGGCGTCGTCGGGTCAACCGCGACGTTCAGGTTGTAGAAGCCCTGGCCGCCGATGTTGCCCGAGCCGGGCAGCGCGATGTTCGTCCACGTGGCGCCGCTGTCGTCCGAGCGCAGGAACCGGTTGACGAGGTACGCGAGCGAGGGATTCGCGTTCGAGAGACCGGCCATCAGCGCGTACACGGTGGACGGAGACGACGGCGAGATGCCGAGGGCGATGCGGGTGAAGCCGCTCGTCGGGAGGCCGCCCGCGAGCTTCGTCCACGTCGGCGTCGCCGCGGAGGCATTCGTCGTCTGGAACACGCCGCCGCCCCAGAAGGCCGCGTAAACCGTCGTCGGCGTCGAGGGATCGATGCAGACGTCGGTCGCGTTGAGCGTCGGCAGGGCCCCGCCGGTCATCTTGGTCCACGTCGCGCCGCTGTCGGTGCTGCGGTACACGCCCGTCCCCGTGGCCGCGAAGAGCCGCGAGGGCGTCCCCGGCGTCACGGCCAGCCGGCTGAACCGCGTGCCCGTGAACGTCGCCTGCGCGAGCGTCGTCCAAGAGCTGCCGCCGTCGCTCGACTTGAGGATCCCGTTGCCATAGTAGCTGTCGCCGGAGAAGTTGCCCTCACCGGTCCCGGCGTACAGCACCAGGTGGTTGCCCGGATCCATCACCAGGCTGCCGATCGCGAGCGAGATCTCGTTGTCGGTCTTCGGCGCCCATGAAAGGCCGCCGTCGGTCGTCTTCCACACGCCGCCCTGCGCGGTGCCGATGTAGATGATGTTGGTGTCGGTGGGATCGACGACGATTGCGGTGACGCGGCCGGTGACGAACACCCGGGCGGAGGAGTACGTCTGGCCGCCGGGAATGGCGGTCGGACCGAGCTGCACCCAGTTGCTGATGCCGGACACCGGGGCGATGAGATCGACGCCGCCTGGCGCCGCGTCCGAGAGCGTCCGCGTTCGCGCCCGCGCCGGCCGCGCAGCGTCATCGCCGCGAAGCGCGCGCGACTGCGCCAGGGCCGACAGTCTCATCGCCGCCTGGCGCTTCTTCGTACTGTCGCCCGCGGGCTTGGCGGGCGCCTTCGGTTTTCTGCCGGCGGCCACCGCCATCGCCATCTGCAGACTCGCGCTGCGGACGACTTCGCGCTCGCCTTCGATGCGATGGTCGATCGTCCCTTCTTCGTGGCGAAGCAGCGCGTTGTCGGGCGGCGGCACGGCGCGCCGCTGCCCGCCGCGCGCGCGACGCTTCGCCTTGCTCGTGGACGGACGCCGGCGCGAGCCGGAGGACCGGCGGGACTTCGTGGAAGCCATGGTGTCTCTCCCCTGAGGAACGGTTCCCCGCCGCCCGAGTCAGCGCCGTCTGAGCGCTTTCTCTCTCGCGGCCGCGAGGTCGTGCTGGCTGACGCCGGGGAGCGCGGCGTCTTCCCCCTGCTGGCGCAGCAGGGGGTTGTCCGGCGGGGGGACCGCTTTCCTGAGCGCCCGGCCCGCCTTTGGCGATTCGGACGGAGACACCGGGGCTTTCGCCTTCGAACGCGCCTTCGCCGTCTTCGCCATGCGTGGATCTTCCGGACGCTGATCTTACTGCCGGCGACAGGAGACGGCTCAAGGAAAAACCGAGCGGCGATAGTAAATTGTGGGTAAACCCATGACCGAGGTCGTCTTTCGCGTGCCACCGCTCTTCGACTACGTCGCGACGGTCGCGTGGGCCATCAGCGGCGCCGTCGTCGGCATTCGCAAGCAGTTCGATGTCACCGGTGTGTTCGTGGTCGCGCTGCTGTCGTCGATGGGCGGCGGCCTGATGCGTGACGCGATCTTTCTGAAGCGGACGCCGGTGGTCCTGACCGATCCCGTCTACCTGCCGCTCGTGGCCGGGACGACATTGATCATGGTGCTTCTGACCGAGCGCCTGATTCAGGCGGGGCCGGCCGAAACCGTCCGCAAGCTCGTGGACGTGATCGACTCGCTCGGCACGCCGGCGTTCGCCGTGGTCGGGATGCAGCTCGCGCGCGACCAGGGGATCCCGGTGATCGGCGTGATCTTCGTCGGCGCGGTCAACGGCCTGGCCGGCGGCCTGCTTCGCGACGTGGTCGTGCGTGACGTGCCGACGCTCCTGAGGCCGGGCCAGTTCATCTCGTTCATGCTGGTGGTCGCGTGCGGCGTGTTTCAGATCCTGACGCTGCGCTACGACGTCCGGCCGACGCCGGCGGCCTGGGTCACCGTCGCGGCGTTCTTCGTGATGCGCGTCCTGGCGCTCCGCTTCAACTGGCAGACGCGGTCCGTATGGGACCCGGACACCGGGCGTCGCTGACGTCCAGTCGCTGTCCAGACGGACTCAGCGGCGTGTCCGACGAGCAACCGGGCGGCTGCCAGCTCAAGCTCTGACAGCCGCCCGACACCGCACGACCGTGCCGCGGCGATCGCGCGCATGGCATGACGTATTTCAGTCGCGTCCGTCCGGGCGCGGCCCGAGCACCGCGACGCCGTTCGCGTTGGCGACGCCGACGGTGATTGGCGCTCCCGACGCGACGAGCTCGCCGAACTGGTTGTAGGTGAAGAGCGAGAGGTGCGACTGACCGGCGCCGTGGTCGATGACGCCAATCACACCGGCCGTCGCGTCGATATCCGCCGGCGCGCCGCCCGTCGCGATCGTGGCTGCGATCGGGTTGTCCACGAACACGTTGTTGCCGGTGCCGATCAGCCGGCTGATCGTCTGGCTGCCGGTGTTGGCCGCGAAGACGTACTTGCCGACCCTCGTCATCCAGCACGACGCGTTCTGGCCCGCCGCGATGACCGTCTTGAACGCGCCGTCGCGAAACAGCGAGTCCTGATTCGAATGCGCGAGCGTGATGAGCGCCGTGCCGTCGCCGTAGACCGCGAAGCCGAACGGCGTCAGCGTTCCGGCCGGCGCGGAGACCGCTGTCGGCGCGGCGCCGGTCACCCGGCCCCGATCAAGGACGACGATGTCCACCGTGCCGGGATCGGGATCGGCCTTGAGCGTGACCAGGATCTGTCTGTCGTTGACGGCACCGACCTGCGCGGTGCTGCCTGCCGGCGGAACAGCGCCGCCAGCCAGCGCGAGCGTGGCCGTGCCGTCCCACCATCCCACCGAGTTTCCCCGCACCACAAACGAATCGACGGTGGTCGCGCCCGCGACGTACAGGTGGTCGTTGGCGAAATCGACACTCACCGGCGCGCTGGAGGTCGACACGGTGCGATCGAATTTCAGGGCGTCGCCGTCGCGCCGGAACAGCGCGACCGTGTTCGATCCGTTGTTGACGACCGCGACGAGGTCGTCGTCGAGCTGCCTGATGCCTCTGGCGTTGCCGCCGGCGCCGCCCTGGCCGTGCGTCGAGAGCGTCTGCAGCAGCATCTGACTGTTGACGTCGTACACCTTGATCTCATTCGCCCTGGGATCGTTGGTCATCGTGACCACGAGCGTGCGCCCGTGACCGACCGCGCGGAGGCCCGCCGCGCCGATCGACAGGATGATGACTGCCGTTGCCGTGCCTAAGATTCTGATTCTGGACATGAGTTCTCCTTGACCGTCATGAATGCGAGGACCGGCGCGGTTTATTCCACGCGCGCCAGGTCACGATGCCGTCGTCCAGTCGCGGCTCGTCGTCGAGCATCGCGATGTATTCGAGCAGGTGACCGTCGGGATCCCGGAAGTACACGGACGCCGCGGGCATCCAGGCGAGCACGACGGGCTCGTCCGTCGGTCGTCCATCGAAATCGAGCGCGGCGATGCCCGCCGCGTGCAGCCTTCCAGGCGCGGCAATGACATCGTCGAGAGCGGCCGCGAACGCGAGATGCGTGGTGGTCTTCTGCGGCGCCGCGCCCGCCGCCCAGAGCCCGAGCATCCCGCGGCCGCGCCCGCCGATCCAGAAGAACGCGGCCTGGCGCGCGGCGATGACGTGGGCCAGCTCGAGGCCGAGCCGGTCGCGATAGAACGCGATGGACGCGTCGAGGTTGCCAACGACGAGGTGCGCCTCGAACAAGCGATCGACGACGACGATCAGGCTCATGCGCTCGTCACGCGACGGGCGTTCCCCCGGCTGCGGGCGCGCCAGTCGTCGAGCGCGAGCGGGCCCGGCCCGAGGATCACGAGTGCCGCCAGCGCCGCAAGGTACAGCAGGTTCACCTCGTAGCCCGGCGGACCGAACTGCGGGCCAGCGTCGGTGACCGCGCGCAACTTGATCGAGCTGAATCCGTACGGCAGATGCACGGTGATCGCCGCCACGATCATGATTGCCGCCATCGGCGCGCTGGCGAGCGGGACGTACGCGCCGGCGAGGACCGCGAGGCCGCCCACGAGCTCGACGATGATCGTGAGCCACGCCATCAACGACGCGGCCGGCACGCCAAGCGCCTGCAGCACGGCGGCAAAGTGATCCGGGCCGGTGATCAGCTTCGCGTAGCCGTGCGCGACGAAGCCATACCCCACGATCAACCGCAACGGGATCGCCGCCCAGCGGCGGAGCCTGGACGCGTTGTCTGTTCTCACCGATGCCTCCAGTTCCGTGATGGCCCGTCGCTGCGGAAATATTCCGGAATGTTCCTGGAGCCGCCCCATCCGCTCCCGCACATGCACCGGGACGCGGAATAATCGCGCGCCCTCGAGCCATCTGTTCTCCAGCGGCGAGCACACATCCGTGCCCGCACGAGCAAAGGATTCGACATGCGGAACATCGTGAGCGCGATCGGGATGGCGTGTGTGTTGGGGGCAATCGTGGGCGCCCAGTCGAGCGACGGCCGGATGGCCAAGGCGCACGACATGGGCACGGCGAAGGACGTGACGTATACCGGGTGCGTCGAGGCCGGCATGGCCGGCAGCAAGACGTTCTCCCTGACGCACGCGACGATGGCCGACGACAAGAACGACACAATGAAGGACGGCGCCGGCAAAATGGCGGATCACGACATGGGCATGGGCGGGATGCAGGCGATTGCGATCACGAGCAAGAGCGTGGACCTCACCAAGCATGTCGGCGAGAAGGTCACCGTGACCGGACCCGAGTCCCACGACATGATGGACGGGGCGGCGGCCGGCGCGACCACGGTGACGGTCAAGACACTGAAGCGCATCGCCAAGTCCTGCTCGTAGAAGCAATTGAGGACGCGGGAATAATCTGGCATCGTGTGGTGATTCAGCCCTGTTGATGACATCGGCCGGTCCCCGCGACGACTCCGGCGCCTGGGCGGCGTTCGAGGGCGAGGTCTTGCCGCACGCCGATCGCCTTTTCCGCCTCGCCATGTGGCTGGAGCGGAACCGCGCCGACGCGGAGGACGTCGTCCAGGAGACGATGATCCAGGCAATGCGGTCGTTCCACCGCTATCAGCCCGGGACGAACTGTCGCGCCTGGCTCATCACCATCCTGCAGCGCATCGTCAGCAACCGGCGGCGCGCCAGGGGCCGATCGATGGTCGTGGACGATCCCGACGACCGCATCGCGCACACCGTGCCGTTCGTTCCGCCCGTGCCGCAAGCGCTGACCGACGAGCTCGTCCTCGGCACCCTGCGGCGTCTGCCGACGGCGTATCAGGAGGTCATCGTGCTTTGCGACGTCGAAGACCTCTCCTACAAGGAAGCGGCCGAGGCGCTGTCGATTCCGATCGGCACCGTCATGTCCCGGCTGCACCGGGGCCGGGCCCAGCTCAGAACGGAGCTGGCGGCGGCCGACGCCGCCCTGGCCGGGCGACGGCCGGATGGCGACGCGGCCGGCGCGCCGGACGAGAGAATCGAGGCGTCATGACTTGCCGCGACGTTCGTGAAGTGGCGGAGTCGTTTCTGTCGGACGAACTGCTGACAGAAACAAATCACGAGATCCTGCGGCATCTGGAGACGTGCCCGTCGTGCCGCGCGGACATGGACGCGCGCCGGCGGCTTCGCAGCGCGCTGCGCGGCGCGTTCGACCGGGCTCCGGAGCTGCAGCCGCGCGCCGAGTTCACCGACCGGCTGCGCGAGCAGCTGCGCGAGGCCGGTGCTCACACCGGGCGCCGCTGGGGCGGCTTCGGCCGATGGCTCGCCATGGCCGCTGCGCTCGTGATCCTGACCGGGCTGGCCGCCGCCGTGTTCCTGCACCGGCCGCTGACGCCGGCCGAAGCACTCGCCGAGGACGCCATTGGCGACCACCGGTACTGCGCGTTGACGTTTCGGCTGATCCGACATCCCATCCCGCTCGAAGACGCGGCCAGGCAGTTCGACCGCGCCTATCGGCTCCTGATCGACGCGCCGCCCGTCGACGTCGCCACGCCGGATGGCACCGTTCACGTGGTCGAACGGCACGCGTGTCTCTACGACGACCGCCGGTTCGGACACGTCGTGCTGCAGTACCGGGGGCACGTGGTCTCGTTGCTGATGACAGCCACCGAGGCGGCGGCCAGTGCCGCTGAACCGGCGGACGCCGGTCCGCACGTGCTGGGACGTCGAACCGGCGGGCTGTCCGTGGTGTCGGTCAACGGACCGCATCACGCGATCCTGCTCGTGAGCGATCTGGATAGCGCGGCGCTGACAGAGCTGTCCAGGCTCGTGTCGGTGCCGCTCGCAGAGCGTCTGGAGGGCCGCCTCATCTCGATCGACGTCAGCCGGCTGGCGACGCTCTTCGCTGCGCCGTCACGCTGACGCAGGGAATACTCCGGGCGCGCCCGGACATTCATGTCACGAAGCGGGGCTCGCTGCGGCTTGCGCTCGTGCCGCCGCGAGTATCTGTCAGGAGGAACCCGTGGTGACTGTTGCGTTGTGGGTCCGTCTGGAGGCCAAGCCAGGCCGCGAGGCCGACCTGGAAGCCTTTCTCCATACCGGCGCCGCGCTCGCGGAGGCGGAACCAGAGACGTTGATCTGGTTCGCCGTCAAGCTCGCGCCCTCGACGTTCGCGATCTTCGACGCGTTCGCCAATGAAGCGGGCCGGCAGGCGCACCTGACGGGCCGCGTGGCGGCAGCTCTCGGCGAGCACGCGGCGACGCTCCTCGCCGCGCCGCCCGTCATCGAGCGCCTCGACGTGCTCGCGGGTCATACGGTTCACTCGCATGTCCATTGAGCCGGGCAGAGCATCCGCCGTGCTGGACGTCGACGTCGTCGTGTCGGACCAGGCGAAGCTCGATGATCTGCAGTTCCTCGAGGCGCAGATCAACGAGTTCAACTTCGCCACGACCGGCATCCGTGACGCCCGGGACCTGGTGATCCTGCTTCGCGATTCGGCGGGCCGGATGTACGCGGGCCTCAGCGGTCACACCTGGGGCGGCGTCTGCGAGATCAAGCTCCTCTGGGTGGACGGGCCCCAGCGTCACGCTGGCCTGGGCACGCGTCTGCTCCGTGCGGCCGAGGAGGAAGCTCGCGCGCGCGGATGCCGGAAGATCGTGCTGTCCACGCACACGTTCCAGGCGCCGGACTTCTATCGCTCGCTCGGCTACGTCGTCGCTGGCGCGTACTCGGACTACCCCCAGGGATACCGTTCGATCTTCCTCGAGAAGGCGCTCGCGGCGTCGCCAGCCGCCTAGTCGGATCGCAGGGCGATGAGCGGGTCGAGCCGCGACGCGCGGCGCGCCGGCACATAGCCCGCCACGAGCGCGATCGCGACGAGCAGCGTCGTGACGCCGGCGAACGTCGCGGGATCGAGCGGCCGCACGCCGACCAGCAACGATGACGACAGCGTCGCCGCCCCCGCGGCGGCCGGCAGGCCGATCGCCAATCCCAGGGCGGTCAGCCAGGCGGCCTGGCGCAGGACCAGGCGCGCGATCTGGGCGCGCGTCGCGCCGAGCGCGAGCCGCGCGCCGAGCTCACGCGTCCGCAGCGACACCGAGTACGCCATCGTCGCGTAGAGGCCGATCGCCGAGAGCAGCAACGCAACCGCGCCCAGGGCCGACAGCATCGACGCGGCGAGGCGCTGCTGGAACGACGCGGACTGGACATGCCGGTCGAGCGTCGTCACGCCGAACACCGGCAGCTTCGGATCGGCGCGGCGGATCGCCGCGCGCACCGCGCCGGCGAGGGCCAGCGGATCGCCCGCGGTCCGGACCTGCAGCGTGACGTCCGGACGGTAGTTCCAGGTGGTCGCCAGGTACAGGAACGGCGCCGGCGATTCGTTGAGGCGGCGGTACTTCGAGTCGGCGACGACACCCACGACCGGATACCAGTCTCTGCCCAGCCTCACGCGCCGGCCGATCGGGTCTTCACCGCGCCAGTACCGGCGGGCGAACGTCTCGTTGACGACGAGTCCCTCGGGCTGATCCGGTCGATCGGCCGTGGTGAACTCGCGGCCGGCGAGCACGGCGATACCCATCGTGCGGAAGTAGTCGGGGCCCACCCAGGCGAGGAACGAGAACGCCGGATTGTCCTGCGGCGCGACGTAGCCCTCGGGCTCGAGCGTCGTGGAGCTGCTGCCCGTCGAGATGCCGAGCGGCACGCGGCGCGCGAGGCTGGCGGATTCGACGCCAGGCAGCGCGCGAATCTCATCGAGCATCCCTGTCAGCAGCTGGCCGCCCCGCGAGTTTTCGACGCCGGCGGCGAACAGGTCCACCGAGGCAAGCAGCATGTGATCGGTCCGGAAGCCGACGTCGACCGCGCGGGCCTGCTGCAGGCTGCGCACGAACAGCCCGGCCGCCGCGAGCAGGATCATGGAGAACGCGACCTGCGCGACGACCAGGGCGCCGCGGACCCAGCCGCGCCGCCCGCCAGCGCCGCCGCTCGCGCGCCTGAGCGAGTCGGCGAGGTCGGTGCGGCCGGCCTGGAGGGCCGGCGCCAGGCCGAACAACACTGCTGTCGTGAACGCAATCGACGCGGTGAACACAAGGGCGGGCCCGTCGACGCGCGAAGACAGCGCGATGGGCAAGTCCGTTGGCGGGAGGAAGGCCGTCAGCAGGCCGCTCGTCCAGAGCTGGACGACGACCGCGGCGACCGCCGCCGCAGACACCAGGAGGAGCGACTCGGTCAGCAGCTGGCGGACGAGACGTCCGCGGCTGCAGCCGAGCGCCAGCCGGATGCCGAATTCGCGGCGCCGCGCCGACGCGCGCGACAGCAGCAGGTTGGCGAGGTTCGTGCACGCGATCAACAGGACCACCGCCACCATTCCCATCAGGATCAGCAGCAGCGGCCCGAGCACGGACTGCGCGCCGTCGCGCGATCGCCAGAGCGGCACGGCGTCGAGGCGGCCGTCCAGCGTGGCGCCCTGCGCGGCGGCGAGGCGCGACGCGGCCGCCGTCAGATCGACCGTCGCCCGCTCTGGCGTCACGCCGGGCGCGAGCCGCGCGAGCCCGTCGAGCCAGTGGTTGTTGCGCATCGGCGCCCGATCGGCGCCCGGGAGCACCTTGAACGCGATCGGGATGGGCAGCCACGCGTCCATCACCAGGCCCGTGTAGCCGCTCGCGAAGGCCTCCGGCGCCACGCCCACGATCGTGAACGGCGAGTTGTTGATGTCGATCGCGCGCCCGACGGCCGACGCGGCGCCGCCGAACCGGGCGCGCGCGAGCCGCTCGCTCACCACCACCACCGGCACGGGCGCGCGCCCCTCCTCGCGGGTGAAGCCCCGGCCGGCGGCCAGGGTCACGCCCAAGCCCTCGAAGAAATTGTCCGAGACGAGCTCCGTCCAGAGCCGCTCTGCGCCGTCGGGTCCGGCGATCGAGGCCGCCTGCGAGTCGTGGACCATCAGTGCGTCGATGGTCGTGGCCGCATCCCGCAGATCCAGATAGTCGGGGTACGAGAGGGCCGTGTACGACTCGGACTTCGAGGCCTGATTGACTTCAGCCATGCGCGACGCGCGCGCGCCGGGCAGCGGGTTGAGCAGCACGGCGCGCATCCAGCCGAACACCGTCGTGTTCGCGCCGATCCCGATGGCCAGGGTGACGACCGCGACGGCGGCAAATCCCGGGGCGCTCCGCGCGAGCTTCAAGGCGAACCGCAGGTCCTGGATGACACCGGCGGCAAGCCGCGCCAGGCCACCGCCGCCCGCCGCACGATCGGTCACGCCCCGCTCCACGCGGTCGAGCGGCGTCCCCGCCACACGCGGCGTGGCGGCAATCTGCCGCGCGAGCGCCGGCCAGTCGGCCACGTGCAACGCGGCCTCGGCTTCCGCCTCGCGATCCGAGAGCCCGCGCGCGATCCCGTCGCGGTAGGCTTCCTCGAGCTGCGCCGCCAGATCGTCGACGACGTCGTGCTCGATCGCGGGCCGGCCGCCCTCGAGCGGCAGACGCTCGCGCACGTACGCGCGCCAATCACGCATAGCGCCCCCGCAGGACCTGGTTGACGGCGTCGCTGAACTCCGCCCACGCGCTGCGCTGGCGTTTGAGGACGGCGCGGCCCTCCGCGGTGAGGCGGTAGAAGCGGCGCCGCCGTTCGTCGGCGCGCTCAGCCCAACGGCCGCTGATGAGGCCGCGCGCCTCGAGGCGGCAGAGGACGGGATAGAGCGACCCGATCCGGAACGTCAGCCGGCCGCCAGAGCGCGCCTCGATGAGCTTGCCGATCTCGTAGCCGTGGCGGGGCCGATCGTCGAGCAGCGACAGAATCAGCAGTTCCGTGCTGCCCTTCTTGAGCTGGTCGTGCGGCATGCACGCCTCCAATCAGTGGCGGTCAAGTATACTTGATTGAAGTACGTCGACGTCAAGCCCGGGGCGTGCCGATCCCGGCCCCGACCTGGCGGATGCGGGCTTCGACGCGGTCGATCACGTCGTCCGGCGTGGACGTGCCGGCCGTGAGTCCCACCACGTCCGCCGCGTCGAACCATGCCGCACGGACGTCGGCGTCGCTCTCGACGTGGTGCACACGACCGCAGTAGCGCGCGCAGGCGTTGACGAGCTCCCGGGTGTTGTTGCTCGACCGCCCGCCGACGACGATCACGACGTCGGCCTGGCGCGCCATGTCCACGGCCGCGGACTGCCGCTCCTTGGTCGGCTTGCAGACGGTGTCGACGAAGCGTACCTCCGACTGCGGAAACCGCCGCCGGATCAGGCCGACCAGCCTCCGCACCCGGTCGATCGGCTGCGTGGTCTGGGCCGCCACTCCGATCCGTGGATGCTCCTCGAGCGCCAGGACATCCTCGTCGTCGAGCACGACGTCGAAGCGGTCGAGATCGCCCGTGAGGCCGCGCACCTCCACGTGGTCGCGCTGGCCGACGACGACGACGTGGTAGCCCTCGCGCGCGAGCGCGGCGACGCCCCGGTGCGCGACGCGGACCAGCGGGCACGTCGCTTCGACCACGGTCAGCCCCCGGGCGCGGGTCCGCGCGAGCGTCCGGTCGGAGGCGCCGTGAGCCGTTACCATCACGACCGGCGTCGCGACCTCTCCGAGGTCCCGGGCCACCGCAACCCCTTTCGCCTCGAGGGCGCCCAGCACGCTCGGGTTGTGGACGAGATCCCCGAGGATCGTCAGCGGGCCGGCGTCAGCGTGCTCGAGGGCGAGCTCGATGGCGTCGCGCACCCCGAAGCACATGCCGAGGCGGGCCGCACGAAGGACGCGCATACTTTATAATGCAAAGTATACTGCTTGGGCAATTACGTCAAGTCAGGACGCGCGACGCGGCACGGTGTGAGAAAGTCGCGGCGAGAGAGGGCCCGAGACGAGATGCCGACGAAGCGGATGCAGACGTGGCTCGCGGTGATGGTGGTCGCGGTCGGCCTGCTCCTCGCCGCGATCGCCGGCCTGTGGGCGTACATGAGCGCCACGGCGACGCCGTTGCACCCCAGCCCCCGCGACGTGCCGTCGGTCGCCGCCGCAGCCCCCTCTCCGACGTGGGCCAGCGCGGCCGCGCGCGCCGAGCAGATCGTCCGGGCGAATCTCACCGAGCAGAATCTTCCCGGGCTCTCGGCAGCGGTGGGTGTGGGCGGCGAGATCGCGTGGGCCGAGGGCTTCGGGTGGGCGGATCTCGACGACCGCGCGCCCGTGACCCCGGACACGCGCTTCCGGACCGGCGACACGTCCAAGGCGCTCACGTCGGCCGCTGTCGGACTGCTGCTCGAGAAGAACACGCTGAGGCTCGACGATGAGATTCACGCGTACGTGCCCGAGTATCCCGGGAAGCCGTGGCCGATCACGCTGCGCCAGCTGATGGCACAGACCGCCGGCCTCACGACGGACCCGGGCGACGAGGCGTGGATGACACCGTGCGAGCGGACGCTCGACGGACTCACGCTCTTCGCGAAGGACCGGCTGCTCTTCGAGCCGGGCACGCGCTATGAGCCGTCGAGCTACGGCTGGATCCTGGTCAGCGCGGCGGTCGAAGCGGCGGCACACGAGCCGTTCTTCAGGTTCATGCGCGCGCACGTCTTCGAGCCGCTCGGCATGGCCGACACGCAGCCCGATTCCGCCACGGAGCCGATCCCAAATCGCGCGACGTTCTACTTTCCAAGATTCGCCGGAAACACGCGCTATGGCCCGGAATCGGTCCGCGAGGGCGACCATACCTGCTACGCGGGAGGCGGCGCGTTTCTCTCCACGCCGTCGGACCTTGTGCGCTTCGGGATGGGCATCAACAGCGGCAGGCTGCTGCAGCCCGCGACCGTGACCCTGCTCCAGACGGCACAACGGCTGCCCTCGGGCGATGCGACCGGCTACGGTCTTGGCTGGAAGGTGGAGACCCTGCCGCTCGCGGGCGAGCCCGCTCGAATGGCGGGCCACGGCACGAAGCCGGATTTCATCGGCACGACGGCGTACCTCATGACGTTTCCCCAGCGCGGGATCGTCGTGGCCGTGATGGCCAACATCTCGTTTGCGGACATGAAGACGATCGCGCTCGGCATCGCGCAGGCGTTCGCGGAAGCGGCGAAAAGCCCGGGACGGGGCGGATCACCCGTGCCCTCCGGTTCCTTTCTCTAGCGCTGCGCCTCTGGTGGCCCGCCTCCCCGCCTGCCGCCGCCTGCCGGCGCGTTCGGGATCACGTAGTCCCTCGGCGGCTCGGCATCGAGCAGATACCTCACGAAGTAGTCCCACCTCCGCCGCATGATGTAGTTCGCGGGCGCGTAGCCGTGGCCGGAGTTCGGCACCATGATCAGGTCGAACTCCTTGTTCGCCTTGATCAGCGCGTCGGCGACGAGCAGCGTGTTGTACGGCGGCACGTTGTTGTCCATCGTGCCGTGGATCAGGAGGAGATGCCCTTTGAGGCCGGCCGCCTGTGTCTGCGTGGCTTCGATTGCGTAGTTGTCCGTGCCGTCCGGGTTCTTCACGAGCGGCCCCTCATACCGCTCGCCCCAATCGTCCTCGTACTGACGCTGGTCGTGGTTGCCGGACTCGGCGATGCCGACTTTGAAAAAGTCGTTGTAGGGCGCCCGAAGCAGCGCGTCCGCGGTGATGAACCCGCCGCCCGAGTGGCCCCACATCGCGGCTTTGTCGATGTCAATCCACGGATACTTCGTCGCCAGCTCCTTCATGCCGGCGATCTGGTCAGGAATCGTGTTGTTGCGCCCCATCGCGCCGTAGTACGCGTCGGTGTACGCCTTCGATCGATTTGGCGTCCCCGTGCCGTCGATGCTGACGACGACGAAGCCGAGCTCGGCGAGCGCCTGCTTGTCGCCGCGCGCCGCCGTGAACGCGCGCGAGCCCACGCTGCCCGACTGCGGCCCGGGATACGCGTTGTTGATGATCGGGTACTTCTTCGACGGATCGAAGTTCGTCGGCCGGAACAGCATGCCGTAGATGTCCGTCTTGCCGTCGGCCGCCTTCATCTTGATCTGCATCGGCGGCTTCCAGCCCGTGGCCAGGAGCTTCGAGATGTCCGCTTTCTCGAGCGGCATGATGAGCGCCCCCGTCGTCCCGTCGCGCAGCGTCGTCTCTGGCGCGACGTCGCACTGCGAGAAGGTGTCCACGACGTACTTGCCGTCCGGGGAAATCTGGACGCTGTGCGTGCCGTTGTCCGGCGTGAGCGACACGAAGTTCTTGCCGTCCAGACCGACGCGGTAGAGGTGCGTGAAGTACGGGTCCTGCCCCGCCTCCTTGCCGTCGGCTTCGAACCACATCGTGCGCGTGGCGTGATCGAGCTTGGCGATTCTGGTGATCGGCCCGAGGCCGGTCGTGATCTGATTCTTGAGCTGCCCGGTCTTGAGATCGTAGAGGTACATCTGCGCCGTGCCGTCGCGCTGCGAGTACCAGAGCACCTCGTTCGTGTCCCAGAGGATCTCCCACTGCACGCGCGTCTGGACGTGCGTCTTCTCCGTCTCGGTGAACAGCACGCGCACTTCACCCGTCGTCGTGTCGGCGAGCTTGGCGATGGAGTTCTTGTGATAGCGATCGGTCGAGACGAAGCCGAGGCGCGTGCCGTCCGGGCTCCAGAGGTACTCGCCCATGTCGATGTTGTCCTCGGACATCGCGCGATGGAAATCCGGCGCCATCAACAAGCGCGTCATCTTGCCCGTGTCGACGTCGATGACGACGCGGCTGATCATCGCGACGTCCGGATCGCCGGGCAGCGGGTACTTCCACGCGCGAAGCACGGGGTGCCCGCCGTTGACGGGCGTCTCGACGAGGTACATGTCGCCGACCTTCCGCTCGTCCTGCTGCTGCGTCGCGATCCTCTTGCCGTCGGGCGACCACGACAGCGCGGGCGCGGCGCTCGTCGTCCATCCGGCGTTGCTCGTGGCGTAGCCGAAGTCCTTGACGCCGTCGGTCGTGAGCTGGTGTTCCTGACCGGTGGCGACGTCCTTCACCCAGAGATTCCAGTCGCAGATGAAGATCGCCTTCGTGCCGTCCGGCGACATCGACGGCGGCGGCGGCCCGGTCATGCCGGTCACATTGGGGCCGCAGGTCCGGCTGAGCGCGACGCCGGCACCGCCTCGCCCGCCGCCTCTTCCTCCCCCGCCGCGGCCGCCGCGTCCGCCTGCGCCGCGGCCCGCCGCGCCCGGGGCACCCTCGGGCGGCGTCGCGACGACTTCGCGCGTCTTCTTCACCGGGTCGACGACGACGTTCTCCGGCCCGGTCGCTCCCGTGCGGACGTACCAGAAGCGCCCGTCAGGGAGCCAGGTCACGTTGACGGTGTCGTTGACCACCAGGCCGGTCAGGCTGGGCCCGAGCATCTTGACGGCGCGGTCGTAGTCAGCGGTCGTCAGCACGCGCCGGGCCGGCCCCTGGCTCTGCTGCACGGCGACGGACGTCCCGATCAAGGCAACAAAACCGAGGGCAACGACGATTGAGCGGGTCATGGATGGGCTCCTGGGCGGATGATCGTGCGCAGATAGTGAATCATGAGCACCGGATCGCGCAACTCAGCCTGCAGGATGCTCCACCCCGCGTTCCCCTATTGACGGCGCGTGACTTCTTGTCGATGCTCGAAGGATGACGGAGCGCTGGTCGTGGCTGCGCCCGCGCCTCACGAGGCCGCGCGTCGCGTTTGCCTTCGCGGCGGCCATCGCGGCGGATCTGGCGCAGTTCCTGCTCGGTCCGCTGGGCTGGGCGTTTCCCGACGAGGCGATTGACGTCGTCGCGATGATCACGACGACGCTCGCCGTCGGCTTCCACCCGCTGCTGCTGCCGACGTTCGTGATCGAATTCCTGCCGGTCGCCGACATGCTGCCCACCTGGACAGGATGCGTGGCGGCCGTGGTGGCCTTGCGGCGCCACGAGCTGCGCTCGACGCCGTCGGGCACGACCTCGTCGGGACTGCCCGACGTCGATGTCCGGCCGACCGACGTTCGCTAGTCCGATGTTTCGCCGGAGCTGGTGATCGGGAACTCCTTGAAGCAGCGCCTACTTCAGCTCGGCGTCGCGCTTCTGAATCGTCGAGGCGCACGCCCGCATCCGCGCGGCGTCGATTCCGACGGCCGTGGCGGCGTCCTTCGCCAGGTCGGCCGCCAGGCCGTCGAGCTTGGTGACGGCGGCCCGCCGGTTCGCCGCGCTCGCGTTTTCGACGTCCTTCATCGCGGCGTTGAGGGCGTCCGCGCGTTCCTGCGGCAGAGCCTTGGCGCGCGTGAGCTGATCGAGATACGCGCGAGCAACGACGAAGCTGTTGGGCCAGACATAGTGCGGCTGGCACTGCACGTTGAGATCGTTCGGGCCGCCGCAGCCCTCGCGCGTGGCCAGCTTCGCGGCGTCGATCTCGTTCTGCGAGAGATACTCGCTCGGCGTCAACTGGAAGATGTCGAGGCCGCGCGCAATCTCCGAGCCGTAGAGGTAGCCGTTGTAGTAGTACACCGACCAGTAGCCGCCGATGACGAGGTGATCGGCGTCGATGGGGCCGCGGTCGAAGTACGCGATTTCCTGGATGTGGGCCGGGTCCGTGAAATCGAACACGGTCGCGCCGCCCTGGTAGAACGCCTGCGACATGATGTCGCGCCCCGGCACGGGGACGAGGCTGCCGTTGTGCGCCACGCAGTTCTCGGTCGCGGTCTGCCACGAGGGCATCTTGTAGTAGCCGCCGAAGTGCAGGTGGCGGCCGTCGCCCGTGCCCTGGATGTCGTACACCGCGTCGCCGCCCCACATCGGGGGATCGATCGACTGGCACATCGGCTGCGTGCCGCCGCCCCACTCGTCGGAGAAGAGCAGCTTGGTCGCGTCGTTGTTGAACGTCGCGGAGTGCCAGAACGCGAACGCGGCGTCGGCGACGTCGTCCAGCCGCTTAGGGTGAACCGGGTCCTTCGTGTCGAGCAGCAGACCGTTGCCGGCGCACGCGCCGCCGAGCAGCGAGGCAAACGGGTAGCTCGTGACGTCGTGGCAGCCGGCGGTCGGATTCGGGCTGGGCTCGCCCGTGCCCTGGCGGCGGCCGTGGAGGCTCGCGATCTGGCCGGTGTTGGCGTCCGCGAAGATGTACGCGTGGTTGACGACCGCCGACTGTTCCGGGTGTGCCAGCGGGACTTTGATCACGTCGATACCGTAGCTCGAGGTGTTGGGCGCGGTCGGATCGGCGACGCAGCCCGCCTTCTCCTCGGGCGAGCGAATCCCTGCGGTGCCGGCGACGTAGATGTAGATGTTGTCCTTGTCCTTCGGGTCCGTGACGATCGAATGCGTGTGCGAGCCGCGGCAGGTCTGCACGGCGGCCACCTGTCGAGGTCTCCGCGGATCGGTGATGTCGAAGATGCGCACGCCGTACATCCGGTCCGGATCGGGCGGCGCCGCGGCGCGACCGCCGCGTCCAGCGGCGGCTGGCGCCGGCTGATTGGCGGCGCCGGCGGCCGGGGGCGTCGCACCTGCGGCCGGCGCAGCGGCGCGGCCGCCTCGTCCACCGGCGTTCGGGGACGGCGGCGCGCAGTCCACCCGGCCGTAGCTCTCAACGGACATGAAAGCGAGGTGCCCCCAGATCGAGACATCGCCCTGCCCGCCTGGACACGTCACGATCGTCTGCAGACTCGTTTTCGACGGGTCCTCGATGTTGTAGAAGATCAGCCCGTGAAAGTTGCCTTGGAGCGCGAGCCTGCCGTCCATGCCGAAGGCCAGATCGGAGTTCGCGTAGTCCAGGCTGCGCCCGTTCGGGCTGGGATTCGGATCGTACATGCCCTCGGGCTGTTTCATGCTGGCGACGAGCTTCATGTTCAGCGCAGCCTCGCCGGCGTCGTCCTTGCCGGCCTTGAGGCCTTCGCGCTTGTCGGGCATGTGGCAGGGCACGCCACCGCCGCGACCGCCGCGGCCTCGGCCGCCGGCTTGCGCATCGGCAGGCGCTTGTCCGGCCGCGGCCGCCTCGATCGCGGCAATCTGCTCGGGCGTGCAGGGTTGGGGAATCGCGATCTGTCCCGGCGTGCCGCCGCGCCCCTGTTGCGGCGCCGGCGCGCCGGCCGCCGGTGGCGGTGCGGGAGGATTCTGCGCGAATGCCGTCGCCACGGCTGCACACACGGCCGCCGTGATGATGAGTGGAAGGTGAGCGCGCGTGTTCATGACTTGTCTACTGGCCTCCCGAGCAGTCCGTACATGCGGACGATTTCCATCCGCTGATCGTTGTCGACCTGGTTCGTGAAGTCGCCGATATTCGGCTCCTTCGCTCCGCCGGCGGCGCGCAGATCGGCGACCATCGTCAGCGCACCTTTGTGGTGCTGGATCATGCCGGTGAGAAACAGCTCATCGAACTTGGCGCCGCGCGCCTCGTCGAGCGCCTTCATCTGCTCGGGCGTCAGCATGCCCGGCATC
This sequence comes from Vicinamibacterales bacterium, assembly GCA_035519535.1. GTDB lineage: Bacteria > Acidobacteriota > Vicinamibacteria > Vicinamibacterales > SCN-69-37 > DATEGZ01. Next base: position 5,445 of record DATIWF010000037.1, on the reverse strand, counting down.
GCGGCCATGTCCATCTGGCCCATCATGGCCGAGCCATCGGGCATGATCATCGGGACCTGCTGGTGCCGGTCGGTGAGCCAGTCCTTCATCGCCTGAATCTCGCCGCTCTGCGAGATCTGGATCTTCTTTCCCATCGCGATCAACTGCGGCGTCTCGGTATGCGTGGGGATCATCGCGACCATCAGGAGCGCCTGGTTGTGGTGGTGGATCATCCCCTGCATGAACGCCACGTCGGCGTCGGTGTAGTTGTTGTCGTGAAACGCCGGGACGCTCGAGACGACAGACGAGGCCTGGCCGGGCGCGCCCGGCTGGACAATGGCCGGGGCCTGCGCCTGGGCGGCGGACGCCGGTGCGGGCTGTTGGGCCGCCTGATCGGAGGCGCGATGACAGGCGCCCAGTCCGACGGCAGCGATCAGCGCGAGGCTCGAAATCGGCAATCTTTTCGTCATTCTGGTCATCGACGAACAGTCAGGGCCGAAGCATATACCAGGAGACCGTTTCCGGACGCTTTTCTCTGACGCTTGGACGCCCCCGCGTCCGTCACGCTAAACTGTTGATTCTGCTCGCCCCCGAATGGAGCCCGAATGAAGATTGCGGGATCGCATCATTGAGGTGAGTTGAGACGGAGAGATGTCCGAGTGGTTGAAGGAGCACGCTTGGAAATTGGTCTGACCGTCTGCGATGGCGTGCTGCAGATTTCGATTACCGTTACGAAGCCAACCACTTAGCAGCGACCGCGTCACAACGGTCGATCCCCGTAAACCTCGGTAGATCTCGCGAAATCGACAGGGTCACGTCACAGTTAGGTCACAGTTGCATAAAGCCTAATCGCCCTCGTCGTCGTTGAACCCAGACTTTGAATCAGGATCGACTACCTTCTGGACCTCGGTTTCCAGCTCGGGGCCGACGATGTTGCATTTCGTGCAGGACATGCTTTCCGCGGGGTTCACTGTCCCGCAGTGCATGCAGACGTAACCGACTGGAGCGTCGTGCGATGCCAACGCCTGCAACCGCGTTCGCAGCGCTTCCGGCAAGGTCCGTCGGCGCAGCCCTCGGACAGCAGCGACACGAACGCCGCGATCGGAATCCGTCAACGCGCGTTCCACGTGTTCCCCGGTAGCGTCTGATTCTTGGTGTGCAAACCACCAAGCCGCCAACTGACGCGTAAACGGGTCCGTTGACTGCTGCCATTTGATGGCCCGGTCGCCAACCTCGTCACCGAGGTCGATAATCGCGGAGCCCGCGTGCAGCTTGTTGATCGGTCGAATCTCGCCAAGCACCTTCTCGATCCGGTCTGACACACCGGGACTTTGGCAGCGAGCGAGCGCTTCCGAAGCTATGCGGCTAAGCCAGCTAGTACCGCCTACAAGATCGATTGCTACATCGATGGAGTTGCCCTCTGCGTCCTCCCAGTTGCGCAGCTCGCGTCGGTTGCCACCTTCGCACAAGAGCGTCGTCGAACGCCTCCGCTCTTCAAGTGCAATAGCGATCCGTGACTCAGCTGCGAGAACTGCGGCATTGAACCGTCCCAGCGTTGACGCGAGACGGACGAGGGACCGAACGTCTTCCTCCGAATAGTACAGAGCGGATGAGATGGCCCCCGCCTCTGACGTACAGACTCTCAGGGTCGCAAAGAAGTCGACCAATTCGTCGAGTCGCCACGATTCCCTAAAAGACAGAGGCTTGGCAGGTGCCAGATCCCCAATGATTGAGAGGAATCGAAGCCAATCCCGCTGCATCGTCTCGAAACTTCGTCCCATCTCCTCGAACGATTTGTACAGGTTTCGATTTCTCGAAGCGACGATGTCTGACCGACCGATTCGGGTGAGGGCCGCATCGAGACGCTCCCAGAGGCGCGAGCTTCCGTGGTCGCCGGCCTCGACGACTGCGTCGGCGATTTCAGGTCGATGGGGAAGTACGTGTTCCGTAATATAGACAAGGAGGTCGCCCACATCGTCATCTTCAGGGAGGATCAATAACTTCCCACGCCGAATCGAATCCTTGCCGGGCCGAAGTGTACGGCGCACCCCCTGAAGCACAGCGGCTGGTTCGCTGATCGGTGAGCATTCGGAGGCTTCGCACATCGCTTCGGCTATCAGGTGGCGCTCGTCACTGAGCAAGTCCTTGAACTGCTTGAGCAGGTTCCGCTTGAATGCGAGCGATAGTGGCAGAAGCGCAACTGTTTTTGCGGCGTCCCATCGCTCGTCCTCGTTAGCTGCACCTTTAGCGTCACGCGCGAGCGCTTCGGCCACATCGATTGCAGATTGCGGGTGAGCCGACCCATCACGGAGGTGCTTCGCCGCTTTGAGGTCCCACTTGACCTGCGCCTGTGAGGTGCAGAACGTCACCAGCGCTGACGACGCGTGCTCAGAAAGACCCGCCGCAAGCGAAGCGACTTCGAAGAGTACCTCGCTTGATGCGAATCGATGGATTTCGTGCGGAATTGCGGCGGGTTCCAGACTCGCGATATAGCGCGCGGCGCCGATCTCGGCCAGGAGCTGAATCCGAGCAGTCACAGTCTCCGTCGCTTCAGATGCGATGAAGATGCCTGCCTCGTCCCAGAACGCGAACATCTCGCGCCCAGTTGAGTCAGCTTGGCCAGCGGAAAGGGCCCATCGGTCGCGGAGCCAAACCGCGAGATCGCTCCTGACGTCGTGGGCGGTCACATCAGAGCGATGCAATATGGCGTATCCGATCTGCGCAAAGCTCTCCTTAAGACCAGCTGCGGCTTCGGTCGCTCTCAAGGCGCCAACCTGAATCTCGCTTAGGAGCTGCCGCTGCGACAATTCCCATCGCTCGACCACGCCATCGACGACAGCGCTTAGAGTCTTCGCGCGACCACGCGGCAATGCATGCCGAGTCGGTTCCGCAGCAAGAAGGGCTAGGAGAATTCCCCCCAGAGGCGTCTCTGCAAGATCGTGGTCACGCTCAAGGGCAGATTCGATCCAGGACAGTCGATCGTTGATCCAGCGCGACGATTGATCTTCCGGAAGGCGGTGCTTCGTCGCAAATGACTGCAGGATCCGGCGCAGCGTGTATTCCGGCGTGCGAAAGGGCCTTAGCCGAAACTGTTCCATCTTGAGCGTAGAGGCCGCGGCGTAACCGCTGTCGCGCGTTGTCAACACGACTGTGGCGTCTCGATGGAGCTCGCGTAGTACATGTTCCGTAGCTTGGACTACGCGAAACCGCGCTTCGCGAGTCTCGTCCAATGCATCGAACAGAAACGCGATGCGACCATCGGCAGCTCGGAGACGGAACTCTTCAGTAAGTAGCGGCCTGTCGAACGCCCTCACGTTCAGAAGTGCGGCTCGAATGAACGCATCGAAGGGATGTTGCGTAGCAAGCAGTTGCACGAAGTCGCGCAAGCTCACGAGGACGGGGAGCGGAGCGTCAAGATCGCGCGCCCATTCGGCACCTAAGTAACGCAATGCGGTGCTCTTGCCGCTGCCGGGCAGCCCCAGCAGGAGAATGCGCCCTCGTCGTCTGGCGGCAACGTCCAGCGCGCTCTCGTCGCGGGACGACTTTGATGATCTGTTTACCTCCTGCACCCGAAAACCACCCAGCCGGTGCCTCATTGGGGGGACGGCTGCGCCTAGCGGCCGGAGGTCTAGAGTGATCACTCGGCGAACAAGATCCGCCCGGTACCTTCGTACAGCCCGGCGCCGTGCCTCCCAGCGAGCGGCGTCCGAGCCGTTGGGATCGCACGTCAGGTTGATCTTGCTACGGACCAATCGCTCAGCCCATTCTTCGATGCGCAGTCCTAACCGATATTTGGCGAGGTCTCGCGAGATGGCTTTTAGCTCCCGGAAGGCTCGTGCTGTGTCGCTCGGCGCTACTACGGCAGAAGCGAGCACCGATTGCGCTGCGATCTCGCTGTTCGTCGAAAACTCGACGCCGCAAGAGACCTTTCGCAGGATGTCGCGTTCAAGCTCGCTCAAAGTGGGAGTGAGTTCGTCGACTAACGCCAGCGCCTTTCGTTGCTGTCCGGTCGGCTGCCCAGCCAGGGAAGTCTTTGAGCGCTGCCACGCATGAAACAACGCGTCGAGAGGGCCGGTCTTCCGCCCAACCGCCAAAACGAGGCGGTCACGCCCGATGTCGAGGTGGAGCTCTTTCACGGCGGCCGAGAACTGTCCGAGGACCGACACGAAAGTCGGATCGGACCTGCTAACGGAGAGGCTCGACTTCACCTGCACAAAAAGGCGACCGCCACCACGGAGGTCAATTTGGATGTCATCAACTGGCGCATCCGTCTCCAGGCGAACAGCGGCAGGAACCGAGGATTCATCTTGCGGCAACTCTCCGATTGGCAATGGGCGACCGGCCAAGCCGAACGAGACAGCCCACGCCGCAACTGACGCACGAAGGTCTCCGCCAAGTTCGTCTGCAGCACCACCAAGTGCGCCGCGAGAAGCAGCATTCCACGGAGCGTCGGGGAGACTCATTGTCGTGTAGTACCTAACACAGCCTTTCGGTCCCAATCACGTTTGCTTATGTAGCGTTCAAGGGTCACGGGTCGTGCGGCCACGCGACGACACGCGCGAGATCTGACTCCTTTGACGGCGTAAGCATCACATCGGTCGACCATCATGAACGCCGTTGCATCTACCTAGGTTGACAGGTTCACGTGATAGTCGCGTGACGGCGACTATGGTTATTGCGCGTCGTACTCCTTCAAGTCTTCAGGCCAGTGCGGCGCTGTCGTTCGACCGTCCGCTGGGGTGTACTTCGGAACTCCGTCGTGCTCCACCAGGGGAGAGAACGACCCCGGCTTGGACGCATAAAGCCCGACCATGAAATTGATACTGCCGTCCTTCTCGAATGCTATGTTCACGCCCCGGCATCCCGCGTGCGTCCGAGTGAATTCCGAATTGCTTCCGTTCGGCCAGTAGGTGCGAAATCCGCAGAGCAGGCCCTCTTCAAACAGCAATTCCAGCAGTCCCTTGTAATGCCCGTCGTACGGCAGCAGTTTGTTGCGAAGGCCAACAAGCTGACGCCGCGCTCCCCGGTGCAACGTCATCACCGCCGAGTAGAACGCGAAACTCCGCCTGAGAATCGCATCCAGTTCTGCGAACGTGACAGAAGGGGTTAGGTATCCCTTGCTGTCTTTGTGAAGGCCGTGCAGCATTCGGAATTCCGTATCCGTGATCGTGTAGTCGGCGTGAAAGACGGAGTTGCGGATATCCTTGTAATAGACTTCACGGAACAGTGATTTGGTGTCGACGCCGACCTTTGCCGCGAGATCGTTGACGCGCTGGATCTTGCTCGAAAGCGAAGGCGGGATCGTGCGGTTCCTACGCTGCCGACGAAGGTCGAAGAACGGCGCCATGTTGTACTTGTCGCCTGCCCTCAGCTGACCCAAGTTTGCGAGTACGTGGTAAAAGAAGTCAGCTTCAGTCAAATGGCAATACGACAGCAATGCCAGCCGTGCGCGGGTTCTCTCTGGAT
>DATIWF010000036.1:0-2830 GCA_035519535.1 Vicinamibacterales bacterium | reverse complement strand
TCGCCGCCGCCCAGCGGGTGGTCGACCGGGTTCATCGCGACGCCGCGGACCGACGGACGCTTGCGCTTCCACCGCGCGCGGCCCGCCTTGCCCAGCGAGATCAGCTCGTGCTCGGCGTTGCCGACCGCGCCGACCGTCGCCTTGCAGGCCGACGGCACCAGCCGCGTCTCGCCCGAGGGCAGCCGCAGCGTGGCCATCGTGCCTTCCTTCGCCATCAGCTGGACGCTCGTGCCGGCCGACCGCGCCATCTTCGCGCCGGCGCCCGGCTTCAGCTCGATCGCGTGGATCACGGTGCCGACCGGGATGTTCCGCAGCGGCAGCGCGTTGCCCGGCCGGATCTCGGCCTCGGCGCCCGACATCAGCCGGTCGCCCTGCACCACGCCGTCGGGCGCCAGGATGTAGCGCTTCTCGCCGTCCACGTAGTGCAGCAGCGCGATCCGGGCGCTGCGGTTCGGGTCGTACTCGATGTGGGCCACCTTCGCCGGCACGCCGTCCTTGTTCCGGCGGAAGTCCACGACCCGGTAGCGCCGCTTCGCGCCGCCGCCCTGGTGCCGCGCGGTGACCCGGCCGTGCACGTTTCGTCCGGCCTTGTTCCGGCCCTTCGTGACGAGCGACTTCTCGGGGGTCGAGCGCGTGATCTCGTCGAAGGACGCGACGCTGGCGCCGCGGCGTCCCGGCGTCGTCGGCTTGTACTTGCGAACGGCCATCGCTTACTTCCCCGTCTCGAAGATCTCGATCGCGTCGCCCTCGGCCAGGGTGACGATCGCGCGCTTCTCCAGCGGCCGCCTGCCCTTCGTGTAGCCGCGGCGCTTGAGCTTGCCCTTGCGCTTCAACGTGTTCACCGACGTCACGCGGACGTCCCAGATCGCCTGCACGGCCTCCTTGATCTCGGTCTTGTTCGACCGCGGATCGACGAGGAACGTGTACGAGTTGTGCTCGAGCCCGGCGTAGGACTTCTCCGAGACGACCGGGCGGATGATGACGTCGCGCGAGGATTTCACGCCGCGTCACCGTCCTTCGTCTGGTCCTTCGTCTGGTCCTTCCCCTGGCCGCCGAGGACGTCGAGCGCGTCGGCGGTCAGCAGGATCCGGTCGGCCAGCAGCACGTCGTAGGTGCCCAGGCCGCCGGCGTAGGCCATCTTCACGAACGGGAGGTTGCGGAACGACTTCTCGACCGCGCCGGAATCGGTGGGCTGCGCCAAGATCACCAGGACCCGGCCCTGCAGCTCGAGCGCCTCGAGCAGCTCGGCGGCGCGCTTCGTCGCCGGCTCCTCGAACCCGAGCTCGCCGACCACGGCGAGCTTCCCCGAGGCCAGCGCGTCGGACAGCGCCGCCCGGAGCGCGCCGCGCTTCATCTTCTTGTTGATCCGCTGGTTGTGGTCGCGCACGACCGGCCCGTGGGCCACGCCGCCGCCGGTCCACTGCGGCGCGCGGATCGAGCCCTGCCGCGCGCGGCCGGTGCCCTTCTGGCGCCACGGCTTCTTCCCGCCGCCGCGGACGTCGCCGCGCGTCTTCGTGGAGTGCGTGCCGGCGCGGATGCTCGCCATGCCGGCGACGACCACCTGGTGCATCAGCGGCACGTTGATGTCGGCCTCGAACACCTCGGCCGGCAGGTCCCGGGAGCCGGTCTTCGAGCCGGTCAGGTCCATGACGTCGATCGTCGCCACCTCAGGCCCCCTTCCCGACGGGCGCCTTCACGGCCGAACGCACCATCACGAGGCCGCCGTTCGGCCCCGGGACGGCGCCCTTGACCAGCAGCAGGCCGCGCTCCGGATCGGACCGGACGACCTCGAGGTTCAGGACGGTCACCCGCTGGTTGCCGAACTGCCCCGCCATCGGCATGCCCTTGAACACGCGCGAGGGCGTGGCGCAGGCCCCGATCGCGCCCGGCGCCCGGTGCTTGCCCTTGACGCCGTGGCTGCTGCGCAGGCCGTGGAACCCGTGGCGCTTCATCACGCCGCTGAACCCCTTGCCCTTCGAGACCCCGACGACGTCGACCGTGTCGCCCGGCGCGAAGACGTCGGCCGTGACCTCCTGGCCGACCGTGTAGCTGCCGGCGTCGTCGGTGCGGAGCTCGACGAGGTGCCGGCGCGGCTCCGCGCCCGAGCGCTCGAAGTGCCCGGCGGTCGGCTTGTTCGTGTGGCGCGGCGCGAGGCTGCCGTACGCGAGCTGGACCGCGTCGTAGCCGTCGGTCTCCTGCGTGCGGATCTGGGCGACCACGCAGGGGCCGGCCTTCAGCACCGTCACCGGCACCGCGTGGGTCTCGACGAAGATCTGGGTCATCCCCATCTTCTCGCCCACGATCCCCTTGATGTCGCCCATCGTTCCCCCCGAACCCGACCTAGAGCTTGATCTCGATGTCCACGCCCGCGGACAGGTTCAGCCGCTGGAGCTCCTGCACCGTCTTCGACGTCGCGTCGACGATGTCGATCAGCCGTTTGTGCGTGAGCATCTGGAAGTGTTCGCGCGAGTCCTTGTACTTGTGCGGCGAGCGGATCACCGTGTAGATGTTGCGCTCCGTCGGCAGCGGCACCGGGCCCACGACCTTCGCGCCGGTGCGCTGGACGTGCTCGACGATGTCGCGCGCGGCGACGTCCAGCATCCGGTGGTCGTACGCCCGGAGCTTGATGCGGATCTTGGGTCCTGCCATCGGCGCGTTCCCTCTCCCTGGTGGTGCCTACTTGACGATGGTCACGACGCGGCCGGCGCCGACGGTGCGGCCGCCCTCGCGGATGGCGAAGCGCAGGCCCTCTTCCATCGCGATGGGGTTGATCAGCTCGACGGTCATCTCGACGTTGTCCCCGGGCATGACCATCTCCACGCCCTCGGGG
>DATIWF010000035.1:0-3496 GCA_035519535.1 Vicinamibacterales bacterium | reverse complement strand
GGGAAGGTCAGGCTGGAACGGAAGGCAGAAGGCAGAGGGCAGAAGGCAGAAGGCAGAGGGCAGATCTAACTTCTGACTTCTGGATTCTGCCTTCTGACTTGATAAGAATCGACCAGTGCCCACTCCCCTCGGTCACGGTCTGGCCGGGATCGCCGCCGGGTGGTCCGTTGCCGGGCCGATTCGCGGCGACCGGCGCGCGGCGTTCGTGCAGTCGGCGATTTTCGCGGCGCTTGGCGCGGGCGCCGATCTGGATCTGCTGATCGGCCGGCACAGCGGCGAGACGCACAGCCTTGGTGCGGCCGCGATCGTCGCGGCGCTTGCGGCGTGGCGGCGCTGGCCGATCGCCTCGACCCGCGCGGTGATTTTTCTTGCCGCGTTCGCTGCCTGGGCGACACACCCGCTGCTCGACTCGCTCGCGCCCGACTACTCCGCGCCGTTCGGTGTGATGGCCTTCTGGCCGCTCAGCCACCAGTACTTCATCAGCGGACTGTCGGTGTTCATGCCGATCTGGCGCAGCCCCGGCAATCTCAAGGCCGTCACGCACGATGTCGTCGCCGTCGCGCGTGAGATCGCCATCCTGCTGCCGATCGTCTACGCGACCTGGAAGGTCAAAGCCCGTTCGTGGTCGCGCGTCGATCAGGCACTAGGCGCCAGGCACTAGGCGCCTGGCACTAGGCACTAGGCACCAGGCACCAGGCGCTAGGCACCAGGCACTGGCTGGTGCAATTGCCGGTGCCTGATCCACGAACAACCCCCTGCCCGCAAGCCTCGTCCAACCCGGCAGCGGGAGGCGCTGTGGGCGATCTGCGGTTTGCCTGGCGGGCACTGCGCAAGCATCCGGGATTTGCGGCGGTCGCGATCATCACGCTGACCATCGCCGTCGGCGCGGCCACGACGGTCTTCAGCGTGCTCAACGCCGTCGCGCTGCGGCCGCTGCCGTACGCGGATGCCGATCGGCTTGTCGTCATCAGGGACTCGCTGATGCCGAAGCTGCCCGAGTTCTCGGTGTCGCCGGGGCGGTTCGCCGAGTGGCAGGCCCGGACCCGGGCGTTCGAGGGCGTCGCGGCGGCGCGCGGTACGGTCGTCAATCTGACCGGAGCGGGCGATCCGCAGCGGCTCCGCGTGGCCGTCGTTTCGGCCAATTTCTTTGATCTGCTGGGCGTGCCGGCGCTTGCCGGCCGGGCGTTTTCGGCGGGCGATGACGCCGACGCCGCGTCGGGAGATCGCATCGTGCTGTCCGAGGCGGTGTGGCGCGGGCAGTTCGGCGCGGCGCCCGGCGTCATCGGGCGCACCGTGCTCATCGACGATCACCCGACGACGGTCATCGGGGTGATGCCCGATCGGCTTGCGTATCCGTCGGCCACCACGCAGGCCTGGCTGCTGTGGCGGATGACGCCGCAGGAGCGGACGACCTACGGCAGCCACTACCTGGTGTGCTTCGCGCGCATGAAACCGGGCGTGACGGTCGAGCAGGCGCGCGCGGACCTGGCCCGCGCCTCGCGCGACATCGAGCCGATCGACCGCGGCAACCTCGGCTGGACGACGCTCTTGTGGCCGATGCTGGAGTTCGCCGTCCGCAACGTGCGGTCCGGCTTGTGGGTGCTGTCGGGCGCCGTGGCGCTCGTGCTGCTGATCGCGTGCGCGAACGTCGCCAACCTGCTGCTCGCGCGCGGCATCGGCCGCTCGCGCGAGCTGGGGGTGCGCGCCGCGATGGGCGCCACGCGCGGCCGGCTGGCGCGGCAGATGTTTCTCGAGAACGCGCTGCTGGGTGTGCTGGGCAGCGCCGGCGGCCTCGCGCTGGCGTGGGCGCTGCTCGCGTTCGTCGCCGACGCGCCGACCGGCCTGCCGCGCGCGTCCACGATTCACCTCGACGGGCCGACGCTCATCTGCGCGCTGGCGCTCGCGATCCTCACGCCGATCATTTTCGGTCTGGTGCCCACGCTGCACGTCTCGCGCGCGAACCTGTCCGCGCTCGCCGCACAAGGCGGGCGGAGCGCCGCGTCGGCGCTCGGCGCGCGCACGCGCGCCGGGCTCATCATCGCGGAAGTCGCGCTCGCCGTGATGCTCGTCGCGGGATCGACGCTGCTCGTGCGGAGCTTCGCGCGGCTTGTCAACGTGTCGCCCGGGTTCGAGCCGGACCACGTGCTCACGCTCGTGCTGTCGCTGCCGTCCTCACGCTACCCCGACGACGAGCGGCGGGACCGCTTCTGGACGACGCTCGTCGAACGCGTGTCGTCACTCCCGGGCGTGCAGCACGCCGGCATCACACAGTCGCTGCCGTTCGTGAGCGACTACGTGGCGTCGCTCACGATTCCCGGCAAGACCTCCGACGATCCGACCATCCAGCCGAGCACCAACTTCTATGCAGTCAACCCCGACTACTTCGCGGCGATGGGGATTCCGCTGCTGCGGGGTCACGCGCCGACGCTCGCCGACGGTCCGGGCCTGCCCCTCGTCGCCGTGATTTCCAAGAGCCTGGCCGATCGCTATTTCCCGCAGGAGGATCCGATCGGCCAGCGCGTCAAGGTCTCGCAGGGACCCCGCGACGAGTTCGCCGAGGTCATCGGCGTGGCCGGCGACGTGAAGCAGTACGGGCTCGACGTGGACACGACGCTGCAGGTGTACCACGCGGCGCGGCAGCACCCGTACTTCGGCGCGATGAACCTCGTCATCCGCACGTCGTCCGATCCGGAGGCGATGTCGGCCGCGTTGCGGACGACCGTGCGCGACCTGGATCCGCTGCTGCCGATCGCGACCCCGCGCACGCTGTCGTCGATCGTGGCGTCGTCGGTGGGCCCGCGCCGGTTCACGACCACGCTGCTGGCCGGCTTCGCGGTCGTCGCGCTGGTGCTATCGGCGATCGGCGTCTACGGGCTGGTGGCGTTCTCGGTCGGGCAGCGCGCGCAGGAGATCGGGGTCCGCATGGCGCTGGGCTCGACGCCGGGCGGCATCATGCGGCTGGTCTTTCGTCAGGGATTGGCGCTGACGCTGGCCGGCGCCGTGGTCGGCGTGATCGCGGGCTTGTTTGGCGCCGAGCTTCTGGGCTCGCTCTTGTTCGATGTCTCCCGGCACGACCCGCTCGCGTTCGTCGTCGCGCCCGTCGTGCTCCTGGCCGCCGCCGCGCTCGCCTGCTACGTGCCGGCAAGGCGCGCGGTCAGGGTCGATCCGGTGGCGGCGCTCAGGGCACAGTAGGGTGGAGAAGAGTGAGAGGGGAGGTCAGAAAGGCAGAAGGCAGAAGGCAGAAGGCAGAAGTACGGTGCCTTCTCACTTCTGACTTGATCCGTAGCTGTAAAACCCCTGCCCCGTCTTCCTCCCGAGCTGTCCAGCGGCCACCATCCGTTTGAGGAGCGGGCAGGCGCGGTACTTCGGATCGCCCAGGCCGTCATGCAGCACGTCGAGGATGGCCAGACAGACGTCGAGGCCGATGAAATCGGCGAGCGTGAGCGGTCCCATCGGATGATTCATGCCGAGCTTCATCACCGTGTCGATCGCCTCA
>DATIWF010000034.1:0-30314 GCA_035519535.1 Vicinamibacterales bacterium | reverse complement strand
CGTCGCGCTCGGCGTCGACCCGAAAGCGAAGCCGACGCGCGTGTACGCGCTCATCAACGGCCTGCCCGGCGACTCGGGGTTCTTCCGGTCGGATGACGCGGGCGCGTCGTGGGAGCGCATGGGCGCGCCATACGGCAAGCCCGGCGCGCCGGAAGGGACGACGTCGCCGTGTGAGAACCCGGCGGGACGTCGAGGCGGCGGGGCGCCGATTGTCGCGCAAGGGGCTCAAGCCGGTGCGTCGGGCAGCGTGCAACCTCCGGGCGCGCTGTCTCCGTCAAGGCCCGCGGCGGTCGTCAGCACTCAGGCTGGTCGCGGCGCCGAGCCGCCGGCAGGTGCTGCGGGTGCCCCGCAGAGCGCACCTCCACCAGGTGGAGCTGGCGCCGCTGGTCGTGGCGGCGGACGCGGCGGCTGCGCGGTCGGCGCGTACTGCGGCGGCGATCCGGGCTATTACCAGGAGATCTTCGTTGACCCGATCCGTCCGGACACGATCTGGTCCGCGAACACGAATCTCGAGTGGAGCCACGACGGCGGCCGCTGCTGGTCGCCCGTGCCCAACATGGGCAGCGTGCACGTCGATTTCCACGACGTGTGGGCAGATTCCAAGGATCGCAATCACATCATCGTGTCCAACGACGGCGGGTCGTACGAGTCGTGGGACGAGGGCAAGACGTGGCGGCACTTCGACAACCTGCCGGTGACGCAGTTCTACCGCGTGTCGGTGGACGATGCGCTGCCGTTCTACAACGTGGCGGGCGGTGCGCAGGACAACGAGTCGCAGTGGGGACCGTCGCGCACGCTCAATCGCGTCGGCATTCGCCTCAGCGACTGGTGGATGATCGGCGGCTGCGACGGCTTCACGTCGCGCAGCGAGCCCGGCGATCCCAACATCGTGTACACGAGCTGTCAGTCCGGCGGGATCGCGCGGCTCGACCAGCGCACGGGCGTCAACAAGCAGATTCGCCCGGGTGGCGCGAACGTCATCCCGAATCCGGACTATCCGGCTCCGCCAGAGGCCGCAGCGCCGGCGGGCGGAGGCGCGGGCGGTGGCGCCGGAGGCGGGGGCGCGGGTCGGGGCGGCGGCCGCGGCGGTGGCGGCGAGCGCACGAACTGGGACGCGCCGTACATCGTCAGTCCGTTCTCGCCGACGCGGCTGTACTGGGGCAGCAGCAAGCTGTACCGCAGCGACGATCGCGGCGACCACTGGATGGTGATCAGCAACGACCTCACGCGCAATCTCGATCCGCGCGTGATCCCGATCATGGGCAAGGTCTGGGATCCGAACAACACGGTCGCGTACAACAACGCGACGACGCCGCTCAGCACGATCGTGTCGCTGGATGAGTCGCCGTTGATGGAGGGGCTCCTCTACGTGGGTACGGACGACGGGCTGGTGCAGGTGACGGAGGACGGCGGCAAGACCTGGCGCAAGACGGAGCACTTCGAGGGCGTGCCCGATGGCGTCTGGGTCACCTCCCTGCGCGCGTCTCCGCGCGACTCGAACGTCGTGTTCGCGACGCTCAACAACTGGCAGCGCGGCGACTTCAAGCCGTACATCGTGCGCAGCGACGATCGCGGCAAGACGTTCAAGTCCATCGTGGGCGATTTCCCGAATCGGATGGACGCTTGGTCGATCGTGCAGGACCATGTCAACGGCAACCTGCTGTTCGTGGGCGCGGAATTCGGGCTGTTCTTCACGGTGGACGGCGGGTCGCACTGGGTGCAGCTCACGGGCGGGCAGCCGACGATTCAGGTGCGCGACCTCGCCATCCAGAAGCGCGAGAACGACCTGGTGCTCGGCACGTTCGGCCGCAGCTTCTACATCCTCGACGACTACAGCCCGCTGCGCGAGGTGACGCCCGAGGCGCTCGGCCGCGAGGCCGCGCTCTTCCCGCTGCGCCGCGCGTATGAGTACGACGAGCTGACGTACATCCAGGCGGCCTGGGGCAATTGGACCGCGCCCAATCCGCCGGTCGGCGCGACGTTCACGTATCACGTCTCGTCGGGATTCGCCGGCAACCTCGTGCTGACGATCGCCGACGAGAACGGCCGCGACGCGTGCCGGATGGAGCTGCCCAAGGATGAGGGGATCCATCGCGTGACGTGGAACATGCGCGTTGCGCCAACGGCGCAGACGGGCGGCGGCCGCGGGTTCGGCGGCGGTGGCGGCGGCGGACGCGGCGCGGCGGCGGGTCCGGCCTGTGTCGCGGTTGGCGCGAGCGGCGCCGGCGCGAGCGCGGCCCCGGCCGGCGGCGGCGCGCAGGGCGGTCCCCCCGCGGGCGGCGGGTTCGGTGGCCGCGGCGGCGGGCCGCCGCTCGTGAGTCCCGGCCGGTACTCGGCCACTCTTGGCAAGCTCGACGGGGACAAGGTCACGGCGATTGGCAAAGCGCAGGCCTTCGCGCTTGTACCCTTGCCGGCCAGGAACTGGTAGCGCTGCGCCGGCTGCTCGGTGCTTGGTGCTGGGTGCTTGGTGCTTGGTGCCAAGGTGCTCATGCAACGAGCCGCATGCGGCGTGGCTTCGCTGCACGAAGGCCCTGGCCTCGGGCGTGGGCCCACGCTTCGCGGTGGGCAGCAAGCGCTGGAGGAGCTGGTCGAAGCCGCACAGGCACTCAGCAGCGCACCGAGCATCTAGCACCGAGCACGTAGCACGTAGCACCCACCACGTAGCACCCACCAGGCCCCCACGACGCCAGCGGGCCGCCCACGAACCGACCGGCGGCCGCTGGCGTCTTGCTTTGTGAGCGCGGATGAATGAGATCGCCGACCGGCTGGCCGGGGTCCTGGTGACAGCGGAGGACGATCTCGCGCGTGAGTTCGAGGCGCGCCTCGCCGACTCGGCGAAGCTGGCCTTCCGGGTCGCCTACAGCGTCGTCCGCCAGCGGCAGGACGCCGAGGACGTCGCGCAGGAGGCGTTCGCGCGGGCGTACCGGCGATTCCGCCAATTGCGGGACCGCCAGGCCTTTCGGGCCTGGCTCGTGCGGATGACCTGGCGGCTGGCGCTCGACCACCGGCGCGCAGCGAAGCGGCGCCTCACGCGCGAGGACGCGTCGGTCCAGTTGCGTCCCGATGTCGTGCACGGCGAATCCGTGGCCATCGAGCAGGAGCGTTCGGCGCGGCTGTGGGCGGCGATCGACGCGCTGCCGGATCGGCTGCGGCTGGTCATCGTGCTCGGCGCGATCGAGGGCCACAGCATCCACGACATCGCCGCGCTCGTCGGGGCGCCCGAGGGGACGATCAAGTCCAGGCTCTTCGACGCGCGGGAAAAGCTGAAAGAGCTGCTGCAATGAGCGACGACCACATGGACGACGTGCTGAAGGGTCTCGAGGCGGCGCTCGCGGTCGAGCCGTCGCCGGAGTTCGCGGCGCGCGTGCGCGCCCGGGTGAGCAAAGAGTCGGCGCGGCGCCGGGCGTGGCCGGCGTGGGCGGCCGTCGGGTTGGCTACTGCGGCAGTCGTCGTGCTGACGGTGGCGGCGTGGCCGCGACGTTCGCCGATCGCAGCGCAAGTGACGGCAACACGGACGCCGGAGCCAGCGGCGAGCTCGTCAAGGATGAGCCCGATCGCCGCGCCCGCGCCTGCACCTGATCGACAGATCGTGAAGGCCGCGACGTCGAGGATCGCCCGGGCGCTGCGCCAGCATCCCGCGCCCGAGGTCCTCGTGCCGCCGGGCCAGGCCGAGGCGCTGCGCACGCTCCTCGCGGGGCTGAGCGACGGCACGATCGATCCGGGATCGCTTGCCACGCCGCCGCCGGATGCCGCGGCCGCGCTGGCGCCGGCCCCGGAAATCGTGATTCCGCCAATTGTGATTCCGTCGATGGACGCGCGCACGGCGGGAACGCCGGGGGGCGACGGATCGACGGGGATTCGTGACTAGGAGCGCCGAGGCGCTCAAGGAGCCAACATGATGCGCAGGGTCGTGTCGTGGAGCGCGGTCGCAACGGCCGTCGCCCTCTCAATCGCGCCATCCGTCCCGGTCGCGGCGGGCCAGGATCCGGTCCCGCCGGTCGCGAGCCGCCAGGGCGGCGCCCCGACGTACTCGCGGGAAATCGTGCCCCTCAAGATCGATCTCGTCATCACGCGCTCCGAGGGAGACAAGAAGATCAGCAGCCTGCCGTTCTCGCTGTGGGTCAGCACCGGTGGCTCGACGAACCTCCGGATGGGTTCGGACGTGCCGATTCCCACGTCCACCGACGGCAAGACCGGGGTGACCTATCGCAGCGTCGGCACGTTCATCGACTGCCGGGCCGAAAGTCTCACGAACGGGAGGTTCGAACTCAACCTTCAGGTTCAGGACTCGCAGCTTTACTCGGGGAGCGGCCGCGAGCCGAACAGTCAGCAGACCGTCAGCGGGTTCCCCGTCATCCGGTCGTTCAGCGCGAGCAACCACCTCACGCTGCGCGACGGGCAGAGCGCCGAGTTCGTCATGGCCACGGACAAGATCAGCGGCGAGGTGCTGAAGGTGAACGTCACGCTCAGCATCGTGAAGTAGCTCCGATAACGCCCGCTAGCAGTTGAACACGTCGTCGACGCGCAGGCGCAGGCCGGGCAGGACCACCGAGCGCACGAGCGAGCGGCCTTCGAAGGCGCGCGGCTGGGGGGCCGTCGAGCCGAACTCGACCACGTCGATGCGTCTGGCGGTCGGATTCACGATCCAGCACTCCCGGACGCCGTACTGGCGGTACCACTCGAGCTTGGTCGTGCGGTCGTACTTCATCGTGCCTCGCGAGGCGACTTCAATCACGAGGTCCGGCGCGCCCCAGATCTGGTCCCTGATGATCCCGAGCCGCTCGTTCGAGACGAAGATGAGGTCGGGCTGGAGGATGAGCGCTTTCTCTTCGTCCAGCACGACGTCGATCGGCGACACGCAGACGCGCCCCAGGGCCTTCCGTCGTACGTGCTGATCGAGGCGGACCGTCAGTTTGGTGATGATCGACTGGTGCCCGTAGAGCGGTGCCGGCGGCTCGCGTACCACGCCGTAGACGAGCTCCCTCCGGCGCATCGTCTCCAGCATCGACAGGTAGTCGCCGGTAGCGATCCGCTCGGACTTGTCCATGCCGACGACGATGCCATCGTCGTCAATCGGCTGTCAATTGCAGGAGTCGATCAGTGTACGCGCGGCCGCTCGGTTCGGTTGATGACCGAGATCGACTGCACACGCGTCGTGACGACGACCTCGGCGCCGACCTGGAACTCGAGCCGGAATCCGCAGTAGACGCCGCGCCACTTGAGGCAGGATCCGCCGGCGGTGCAGCCGTTGAGCCGCACGCGCGTCGCGGTGGGGAAGTACTGTCCGCCCGTGACGAGGACCTCGCCGTTGCGGCCGTCGATCACGACGAGCTCGTAGGTGCTGTTGCGGGTGCGCGCTTCGATGGTCTCGAACGGCGCGAGGCGATCGATCTGCAGCCCGTCGGCCCAGTCGTGCTGCGACCACGCATCGAGCGTGATCGCGGGCCGCGGCTCCGCGCCGGGCTCGTGCGAGCTCGTCTCTGGCGCCGGCCGGACGACCGAGGTGTCCGCCATCCGGTCACCGGGCCGCGAGACTGCGAATGCGCGCCGTCAGCAGGTCGATCGCCACGAAGAGTCCCCTGAATAATGATAGCCGTTCGCGGGGCAACCAGCCAGATTGGTCTCCGTGGTACCCGTCCTCCCTTTCACGATCTTCATACGTTATTGTACGCGCCCGCGGTTCTGATAGATTCTTCGTTCCGGTCGCGCGCCGCGGCGCGCGCCTGAGGGGGGCTCTGGTGTTCGAGGGTGTGTACTCGGTGTTGCCGACGCCGTTCGCGCCAACCGGCGATCTGGATCTTGCCAGCATGCAGCGCGTGGTCGATTTGGCCGTGCGCGCGGGCGTCACCGGCGTCACGGCCCTGGGCGTGACCGGCGAGGTCGCGCGTCTGAACGAACGCGAGCGCGGCGCGATCGTCGGCGCCGTCATGAAGGCCGTCGAGGGCCGGGCGAAGGTCATCGTCGGCGCCTCCGCCGACGGCGTGCGCACGTGCATCGAGTACAGCCGGGAGGCGAAGGCGCTCGGCGCCGCCGCCGTGATGGTGAGCCCGCCGCGCATGCTGAAGCTCAACACCGAGTCCGTCGTGAGTCACTACAAGGCGCTCGCGGCCGCCGTGGATCTGCCGATCGTCGTGCAGGACTATCCCCCGATTTCCGGTTTCGCCATGGAGGCCGCGCTCCTGGCGCGGATCGCCCGCGAGGTGCCGGCCGCGCGCACGATCAAGCTCGAGGACCCGCCGACGCCGTTCAAGACATCGCGCATCCTGGCCGCAGCGGGCGACACCCCGGTCGCCATCCTGGGCGGGCTCGGCGGCGTGTTCCTGCTCGAGGAGCTGATGGCCGGCGCGGCGGGCGTGATGACCGGCTTCGCGTTTCCGGAAGTCCTCGTGAAGGTCGTGACGCTGTATCGCGCGGGCAAGCTCGACGAGGCCGCCGACGTGTTCTACCGCTTCGTGCCGCTGATGCGCTTCGAGTTCCAGGAGGGCATCGGGATGGCGATTCGCAAGGAAGTCTTCAAGCGGCGCGGCGTGCTCGCCGACGCCGCGACCAGAGCGCCCGGGCCGACGCTCGACGAGCCCACGCGCAAGGCGCTCGACGCCGTGCTGACGTGGACGCGCAAGCAGGAAGGCGGGTCATGGATCTTGGATTGAAGGACAAGGTCGCGATGGTCGCCGGCGCGAGCCGCGGCCTGGGCTACGCGGTCGCGCGCGCGCTCGCCGGAGAGGGCGTGAGGGTCTCGATCTCGTCCAGACACGAGTCGGCGATCAACGACGCCGCAAAGCGCATCTCCGCCGAGACGTACATGGACACGCTCGCGGCCGCCGTGGACGTGCGCTCGGCCGATTCGCTCGCGACCTGGCACGGGCGCACCGTCGAGAAGTTCGGCGGCGTGGATCTGCTCTTCACCAATGCGGGCGGTCCGCCCGCCGGCCAGACGCTGTCGTTCGACGACGACGCGTGGCGGAACACGTTCGAGCAGCTGGTACTGAGCGCGGTGCGCATGGCGCGCCTCGCCGTGCCGTCGATGAAAGCCCGCGGGGGCGGCGCGATCGTCGTCTCGAGCTCGTCCACCGTGAAAGAGCCCGTGCCCAACCTCGCGTTGTCGAACATCGTCCGCTCGTCGGTGGGCGCGTTCGCGAAGACCCTCTCCAACGAGCTCGCCGCCGACAACATCCGCGTCAATCACCTGCTGCCCGGCCGCATCGACACCGACCGCGTCCGCGAGCTCGACACGCTTCGCGCCAAGGCCACCGGGGCGTCGGCCGATCACGTGCGGGCGACGTGGGTCGAGACGATCCCGCTCGGGCGATACGGACGCCCGGATGAATTCGCAAACGCGGCGGTGTTCCTCTTCTCGGACGCGGCACGGTACATCACGGGCGCGTCGCTGCAGGTGGACGGGGGAATGATTAAGAGCGTTTTCTAGGTACGTCGGGTGCGTCAGGTACGTCGAGTCCCAGGAACCTGCATTCGAGTCAACGTTCTTGTTGTTCAAGTCACAAACAGAAAACGTTGACGGCCGCTAGTTCATTCCTTGGACCCGACGTACCCGACGTACCTGGCGTACCCGACGTACCCGACGTACCCGACGTACTGACGCAGCCTGCATGGCCGGATCTCCCTCCTACCGCTTCGGACCGTTTGTCGCCGACGGCGCGGCCTATCGACTCCTGAGGGGCGCCGACCCTGTCGAGCTGTCCCCGAAGGCGCTCGACCTGCTGTTTCTCTTCGCGGCCCGGCCTGGAAGGCTGGTCACCAAGGACGACCTGCTGCAGGCGCTGTGGCCGGGTATTGCGGTCACGGACAACGCCATCACGCAGGTCGTGTCGGAGCTGCGTCAGGCGCTCGGCGATGAGCCCGCGTCGCCGCGCTTCATCGAGACGGTGCCGCGGCGCGGGTATCGCTTCATCGCCGTGATCGAGCCCATCGCGGCGACCGCCCTGCCGACGGTCGCATCTGGGTCGAGCGGCCCGACGCGGACGCGGTCGATTGCCGTGCTGGACTTCGCCAACGTGAACGCCGACGCGGAGGTCGCCTGGCTCGCGGCCGGCATTGCCGAGACGGTGACCAGCGACCTGCGCGCCCTTGCCGACGTGCGCGTCATCGATCGCGCGCTGCTGCCGCGTCTGGAACCCGGCCGTGAAGCGGAAGTCGCCCGTGCGGGCGGGCTCGATCTCATCGTGGCCGGGAGCTTTCAGCGCGCCGGCGATCAGCTGCGCATCACCGCGCGCGTCGTCGACGTCCGCTCGCGTGAGACGCTCGCGCAGGCCAAGGCCGACGGCTCGCTGGCGGACGTGTTTCAGCTGCAGGATCAGGTGGTGATCGAGCTGTCGAGCGGACTGGCGCTGCGCGTGACGGCGGCCGCGCGGGCGCGCATCAGTGCGCGCGAGACCGCGAGCGTCGACGCGTACCGCGCCTTGACCGAAGGCCGGCTCAAGCTCGAGACGCTCGACGCGGCGCAGGTACCCGCCGCGATGGCCGACTTCGAGCGCGCGCTCGCGCTGGATCCGCAGTACGCGATCGCGCACGTCGGCCTCGCGCACGCGCATTTCTGGCGGTTTCAAGCGTCGCGCGCCCACAACGTGCCCGACCGTGACGAGCTGGTCGCCGCGGTCACGCACGCAACCGCGGCGGCCGATCTCGATCCCGAGCTCGCCGAGGCCCACGCGGCCCTCGCCCTGTTTCTCTCGAGCGCCGGGCGGCCGGCGGACGCAGTGGCGGCCGGACGCCGCGCCGTCGCCCTCGAGCCCGGCAACTGGCGCCACTTGTTCCGGCTCGGCACAGCGGCCTGGGGCGAAGAGCGCCTGCGGTGTCTCAGCGCGGTCGTCGCGCAGTACCCGCAGCTGGCCTATGCGTACTTCGGCGCCGCGATGGTGCACGTGGCGCGCGGCGACGTCGCGCGCGCCGAGGACGTCCTGCGCGCCGGCATCGCGTTGACCGACCGCCCGGCCGCCGGCGCCGGTCGCTTCCCGGCGAACGGCCTCCACTGGCTGCTCGGTCTCGTGCGGTTGGCCGCCGGCGATGCCGACAGCGCCGCGGCGGAATTCGACCGCGAGCTGGACCGAAAGAGCAGCAGCCTCTTCGCCGAGGAGTTCGCGATGGACGCGGACGACGGGCACGGGTTCGTCCGCCTCACTCGAGGCGACGCGCCCGGCGCCGCCGCGATGTTCGAGCGCGCGCTCGGTCGGTATCCCAATCACGCGCGGTCGATCGTCGGACTGGCGGAGGTCGCGCGCCGCGAGGGCGACCAGCCGCGCGCCGCGGCACGCCTCGCGGCGGCCGGCCGCGCGATCGAGGAGCTCGGCCGCGGCGGCCGCGCGGCCGAGGCCGCCATGGCGCAGGCGTACTGGCACGTCGCCGCCGGCCAGACGTCGGACGCCGTCGACGTCCTGACCCGCCTGCTCTCGGACGCCCCTGCCGGCGCGGCTGGATGGACGCTGCCCGTGGAGCCCTGGTTCGCGCCGATTCGAGAGACCGCTGAGGGTCGCGCGATTCTGGCGGCGCTGGCGGCGCGCGCGCGCTGACAGTCCCGTGACACACCCCGTCCGGGGGTGGGGATATCATCCATACGGTCGCCCGTACGCGCGGCGGAATCGGTCATCACCGCTGGCGCCCGCCCGAAGGAGTCCTCATGGCCCGGACGTGGATCACCGTCGACGGCAACGAAGCCGCGGCCTCCGTCGCCCACCGCACCAACGAAGTCATCGCGATCTATCCGATCACCCCGTCCTCGACGATGGGCGAGCTGGCGGACGAGTGGTCGGCCAAGGGCCGCACGAACATCTGGAACACCGTGCCGTCGATTGTCGAGATGCAGTCGGAGGCTGGCGTGGCCGGCGCGGTGCACGGCGCGCTGCAGGCCGGCGCGCTCGCGACGACGTTCACCGCGAGCCAGGGCCTGCTCCTGATGATCCCGAATCTCTACAAGATCGCCGGGGAGCTCACGCCGTTCACGCTGCACGTCACCGCGCGCACCGTCGCGACGCACGCGCTCTCGATCTTCGGGGACCACTCGGACGTGATGGCCTGCCGGCAGACGGGGATGGCGCT
The DNA here is from genome assembly GCA_035519535.1 of Vicinamibacterales bacterium. Taxonomy (GTDB): domain Bacteria; phylum Acidobacteriota; class Vicinamibacteria; order Vicinamibacterales; family SCN-69-37; genus DATEGZ01. Next base: position 20,264 of record DATIWF010000034.1, on the reverse strand, counting down.
GCTGGCATCGGATTCCGTGCAGGAGGCGCACGACTTCGCACTCATCGCGCAGGCGGCGACGCTCAGGTCGCGCGTCCCGTTCATGCATTTCTTCGACGGATTCCGCACGTCGCACGAAGTGGCCAAGATCGAGGCGCTCGGTGACGCCGATCTCAAGGCCCTCCTGCCCGACGAGCTCATCGCCACGCACCGGCGCCGGGCGCTCACACCCGACGCGCCCACGCTGCGGGGCACGGCGCAGAATCCGGACGTGTTCTTCCAGGCGCGCGAAGCGTGCAATCCGTTCTACCTGGCGTGTCCCGGGATCGTGCAGGGCGTGATGGACGCGCTGGCGGCGCGCGTCGGGCGGCAGTATCACCTCTTCGACTACGCCGGCCATCCCTCACCCGAGCGCGTGATCGTCGCGATGGGGTCGGGCGCCGAGACCGCCCGCGTGACCGCCGAGTGGCTCGTCGCGCAGGGCGAGCGCGTGGGGGTCGTCACCGTCCGGCTCTACCGGCCGTTTGCCGTCGAGGCGTTCACGGCCGCGCTGCCGCGCACGGTCACGTCGATCGCGGTGCTCGATCGGACGAAGGAGCCCGGGGCGGTGGGCGAGCCGCTCTACCAGGACGTCGTCGCCGCCCTCGCCGAGGCGCGCGCCGCCGGCCTCACCGTGCCGTCGTTCGCGCCGCGCGTGATTGGCGGCCGCTACGGCCTGGCGTCGAAGGAGTTCACGCCGGCGATGGTCAAGGCCGTGTTCGACGAGCTGGCGAGGCCCGCGCCCCGGCCCCACTTCACGGCCGGCATCGTCGACGACGTGACGAGGCAGTCACTCGCCGTGGACGAGGACTTCCACCTCGACGGGAGCGAGCGGGACGTCGTCCGCGCGGTGTTCTTCGGGTTGGGGGCCGACGGCACAGTCGGCGCGAACAAGAACTCGATCAAGATCATCGGCGAGGACACCGACAACTTCGCGCAGGGCTATTTCGTGTACGACTCGAAGAAGTCTGGCGCGGTGACGATCTCGCACCTGCGCTTCGGCCCGCGGCGCATCAAGGCCCCGTACCTGATCCGCCGCGCAAGCTTCGTCGCGTGCCATCAGTACGACTTCCTCGACAAGTACGACGTGCTCGAGCTGGCCGAGCCCGGGGCCGTGTTCCTGCTCAACGCGCCGTTCGAGCCGGATCGGGTCTGGGACGAGCTGTCGTCCGAGGTGCAGCAGCAGCTCGCCCAAAAAGGGCTGAAGTTCTACGTGATCGACGCGTCGGCGGTGGCCCGTGCGACCAACATGGGGACCCGCATCAACACGATCATGCAGACGTGCTTCTTCGCGATTTCCGGCGTGCTGCCGCGCGAGGAGGCGATCCGGCGCATCAAGGAGGCGATCCGCAAGACCTACAGCAAGCGCGGCGAGCACATCGTCGAGGCGAACTTTGCTGCCGTGGACCACGCGCTGGCCAACCTGCACCTCGTGGACATGCCGGCGGTCGCGACGTCCAAGCGCCGCAAGCCCGCGGTCGTCTCGGAGGCCGCGCCCGAGTTCGTGCAGCGCGTGACGGCCGTGATGCTGGCCAATCACGGCGACCAGCTGCCCGTGAGCGCGTTCCCGCCGGACGGCCGCTGGCCCATGGGCACGGCGAAATGGGAGAAGCGCAACATCGCCACGGACATCCCGGTGTGGGACGAGGCGCTCTGCATCCAGTGCAACAAGTGCGCGATGGTGTGTCCGCACGCCGCCATCCGCGCCAAGGTCTATCCCGCCGATGGGCTTGCGGGACACCCCGACACGTTCAAGGCCGTCGATTTCAAGGCGCCCGCGAGCGACGAGTTCCGCGGGCTGAAATACACGATTCAGGTCGCGCCCGAGGACTGCACGGGCTGCATGCTCTGCTCGGTCGTCTGTCCGGCGAAGGACAAGGGCAATCCGAAGCACAAGGCGCTCGACATGCACCCGCAGCGCCCGTTGCGCGAGGCCGAGCGCGCCAATTACGCGTTCTTCCTCGACCTGCCCGAGGCCAGCCGGTCCGCGGTCAAGCCGGACGTGAAGAGCGTCCAGTTCCTCGAGCCGCTGTTCGAGTACTCGGGCGCGTGCGCCGGCTGCGGCGAGACGCCGTACATCAAGCTCGTCACGCAGCTCTTCGGCGACCGGGCGCTCATCGCCAACGCCACCGGCTGCTCGTCGATCTACGGCGCGAACCTGCCGACGACGCCCTACACGACGAATCGCGACGGCCGCGGTCCGGGCTGGGCGAATTCGCTCTTCGAGGACAACGCGGAGTTCGGACTCGGCATGCGCCTCGCGGTGGACTCGCACCGCGATCAGGCGCGGGTGCTGGTTCGCGCGCTCGCCGGTCGCGGATTGGTCGGCGACGACCTCGCCGGGGCGCTGCTCGACGCGGATCAGTCGTCGGAAGCCGGCCTGGCGGCCCAGCGCGCGCGCGTCGCCGCGTTGCGCTCGCGCCTCGCCGGTCATGACGATGACGGCGAGGCGCGCCGATTGAGCGCGCTCGCCGACTACCTCGTGACCAAGAGCGTGTGGATCATCGGCGGCGACGGCTGGGCGTACGACATCGGCTACGGCGGCCTCGACCACGTGCTGTCGCTCGGCCGCAACGTCAACATCCTCGTCCTCGACACCGAGGTGTACTCCAACACGGGCGGCCAGCAGTCGAAGGCCACGCCGCTCGGCGCCTCGGCGAAGTTCGCCGCGGCGGGCAAAGCGACGCCGAAGAAGGACCTCGGCCTGATGGCGATGGCGTACGGGAACGTGTACGTCGCGCGCATCGCGTTCGGCGCCAAGGACGCGCAGACCGTCAAGGCGCTCACCGAGGCCGAGGCGTACGCCGGCACGTCGCTCGTGATTGCCTACAGTCACTGCATCGCCCACGGCTACGACCTCGTGTTCGGCCTCGAGCAGCAGAAGCTGGCCGTCGAGTCCGGCCATTGGCCGCTCTTCCGCTTCGATCCGCGCCGCGTCGCGCACGGCGAGCCCGCCCTGCAGCTCGATTCGGGCGAGCCGAAGGTCAGCCTCGAGACCTACATGCGCAACGAGTCGAGGTATCGCATGGTCGAGCAGGCGCAACCGGCCCGATTCCGGACGCTCGTCGAGGCGGCCCGCGCCGACGCGCGCGAGCGCTACGCGCTCTACGTCGAGCTGGCCGGCCACAAGGCACAGAAGTGAGGGATGCGATGGACCTGCGCACCACCTATCTCGGATTCGAGCTGCCGCACCCTCTGATGCCCGGCGCCTCGCCGCTCGCCGACGACCTGGACGCCGTGCGCCGCCTCGAGGACGCCGGCGCCGCCGCCATCGTCATGCACTCGCTCTTCGAGGAGCAGATCACCCGCGAGCAGCTGGGCGTCGTGCACCACATGGAGGTACACCAGGAGTCGTTCGCGGAGGCGCTGTCGTACTTTCCCGAGCCGAGCGAGTACGCGCTGGGCCCGGATCGGTACCTGGAGCAGGTGCGGCGCATCAAGGCCGCCGTCCGCGTGCCGGTCATCGCGTCGCTCAACGGCACGACGCCGGCGGGGTGGCTGCACTTCGCGGAGCTGATCGAGGAGGCCGGCGCCGACGCGCTCGAGCTGAACTTCTACCACGTCGCCACCGATCCCGCAGAGACGAGCGCCCAGGTCGAGCGGCGCCTGCTCGAGAGCGTGCACACCGTGCGCGACCGGCTGCGCCTGCCGCTCGCGGTCAAGCTCTCGCCGTTCTTCTCGTCGCTGCCGCACCTGGCGCGCGAGCTCGCCGCCGCCGGCGCCCAGGGCCTGGTGCTCTTCAATCGCTTCTACCAGCCGGACATCGATCTGGATCTGCTGGAGGCCGTGCCGCGCCTGCATTTCTCGACGTCCGATGAGCTGCTGCTGCGCGTGCGATGGCTGGCGATCCTGTCCGGCCGGGTCAACCCGTCGCTCTGCGCCACCGGCGGCGTGCACTCCGGCCTCGACGCGCTCAAGGCGGTGATGGCGGGCGCGCACGCCGTCCAGATGGTCGCGGCGCTGCTCATGCGCGGGCCCGAGCACCTGGCCGCGGTGCGCCGCGAGCTCGCCGAATGGCTCGAGCAGCACGAGTACGACTCGCTGCGCCAGGCGCAGGGCAGCATGAGCCTGCTCCGCACCGCCGACCCCGAAGCCTTCGAGCGCGGCAACTACATGCGCGCGCTGCAGAGCTGGAGGGCGAGCGGGAGATAGGGCAGAAGGCAGAAGGCAGAAGGCAGAAGGCAGAGGGCAGAAGGCAGAGGAACTCGAGTCAGTACACCGGCACGAGGTACGTCTCGACGAAATCGAGGCCCGGCCGGTCGAGCTTCACTTCCAACTCCCAGAACCGCGGCGTGCTGCCGGCGAAGCTCGTCGGCTGCGCGTCGGCCGGCAGCGTGTAGCTGAGGGCGACGTCTTCCCCGGGGTCGAACTCATGCGCGGCATCGAAGCCGAGAACCTGCGCCCAGAGCTGGTCGTGGACGAGCGCACGTTGTCTGTTGTTCCCGCTGCCGCTCTGCTCGTATGCCTCCTCGACGCACCGCAGCGTGAACGATCCTCGGTGGGCCCCGCGAATGCCTGCCGCGGGCTGCCAGTGGATGACGACGGGCATCGACCGGCGATACGGGAAGCGGTCGTATGTGATCCGCGTACCCTGGAATTTCAGCGCGCGCCCGACGTGGATTGCGGCCTGCCACCACACGACGAGCGTCACGAGGTCGAAGAGGCTGGTGACGAGCTTCACCATGACCGGACTCTCCGTCGCAAACGCCCAGTAGTTGAAGACGCTGATGAACGTGGTGAAGAACGCCGCGCCGCCGACGAACCGCGCGACGCCGTGCCATCGCGGCACGTCAAAGCCCGACGGATCCCACGGATAGTCCGCGAGCGCGGGCTCCTCGGGATGCGCGCTCGCCGCGGCGATGCGGCGACGATCCGCGGCGAACTGGCGCCACGCCATGCCCCAGACGAGCAGGCCCGCCGACGCCTGCGTCACGCCCAGCGCGATCAGCACCCACAGCGGCGCATGGATCGACGAGGCCCGCACTTCGATCGCCCGGGCGCCGATGAGCGTGATGCCCGTGCCCGCCCCGACGAACGCCAGCCCGAAGACGAACGCGACGGGCGTCGAGAAGCCCGCCCGCGAACCGCGCTGCTCGACGTCGCCGGTGAGCCGGACGCGGTCGGTCTGAGTGAGCGGCGGGCGATTGAGCTGCAGCACGATAGGGTCAGGGAGCGCGGCGCCGAATCTTACCGCACCCGCCATGGCTCGACGGTTGATCAGCCGGCACGCTCCGGGCTAATGTGCGCAAGTCGTCCGGACTCTGGCTTATGCGTCGAACGCCCATTCTCGCCGGCGCCGCAGCGGTGCTGATCCTCGCCCTCCTGGGTTGGTGGCGGTTCCACACTCGACCGGAGCCTTCCCGTCCCACGACGTCGCCACCATCAAGCGGGAACACGTCCCCGACGGCGTCGGCGGGGTCTTCGGCCTCCGTTGCCGCGCCGTCACAGGCGCAACTCGAATCCGACATCATCCGGAATGGCGTGACGCCCGAGAGCGCGACGCTGCTCTTCAGCGTCGTGATTGCGCCGCTGCCCGGTGTCACGATTCCGTCCGGCTTCGCGCGTGACCCGGCGGAATTCGATGGGACGCTCGCCGTCGAGTACCTCTACGACGTCTGGCCGTTCTTGACGCCCGAGCAGCGACAAGCCGCCGCGAAGCTGGTGCAGGGCAAGGCCGGCGCCGCGCCGGCGGCGCCCGCCGCGCAGCCGCCATCGATCCTGCCCGCCGTGTACCGTCCCCGGATCGATCGCCCGCGAGCGTTCGACTACAACCAGATGCTCATCGAAGCGAACAGCAATCTCGCCGCGCTGCTGAACCGGCCGGCGATCAACTTCCTGTTCGATGTGGACCCCGACCTGCCGGAGAACGGCACCGCGTACGCGGAGACCTTCTCGTGGTGGCGCTGGTATCAGAACGAGCAGCCCGTCAGCGAGTGGAAGGAGTATCCGGGCCGCGCGTGCCACATCACGATCTTCCAGCCGAAGTTCGACACGATCGACGAGACCAACGCGCTTGCCGTGCTCACGCACGAGATGATGCACTGCTACCAGCAGCGCGAGGTGGGCGATCCGAACAGCGACATCAGCGCCCCGGCCTGGATCAAGGAGGGCGAAGCCACGTGGGCGATGGCGGCGGTCGTGCCCGCGGGCTCGGCCGTCGTGGCGAAGTACTGGACCGCGTACGTCGAGTCCCCCAAAACGCCGTACATGGATCGCAGCTACAACGCCATGGGCGTCTTCGGCCACCTCAGCGACGTGGCCGGAGACCAGAGTGTCTGGCCGAGGCTCCTGCCCATGATGAAGCTCGGCGTCGGCGGCGACAACGAGGCGCCGTTCTTCTCGCTGATCCAGGGCAACGAGGACGCCTATCTGGCGTCGTGGGGATCGAGCTACTTCCTGACCGAGGGGCAGACGCCCTGGACGATGACGGGCCCCGGACATCCGCCGACGACGGGGATCGGCCCGCAGTCCATGACGGTCGCGCCGGATTCGGCGACGCCGATCTACATCATGGAGCCGTACCGCGCGGACATGCGCGAGGTGACCGGCGGTGCCGACATCATCGGCGTGTCGCTCTTCTCGGGCTACGGACGGCTGCACGACAAAGACTTCGGCATCAACATGCCGCTCGATACGTCGGGCAAGGTGCTCCTCTGCGTCAAGCAGGGCGGCTGCCGGTGTCCGGACGGCTCGATGGGCGCGTCGTTCGTGACCAAACCGGCCGCGGCTCCGATCGATATCGGGCTCGAGAGTGGCGGCAGCACGGCGCAGATGTACGTCGCGGGCGCGTCGCTCGACGATTTCTGCAAGAAGCCGGACAAACCGCGGCCGCCGCCGCTGAAGCCCGGCGGGGGCGGCGGAGGCGGCGATGGCGGCGGAGACAACCCGCCCGACGCGCCGCCCGGCCCCGGTTCGAGCCACGGCGACACGCACATCGTGACATTCGACGGTCTCCGCTACGACTTTCAGGTGATCGGCGAGTACACGCTCGTGCGCTCGACCAGGGATGATTTCAGCGTGCAGGTCCGCCAGGTGCCGTGGCTGAAGTCGCGAACCGTCAGCGTGAACCAGGCGATGGCGACGAAGATTGGCGCCAGACGCGTCACGATCGAGCTCGAGCAGGGCGTGCCGGTTCTTCGGATCGACGGCACGCCCGTGACCGGCGCGCCGCCCAGGCTTCCGGACGGGTCAATCACGCGCGCCGACACGATGTACGGGACCACGTATCGGCTCGAGTGGGCGGACGGCACGAAAGTGCGCGTCTCGCAGCTGGGCGCCACGGTGCTCAACGTGAAGGTCGAGCCCGCGGAGGCTCGAAAGGGCGCGCTCGCCGGTCTGCTCGGCGACGATGACGGCACGCCGGCGAACGACCTGATTGGCGCGGCGGGAGCAAAGCTCGGCGTACAGCCAGGCTGGCAGGACCTGACACACAGCCTGGCCGACGCGTGGCGCCTCGCGCCGGCGGCGTCGCTCTTCGACTACGCGGCGGGGCAGTCGATGGCGACCTTCACCGATCCCACGTTTCCGGACGCGAACGTCGATCCGAGCCGTATGCCCAATCGGGAGGCCGCAGAGAGGAACTGCCGCGAGATGGGCCTGACGGACCGGCACCTGCTCGACAACTGCATCCTCGACTACGCGGTGACGAGCGATTTTCTCTTCGCCAGCTCGTACAGTCAGGAGCAGCAGGTGCAGGCCGCACGCGCCGTGGCCCCGCCCTCCGGCCCGGGCGTGCTCCGCACGGTGTTGATGACCGGCACCGTCACCAACCCGGCCTCGAAGCCATGGATGCAGTTCACGGCCAACGCCGGCGACATCATCTGGATCGGCCGCCCCGACTGTGTGGATCAATACATCGAGATCGGCATCGTCGATCCAAGCGGCAAAGGGTTTTCAGGCGGCTCGCCGTGCGCGGTCGGCCGGCGGGAGCTGCCGGCGACCGGCACCTACACGATGCGTGCTTACCGGTCCGACAATCCGCTCGGCACGTACCACGTTCCGATCCGCATCGTTCGTCCCGATCGGCAACGCGACGTGGCGTATGGCGAGGTGATCTTCGGACGGATCGAGACGCCGGGCGCGCATGACGTCTACACGTTCACCGCCCAGGCCGGCGACCTCATCCGCCTCTCCGGCGACGGCTGCGCTCTCGGTCCGCTCGTGACGGGCATCGTCAACTCGAAGGGTTTCTCCCTGCTCGGCCCGTCGTGTCGATCAGGCACGGATTTCAAAATCACCGAGTCCGGGACCTATCGCCTCGTCGTGAATTCGGGCGATTCTGCATCGGGCGCGTACCACTTCGTCCTGCGGGGCGCGTCGAGCAAGTAAGGAGTAAGTAGCAGGCCGTCGGCGCCTGGTCCGTTACAATCGGACCACGCATGCCGCTGGCCCCAGGCACGAAGCTCGGGCCCTACGAAGTCACCGGCCCGCTCGGCGCGGGCGGCATGGGCGAGGTCTACCGCGCCCGTGACACCCGTCTCAATCGCGACGTCGCGGTGAAGATCCTGCCGGCGTCGCTCGCCGCCGACCGCGAGCACCTGGTCCGGTTCACGCGCGAGGCCGAGGCAGCGAGCGCGCTCAACCACCCGAACATCCTGACCGTGTTCGACGTCGGCACGCACGACGGCGCGCCGTATCTGGTGAGCGAGCTGCTGCAGGGCGACACCCTCCGCGCGCGGCTGGCGGCCGGGCCGCTGCCGCCGTCGAAGGCGATCGACATCGCGCGGCAGGTCGCCGCCGGACTGGCCGCCGCACACGAGCAGGGCATCGTCCACCGCGACATCAAGCCGGCCAATCTGCTCGTCACGACAGACGGACGCGTCAAGATCCTCGACTTCGGGCTGGCCAAGCAGTTCGTGAGTGCCGAGACCGATGTGACCCGGCCGCAGTCACTGACCGACGCCGGCGTGGTGATGGGCACGCTCGGCTACATGTCGCCCGAGCAGGTGCGCGGCCAGAAAACCGACGCGCGGACGGACATCTTTTCGCTCGGCGTCGTGCTCTACGAGATGCTGACCGGCAAGCGCGCGTTCACAGGGGCGTCGGCCGTGGAGACGATGCACGCCATCCTGCAGTCGGATCCGCCGGAGCTGCCGGCAGCCGTCTTGCGGTCGTCGCCCGGTCCTGCGCGAATCGTCGCGCGATGCCTGGAGAAGGAGCCTGCCGCGCGCTTCCACTCGGCTCACGATCTCGGCCTCGCGCTCGAGCTCGTCGGCAGCGGCTCCGGCTCGGGTCCGTCAGCCGTCGTCGCCGCGACGTCGCCGGCGCGCACGACGCTGTCGCGTGCGGTCGCCTGGATCGCGATCGCACTCGTCGCCGGTGGAGCCGGCGCGTTTGCGGCGATCCGGTGGCGTCGGCCGCCGGCCGTCGAGCTGACGACGATGGAGTCGCTGACGTATTCGGGGCATGACGCGTCGCCAGCCGCCTCGCCCGACGGCAAGACGGTCGCGTTCACGTCTGATCGCGACGGCGTGCCGCGCATCTGGCTCAAGCAGGTGGCCGGGGGTGGCGAACTGGCGTTGACATCGGGCTCGGACGACTACCCGCGCTTCTCGCCCGATGGCGCGAGCATCATCTTCGTGCGAACGTCGCCAACCGGCACCGCGCTCTATCGCGTGCCGCTGTTGGGCGGCGACGCGCGCAAGATCCTCGACAACGTCACCGGCGCGGACTGGTCGCCCGACGGCCGCCTGATCGCGTTCACCCGCTGGGTGTCGGGCGATCGATCGGGATCGGTCGTCGGCCTCGCCGAGGCGAACGGCACGGGCGAGCGCGAGCTTGCCCTCATCAACGGCCGCGCGCTGGTCACGCCCCGCTGGTCGCCAGACAGCCGCACCATCGCGGCGGTCAACGGCGAGTCCTCCGTGGCGACGGCATTTGGCGTCAGCCTCGTTGACGTTTCCGGCGGCGCCGTCCGCCTGCTGGCCTCGCCCGGCAAGATGCGCCAGTCGTCGGTGCTCTGGTCGGCCGACAGCCGATCGGTCATCTATTCTGAGGCGGAGTCGATCGTCGCGTGGAACTCGGGCAGCGTCGCGCGCATCATTTCCCAGGACGTGGCGACCGGCGCCGAGCGCGTGCTGTGCTGGATGCCCAATCACAGCCGGACGATCGACGCGCTCGGGCCCGGCCGTCTGCTGCTCGACACCCGATCGTCGCGCGAGAACCTGCGCGAGATGCCCATCGGCAACGCGGCCCTTCCGGCGCGGTGGCTCACGCACGGGAACAGCACGGACCGGCAGCCGACGTACTCGCCTGACGGACAGTGGGTCGCCTTCTCGTCCAACCGAAGCGGCAACCTCGAGATCTGGGCGGTCAACCGCTCCGACGGCACGGTCCGCCGTCTCACGGACGATCCCGCGGATGACTGGGATCCGGCGTACTCGGCCGACGGGCGCCGGTTGCTGTGGGGATCGAATCGGTCCGGACCGTACGAGATCTGGGCGGCCAATCCCGATGGCAGCAGTCCCCAGCAACTCACCCACGACGGCTATTTCGCGCAGAACCCCGGACAGACGGCCGACGGTCGGTGGATCGCCTATATCCAGACCAACCCGGCGACGACCGGCCTCTGGAAGGTGCGCTCCGACGGGAAGGACCCGGTGAGGATCGTCAAGGGCGTGATTCAGATCTCAGACGTCTCACCAGACGGGACGCACGTGCTGTTCGTCGATGGCCTGGCCTCGAAGGTCCGCGTCGTCCGCGTTGAAGACGGCCAACCCGCGCCGTTCGACATCGTGGTCGCCGCGCGGAAGGCGACGACGGCGGTGATGGGCCGGTCGCGATGGATGCCCAATGGCCGAGCGATCGCGTTCATCGGACAGGACGAGCTCGGCGTCAACGGCGTGTTCGTGCAGGATTTTGTGCCGGGGCGCGACACGACCGCGACGCGGCGCAAGCTCGGCGGGTTCGATCCCGAAAATTCCGCCGAGAGTTTTGGCGTCTCCCCGGACGGCAAGTTCCTGACGGTGGCCGGGTGGGAGCAGATGTTCAACATCATGATCGTGAACGGCGTCTCGGGAATCGGGCGGTAGGTCCGCGCGGGCCTCGGGCCAGCGGGCGTTGAGGACTCCGTCGTCCAAGCCGCTGCGGGCGGACGTCTCGGGCCGCGCCGTGCAACGCCGGGGGCCATCCCCTCGTCCAATCGGCAATGGAGATGCGCCCGACCATGAGCCGCCTGTTGCCGATCGCCGCCCTGATGTTGCTGACCGTCCATTCCGCGCGCGCTGAACGATCGTTCGTCCTCGAACAGCCGCAGCCCTCGTCCAATGACTGGTGCCGCGAGAGCCGGGACGGCGACAGCCGGTACGAGCGGTTCTGCGAGGTGCGGCCGGTGACCATCGGCGCGCCGTCGACGCTCGACGTCGAGACGTCGAACGGCAGCATCGCCGTCACGGGCTCGTCGCGCCGCGACGTGCTGATCGAAGCCAAGGTCGTCGCGCAGGACGACACGATGGACGAAGCCAAGTCGCTCGCCAAGGAAGTGCAGATCCTCACCGACGGTGGGCGCGTGCGCGCCGACGGGCCGCGCACCGCCGGCCATCGCAGCTGGTGGGTGAGCTTCCGCCTCCAGGCGCCCACGCGTCAGAACACGACCGTCAGCTCGTCGAACGGCTCGGTGACGCTGACGAATCTCGACGGGACGCTCCGCGCCGACACGAGCAACGGCAGTGTCCATGCCACCGATCTTGCCGGAGACGTCCGGCTGAGCACCTCGAACGGATCGTTGCAGGTGGCCTTGTCCGGCTCCACATGGTCAGGCGCCGGTCTGGAGGCGACCACGTCGAACGGATCGATGCGCGTGGACATGCCGCGCGACTACTCGGCGCACCTCACCGCGCGCACGGGCAACGGATCGCTCAACGTCGATCGGCCCATCACGGTCACCGGCCGGATCGGGCGCGAGATCGATACCGATCTCGGCAAGGGCGGCCCGCCCTTGCGCCTCCGGACGAGCAACGGCTCGCTGAGCATCCGCGAGCGGTAGCCGGCGGTCCGAGCGGTCGCGGCGCTCAGGGCCGGCCGCCGCGGCCCGCAGCCAGCAGGCGCTGTCGCACCTTCTCGACGTCGCGCTGGAAGATGAAGAGCCGATCGGCGTTGCCCTCGGGGTCGGTGAAGTTATACGTCTTGCCGCGCCGCACTTTCACCCGCAGGTTCTTGTTCAGGTAGTCGACTTCGAACGTCTCGAGATCGGTCAGCGGCACCACGAAGGCGTCATCGGCATTCGGTGTCTCGTACTGGAGGCCCTGCGGCGTCGCGCGCAGCGTCCCCGCGCACGAGCCGAACGCGTGCTTGTGCACGACGGCGATCTTCGCGTCGAGCGTGATGGCTTTGAACGCGATCGACAGGTCGTGCGAGCCGGGCTCCACCTGGATGTCCTCGGACACGCCTTCGTATCCGGTCGCCGACATGTTCAGATGGTGAAGCCCCGGCGTCAGGCCCGTGGCGGTCACCGGCGCCGTGCCGAGGTACGTGCGATCGATGAAGACGCTCGTGTCCGGCACGTCGCTCTCGATGTGGAGCGTGCCGGTGGTCGGCGCGGCCGGGGTGGCGGGCTGCGGCGACGGCGCCGCGACCGGTGCGGCGGTCTTCGGCGTCGCGGCGGGCCTCGAGCGTTCGGCGGGCGTCGGCATCGGTGCAGGCGCGGCGGGCGACGATGGCGCCGCGGCGGCTGCGGCAGGAGGCGGCGGGGAAGGCTGACGCCGACTCAGAAACACCATCGTGCCGATGGCGACGAGCGCGACAACACTCGCTCCCGCGATGATGGCGACGCGCGGCGATCCGGACATGTGCCGGAGTTTATCGAACTCGGCCGTCCCGCCGAGCCACGGCGAGCCCGACGGCCGAGCCGCCTACCGCTCCGCTTCGCGTTTCAAATCTCCGGCGTATCTCGCGAATACCGGCCCGAAATCCGGAAGCCATCTCCGCACGACGGGCAGCAGGAGCCCGGAGAACCGCTCCGTCATCGTGAAATCGCTGGAATCGTCGCCGTGCGGCCGCAGCTCGAACGTGCGGACGCCCTTGAAGACCGGACTGAAGCCCCCAGTCCACGTCATGCGCTCGTTGGGCACGACTCCGGAAACGCTGGGCGTGAAGACCATGTTCGTACCGGGCGCGTGCACCCGCAGCCGCGATCCCTCGCGGATCTCGCCCTCGATGCCCGAGACCGTGGAGTTCCAGCGCGGGAAGGCCCCGGCGTCGGTGAGCAACGTCCACACGCGATCGGCCGGGGCGCGCACGTTGACATCGACGCGGCACGTGAGCGAAAAGGCGCGGCGGACTTGCGTGATCACCGGTTCGGTCATATCGGATCCTCGCCCTTGCCCGCTTCGTCGAGGCGCGTCAGTCGTTTCTCAGCCGCCGATGGCGGCGGCATGGAGTGCACGAAGACGCCGACCAGGAGAATCGAGCTCAGAACGAGCGCAGCCAGCCCCGCCTCGGCCACCCACGGGGCGAGGTGCCACAGCGCCGCCAGGATTCCCATCAGCGTGAGGGCCATGCTGAGCAGGGCGATCGCTAGCGCATAGCCCAAGGTCAGGCGCGCGCGCCTCCTGGCGACGGCACGCTGCTGGCGCCGAGGAGGGAAATACGCCTCGATGTCGGGGAACCGCGCCCTCTGGAACGACCGGAGCGCGACCTGCTCGAGGCGAATGTCGTCCGCGTCCTTGCTCAGCCGCAGCACGACCATGCCCGCGACCTCGAGCGGCAGAGCGCACGCGAACGCGGCAGCCGACACGAGCACGGCAGCGTCGACCGGGCCTACCGTGACGAGGGCGGCGATGACGACGAGGTTCAGCGCCATCAGCCCGCCGAAAATCCACGTGCCGACCTCCACCAGCCAGGGTGCGGTGTGATCGACGAGGCGAGTGAGGGCCGTCCTCGTGCGCGTGGTTCGTTCCGCCTCATCCAGATCGCGTGTCATCTCGAGCTGACGAGAACAGGCGGCACTCGGGAAGAGCCGGGTGGATCAATCTTGACTCCGCGGACGGTCGTCTGGCAACTCGACGGCCGTCGGCCGGCGCGATCAGTGGATCTCGCGTCGGGAGAACTCGATCGCGCCGGCCACGCTTGCGACCGCCGCGCCGGCGATCCCGATCAGCAGCACGCGTGAGGACGGATCGGCCGCGACCGCGCTGGCCGCGGCGCCCGCGCGGATGGCGTACATCGACATCGACCACGGAAACCAGGGCCCATAGTCCGCAGAGTTCACGGCGATGAAGCCGGTCACCATCGCGCACATGCCGAAGCCCATCGCGCCGGTGAAGCTCTGCCAGCGCAGGCTCACCCAGTGCTGGACCGTGGTCGCGCAGAGCGCCGTCGCGGATACGCGGAGCATCGGCGAGAGCAGGCCGTCGAGCGGCAGCGCGTGGATGTTCAGCACGGGTTTCCAGGCCGACAGCACCGCACCGCTCGCGAGCGTGCCGCCGACGAGCACGGCGTGTGCCGTCCACAGCAGCGCCGTCGTCACGATGAGCTTGCTGATGTAGAACATCCAGCGCGGCGGCGGGAGCGCGAGCACGCTCTTCCAGTTCCGCTCTGCGTGCTCGACCCCGGCGAGGAGAGCCGTCTCGAGCGTCAGAAACAGGGGCATCATCAACACCGTCCACAACGCCACGGTCTGGCGTGTCGTCATCGCCCAGACGTCCGGCGTGCGTTTCGCCACCTGCGCGGCGCCGACGTAGGCCACGAGAAAGTTCAACAGCACGACGACGAGCGGCGCGATGACGACCATCCAGAGGGCCAGCGTCCGTCTGATCTTCATCAGCTCGGTCGTGAGCACGCGCAGGAGCAACGGCGTGGACATGGCTCACCGCACCTCGGCTTTCGTCATCGACAGGAAGACGTCCTCGAGCGTCGCCGACTCGACGGCGAGATGAGTGACGGCGTGCCCGTTCTCGACGAGCGCGCGATTGACCGCCGCCGCGTCGACATCACCCGCAATGACGAGGCGTTCGTCGACGAGATCCGCCGTCCATCCACGTTCTGCGAGACGGGACGTCGCGATCTCCGGCCGATCGACGCCGATGGATAGACGCGGCCTGCGCAGGCGGTCGAGCGCCGGGGCCGGTCCCTGAAACACCATCTCGCCCTGCGAGAGGATGCCAACGTGCGTCGCCACCTGGTCGACCTCCGCGAGCAGATGACTCGACAGCAGGACGGTCACGCCGTGCGCTCCGGGCAGATCGCGAATGAGCGAGCGCATCTCGTTCATACCGGCGGGATCGAGGCCGTTCATCGGCTCGTCGAGCAGCAGCAACTCGCGCTGCCCGAGCAGCGCGAGCGCCAGGCCGAGGCGCTGCTTCATCCCAAGCGAGTACGTGCGAACGAGATGGCGGCCCCGGTGCTCGAGACCGGCGAGGGCAAGCACGCGGTCAATCTCGCTCCGCGGCGCATCGAGGATGCGACGGGCGATCTCGAGGTTCTCGCGGCCCGTCAGGTGGGCGTAGAGCGACGGCGTTTCGACGAGCGAGCCCGTCTTCGTCAGAATCTCGGCGCGATGCCGGGCGAGCGGCCGGCCGAACAGCTCGATCGTGCCCGCATCGGGCCGCAGCAATCCGAGCAGCATCCGGATCGTCGTCGTCTTGCCGGCGCCGTTGGGGCCGAGAAAGGCGTAGACGCTGCCGCGTTCGACCTCGAGGTTGACCCCCCGGACGGCCGGTCTGCCGCGAAAGCTCTTGGTGACCGCAGACGTCCGGATGATGCTGTCCGGCACGAGGGAAGATACGAGAACGGGCCGGACTTAGGTTCCTGAGTCACGGGTCGCGGCCGGCGGCGTGCGAAGCGACTAACGCGCCGAACGCCGGCGCGCGCGAGCGGCCGCGGCGAGGCCGCTGGCAAGCAACACCACGGTCGCGGGCTCTGGTGCGGCAGCAGCGCCGGTCGTCTCCCTGAACGTCACATCCGACATCGTGCGGAAGGTGAGATTGCCAAGCGTCGTCGGCTCGTCGTGGAACTGACTCAGGGCGCTATTGGGCCCGGAGACGGGGCCGAAATTCGACACGAGATTGGGCACCGTTGCGAGGATTGCCGCGATGAGGTTGCCGTGCCCGCCAGGCGGAAAGGTGCCGAAACCGTACAGGGTCGTGAGATCCGAGAACATGAACAGCGTCTCGGTGAACGACGCGGTACCGAGCGCACCGATCGTGATGCTGCCGGTGAGATTCTCGTTGGCCGGAATGCTGCCGACGTTCGCGAACACCGCCACGTCGTTCGTGTCCCCGTTCAGCGTGACGACGAAGGACGCCGACGAGAAGCTGGAGGTGCCAAGGAGACCTGAGCCGGTCCCCGTGAACTCGTACGTGATGGGCGTGGCAAGCGCGCGCGCCGGTGCGCCCAGTAGTCCCAGCCCGACGACGATGGCGATCCAGACACTGGCGGTCCTTCGCATGACCGATGGTCCTTTTTGATGACTTGACGTGGTCGGGAGTGCGGGGAACCTGGAGCAAGAACCGGGCCGCGGATTGCCGGTCGGATTTCCTGGGACCGCACCAAAAAGTCTGCTCCTGCGTAGACTTAGAGTCTGCCGTGCGGGCGTGCGGACACATTGAGCACGAACGCGCTCTCGCCCTTCTTGAAGATCAATCCGGTGCCGAGGCCGGGCGTCGTCGCGTAGAACGCATCGTCGCCGACGCCAGCGACGGGCGTTTTCTGGATGCCCTGCACCGGCGTCTTGGCGGTCGCGAAGCGATCCGCCGGAGTGCGCGAGCCGAGCTGGCCGTAAATCGACAGCACGACACGCTTGCCTGTGTGGTTGGGGTCGCTCGGCTGCGCCCAGCCGCAGATGAGCGCATTCGTCGGCGTGAGACGCTGACCGGCGCCCACGGTGACGCCGAGGACCGCGCTCATTTCCTGGCGCTGGCGCCCGCGACTCTTCACGACATCGACGACTACGCGCGACTCGTGGAAGCCGCCGCGGACGATCCGTTGCGGCAGGTCAGGCCTGACGACGCCCTGACCGCCGAACGAGCACTCCGACGCCGCTAGCGACAAGGAGCAACGTCGCCGGCTCTGGGACCGGCAAGAGCGTCGCCCTGAATGTCCCGGCGTTGGTCTCCGAGATGTTGCTGGTGAAGCTCAGAAGACCCGCCGTCGTGTGCAGGCAGGGGTCATGACCCAGCGTGCTGCAATCTTCGATGAATCCGACGCCGCCGAAGGAGTTAATGGGGCCGATGGCCGTCGCGAGGTTGTAGCCAGCCAGCAGGCTGCTGCCCACAGCTCCCATCCCCGTGAATTCGAACGGATCGGTGAACGGTGGATCGATTCTCCCGAAGATGATGATGGGAATGGACGGGATCTCGTCGTTGGGCGGCAGCGCAAACGGGATGGAGATGATGTCCGATCCGTCCGTGACGGTCGCCGTCCCGAAGCCAGCGATGGTCACCGCGAGGGCGCTGAACCGGTTGGCATAGACGGTGCCGCCGACGTCACCGGTGACGATGTTCGCGGTGTCGCCGAGGCCCGCGAATGTCACAAGGACATTCGAGAACGACGTGCCGCCGATTTGGCCTGACGCGACACCGGAGACCTCGTACAGGATCGGGGCAGCCTCGGCCCGGGACGCAATCCCAGCCAAAGCCAGAACGACTGCAACACACGTAAGCAGAGGGCGCATTGGCAAGTTGCGGCAGCAAAGAGGATGCCATCAGGCAACCATAGAAGGGGCGTTGTCACCGGCGAGCGAGGGAGCGATTCTGACTTCCAGGCTCGTGGATCGGAGACTTTACGCCTCCCGTACGTTGACTTTTGGGATTGGACACTTCTCTTGTGCTTCTAAGTGGAGTGTGAACCCGTAATTCGTCCACTGCTGACGTTCGACCGGGAAAGCGATAACGACCGCATCCCTCGCCGACTGGCCGCCGCTGTCGATGACACTGCCGTTCAGCACGACACGCCTATTTGTGAAAGTCACCACAACGTCGTTGAAATCGTGTCCTTCGGAGACATCAAACGGCGTGTACGTCATATCGCGCCCATTCCAGATGACGGACTTAACGACACCAGGTGCAAGTTCGAATCGAAGGAAATACTGACCTCGCATGACGCCGTCGATAGTGAATCCACCCGGGGAAAACGCGGCACCGCCGTGCACATCGATCACAGTCGGCGGCGCGCCTAGCTCGATGTTGCCGTCGGCGGGCTCTGCCGTGGCTAGGAGTGGGAGGGTCAGGTTCGAGTTCGGGGCACTCGGACTCGGCGACTCAATGACCCCTCGTCCCGCAATCGAGATGCCGCGTTGCATGGGAATGACCAGCCCCTTGACATCCTGATCCGCCACTTCCGCTCGTACCTCACCCCAGTAGCTGCTGTTGCCGGGCGCCGATCGGTACTGCGGCACGAGATCGACTCCGGGAGACGGCATCGATGAGTAGTGGAGCATGCCAGGCGCGCGCGGTAGTTGCAGTGACCCCGAGCCGTTAACGTTGGCGTTTGATACTGTGAGCTCGGATGCGGCGCGACGCGCCACAACGGTGTAGCGCCCGGCGGGCACATTTACGAACAGGAACGTGCCGTCCGCGCTCGTTCGGGTGGTCGCCGTCTCGGACCCATCACCCAACTCCTCAGACCCGACTGCAACGAGACGGAGCGGCATACCTGAAACTGCTTCAGTTGGTCCAGTCACAATGCCAGAGACTTGCACCGTGGACACTGGTTGGAGCCGCAGGTCAACCCCTTGACGATTCTCTCCGTACTTTAGGCTGATCGACTGCGCATCGATCATGCTAGTGACACCGGGGAAGAAGGCTGGTGCGTATATGCGCAGTCGGCCGCTGGCCTCCGGCTGCGGCATTGGATAACGGCCAAGAACGAGACGAGTCGCGGCGCTGATCTCCAGCGTCTGACTCGGCCAACTCGCAGTGGTCGATGACGAACTCGCGATGTTGGCCGGCAGCGACGCCTGCACCGAAGGCACGTTGATCACATACGTGCCCGGTCCGAGTCCCGCGATTCTGTAGAAGCCGCGATCGTCGGTTTTCACAACAGTGCCCGCAACCCAATGGAGTGCACCGGCAACGATGAGTTGCGTCAGTGCGCGAACGTCCTGACGTCCCCCCGGATTTGAGTAGCGTTCGGATGTAGAGTCCGGCCCAGCGAAAGGGTCGGACGATGAAGAAGCGATTTAGTGAAGCGCAGATCGTCGGGTTTCTCCGGGAGGTCGATGCGGGGCTGCCGGTTAAAGACCTGTGCCGACGGCATGGGTTCTCCGAAGCGAGCTACTACACCTGGCGACGCAAGTTCGGCGGGCTGAGCGTCCCCGAGGCCAAGCGGCTGAAAGAGCTCGAAATCGAAAACACGCGGTTAAAGAAATTGCTCGCGGACTCCCTCTTGGAAAACGAGGTGACCCGTGAGGTGCTGCGAAAAAAGTGGTGACCGCACCCGCGCGGCGCGTCGTGGTGCGGGAGATGATGACGCGCGGTCTCAGCGAGCGACGCGCGTTAACGGTCATCCGCATGAGCGCGGCAGCGTTGCGGTATCGGCCGAAGCCCGATCGGAACGCGGCGTTGCGCGATCGCATTCGCGCGTTGGCGCAACGACATCCGCGGTACGGCGCGGGCATGATCTATTTGAAACTGCGCCAAGCCGGCGAGGTCGTCAATCACAAACGCGTCGACCGCGTGTACGCGGAGGCGCAGCTGCAAGTGAAGCGCCGGCGGCGCAAGAAAGTGCCGGTGGCCGATCGTCAGCCGCTGGTGCGGCCGCACCAGCCCAACGAGGTCTGGTCGGCCGACTTCGTCTTCGATCGGACGGCGGATGGACGCGTGCTGAAATGTCTGACGATTGTCGACGATGCGACGACAGAGGCCGTGACCATCGTGCCGGAGCGCGCGCTGGGCGGGCTGCCGATCACGCGCGTGCTCGAGACCTTGGCGCGCACGCGCGGGTTGCCGCAGATCCTGCGCACGGACAACGGCAAAGAGTTCTGCGGCCGCGCGATGCTCACGTGGGCGCATGAGCGGGGCCTGACGTTGCGATTGATCGAGCCGGGCAAGCCGACGCAGAACGCGTACGTCGAATCGTTCAACGGACGGTTCCGCGATGAATGTCTCAACGAGCACTGGTTCACGAGCTTGGCGCACGCGCGGATGGTCATTGAAAACTGGCGGCGCGAGTACAACGACGAACGACCGAAGGAGGCGTTGGGCGGGCTCACGCCGAGCGCCTATGCGAAGCAGTTGACGACAAGAAACGAACGGGGCGAAAGTAACCGCCGGACTCTAGATTGATCCGCTACTGAAGAAGGGGGGACGTCA
>DATIWF010000033.1:0-8299 GCA_035519535.1 Vicinamibacterales bacterium | reverse complement strand
CCAGCGGTCCTCCTGGGCATCGCATCAGGGCCGGCCGTGCTCATCCTTCCTCCACTCCGCGCGCCTGCTCGCGAATGGGAACGATCGATCGACGTGCCAGACCTGGTGGATGATGGCGCGCTGGTCCGGGCGCGTCTCGAGTATGCCGTGGGCATCGGGCGTCGGACGCCAATCGCCGATCAGGACGTCGCGTTCGTCCGGGCGGCGGAAGTCGTGGCGCGGGCCACCTCCCGGCGCGGAGAGGTGGAGCTGCCCTCCGGTGTCGGAGCTTCCCTGGGTGTGCTTCGCACTTATGGAACGAACACGCCGGAGGCTCTCGCGTCGGTCGAGGCGCGTGTGGCGGTGCTTCGGACGGGCTCGAAGAATCTCGTCCTGTTCGATGCCGACATCGACCGGACCGAGCTGTCGCTGATCCGTACCGCGAGTTGGGCGGAGCCCGTCGGCGTGCGCGTGCGTTCGATCCGGAGCTGCGCGTCGATGCGCGCGAAATTGCGCGCCGCCGGCCTTCCTCCCTGTGTCATCGATGCCGGCGCAGTGCTCGGAGAGGGAGAAGCGCTCGATGTGCCTGTGCAGGTGGACGCGGTGCGCCTGGCCCGCACCGCGGCGCGGATGCGCAGCGCCGGATTTCCCGTCGTCGCCATCGTTTACCGCGGGCCGCATCGGCCGTCGACGACAGGATTCGCCGCGGTTCGCCCGGATGAGGTCGCCGCGCTCGCTGCGCCGCCCGGGAGCGATTTCGACCTTCCCACATCCGTATCCACGAGGCTCGACATGACCACCGCCAGCGAGACGATCGCCGGCAATCGGATCGAGGTGGAACTGGACAACGAGAAGGCGCGGGGCTGGCTGCTGTCTTCAATCGAAGCGAGCCGGCAGCGCGTCCACCTGCAGGTGTACATGGCGCTCGACGATGATGTCGGGCGTCCCGTGGAGGCGGCGCTGGCGGCGGCAGGAGCCCGCGGCGTGACGGTACGGGTGCTCGTCGATTCGCTCCATGGTCTCCATGGCTCGTTGGGCGCCAGCAATCCGATTCTGGACCGGCTGTCGTTGCGGCCGGGCGTCGAGCTTCGGGTTTCGAAGCCGATCACGGGCCCCGCGTCGCTGGAGGACCTCAAGCAGCGGGACCACCGCAAGCTGGTCGTGGTCGATGGGAATGTGGCGCTGCTCGGCGGAAGAAACCTCTCCCACGAGTACTACACCGGTTTTGGGGAGGTGCACCTGACGCCCGGTACGACCTGGCGGGTGGTACCGTGGCTCGATGCCGGGGCGCGCGTCGAGGGCCCTGCCGTGGCCGTCCTGGAACGTTCCTTCCTGCAGGCGTGGACCGATGCCGGCGGCGCGCCATTCAACACGCAGGATGCCGCGCCGGCCGGCACAACGTCCGCGCGTGTCGTGGTGCACCGCGGGCTGCGGGACGCGAACACACTCGAGGCGTATCTGGCGCTGATTGAGACGGCCCGATCCCATGTGTACGCGGTGAACGGCTTCCCTCTGCACCTCGAGATCCAGCACGCGCTCTTGCGCGCGCTCCGGCGCGGCGTGCGCGTGCGAACGCTGTTCGGCAATCTCACGCCGAAGCACGGAGACACGTCGTTCAAGGGCCCCTGGGCGGCGGCGCGGACAGCGGCGACCTCGCTCGTCCACTCGCGAATGGACGCGCTCATCGCCGAGGGCGGCGACTGTTACGAGTTCGTCGTGCCGAAACGGGCTGGATGGGATCCCGCGGTTGGCGACGTCCGGCCGCACGTCCACGCGAAAACGATGAGCGCGGACGGACGGATCTGTGCCGTCGGCAGCGCCAACCTGGACGTCACCGCCGGCTACTGGGAAAGCGAACTGCTGCTCGTCGTCCAGGACGAAGCGATTGCACGAGGGGTCGAAGCCCGATTCGACGAACTGATTGCCGGGTCGGCACGCGTCGATCCCAATGATCCCGAGTGGCGGCGCCGCGCGGAGCTGCGCGGATGGATGCGGTACTGGCCCGGCATGCTGTCCGGCTAGTCGCCGAACTCCGTCACGAGCCCGCTGGGTCGCAGCGCGGCCAGATAGTGCTGCGGTCCATGGTCGGCCAGTGAGTACGCATAGGATGCGCGGCGCGTATTGGTCGCGAAGAACGCCAGCAGCGAGCGCGGAATCTCCCTCGTGCGGACCAGTTGCGCCACGGGAACCTCCGATCGCTGCCACACGCCGCTCGTATGCCGATACTCCTTTCCGAAATGGGTGAATGCCCCCCACGCGGCGGGCGGCAGCGCTGGGGTCAGATCGCGACTCGTGATGTGACGAAACAGTCTCCGTCCGACATCGTCCGCCACCGGTGGCAGCGCCCCGCCCACGGCCATCGGCTGTCCGAACGTGTACACGGCACGCAATGTCGCCGCGAGGGCGCCGTGCTCACGCGCTGCGGCGAGTTTCAACGCGAACAGCACTGCCATCGCGCCGCCCAGGCTGTGGCCCGTCACGTACAGCGCTTCGAGCGGAGACTCGACGGTCTCGTCGGGACGGACGAGCGACCGTCCCTGCAGCGCGAGCGTCAATTCCCGCAGCACCGTCCACCAGGTCGCACGGACGTTTCGGTGGAATCCGGCGTGGACTCTGAACGCCGGTGCGCCGCCTTCCAGTGACATCGTGCTCGACTCGGAACTGACTTCGGCATCTCCAAGCCAATTGCCGACCGTCGCAGGCTCGGTCCCGCGATAGCACAGGATCACCACCCGGCCACAGCGGCTTTGCACGAGGTAGGCGGTCGAGAAGATGAACATGGCGTCGACCGTCTGGGTGATGCGCACGCAGGCATTGGCCTCGAGACCGAGCCTGGACATCATCGTGGCGACGGTATCCGCGTCCGAATAGGCGTACGCCGCGCACGTGGCCAGCACGTGCGCGACCGTCCCATCGCGCTCGCCAGTGTCGGCGCGGTGTGCGGCCGCCAGGTCGTCGGCGACCTGGGCGTAGACGGGAAACGGAGAATCGCAGGCTCCACCGAGAGTTCTCTCAAGGGTCATCGACCGCACTCCTGTGTGTTCATTCGAGAACGCATGTCAGCGGACGCGCTCTCGTTGCGCGACCGCCTTCTCGCCGATCCCGATCCCGCCGTGCACGCCGCTGCCGACCGACAGGTCGAGGCGGATCATGTTGACGTACGGGATGTACAAGCGAAGGCCGATGCCGCCGCCGGCGATGACACCGTCCGAGAAGCCGTCCGCGCGGGTCCAGGCACTCCCGACGTCGGTGAAGGCGGCGAGGGCAAGGCCCCCGTACAAGTTGAGGCCGAACACGCGGAAGCTGCGCGTCGGCACCGCTGTGTAGCGGTACTCGATCGTGCTGATGAATTGATTCTTGCCGCGCCTCGCGGCGAATGCCCGGCCGCGCACCGTATTCTCGCCACCGAGCGCGTAGTCGGCGTAGGCCGGCACGTCGACGCCCTCGCGGCCCGACTGCAGCGTGACGAGCGCCGTGGCCAGAATCACCTGGCGCCTCGCCACGGGCTGGTAGCGACGGACGTCGACGTTCAAAGTGGCGTACTGGCCGCTGCCGGTCGTCCAGAGCGCATCGACCGAGTTGAGCCAGCCGCGTGACGGCGCTCTGAAGGAATCGCGGTTGTCGTATTCCGTGATGCCGCCAATGCTCTTGAACGAGTCGTGGTTGTCGGGAGACAGTGTGACGCCGCTCACATCGCTTCCGACGCCGTAGAACTTGAAGATGGCGCCACTCCTCCATTGTTCGGACGAGCGGAAGCCGATGCGTGTATCGAGATCGACCGATCGCTGCTCGAACTGCTCCAGCGCGTTGAAGCGATCGCTGAACGACAGGGAGGCGTTGTGCCACAGCCGCCGGCTCGTCAGTTGCGGAGAGATCTCCCGAAACGCGACGAGGGTTTCGCCGCCGAAGCGGGTGATCACACCAGCGTCGAGCGGGTGTCCGGCCACGCTCGTGAGCTTCAGCGCCGGCCCGGCTGACGCGCCGTTTTCATCGGTGACCGCGAGCGCAATCCCGGCCGCTATCCGGGACGTTTCGGTCACGGTGACGTCCACCCGCACGCCGGCGTCGACGGCGACCGGCAGCAGCGAGATCGCCGCGAACACGCCGAGGCGATCGAGGCGGGCAATGTCTCGGCCGGCCGCGGCCGTGAGGTACGGCTGCCCAGGTGCCGTCTCCATCTGCGCAAGAACGACCGATTCCTTGATGTGGTCGAGCCCCGACACGCGGACGGCGAGAATGGTCCGACCCTCGAGTGGAGACGGCGGGGCCTGTGCGAGCGTCGAGTTCGCCGACAGACCCAGCACGAGCGCGGAGAGCAGCGTCTTCATCGTAGACCTCGACGGGCGGGGTCGATCGCCGCCCGACTCGCTCACGCGGCCATGCGCCTCACGGCGACCGAGAACATGAGCCGTGTCAAGCCACTGAAGAATATGCTGATCCCGACGAGTGTCCCGACCACCCAGGTCGAACTCGTCGGCCAGCCGCGCCAAATCAGGACGGCAAGCAGCAGCGTGACGATGCCGTCGAGCACGAGCCATCCGCTCCCCGGCAGCGGCCGCAGAACGAATGCCAGGACGAATTCAAGTGCCCCCTCGCACACGAAGTACATCGCGAGCGCGATGGTGATGGCTTCCAGTCCGAGTACCGGGTGCGCGAGCAGGTAGAATCCGATGACTCCGTACAGCACCGCAAGGAGAATCTCCCAGACGACGCCGCCAGGCCCGCTCGCGCGCCAGGCGAACCCGAGATGGAGAACGCCGCTGATGATCAGGAGCCACCCGATCACGAGCGTTACCGCGACGCCGGTCATCGTTGGAACGAACAGTGCGAGGATCCCGGCGAAAATCATCGAGGCGCTGAGCACGACGGACCACGTCGCCGCCCGATGCACATCGCGAAAAGGTGAATTGCTCATCTCATCGCTCGTGTCGTGTGACTTCGTTTGAAACTTGTCCCGGAACACTTCAACCGTGGCCCCGGTCCCCCGTGCTGTGTTTTGCCCTGCCATCTTCTCTTCTCCCCTCTCACGATTGGCGCACGGCAATCGGCGCCTTCCACACCGTGAGAGAGCAACTCTGGTTCCAGGGACGCGGGCAGGACCAGGCGCTCGCATCCCATTGCGCCGCAAGTGCTTGTGGCAGACGAGGGGCCGCTCGCCGTGCGAGCCCGGCGACGAAATGAAGGCACAAGACTTCCGGATGGGCGCGTTTCTCGTCACCTACCGCGCGATCGCATCAAGGTGCTGGCGCCTATCGTGACGCTCCGAGCACACGTGACTCCCTGTCGTCACCGCGTCACGGCCCCGCGTCGGCCTTCATCCCGGTAACTCACTCACTGCACGGCAGATTCCCTCTCGTCGCGCCGTCCCTGACGAGGCATTGGTCTTGCGGCGCATGAGGTCGCGGAAGAAGGAGGCTTCGTCATGAACATCGCGCTATGGGTCGCGCAAGGATTCGCCGCGCTCGTCTTCTTCCTGACGGGCACGTTCAAAGCGGTGACGCCGAAGGAGAAGCTCGCCGAGAAGATGCACTGGGCCGCGACGTGGCCGCCGGGTCGTATCAAGCTGCTCGGTCTCGCCGAGGTGGCGGGCGCAATCGGGCTCGTGCTCCCGGGCGTGCTGCACCTCGCGCCCGTGCTCATGCCGATCGCAGCGGTCTGTCTTGCCGTGCTGATGCTCGGCGCCGTCCAGACGCATCGGCGTTTTCATGAGAGCGTCGTCCCCGCGCTCGTGCTCGTGGTCGTCTGCGTCGCGATTGCGGCGGGTCGGTTCCGTTTCGGAGCGTAGGGAGAACGAACGATGACAACGCTCACGACATCGGCCGGTCGCAGGCCATGCGCAATTACGCCATGCTGTTCGCCTTCGCACTGAGTTCGTCCGCGGTTGATCGCACGCCGCCGGATCAACGCCCACGAGGCCACAGATCCCGACGGGCAAACCAGAGGCCCGGGAGCATCGGCAGCCACAGCGTGAATCCGCGCAGCAGCATGGTTGCGGTCAGCGCCGCTTCGAGCGAGACGCCCACCACGT
The DNA here is from genome assembly GCA_035519535.1 of Vicinamibacterales bacterium. Taxonomy (GTDB): domain Bacteria; phylum Acidobacteriota; class Vicinamibacteria; order Vicinamibacterales; family SCN-69-37; genus DATEGZ01. Next base: position 2,292 of record DATIWF010000033.1, on the reverse strand, counting down.
GAAGCAACGCGACCAACGCGCCCTCGAATGTTCCGAGTCCCAGCGGTACCGGCACGACTCTCGACACGGCGGACGCCATGACAAAGCTTCCAAACACCGCCGTGGGCGCGACGACTGCGCCGATGGCAATCAACATGATCTGTAGTGTGGCGGCGTCGAGTACCATCTCGATGAACTGCAGGGCTCCGGCGTGCACGAGGAGCGACCGATCGCGCAGGTCGTCCGCGGGAATCGCGCCGATGGCCGCGAAGAGCGGGCCGACACCCGGTATGTTCGTCAGACGTGCCTGCCACTTCGGTGGGATGTCTTCTCGAAACCAGATGATGGCCGCCGGCACGCCAGCCGCCGCCAAGGCGAAGACGCCCGTGACCAGCAGCACGGTGGCGCTCACGGCCTGATAGCGGCGGAGTAGTACCACACTGATCAAGACGGCGATGAGATAGGCGGCGTAGATCGTGATCAGGCCGACTACCAGGGCGCCCATGACCACGTTCGCCGGCACGTGTCGTCGCCGGAGCGCCCGCACGACGACCGCGCTTCCTGACAGGCCGGCGCTCGGCAAGGCTTGATTGGCGAAGAGCATGGCGAACGCCGTCGGTACCAGCACCCGCAGAGGACAGCGATAGCCTTCCTGCGCCAACGCAATCTGCCAGATTCTCGCCGCAATCACGTAGGTCAGACTCTGCAGCGCGAGTCCCGCCACCAGCCAGGCTGGCCGAAGCCGTCGAACGACCCTCCCGAGCTCCTCGATCTCGCTGAAATGCACCACGACGCCGACAACCGCTGCCAGCAGCAACAAGCCGAAGAGCCACGCGCTCAGCGTCGCGCGCCACGACGGTTCGTGTGCCAGTTGCAGAACGTCCTTCTCTCCAGACGGTGGGACCGTCAGATGCTCACGCGTGCCGATCCCCTGCACCAGAGGCGCCGCTCGTGCCTCCTCGTTTCTTGGGCCGCGCTGAACGAACCGCCGCACCAGAAGAAAAAGGACCAGTGCGACGGCGAGGGCGCCGGCGATCGAAGGGTAGTGCTCCTTGAGGATCTCCGCGGCCCGATCCCCGACCTTCACCGCGAGGTATGCCTCTCCCAGGAAACGGATGAGGCGTCCGGCGAATACCGCCGCCACGAATCGCCGCCAGTCCATGCGGACTACCCCGGCGACAAGGACAAAGAACTTGGTGGGAAGCGGCGGGGGGCCGAGCATGGCCACCAGCAGCGCGAGGATGTCGTTCCGGCGGAACTTCTCCTTGACCCGATCCTGCTTGTCCTTGGGAAAACGCGACATCATCGCGTCGCCCTTCGTACGAGCGATCTGGTAGAGCACCAGGGAGCCCAGAAGCGATCCCACAGTAGCGACGACGGCGATAAGGAAGAGGCCCGCAGGACGCTGCCAGGAGAGCAGCATGACGAGGACGTCTGCTCCGCCGGGAAGCGGAACGCCCACGGAATCCAGAAAGGAGACGACGAAAAGCCCGGGAATCCCGAGCGTGAGCACTTTAGCTTTGAGCGTTTCCAGCGTCACGGGAGATGCGGGCATCCACGTCAGTGACGGGGCGCGGACTGTTCGACGAAGCGCTTGATCGAGGCGAGCGCGCTCTCGAGCGATGAGCGCGTTTTGTCGACGACGACCTTTCGGAGCATCGAGCCTTTGACGCCAGTCAACCCTTCCTGCTCTGAGCCCTTGAGCGTCAGCAGATAGAATCCGTGCGGCGTGGCCGTCGCTCCGTCGTCGACGCACACCGACATGTCCAGCGCGGTATGGAAGTAGTGCGTGGCGTACAGCTGCTTGATCGCCGCGACGCCGAAGTCGCGGCCCTGCGTGCTGCCGCGATAGATGACGGCGTGATTCACACGAATCGTGGGCTTCAGGCCGAACGAGACCTTCTCCCAGTAGAAGAAGCTGTCCGCGCCAGCGAGCTCGGCGTTCGGGTATTCGAGGAGGTAGCGACGCAGCTCAGGCAGCACGTCTGGCAGCACCGAAGCGCGGCCGATCATCGTCTCGAACTGCTCGGCGACACGCGCGGGATGCTGCTTATCCCGATATTCGCCGAGCGTCTCGTTGCCGCCTTTCTGATACGCCTGCACCAGCTGGAGCACCATCGGACGGGCGAGGGCGTTGACTTGCTCCGCCGCGTCCGGCCGCGACCAGTTCACGCCGTCGTGAAACGCCTGAATCGCGTTCGTCGGCAGCTGCACGTCGCACGAGCCAGCGCGGCAGTCCTTGAGCGCCTTGACATCGTCCGGGTCGAACGCAAGTGCGCTGAGATTCTCGACCGTCGCGTCCTGGCGGATCTC
>DATIWF010000032.1:0-2662 GCA_035519535.1 Vicinamibacterales bacterium | reverse complement strand
CAGCGATGACGATGGTGTACCGCCTCGACAAGCCGGAGACGATCGGTCAGCTGAAGGCTGGCCAACGTATCACGGCGACCGTGCACGATGGCGACTTCACGACGCTGTACGACGTCCGCATCGTCGGGACGAAGGCGGCCGAGCCGGCCGTCGATCTGCCGCCGCTGTCGTACGCCTGCCCGTCGCCCGGCGAGGAGGCGTACGTCGACGACAAACCCGGCAAGTGTCCCAAGTCCGGCGCGGCGCTCGTGCCGCGCCGGCTGGTCACGGCCTATTCCTGTCTCAAAGTGCAGTTGGTGACTCGCGAGGCGCCGGGCACCTGTCCGATCGATCACACGCCGCTCGTGCCGATCACGGCGGCGCTGTATTTCACCTGCGCGGCGGACAAGAATGTGCACGAGCTCACGCCTGGCACGTGCGCGGACGGCAGCGCGCGCATCAAGGCGTACGAGCGCGTGCCGCACGGCGATCACAACCCCCGCCACGGGGGCCTGCTGTTCATGGCGTCGGATCAGTGGCATCACCTGGAAGGGACCTTCGTCGCACCCGACATGTTTCGGGTGTACTTCTACGACGACATGACGCGGCCGATGCCGCCGGCGGGATTCACCGCCGCCGTGTCGCGCGCGGACGCGAACGGCACGCCGACCGGTGCCGCCGCGGCCCTGTCGACCGGCGCGGACCCGAGCACGCTGGAAGCGCGCATCGCCGGCGCGACGCCGCCGCTGAACCTCAAGCTCCGCGTGGCGTTCAAGGCAGGTGACGCCGCGCAAGCGTTCGACTTCACGTTCCCGGCGTATTCGAAGGATCGATGAGTCTCCGCACACGAACGTCCGTCGTCGCACTCGTCGTGGCCGTTTCGTGGACGGCGTGCGGGCGAGCGCCGGACACGACGCGGTCCGCCGCGCTGCCGCTGGGACCGGGACCGGAGATCCGATTCGCGGCCCACGGCGCGATCGCGTCGCGACCAGCCATCGCCGCGCGCGGCCGGACGGTCGCGGTGGCCTGGCTTGCCACGTTCGGCAGCACGACGGCGCTGTTCGTCGCGACGAGCGGCGACGGCGGACGCACGTTCCGGCCGCCGATTCGGGTCGCGAACGCATCGGCCGTCGTGGCCGACGAGGCGCCGCGCCTGTTCTTCGACTCGAGCGAGACGTCGACGGCTCTCGTCGTCGAATGGGTCGAGCGTACGGGCGCGATGAACGTCGCGCGGTACGCGCAATCGAACAACGGCGGCCTGACGTTCGTGCCAGATCGTCCCGATGCGGTGCGGCTGGTCTATACCGGCGCATCGGCCGAAGATCCGGATATTCCCGCAGCCGTGATCGCGGACACCGCGGCGCCGGGCGCTGCCAACTGGCGCGGCGTCGTCGATGCGGAGGGCACGCTGGTTCTGGTCTGGGACGAATCGAACGGCCCGAATCGCCGCGTCGCGGCGCAGCGCGTCGTCATCGCCAGCGACGGTTCGGTCACGCGACTGCCGTCGACGCCGGTGACCGCGTGGGGCAGAAGTACTCGGCCGGCAATCGCCGCGACGCCCGGTGGCGTCATCGTGGCGTGGATCGACGAGCAGGCGGGACGCCCGACGGTTGCGCTGAGACCGGTCGGCTTCGAACCCCTGTGCGCCGATCCCAACGCCGCCGCGACGAACAGGCTGACGGTCGACCCGGAGCCGTGGCCATTTCGCCCACCGCCACCGAAGCCGAAGCCGCATCATGACTGACACGCTCGGCCGGCGCCTGCGTGTCGTCGTCGCTGCCGTCTGGATCGGCTGCCGCGTGGCTGCGCTCGTCGCCGCGCCCGCGATCGTGTGGACCGATGCGGCGGGCGCCACGGTCGAGTGCCACTGCACGCATGGAGCCGATGCGACCTGTCCCATGCATCACCAGCCGGCGGGCGGCACGCGCGTCTGTGCGATGCAGGCTGCCGGCGACTGGGCGACAGCGGCCGTCGAATCGATGCTCGGCCTGGCGGCGCCGCACGGGCAGCGCGTCACGATCGACGACGTACGATGTGGCGATCGGGTTCACATCGCCGCCGTCACTCCGTTCCCGCTCCTCTCCGTTCCGCCGGATCATCCGCCTCCACGCGCGTAGCGCGCACCGGTCGCGCAGGCGTTCAGGCCTGCCCGACAGATTCATTCGGTTTCAAAGGTTCGGGAGGAGTGCGCCCATGAGCCACATGGGACTTCGTCTGGCGATCGGCATCGGCATCGCGATCGCCGCGATCGGATGCAGCAGTCCGCCGCCGACCGCGGCCGTGGGTCGCGAGCTGTACGCGTCGAATGGCTGCGCGAGCTGCCACGGCGCAAACGGACACGGCGACGGGCCGGTCGCGAAGACGCTCGTGCCGCCGCCGCGCGACTTTCGCGACGCGTCGGCGTTCAAGAACGGCACCGACGTGGCCGCGGTGGCGACGACGCTGGCCAGCGGCCTGTCGAGCAGCGGCAGCAGCATGCCGTCGTTCCGCCATCTGACGCGCGACGAGCGTGCGTCGCTGGCGCTGTACGTCATTTCCCTGCGGACAACGCCGCAGGCATCAAAGGAGCAGCCATGAAACGTTTACTGCAGTGGACGATCACGAGCGCGTGTCTTGCGGCAGCTGTCATCAGCATCGCGCACGCGCAGACGCAGACCGTCACCGCCCACGATGCGTGGACGCG
>DATIWF010000031.1:0-9401 GCA_035519535.1 Vicinamibacterales bacterium | reverse complement strand
ACCGGGGATTGCGAGGACTGCACAGTATGCGTTGCCGGTGTTCGTCACAGCGGCATTTTCGTCGTGAGGCCGGCGTCGGCTGGTGAACCGCATCGCGTTGCGATTTGTCAGACCTCCTTCAGGCGGCCGGACGCGTACTTGTGCAACAAGCTTGCGATCAGCGTCTGGTAGGGCAACCCTTCCGCGAGAGCTCGCTTCTGGATCGCCTCCAGGTCCTTGCTCGACAGCCGGATGTTCAACCGCCGATCCTTACGGAACGTGGCCTTCGCGTAGCGGGAATAGCGGGCGCGCTCGCGCTTGCCGCCCTTTGCGGACTTCCACTCGCCCCGCTCGACCGACTCGAGCAACTCCTTCTCGTCCGCTTCAAGTTTCATCGTCGGACTCCTCACCGAGGTACTGCTTCGTGGCCTTCCGGCTCGGGATGATCGTCTTCAGGAACACCGTGTGCTCGTTCTCAAGGAACGGCACCAGGTACACGTAGCCCTGGCGCCGGACGACGAAGATGCGCTGGCCGGCGTAACGGCTGGGGTTCGGGTGTTCCAGGATGTCGAGCAGGTCGCCACGCTCGATATGGAAGACAACGTCTTCGAACCCGATGCCGCGCTCCGCCCTGAGCTTCGCGTTCTTCGCGTCGTCCCAGTCGAAGTACTTCACCGGAACTCAGGATATCACGATGTGTGCTTGGTAGGCACACATTGGCGTCGGCTCCAGTGTGCCCACCAGTGTGCCCAACCCGGTCAGGCTGGTCGGGCAGGCTCGCGTCCCGCCCGGTCAACGGACGACGGTCCCCCCTCGTCTAAGGCGGCATGCACCGGACCGTCGATGCGATCGCCTACACCCTCCGCCAACTTCGGGCCGCGCCCGTGTTCGCGGTCGCCGCCGTTCTCACACTCGCGCTCGGCATCGGCGGGACCACCGCGATCTTCACCCTCATCGATGCGGTCATGCTGAAATCGCTGCCGGTCGTCGACCCGGAGACGCTGTTCCGGATCGGCGATGGTTCGGACTGCTGCGTCGAAAGCAGTCCGCAGGACCAGTGGGGTATGTTCTCCTATCCCCTGTTCAAGAAACTGCGGGACCAGGCGCCGGAATTCGAGCAGGTCACCGCCTTTCAGGCTGGTCTGAGCCGGATGCCGGTCCGACGTCAAGGCGTCGACGCGGAAAGCCGGCCCTTGGTCGTCGAGTACGTCAGCGGCGAGTATTTCCAGGTGTTCGGCGTCGGGGCGTTTGGCGGGCGTGTCTTCACACCGCAGGACGATGTGGCGAGCGCGCCGCCGGTGGCGGTCTTGAGCTATCACGCCTGGGAGAGCGCCTACGGCAGCGACAAGACGGTCGTCGGCGCCGTCGCCACCATCGACGGCCACCCATTCACGATCATCGGCGTCGCGCCGCCAGGATTCTTTGGCGAGACGCTCCGAGGCAATCCCGCGGATCTCTGGATTCCGCTGGCCACCAAAGTGGTGATTGACGGCGACGACGTCATGTTGCGGTCCGAAACGTCGGCATGGCTGCGCGCGATCGGACGGCTCAAGCCAGGCGCGACGACCGCGGGTCTTTCGACGCGACTGACGGGCTATCTCCGCAACTGGATCCAGCACGACGCCGGCTATCCTGCGAACTGGATGCCCGCCATCCTCCGCCGTCTCCCCGAGCAGCGTCTCGAGGTCGTCCCGGCCGGCGGCGGCGTTGGCATCATGAAGGCGCAGTACCAGACGAGCCTGCAGATCCTCTTCGCCGTGTGCGGCGTCGTGCTGCTCATCGCGTGCGCGAACGTCGCGAACTTGATGCTTGCGCGCGCGGTCACGCGACGAACACAGACGGCGGTACGTCTCGCGATGGGTGCGTCGCGCGCGACGCTCGTCTTTCAGGCGCTCGTCGAAGCCGTCGTCCTTGCGCTCGTCGGCGCCGCTGCAGGTCTGGTCGTCGCCGTCGGTGCCTCGCGCCTCCTGCTGACGCTCGCCTTCGCCAACGTGCAATTCCTGCCGATCAGCACGCTGCCGTCGCTCGGCGTGCTCGGCTTTGCGACGGCTCTCGCCCTCGTGACCGGCATCATCTTCGGCGCGGCGCCGGCGTGGTTTGCGACGCGGACGGATCCGATCGAGGCGCTGCGCGGCGTCGGCCGCGTCAAGGACGGATCGTCGGTCACGCGCAAGGCGTTGCTCGTGGCCCAGGCGACGCTGGCCGTCGTGCTCGTCACGGGCGCAACGCTCCTGGCGCGCACGCTCGACAACCTCGAACATCAAGACTTCGGCTTTGCCGTCAACGATCGGCTCGTCGTCAGTCTCGCGCGTCCGCCGGCGGCCTACGACTGGCCGACGCTCGCGGCGCTCTATCGCCGCCTCGAAGATCGATTGATCCGACTGCCAGGCGTCACGGGCGCCGGCCTTGCCCTGTACAATCCGCTGACCAACAATTGGGGCGAGGGCATCCTCGTGCAGGGTCACCCACCGCCGGCACCCGGCACCGCGACCGGGGCATCATGGGATCGGGTGAGCGCGGACTACATGCACAACATGGGCATGACGATGGTGCGGGGGCGCGCGTTCACGGCGCGCGACAACGAGACGGCCGCACCCGTCGCAATCGTCAATGAAGCGTTCGTCAAGCGCTTCTTCTCGAGCGGCGAGAACCCGATCGGCATGCACTTCGGCCTCAATCTTCCCGAGAATGCCGGGACGTTCGAGATCGTCGGCATCGTGCGTGACGCGAAGTTCGCCGGTTTCGATCTCGACAAACCGGCTCGACCGATGTTCTTCGTCCCGCTCGCGCAGTATGTGTCCTACGCGAACCCCGCGATGCGGAATGTCGAATTATCGTCGCACTTCATCGGCGCCATGGCGCTCGTCACGAGCCAGCCGGCGACCATCATGGAACCAGACATTCGCCGCGCGGTGGCTGAAGTCGATCCCAGCCTGACGATTCTCACCGTGAGGACGATGAAGGACCAGGTCGCGCTGTCGTTCAGCCAGCAGCGCGCCGTCGCGGGGCTTGCGACGCTGTTCGGGGCGGTCGCACTCGTGCTCGCGGCGGTCGGTCTCTACAGCGTCACGGCCTATACCGTCGCGCAGCAGACGAACGAGATCGGCGTCCGGATGGCGCTCGGCGCCGATCGCGCCGGTGTGGTGGCGCACGTCCTGCGCGGTGCGTTCACGTGGGTGCTGGCGGGTCTCGTGATCGGCGTGCCGCTCGCGATCGCCGCAGGACGCGCCGTGGCAGATCAACTGTATCTCGTCCGGTTCTGGGACCCAGAGGCGATCGGTTTCGCCAGCATGACGCTCGTGATTGCGGCGCTCCTCGCGGCGGTCATTCCGGCCATCAAGGCCGCAGGCATCTCCCCGATGAATGCGCTGCGCGCGAACTGAGAGTAGGTCGGTCAGAAGACACGATCGCGGTCGCGTGCAGCGTTTTTGGGGCGGCCGGCCACTAAATGGACATGAGTGCGTCGCCCGCCGAGCCGCTGCCTGACGACGGCACGCTGATTCGCCAGTTTCTCAAGGGCGACGAGACGGCATTCCGGACCCTCTATCGTCGGCACACACCGCGCCTGCGGATGGTGGTCCTGCGGCTCGTCGGGTACCGCGACGCCGACGCCGATGACGTGCTCCAGGAGGCCTGGCTGGCCGCAAGTCGGGCCCTCGCTGGGTTTCGCGGCGAGGCGCGTTTCGAAACCTGGCTGTCGTCCATCGCCATCCGCACGGCGCGGCGCCGGATGGCACGCGCGTTCGCCGACGGGGAACCCGCGGCCGGTGTTGACGCCGTTCTGACCCGCCCGGGGATGGTCGACGCCGCCATCGATGCCGAACAGATCCTTCAGCGGCTGCCGGACCGGAGCCGCATTGTCTTCACCCTGCACTACCTACAGGGCCTTTCGCACGACGAGATCGCGGGCGCGCTGGGCATCGCCGCCAGCACGTCGCGGGCCATCCTCAGCCGGGCACTCGGCGAGCTTCGGGCCCGTTACCGGATCCCCGTGCCAGATCGAGGTGAATCATGACGACCGACGACCGCGATTTCCCGCGAGACGATGCCGAGCGCGCCTGGCTGGCGGCGCTGCCAGAAATGAGCGCGCTCGATCCGGAGGCCGAGGACCGGCTGGTGGAGCAACTGCGCCGCGAAGGGTGGTTTCGGCGCCATCGACCGGCGGCGGTCGTGCTGCGGCTGGCGGCCGTCGTGGCAATCTTCGTCGCGGGCGCGTGGGTCGGCAGTGCGCTGGCACGCCGCGGGTCCATCGAGGCGATGCTCGCGCGCAACGACCTGTCGGCCACCGACCGCGTCCTGTTGCTGCAGCGCGCCGGGTCGGTCTACGTCGAAGCGGCCGGCCGGCTGGCCGGCGCGGCCGCGCAGGATCCGGCGGCGGCGGAGGTCAGCACCCAGACGTTAATCGGCGCCGCGCAGGCGGCAGCGCGCGCACATCTGGACGTTGGCGTCTCTCCCCAACTCGTGTCTCTTCTCGACGTGCAGCGAGGCCAGAACGGCGCGCCGCACGCCAACCTCATCTGGTACTGATCTATGCGCACACTCGCACTCACTCTCACGTTCGCGGTTCTCGCAGGCGCGGCCCCCGCGCTCGCGACCGAGGACTGCGTCGGCCCCGGCGCGGCCTTCGGTGTGGTGTCCTATCAGTGCGGGGACTGCACGATGCAGCAGAAGACGGGCCAACAACCCGTCTGGCTTTTCCGCACTGAGCCGCTCGTCCTCAAGACTGCAAACGGTAGCGTGCTCCAAGGTGGCGACGTGATCGAAGCCGTCGACGGCCATCCAATTACGACGGCGGCCGGCGCGCAGGCGTTCACGTACCCGACGCCCGGCATCCACGAGATCGTGGCGCGCCGGAACGGCCGTCAGGTAACGGTGCAGGCACGCACGATGACGCCCTGCCCGACCGGCGCAGGCCTGACGGCGCCGCCGGCTGAACGGGCGCCAGTCAAGCCGCGCGGGCGTTTCGGTTTCGCGCTGGCGTGCTCGAGCTGCACCCGACAGGTCGGACCGGACGGCGTCGGCTACTGGACGTTTGAGTCGAATCCGACGGTCGGCGACCTCGACGCCGACGGTCCGGCAGCCACGGCCGGACTCCGCGTCGGCGACGTGATCGTCGAGGTGGAGGGCCAGCCCGTGCTGCAGAGCGCCGGTGCGACAGCCCTGTCAAAGGCCGAGCGGGCGGTGTCGCTGACGCTCACCGTGCGCCGCGCCGACGGCACGCTGCGCACCGTGACGCTCAAGGCCCGTTCCAAGGACTGACGTCGGCACATGACGTGACCGAGTGGAACACTGGGCTGTCAGGAGAGGCTCATCGCGCGCAGCAGACAGAATCCTGCGGCTTCAGCCCCCGGGGCCGTCACCTCTGAACACCTGCGCTGAGCTCCTCGCACCGAAGACGTGCTCGACGGAGTCAAGCAACTCCTTCTCGTCAGCATCAAGTTTCATCGTCGGACTCCTCGCCCAGGCACTGCTTCGTCGCCCTCCGACTCGGGATGATCGTCTTCAGGAAGACCGTGTGCTCGTCTTCGACGAAGCATATTCGCCTCGACGACGTCGCCGCCGCCTGCTAGCGCCGTCCCTCGTCTTTCTCCCGGCCGCGGCGATAGCGCGCCGGGGGTGTGCCGTACTCGCGCTTGAACGCGCGGTTGAACGCCGCTTCGGATTCATAGCCGACCTGGGACGCGATTTCCGCCACGCTGTGGCTGGTCGTCGTGAGCGCGCGCGCGCCCAGCCGGAGCCGCCATCGCGTGAGATATGCCATCGGTGACTCTCCAAGAAACAGACGGAAGCGCTGGGCGATCACCGTGCGGGAGAGGCCGGTTTCCCGCGCCAGCTCGGCCACGGTCCACGGGCGCGCGGGCTGAGCATGCAGAAGCGCAAGCGCCCTGCCCACCTCCGCATCGCGCGTCCCGGCGAGCCATCCGGTCTGTCCCGGCGGCAGATCCCGCACGAACCGCCGGAGCATCTCGGTGAAGAACACCTCCGAGAGCTTCGCGAGCATCGCGCTCGCGCCGGGCTCGCGGTTGGCGGCCTGCGCGACCGAGAACTTCAGCGAATTCTCGAGCCATCGTCCGGATGAATCGTCCCGGATGTTGATGCGAATGAGCGGAGGCAACCCGCCGAGCACCGTCCGGCAGAGCTTCGGATCGCAGGCCAGGTACCCGCAGATGAAGCGGCACGCCGCCCCACCGCCGCCGAAGCTCAGGAGCTCGAGGCCGCGCTCGAGCACCGCCGGCAGCGCCCGGCAGGCGTCGATTGGCGTTATGCGAGTCCCGCTGCCGATCACGTGCGCATCGCCGTGAGGAAACGACACGAGGTCGCCGGCCGAGAGCTCGACGCGCTCGCCGCCGGCCACCTCGACGTGCGCACGGCCCTCGCAGAGCAGGTGGTAGATGATCACGTGCTCGGCGCCATGGGCGAGGATGGGCGCCAGCGCGCGCGAGTCGGGCGTGGCCAGGGACCACGGCTCGGAGAATTCCGCATTGAGGTAGATCGCGGAGTCGAGCTTGATGACTCGCAGGATGTCAGAGAGCGCATCCACGGGTGTCGAAGTCTAGCATTCCGGCCTTCCGGCAAAGAATTCGGAACGCGTCATCAATTCATCTGTGCCCGCCGGCCGACTGGTCAAGCAACCCGGACGCGCGGGCAATGTCCGCGCCGCGCGCGTGCTGCATAGTCGATGGTGCCAACGCGCATGCACACGCAGGAGACATGACCATGACCCAAGTCGCCACGACCACTGACATCGATACGCTGAAGGCCCGCCTCAAGGCCACATGGATGGACGGCAACTACGACTATTTCTCCCGATTCATGGAATCGAGCGCCGTTGATTTTCTCGATCGGCTCGGCGTCGAGCCCGGCGCCGCGCTGCTCGACGTGGCCTGCGGATCCGGCCAGCTCGCGCTGGTCGCGTCGCGCCGCGGCGCCCGGGTGACCGGCGTGGACATCGCCACCAACGCCATCCTCGCGGCCCGGGGCCGCGCCACGGCCGAGGGCCTCGACGCGCGCTTCGATGAAGGTGATGCCGAAGCCCTCCCGTACGCGGACGCGACCTTTGACGTGGTCACGACGCTCTTCGGCGCGATGTTCGCGCCGCGCCCCGATCTGGTGGCGGCCGAACTGCTCCGGGTGTGCCGACCGGGTGGAACGATTGCCATGGCCAACTGGACGAAGGAGGGCTTCATCGGCGCGATGTTCAGGACGTTCGCCCGCTTCATCGCCCCTCCGGGCATGCCGGCGCCGGTCCTCTGGGGAGACGAGGCCGTCGTCCGCGAGCGCTTTGGCGCCGGCGTCTCCGATCTGCGTCTGACGCGCGTGACCTACCGGTTCGACTATCCGTTCGCGCCGGCCGGGGTCGTGGAGTTCTTCCGCGAGAACTACGGCCCGACCACGCGTGCATTCGCCGCGCTGGACACCGCCGAGCAGGCGGCGCTGCGGGCCGATCTCGTCGAGCTGTGGAGCGCGCACAACCAGGCCCCCGAATCAGGCCGCACCGTCGTCGACGCGGAGTACCTGCAGGTCGTTGGCATCCGCGTCTGAGCGGCGGCAGGGCTATATCGCCTTCGGGGCTGCATCCTATTCCGCGCGCAGTGCGATCACCGGATCGAGCCTGGCCGCGCGCCAGGCCGGCACGGCCGCGGCCACGAGCCCGGCGATTGCCAGGACGCCGGCTGCAGGCAGCGGAATTAACGGCGACACATCGGAGACGTCCGGCAGCCAGTGGCCGAGCAGCTTCAGCAGGATGATCGTCGCCGGCACGCTCACGACCAGGCCGACGGCGACCGCCGCCAGCGCCTGACCGAGCACGAGACGCCAGAGCTCCGCCCGGCCGCTGCCGAGCGCGAGCCGAACGCCGAGCTCGCGCGTCCGCTCGGTCACGCCGCGCGACGTGACGCCGTAGATCCCGATGGCCGCGAGGGCGAGGCCCACCGCCGCAAACGCCAGCAGCAACACGCTGCGGAAGCGATCCGGTCCGAGCGACTCCGCGAGGAACTCGGACATCGTCGTGCTACGCGACAGCGGCAGCGACCGGTCAACGCCGTGGATGGCCTGCGTGAGCGCACGCACCATGCCGTGCGGATCCCCCACGGTGCGCGCAAGCAGAGCGAGCGGCGCCGCGCTGCTGTTGTTCTGGGCGTAGGCGATGTAGAGCGTCGGCGGCGGTGGAACCGCCAGACCGGTGTCGCTCACGTCGCCCACGATGCCGACGATGGTGAGCGGGTGCGTGGGATCGGGCGTGCGGATGACGCGCCGGCCGATCGGATCCTCGCCGGGCCAGAACGCTGTCGCGAAGCTCTGGCTCACGATCGCAACCGGCTGCCCGAGCGGGCCATCGGTGTCTGTGAACAGACGGCCCCTCACATGCGGGATGCGCAGCGTGTGGAAGTACCCGGGACTGACGCGGCGGAACTGCACCGTATGCGGACGGCCGTCGGGCGTGGGATGTCCTTCGACGTGGAGTCCGGTCTGGTACCCGCCGCCCGCGGACAGCGGGTTCGTCACGCTGGCATCAACGACGCCGGGGAGCGCGCGCACGGCATCGATCAGGCGGGTGACGACATCGGCGCGCGCCTCGGCCGTCGGGTAGGTCAAGGCCGGGAGCCGCAGCTGAGTGGCGAGAACGTGATCGGGGTCGAACCCTGGCGGCGTCGCGGCCGCACGACCGAATGCGGTCAGGAAGACGGCGCTGGCGCCGAGCAGCACCGACGCGACGAGCGTTTCGATGGCAACGAGCCAGGCGCGAGCCCTCGCCTGCCGGCGGGAACCGGCGGTACGGCGTCCGCCGAGTGCAAGGCCACGAGCCAGATCACCGCGCGTGCCAGCGAGCGCCGGAAGCACGCCGGAGATCACGCTGACCACCAGCGCGAGCATCAGCGCGCCGGCTTCGACCCGCCAGTCGATCGAGACCTCGCCAAGCTGCGCGGCTGTGTTCGGGTCGAGGGCGAGCACCGCCGGCAGGACCCAGCCGGAAGCGACGAGTCCGATCGCGCCTCCTGCGATGGCGACGAGCACATGTTCAATGGCCAGGAGCTGCACGACGGCCAGGCGGCTGGCGCCGAGCGCGGTCCGCAGCGTGATTTCGTCGCGCCGGCCCGTAACCTCTGCAATGGTGACGTTCGCAAGGTTCGCGCACGCGATGGACGTCACGCACAAGATCGCCACGAAGAGCAGCGTCAGGACGGGCGCCGCGCCGTAGGACAGGGCCTCGCGCAGCGGCATTGCGCCCGCCGACCATCCTTTATAAGTGTCGGGGGCTTCCTTGACGACGTCGGTCATGACGGCCGCCGCTTCCGCACCGGCCCCTTCGGGCGTGACGCCGCGGCCGAGCCGCCCGACGGCGACGACGAGCGTCGCCGCGGGCAACGGCAGGTTGGCCGCGTTCATATGCAGGGGCGTGTAGACGTCAGCGCTGGCAAGGC
>DATIWF010000030.1:0-9403 GCA_035519535.1 Vicinamibacterales bacterium | reverse complement strand
TGCCTGATTCCCGCCGCCGGGGATGAATTCTTCAGACGATCTTCAGGGGCCCGTGGTGCAATGATGCCCTTCGAGGAAGGGAGCGACATCATGCGTGCACGGTGGACAGTGTCGGTAATGCTGGCGGCGGCCGCGGTGGTCGGAACGGACGGCCCGCGCCTTGGCGCCCAGGCCAGACAGTACGCGAAGCTCGCGGAGATCCACATCGGCGGCACCGCCGGCTTCGACTATCTCAACGTCGATCCGGACGCGCGCCGGCTCTACGTGTCGAACAGCACGCAGGTCGTCGTCATCGACATCGACAAGAACGTCGTCGTCGGCAAGATCGCGGACACGCCGCGCGTGCACGGCATCGCGCTCGTGCCGGGCGGCCGGGGTTTCACGAGCAACGGCGGCGAGAACATGGCCAGCATCGTCGATCTGAAGACGCTGCAGACGATCAAGAAGGTCGACATCGGGCCGGGGCCTGACGCCATCCTCTACGAGCCGAAGAACAAGGAAGTCTACGGCTTCAATCATTCGGCCGGCACCGCGACGGTGGTCAAGGCCGACACGGGCGACAAGGTCGCGACGATCAAGCTCTCGGGGGCCGGGGTGGAAACCGGCGTCGCGGATCCCGAGCTCGGCCGCGTGTTCGTCAACATCGAGGACACCAGCATGATCGACGCGATCGACATCGCGACGCACCAGGTGGTCGGGACGTGGCCCGTCGCGCCGGCCGCCGGACCGACGGGACTGGCGATTGACCTCTCGACGCACCGCCTGTTCGCGGGCGGCGGACCGAACACGGTCATGATCGACGCCAAGAGCGGGAAGGTCGTCGCGTCGATGCCGATCTGCAACGGCACGGACGCCACGTGGTTCGATCCGGGCACGAAGCTTCTCTTCAGCTCGTGCGGCAGTGGCGAGGGCGCCATGACCATCGCGCGCGTCGACGGCGACAAGCTCACGGTTGTCCAGACGCTGCAGACCGTGCGCGGCGCGCGCACGATGGCGATCGACTACAAGACGCACAACATCTACGTCGTCGGCCAGGATTACCAGCCGGCCGACCCGAACGCGCCGGCGCCCGCGCCCGGCCGCCGCGGCGGCCCGCCTCCGGTGCCCGATTCGTTCAAGGCCATTGCCTACGGCATGAAGTGATCGCAGGATCCTCGTCGATACGCGAGTGCCCTCCTACGGACTCGTCCGTCGTCTCCGGCTGGCGCCGGTCGCGGTGGCTGTCGCCGCCGCGATCGGCGGTGGTCCCGGCGTCCGCGCGCAGGGCCAGCCGGCGCCGCTGACGCTCGACGCGGCCATCGCGCTCGCGCTCGAGGCCAACAAGACGATCCAGGCCGCCCGGCTGCTCCGGCCGGTCGATCTGGCCGTGGTCGAAGTCGCCAAGGAGCGTCCCAACCCGGAATTCTCCTTCGAGGACACGAAAGAAACGCCGAAGCAGTTCCTCGGTCTGTCGCAGACACTCGAGCTCGGCGGCAAGCGGAGCGCCCGCATCGGCGTGGCCAACGCCGCGCTCGCGACCGGTGAGGCCGAGCTCGATCGTGTCATCGCCGAGGTGCGCAACGCGGTGCGTCGCAACTACATGGCGCTCGTGGCGGCGGAGCGCCGCGTCGCGATCGATCTGGAAGTGGTCGACCTCGTCACGCGCGCGCGCGATGCGGCGCGCCTGCGCGTGGCGGCGGGCGACGCGCCGCGACGGGATGAGATCACGGCGCAGACGGACTTGCTCGATGCGCAGAACGAGGTCGTGGCGTCACGTGGGCAAGCCGCCGCGGAGCGCGCGACGTTGAACGTCCTGCTGGGCCGCGCGCCGGACGCGCCGCTGGCCGTCGCCGACACGCTCGATCTCATGGCGCTGCCGACGCTGCAGGCGGCCATCGAGCGCGCCCAGGCCGTGAACGGCGACCTGCGCGTGCTCGATCGACAAATGGCCGAACAGGCCGCCCGGACGACCCTCGCGCAGGCCATGCGCAAGCCGGACGCGAGCGTGGGCGGCGGCGTCACATTCAACGGCGAGCCCGAGTTCGACACCGGCTGGCGCCTCAGCGCCGGCGTGACGCTGCCGATCTTCACGACCCACAAAGCCGGTGTGACGTTCGAGCAGGCCGAGCTGGCGCGCCTGCGCGCCGAACGTGACGCGAGGCTGGCGGAGATCACGGGCGACGTCGCGGCGGCGCTGCTGCAGGCCGAGGCCGCCGCGGCCCGCCTGACGACGTACGAGCGCGATATTTTGCCCCTCGCGCAGCAGGACGAAGCGATGGCACAGCAGGCCTACCAGGCCGGTCAGTCCGGCGTGGACGCGCTCGTCATCGCGTTGGCCCAGTCGCGCGCACGCCGCCTGCGCGGCCTGGATGCCGCCCTCGATTTTCAAAACGCGCTCGCGGATCTGGAGCGCGCGATCGGTGGACCGATCCGATGACGATGACCATGCACAGACACCCCGTCTGGACGCCCCTCGCCGCGGCGGCCGCGCTGGCGGCTTCGCTGTCCGCGGGCTGCGCCCGCAAACCCGTGGAAGAGGTCGCCTCCGAAGAGGAAGTGCCGGTGGCGGTCAAGGAAGTCACCGCGGTGCCCGTGTTTGAAGTTGTCGTCGCGACGACGGGCATCGTCACCCCCGCGCCAGGCGCCGATTGGACCATCACGGCGCCCGAGCCGTCACGCATCGCGGAACTGCCCCACGCCGAGGGCGAGCGCGTCCGCGAGGGCGATCTGCTCGTGCGGTTCGACAACCCGAATCTGGCGGCCGAGCTGGCGGCCCGCCAGTCGGACATCGAGCAGCAGACGGCGCGCCTCGACACGGCGAAAGCGGCGCGCGCGCGCCTCGAGGGCCTCGTCCGCGACGGCATCGCCGCCCAGAAAGACCTCGACGCGGCCAAGCAGGAAGAAATTCAGGCGCAGGCCGCGCTCAAGCAGGCCCAGGCCGCGCTCGCGACGACCAACGTGCTGATCAGCCGGACGAACGTCAAGGCGCGCTTTGCCGGCATCGTCGCCCGGCGCTGGCACAACGTCGGCGACTGGGTCGATGCGGCCGCGAGCGATCCGGTGCTGCGCGTCATTGATCCGGAGCGGCTCGAAGTGGTGGCGTCCGTGCCGGCCGCCGACCTCAGCCACATCTCGCTCGGCCACGCGGCGCGCGTCCATGATCCGGGGAGCACGGAGACGGAAGCGGCCAAGGTCGTCAGCGCGCCGGCCGCCGTCGATCCGGCCAGCGCGACGGCCGAGGTCCGGCTGGCGTTCGCCAGGCGAACACGCCTCGCCGCCGGCACGCCGGTGAGCGTGGACATCATCACGAGCACGCGGCAGAACGTGCTGGCCGTCCCCACCGTCGCGATCGTCCGCGACGGCGCGGAGGTCTTCGTGATGGTCGCCGGCCAGGACGACGACAAGGCGCACAAGACGCCCGTCACGCTCGGCGTCTCGTCGGGCGATCTGACGGAAGTCCTCAAGGGCGTCAAGGGCGGCGACCTCGTCATCGTGCGCGGACAGGCGGGCCTGCCTGACGAGGCCGCGATCGTGGTCGTCAAATGAATCCGGCTCGACTTGCGGTGCGCCAGTCGCGCACGGTTCTGTTGCTCACGCTGTTCGTGACGGCCGCGGGCGCCGTGGCCAGCGTCAACCTGCCGAGCAGCATCTACCCGCCGCTCGTGTTCCCGCGCATCGCGGTGATCGCGCTCGCGGGCACGACCCCGGCCGTCTCGATGACGCTCACGGTCGCCCGGCCGCTCGAGCAGGCCATCATGGAGGTGCCGGGCATCCGCACGGTGCGGTCGCGGACCTTCCGCGGCGCGACGGAGATCTCCGCGCTCTTCGCGCCGTCGACCGACATGATCGTCGCGCTGCAGCAGGTGCAGGGGCACATCGCCGCGATTCGCGAGTCGCTCCCGGCCGATCTCGAGCTGACCGTCGATCGCCTCACGCCGTCCACGTTCCCGATGTACGCCTTCAACCTCACGGGCGGCCTGTCGTCGGCCGAGCTGCACGACGTGGGCTTCTACATCATCCGGCCGGCCCTCTCGCGCGTCCCGGGCGTCGGCAAGGTCGAGGTGCTGTCGAGCGACACGCGCGAGATCGAGGTCATCGTCGATCCGAGCCGGATGCTTGCGGCGAACCTCACCGTGGACGACGTGTCCGAGGCGCTCAAGAACACGAACCTGCTCGCGCCCGCCGGCCGGTACGAAGGCAACGGCCTGCAGCACCTCGTCCTGGCCTCCGGGCTGTGGGAGTCGGCGGACCAGATTGGCACGACGCCGATCTCCGTGAAGGACGGCGCGACGATTCGCGTGTCCGATGTCGCCTCGGTCGCGCCGGGCGCGCCCGACCGGACAACGCTCGTCGTCGGCCCGACCGGCGACGCGACGGCCATCACCGTCGCCCAGCAGGTCGGCGCCAACGTGCTGACGGTGCGGGCCGGCGTCGAGAACGCGCTGCTCGAGCTGCGCAGGGCCCTGCCCAAGGGTCTGAATTTCGTCAAGACGTACGACCTGGCGGAGTTCGTCTCGACGGCCATCGCCAACGTCCGCGACGCGATCATCGTCGGCGGCGTGCTCGCGATCCTCGTGCTGCTCGTCTTTCTGCGCAACTGGCGCCTGACGATCGTCGCGGCGTTGACGCTGCCGCTGACCGTGGTCGCGACGTTCCTGTTCATGTGGCTGTTCGGCGAGTCGATCAACGTCATGTCGATGGGCGGGCTCGCGGTGGCCATCGGCCTCGTGATCGACGACGCCGTCGTCGTGATCGAGAACATTCACCGGCGGTTGTCCCACGGCGGCGGGCTGGAGTCGATCGAGCGAGCCACGCAGGAACTGGTCGCGCCCGTCGTCGGATCCACGCTCACGACCGTCGTTGTCTTCGCGCCCCTCGGCTTGCTCACGGGCGTCGTCGGGCAGTTCTTCAAGGCGTTGTCGCTGACGCTGTCGATCGCCGTCCTGATATCCCTGTTGTTTGCGCTGTTCCTGATCCCGCTGCTCGCGCGCGTCTCGGCTCGGCGCTATCGGATCGCCGACACCGACGCGGCAGCCCACGAAGAGCGCATCGGCCTGCTGGAGCGCGTGTACGTCCGGACGCTGCCCGTCTTCCTGCGGCGCCCGATCCTCGTCGTGATCGCACTCCTCCTGCTTGCCGGCTTGGCGGCGTTCGAGTACACGCAGGTCGGGACCGGCTTCCTGCCGGCCGCGGACGAGGGCGGATTCGTGATCGACTACGTCGCGCCGCCGGGCCTCGCGCTCGCGGAGACCGACGCGCGGCTCAGGAAAGTCGAGGCGGTGCTCAAAGCCACGCCCGAGGTCGCGAGCTTCGTGCGCCGCACGGGCTCGGAGATGGGCATGTTCGCGACGCAGATGAACACCGGCGACATCCTCGTCCGCCTGACGCCGCACGACCAACGCAAGCGCTCGGCCGAGCAGATCATCGAGTCGCTGCGTGACGCGTTCGAAGAGGCCGCGCCGGACACCGAAATCGAGTTCGCGCAGCTGCTGCAGGACATGCTCGGCGACCTCGAAGGCACGCCGAATCCCATCGAAATCAAGATCTTCGGCGACGACCAGAGCGTGCTCGAGCAGCTCTCCGAGGATCTGAAGCCGAAGGTCGAGGCAATCCCGGGCGTCGTCGACGTCGTCGGTCTGCAGCGCGGCAGTCCGGAGGAAACCTGGCAGGTCGACCCGGTGGCCGCGGGCCGCCTCGGCCTGACCGTCGCGCAGGTCACGACGCAGCTCTCCGACGCGTGGCTGGGCGACACCACGACCGAGCTGCGGCTCTTCGACCGCACGATTCCCGTGCGCGTCCGCTACCCGGACGCCGTCCGCTTCGACCGCACGCGGCTCGCCCAGACGTTCGTGCGCGGCGCGAACGGCAAGCTCACGCCCGCGCTGGCGCTCGTGCACATCACGCCGCACGGCAGCCAGGCGGAACTGATGCGCGAAAACCTCCGCCAGATGGCGATCATCACCGCCAGGCTCGAGGGCCGCGACCTCGGCGGCGCCGTGGCCGACGTCAGGAAGCTGCTCGACGCCACGAAACTTCCGGTCGGCTACACGTTCGACGTCGGCGGCTTGTATCAATCGCAGCGCCAGGCGTTCAGCGAGCTGCTGCTCATCTCCGGCATCGCGACGGCCCTCGTGTTTCTGATTCTCGTCGTGCAGTTCCGCAAGTTCACTTCGGCATTCCTGATCCTTCTCGCCGCGCCGATGTCCCTCGGGGGCGCGTTCGCGCTGCTCGTGTTGACAGGGACCGACCTCAACGTCTCATCCGCGATGGGGCTCATCCTGCTCGTCGGCCTCGTCGTCAAGAATGGCATCGTGCTGCTGGACTTCGCCGAGCGCCGGCGCGCCGAGGGCCTGCCGATTCGGGACGCGATGCTGGCCGCCGCGCGCGTCCGGCTTCGCCCGATCCTGATGACGACGCTCTGCACGCTCTTCGGGCTCCTGCCGCTCGCGCTCGGCATCGGGGCCGGCGCCGAGCTGCAGCGGCCCCTGGCGCTCGCCGTCATCGGCGGCCTGAGTCTCTCCACGCTGGTCACGCTGTACCTCGTCCCGTCCGCGCAGGTCGCGCTCTCACGCGACCGCACCGGCGTGGAACTATCTGAGTAGAATCGACCTGTGCGGGCTCGCCCCCTGCCGCGCTACGCGGGGTCCCTCGCGGCCGTGGTGTGGGCGCTCGCCGGGTCCGCGGCCTGCCGCCACGCCCCCGCGGCCGACACATCGGCGCCCCCAATCGTCAATGTCTCGGCCGCGCGTCTCGAGACGCTGCGGGACTCCATGACCGCCACCGGCACCGTCGTGCCCGCAACCGCCGCCGATTGGCTCGTCATCGCGCCCGAGGCCGCGCGCATCATCGAGCTGCCGCACGCCGAGGGCGACACCGTTCAGCCCGGCGACGTCCTCGTCCGCTACGACATCGCCGCGATCACCGCCGACCTCGCCGCACACCAGGCGGAGGTGGCAAACGCGTCGAAACGTGTCGAGGCCGCCGAGCGCGAGCTGGTCAAGTACACGCTCCTCTGGAACCAGGGACTGATTTCGCGCAACGAGTTCGACGCCCGGAAGAGCGCGGTCCTGGAGGCCCAGCTTGCGCTCACTGACGTCAAGGCGCAGCTCGACCGCGCGACGCTTGCCGCCGCGCGGGCGACCGAGCGGGCGAAATTCGCCGGGACCATCGTCAAGTGCTGGCACAAGGTCGATGACCTGGTCGCGCCGAGCGATGCCGACCCGATCATGCGCATCGTCGATCCGACCCGGCTTCAGGTTGTGGTCACGCTCTCGCTGGCTGAACTGGCCCGCGTCGCCATCGGTCAGACCGCGACAGTTACCGCGCCGGGCGCCGCTCCTGAACCCGCGACCGTCGTGCTCCGCCCGGTGCCGACCGACGGCTCCGCCAAGGCGATGGACATCCGCCTGAACTTCGTCCAGCCAACCGCCCTCCCGGCCGAGACGACGGTCGAAGTCGAGATCCTTCTCGACGTGCGCGCCAACGCGATCGTCATCCCGAAGGCCGCCGTGCAGCGCGACGATGCGGTCACATATGTCATGGTGGCGGGAGCCGACGACATCGCGCATCGGCAGGAGGTGCGTCTCGGCCTCACGACGCGTGATCTCGTGCAGGTGCTGCAGGGCGTCGCCGCGGGCGATCGCGTCATCACGAGCGCGTCCGGTCAGGTGATCGAGGGGATGGTGGTGAAAGTCGAACGATAGAGCCGCAGCGCTTTCGTACAGGAAAAGGGCCGCCGCGTCGATGTCTCACACGCGACGGCCCGGAAGCGCGACTGCTACATCTGCTTCACTTCGATCGTCTTGACCTTCTTCTCTTCCTTCAGGAGCGGCATCGTCACTTCGAGCACGCCGTTCTTGAAGTTCGCGACGATGGCGTCGGTCTTCACGCCCTCAGGCAACGGGATGGCGCGGTAAAACGCGCCATAGTTGCGCTCGGAGCGGAAGTAGCCCTCGCGCTTCTCCTCCTTGACGGTCTTCCTCTCCCCTTCGAGAGTCAGCACGTCGTCGGTGACCCCGACCTTGACCTCCTCCTTCGTGAGGCCCGGCAGATCGGCGCGGACGATGAATTGCCCGCCTTTCTCGAGGACCTCGACGTCAGGCGACCACACGCCCGTCTCGATCGGGGTCTCGAAGAACCGCGGTCTGAACCCGAAGTCTTCGAACACCCGGTCCATCTCTTGCGAGAACCTCCGCATGAGGCTGAACGGATTCTCGAAGTATTCGGTACGGAACGGCGCGATGTCACGCGGTTCCAGTTCTTTCTTTTCCACTTTATCTACAGTGAGCGTAGGCATAACCACCTCCTATCAGCTCACTCCGTACACGAAGCAACGGGAGTGCCAGGGGGAAAGGGCGACAGGCGGGCGCTTTCGGGGATCCGGGACGCGGGCTGGGGGCCGGCTCGCGAGAATTCCGCCAGCTTGTGAATAATTTCACAATCTACGCGGCGGGCGCCGGCTCAGTCCCGCACCCAGTAGGCGTGCGCGAATTTATTCGCATGCGAGAATCCGTAGTCGATCTCGCCGCCGAAGGCTCGGTGGACCGCCCGGCCGAGCCGCTCGACCAGATGTTCGGTGGACGTCGACACGGTCAGGACGCCGGGGATCGACCGGTCCCAGTCGAGAATGCGGCCGAGCGGGTTGTCCTCGGCCGCTCGCGCGGCTTCGTTCTCGAGCAGGACTTCGATCTCGGGTTCGTGCTTGGCGAGAAAACCGCCTCGCAAACTCAGATACCCTCGCGTCTGGTGGCGGTCCGCCATCTGACACGCCCGGCACAGTCTGCGCCCGGCGACGGCCGCCAGCCGGCGCGTCCGCGGATCGGACGCGGTCGTCCAGCGCCCCTTCGCGTACACCGCGCCGCACTCCGGGCAGATCAGCACGCCGCCAGCTGCCCGTGGCGCGCGCTTACGTCCGCCGTCGTAGTCCACCCGCCGGGTGAACGTGACGTTCGTGTAGGGCTTGTGGGTCCGCATAGAGCCTCCCGCCGGCGCGCCGGCCGTCGTCTGACTTCCCTGCAACGACCCTGCCGTGCGGCAGGCCCGACAGGGGCGTCACGGGCGCGTCTCCGGGCGTGGAAAAACCCGCGACTCAGGCAAACTTCCGCGGCCGGACGAGGCGCACCCCCGCCAGAGCGGGCTGTAATCGGCGCCCTATCTGGCAACAAACCTGCAACTTGCTGCTTCGAGGCACGTCATGGTCGAACTGGTGTGGGACACGGCGCGAAGCGGCACGGCCCGCGGCATGACAGGCGCAGCGCTCGTCGTTGGCGATCGGGCGCCGGCTTTCCATCCGGAGGATCTGCTCGGCATGGCCGCGGCCGGCTGCGTGATGCGCGCCTATCTCAAGGCGGCCGATGAGGCGCATGTCCCGATCCTCAGTTATCTGGCGACGGCGCGCATCGAGCCCTCGTCGGAGATGACGGAG
>DATIWF010000029.1:0-92787 GCA_035519535.1 Vicinamibacterales bacterium | reverse complement strand
GCGCGGTGTCCGGCGCGCTCGGCAATCAGCCGGTGCATCTGCTGGCACACGCGCCGGTAGGCGGGATGGCCCTGGGGCGCCGTCCGCAGCTCGATGACGTGCATCGCTTCGCGCGCGTTCATGTCCATCACGAACCGCACGCGGTACGCCATCGACACCGCATACGGCGCGACGTGGGCGAGACCGGCGTCCGCGATCGCGTCGTGCAGCGCGGCGGATCGATCCATCGCCTCGCGCCACTCCGCCTCGGCGCCCGCCTCCACGACGGCTTCGGGCAGCGAATAGCCGTGCCTCGTGCCGAGCGTCTGCCAGTCGATCGTGAGCAGGCGGTGGCGTTGCAGGTCGCGAAACGCGCCGTAGTCGGTGACGACGTCGAACCGGTAGCTCGTGCGCTCGAAGGCCCGGCCGGGCTTGTGCCGCCGGTTGCCGCGCTCGCCGGCGTACGCGACGAGCACCTGCTCTCTCTCGGCCGGCGAGAGCCGCCTCGCAGCGGCCAGCAGCTCCTCGTCCGGCAGGGACGACGTCGCGTACAGCGCGGCAGCGACGACCTTCACTTCGCCGTCCGGGTCGAAGTCGGTGAGCGTCACTTCGGCGGCGGCCTTCGCCTCGATGCCGGCGGTCAGGCGCGCCGTGAGGGCCGCCATCCGCTCGCGCGTGTCCGCGAAGTACGCGCTCCAGCGCTGGCCGCGCTCGGGCTGGTCCACGCGCGTGAGGAACGCGGGGATCACCTTTCGGAGCTCCGCGAGCATCAGGTCGGCGGTCTCGCGCGCTTCGGCGAGCGGGCTCGCCCGCATGCGCAGCAGCAGCGCCTCGTAGGCCTGGCCCGTGCCGTAGATCCCGACGTTCGACTGCGTCGCCGCCGGCAGCAGGCCGCGCAGCGTGTCGAGCGCCTTGGCGCGGATCGCCTGGCGGTAGACGCCGTCCGAGTCGGCCGGCGATTTCGGATAGCGCCGCTCGAACCACGCGCGCATCGGGTCGATCCAGCGCGCGTAGGTCTCGAACGTCGCGTTCATCGCGGCCGTGAACTGCGCGCGCAGGGCCGGGTGGCCGTCGAGCTCGGCCGGCACGTGATAGCGCCAGAGGTCGCCGCGGCGGTCGGTGTACGGGATGTAGCGCGTGGACTGCTCGAGGTACGCCATCAGCCGGCCGCGCTCGAGCACTTTCGTGAGCAGGTTCGACGCGTCCTCCACGGCCAGGTGCACGCCGCCGAGCTGCGCGACGGAGTCGTCGCCGTATTCGCTGAGGACGCGCTGGTAGAGCCGCTCGGCGCGCGCGCTGCCCACGGCCGTGCGAGCAGGGGCGCCGCCGGCGTCCTCGAGGAACTCGTCGAGAAACAGCCGACGCAGCGACTTCGGCGATCGCGAGTAGCGCGCGAAGAGCGCGCCCTTCACGGTCTCCGGCAGGTTGACCAGCGCAAAGACGGGAC
Organism: Vicinamibacterales bacterium; assembly: GCA_035519535.1. Taxonomy (GTDB): domain Bacteria; phylum Acidobacteriota; class Vicinamibacteria; order Vicinamibacterales; family SCN-69-37; genus DATEGZ01. Next base: position 91,361 of record DATIWF010000029.1, on the reverse strand, counting down.
GGTCCAGGTTCGTGAAGTAGGGCGCGATGGCCGAGGCTTCGGCGTCCGTGAACATGTCAGCGCTCGACCTCGTCTGCGTCTTCTTCCTCTTCCTCGTCCTTCGCCCAATACCGCCGGTACTCGTCCATGAACGCGAGGGAGTCGAACGAGGCCATGCGATCGAAGAACAGGATGCCCTCGAGGTGGTCGTACTCGTGCTGGATCACGCGCGCGGGCAGGCCGGTCGCGGCGAACTCGACGCGCCGCCCGGTGCGATCGTACGCACGCACGTGCACCTCCGGCGCCCGCGGCACGAGCCCGCGGATGTCGGGAATGCTCAGACAGCCCTCCCACCCCTCGTCCGACACCGGACCGCGCAGCGTCAGCTCGGGATTGATGAGCGCCACCAACGGCATCTCGTCGTCGCCCATGACCGCGGGCACGACGGCCTCGCGGACGCCGGCGACGAAGATCCTGGCGGAAATGTGCACCTGCGGCGCCGCCAGCCCAATCCCCGAGTACTCGCGCATCGTCTCGAACAGGTCGTCGATGAGCTGCTGGACGCCGGGGGATGCGATTTCACCGGGCGGGACGGGCCTGGCTTTCGCCCGGAGCACGGGATGCCCCATCCGGGCGACTTTCAGGATAGCCATGCGTTGATTATATGAAGCCAGCGGCTCGATCGCTGTCGTTCGGGCGCTCCGCCGGTTTCGCGGGCTGGAGCGGCGGCGCCTTCTTGACGATAGTCTTCAAGGGAGCGGCCTCTCATGACCCGCCAACTGCTCGTCTCAACGCTCGTCGCCGCCCTCGCGAGCGGCGCGTGCTTCAATCCACTGTCTCAGCTGGACCAGACGACGGCCACTCAGCCGTCAGCCACGGGCGTGCAGGCGCTCAGCGGCACCTGGGCGTCGGTGTCCTCGACGACGACGCTCACGAACACGTGCACGAATTTCCGGTGGATGGTCACTGACATCAACGGCAGCACCGGATCGGGCACGTTCACGGCGACGTGCTTTCAGAACATGTCTGTCTCCGGCACGGCGACCGGCACCATGACCGGCAGCACGATCACGTGGACGGCGACCGCGATTGGCCGCAGCCCGACGTCCGCGGACTGCCCGATCTCACTCGCCGGAACGGCCACGCTGGACAACGGCCAGATCCGCGTGCCCTACACCGGGACGACGTGTCTGGGGCCGGTCAGCGGCACCGAGATCCTTCGACAGTAGCCGCGCCGCAACGTCGGCATTCCACTTCTGCTGCGCGTCCGCGCGGCGTCCGTTGGCGGTCTCCTCGTCGTAGCGCTTCTGCTCGGTCGCTTCGGCCTTGACCATGCGATCCGCCAGCGCGGCCAGCTCCTCGCTGCTCTTCAGGCACGGCTCGTAGAGGCCGTCGAAGAACGTGCGCATCTTGCGCGCGTGGACTTCCGCGAGGTCGAAGTGGGTCTGCTCGTGCTGCAGCGTCCGCGCACTGTCCGCAGCGGATTCGAGGACCGATGAGCGCACCCACGACCCGCTCGGAATCATCGCGGTGACCACGCGAAACTCGAGCGCGCGGCCGGTGCAGCGCACGCCGTAGAAGAGCGCGTACTCCAGGTGCGCCGCCTCGTTCGCGCCCGCATTCGTCACCGGCGCCTCGAAGTCGTCCCAGGTCAGTCGGCGCGCGCCTGACCACACGACGCCGTGGCGATCCGCGATCTGGCGGTCGAGCGCCTCGGCGAGCGAGACTGTCTGCTGGCGGCCGGCGGGCGCGGCTGAGATGGCCGGCGCGGCGAGCGCGACGCCGGCGAGAACGGCGAGGAGGAACCGCGGACTAGGATTGGTGCTCATGACACGCCTCGCCGCGGCATCGTCGGGACTGCGGCCGCACTGATCCTTTCGGCCGCGCCCCTCGGTCCGTCCAGCCCCGTCCAGATCCGCGTGGACACGAGGCGCGCCGTCGGTCCGTTGACGCCAGTCTGTCCGCACCCACAATCTTTTGACGACGGGCGACGGCACGCCGTCTCACATGGGAATCGACGAACGCGTGTCGCGGGGACGCGAGCGGGCGCCTGGCGACAACGACAACGACATCCACGCCGGCTGAGTATCCGCCGACGGACGTGGCGGCAATGATAGCGACGGAGGCGCTCTACCCGAGCGCGTCGGCGCTCGACGCGCCGTAGAACGAGAACCACGGGCTCGCCGAGGCGAGCGCCGCGTTCACGTTCTTGATGTTCTCGACGCCCTTGGACTCCAGCCACGCGCGGAACGCCGCTGCGCCCTGCTTCGCGTAGACCGGAATGCCGTCCTTCCACGTCGCGCGTCCGCACAGCACGCCGGCGTAGCGCACGCCGGACTCCGACGCGAGCGCAAGCGACTCGGTGAACTCAGCGTTACTCACGCCAGCCGACAGGTAGATGAACGGCTTGGTGGCGGCTTTCGCGGCGTCGAGGAACAGACGCTTCGCCTCGTCGCGCGTGTAGGCGCGCTCGCCGGCGAACGCCTTCGAGCCCTCGACGAACTTCATGTTGACCGGCACCTCGACCTTGAGGACATCCACGCCGTACCGGTCCTTCGAAAACTCGGCCATGCTGCCGGTCACGGCGCCTGGCTTCTTCTTCGCAAACTCGAGGCCCTTCTCGTCCGCACCCTCCTCGTAGACGACGAATTCGAGAAAGAACGGGATGTCGTTGGCACGGCATTCGTCCCCGATGCGCTCGACCCAGGCGTGCTTGATCTCGTTGATGGGCTTCGGATCGAGCGGCGTGTAGTAGAGCAGGATCTTGATGCAGTCGGCGCCGGCCTCCTTGAGGCGGCGCACGGACCAGTCGTCGAGCAGGTCGGGCAGGCGCCCCGGTCCGGTCTTGTCGTATCCAGTCTTTTCGTACGCGAGCAGCAACCCGGCGTTCTTCGCCCGCTTCTTCGACGGTCCGATGCCCCACTCCGGATCGAGCAGGATGGCGCTCGCGTGCGGCGTCAGCACCTCGGTGACGAGCGCCTTGAACTCCTGCATCATCGCGTCGCTGATCTCCCCGCCCTTCTCCTTGGCGAGGGCTTTCTGCAGCGAGCCGCGCTGGTCCATCGCGGCCGCCGCGATGACGCCGCGGCCGTCGGCCACCCTCTTCATGCCTGCGAGCTTGCCGGGAGTGATCCTCACGAACGGTCTCCTTGAGAAAACGCCGGGGGTCATTCTACTGAATCCGCAAAATCGCGCCCGGCGTCTTTATTGCCGGGTAGCGATACTCTTCCACGGCCGCCGACTGAAGCGCCTCGCCGACGAGCGCCGTGATGTCCAGATTCGCTTCGGCGGCCTCGATCCCTTCCCGCGACGCGCGGGTCGTCGGAAACCGCGGCGTGAACAGCGTGCAGCAATCCTCGTCGGTGAGAATCGACGTCTCGTACGTGCCCAGGCGCTCGGCCTGCGCCGTGATCTCGTCCTTGTCGAACCCGACGAGCGGACGCAGGATCGGCAGGGTCGCGATGGCGTCGATCACCTGGAGATTCTCGATCGTCTGCGACGCGACCTGCCCGACGACGTCGCCGGTCACGAGCGCCTGCGCGCCGTGCGTTTTCGCCAGGTACTCGGCGATCCGCACCATCAACCGCCGGTAGATGACGACACGATACGGCGGCGGGACGGCGACGACGACGCGCTGCTGGATCGCGCCGAACGGCACCAGGTACAGCCGGGATTTCAGCTGGTGCCGCGTGAGCAGCCGCGCGAGCTCCCGGGCCTTGTCCTGCGACGCGCGCGAGAGGATCGGGTAGCTGTGAAAGTGCACGAAGTGCGCGCGGCACCCGCGCCGGATCATCCGCCAGGCCGCGACGGGCGAATCGATCCCGCCCGAGAGCAGGCACAGCACGCGCCCGCTCGTACCGACCGGCAATCCGCCCGTGCCAGGCTCCTTGCCGATGTACACGAACGCCTCGTCCGTCAGGATCTCGACGTGGATCTTCAGGTCGGGCCGGGACAAGTCGACCGGCCATCCCGTGCGGTCCTGCACGAGCCGGCCGAGCACGCGCTCGACCTCCGGGGACGGCAGCGGGAAGCGCTTGTCCGCGCGGCGTACCGCAATCCGGAAGCTGCGCGGCGCCTGCCCGCCCAGTCCGTCCAGCACCGCCGCGGAAATCGCGTCGAGATCGGGCGCCACGCGCTCCGCGCGCGAAAAATTGTTGATGCCCGGCAGCCGCGCCAGCCGCTCGCGGACCTCCGCCCAGTTCGCGCCTGGGCCGAGCGGAATCTCGATCCGGCCCATGACGGATCGCGCCTCGCCGACGTTCAGATCCGCCAGAAGCGTCCGAATCGTGCGCACGAGCGTTCGGATGAACCACGGGCGATTCCGGCCCTTGAGCGCGATCTCGCCGTAGTGCGCGACGACGGAAGTCATCGGCACGATTATGCCCTGTCGTCGAGGATCGCCTGCGCCGCGCGATGCCCGCTCTGCACGGCGCCCTCGATGGTCGCCGGCAAGCCCGTGTCCGTCCAGTCGCCGGCGAGATGGAAGCCGGCCACCGGCGTCCGGGTGGCGGGCCGGGCGGGCGCGCCCGGGGCCAGCGAGAACGTCGCGCGATGCTCACGGACGACGACCGACCGCACGAGTCGCCGCGATCGTGCAGCCGGCAGCGTGCGTTCCACCTGACGATGCGCCAGCGCGGTGAGCTCGGCGTTCTCCAGGCGCGCGATCGCGTTCGCGCCGCTGGAGACGATCGATAGATGCCCGGCCGAGGCGCCGAAAATCGCGCTCTTGTCGAAGACCCAGTGCATCGGCCCGCCGACGAGTCCGACGAACGGCTCGCGCATGACCGGACCGTCGAACCACAAGTTGACCGTGACGATCGGCGAGCTGTCCGTCGCCGCGGCCCGGGACGCGATCCCGGCGAGCGGCGCGGGCACATCGCGCTCCCAGATTCTCCCGAACGCGTGCCAGGGCGTCGCGGCCACGACCTGGGCCGTCTCGATCGAGACGGATCCCGCTTCCACGGACGTGACGCGGTCGGCCGCATCGACGCGCACGCGGGCCGGCGACCGCGTGAGCACGCGTCCGCCCCGCGCCTCGACGAAGCGCCGGGCCGGCTCGGCGTAGAGATCATCGAGCGGCACCGTCGCCAGTCCGATCGCAGCGTCCTCGGGACGCGGTCCGAACAACTCGCCCAGCACGCGCACGAACGGCGCGGCCGAGGCGACCGCGGGATCCTGATTGAGCGCCGCGACCGCGAGCGGATTCCACAGCCACTGACAGAGCTCAGGCGATTGTCCCTGCGACGCGAGCCACGACGATACCGTCTCAGCGGCCGGCACGCGGGCGGCCACCGCCGCGGCGCCGTCGCGTCGCACCTGACGCAAGAGCGACGCGAGCCGAATCGCCGTCAGCCGGTCCGCGATCGGCAAGGCGCGCCAGCCGAGCACGCCGGCGATGAGGTGCCAGGGCGGGCGCCACGGCGGACACGTGAGCGTCGCGTGGCGCCCTGCCGCGTCGGCCATCGCGACCGAGAGGCTCCGCTGAAGCGGCGCAAGACGACTCGTGCCGATGCGGTCGAGAAACGCGTACGTCTCGCGGTAGCAGCCGAAGAGCACGTGCTGGCCGTTGTCCACGCGCTCGCCGGTGTCACGATCGACGAAGGCCGTCGCCCGGCCGCCGAGGCGAGGCGCCTCCTCGACGACGACGACGCGGCGGCCCGCGTCGGCGAGACGAACGGCCGCGCTCAGGCCGGCGAAACCGGCGCCGAGCACGACGACGTCCGCGCGGGCCTGTTCCATCGATTGATCAGGCCACGCGGCGAGGGCGCAGCCGCCACCAGACCTGCAGCGCGAGCCGCGCCTGCGCGGGCCTCGGCACGCGAATGACGGCCGGAAACACGTCGCAGCCGGCGGCCTCGATGCGGCGCAGCAGCTCCATGTAGACGGCCCGCATGATTTCCGCCGCGACGAACCGCGACGCGTCCTGCTTCGGCAGCTCGCGAATCGCGCGCGAGAAGAACACCCGCGCGCGCGCCGCCTGGTGCTCGAGCACGGAGCGCACGGCGGGCGTCTGGATGCCGTGCCCGGCCTGCGCCACCTCGCGGGCGACGTCCGCCTCGGTGCAGCCGAATCGATGCAGGTCCTCGAGCGGGATGTAGAAGCGGCCGCGCCGGTAGTCCACGGCGACGTCGCGCAGGATGTTGGTGAGCTGCAAGGCGACGCCGAGATCGCGCGCGTACGCGAGGACGCCCGGCTCCGTGTAGCCGAAGATCTCCGCGCAGATGAGACCCACCGCGGACGCCACACGATGACAGTACGGCTCGAGATCCGCGAAGGTCGCGTAGCGCCGCGGCGTCGCGTCCATCTCAACGCCGTCGATGAGCGCCTCGAACTGGGCGCGTGGCAGGTGACTCGACTCGACGAACGGCTGGAGCGCGCGGCCCTGCGGCGTCGCGGGCGGCTGGTGGCCGAACACGCGGTCGACCTCGCCGCGCCACAGCGCGAGCGCCGCGCTCGCGCGTCCGGGATCGCTCTCGAGGTCCACGCTGTCGTCCACGGCCCGGCAGAAATCCCACACGGCCGTGATCACCCGGCGCTGGGGCGGCGGGAGGACGAGGAACGAGTAGTAAAAGGAGGTTTTCCGCGTCATCTCTCAATCGAGGTTCAGCATCGAACCCGCCAAGGGTCAGGCCCGGCGATCGCCACCGGGGCCAGACCCCAGCTCATCTCCACGTCAACATCCGCAAGCCGATCGGCAGCGCATCGCGCCAGCCAAGCGTCGGCCGCGCGCGAAAGACGTCGTACTTTGCGGCCTCGAGGCGGTCGAGGATGCGCGAGCCGCCGAGCCACGTCGCGCGGAGCTCCCAGCGCAGCCGTCCCCGCACGGCATCGGCCACCGGCCGCCCGTCCGCAAACAGCGCGCGCGTTCGGGCGACCGCATCGCCAAGGGCCGCCCGCCACTCGGGCGTCACTCGCCGGCGGCCCAGATCCTGGAGGTCGGCGCCGGCCGCACGCACGAGCGCCAGCGGCAGATACAGCCGTCCTTTGCGCCAGTCGAGGTCGAGGTCCTGCCAGAAATTGGCGAGCTGGAGCGCCGTGCACACCGCATCGGACCAGCGATCGAGGCGGTCGTCGCGATAGCCGGCGATCCGCAGCACGAGCCGGCCGACTGGATTCGCCGACCGCCGGCAATACCCCAGCACGTCGTCCCACGTCTCGTAGCGCTTGACGAGCACGTCCTGCCGGAACGCGCTCAGGAGATCGTCGAACGACCCGACCTCGAGCCCGCAGGTCCGGATCGTCTCGCCCAGGGCGACGAAGATCGCGGACGAATCCGATCGATCATCCGCCGCCCGGCCTTCCGCGGCCGCGTGCAGCCGGGCCTGCCAGTCATCGAGCAGCGCCAGCCGGGCCTCGTCCGATCGCGTGCCCTCGTCGGCGAAGTCGTCGGCGATGCGCGCGAACGCGTAGACCGCCGCGATGTGCGGCCGTGCCGGCGCGGGCAGCAGCCGCGACGCGACCGGAAAGTTCTCGTAGTGCTGCCGTGCGAGGCGCAGGCAGGCCGCGTAGGCTGCGTCCGCTACCACTCGATCTCGGCCGCGCCCGCGCGCGCATTCGCCGCGCGGGCCATCACGAACAACAGATCGGACAGCCGGTTGATGTAGACGATGACGATCGGATCGACGGCGTCCGGCCCCAGGCCAACCACCGCGCGCTCGGCGCGCCGGCAGACGGTGCGCGCCAGGTGCAGCAGCGCGCCCGTCGGGGCGCCGCCGGCCAGGATGAAACGCCGCAACGGCGCCAGCGTGGCGTCGAGCGCGTCGATCCACTGCTCGAGCTTCGTCACATCCGCGTCGCCGATCTTCGCCTTCTCCACGCGCGCCGCGATGCGGTGCTGCGGGTCGGCGAGCGCGGCGCCGAGCGCGAAGAGGTCGCGCTGGATGCGGTCGAGCATCTGATCGATCTCCGCGTCCACGCGGTTCGCCCGAACCAGTCCGATCCAGGCGTTGAGCTCGTCGACCGCGCCGTACGCGACGACGCGAGGGTCGGCTTTCGACACGCGCGTCCCGTCGAACAGCGCGGTCTGGCCGGCGTCACCGGTCTTCGTGTACAGGGGGACGTGCTTCTTTTCCACAGGGTTGGCGGGAATGGGGACAGGCCTCGTTCGGGTCCCCTATTATGGCACCGTGCCGCGACGCCGAAAGCGCCTGCCGCTGCCCTCGCCTCCCGCTCGACAGTGGTTTCGCCGCCGATTGCTCGGGTGGTACCGCCGCCACGGGCGCGACCTGCCCTGGCGCGAAACGCGCGATCCCTACCGCATCCTCGTATCCGAGGTGATGCTCCAGCAGACGCAGGTCGATCGCGTGCTGCCGAAGTACGAAGAATGGCTCGTGCGCTATCCGACCTTCCACGCGCTCGCCGAGGCCCCCGAAGCCGACGTCGTCCGCGACTGGTATCCGCTCGGCTACAACATCCGGCCGCGGCGGCTGCACGCGATCGCCCGGGAAGCGGTGACGAAGTACGGGGGCAGGCTGCCCGACGACGAACTGACGCTGCGATCGTTCAAGGGCATCGGCGAGTACACGGCGGGCGCGGTGATGAGCTTCGCATTCGGCAAGCGCGCGGCGATCCTGGACACCAACGTCGCGCGCGTGCTGTTCCGCGTGTTCCTCGGGCGCGGCAACCCGCGCAGCCACGCGATCGAGCGCCACCTGTGGGCGGTCTCGCGGACGGTCCTGCCGCACCGCCACGTCTTCGACTTCAACCAGGCGCTGATGGATTTCGGCGCCACGCTGTGCTCCGCCCGCAAGCCCCAGTGTCTGATCTGTCCGATGAAATCGAAATGCCGCGCTTATCCGTTCAGCCCCGAGCATGGGTCCTGACGCCCGGCTGCCGATGGTCGTGCTGGCGGCGGTCGTGGAGCGCGACGGGCACTTCCTGCTGACGCGCCGGCTCGAGCACGGCCATCTGCCGGGTCTCTGGGAGTTCCCCGGCGGCAAGTGCGAGCCTGGCGAGTCGCACGAGGCCTGCCTCGCGCGCGAGCTCGACGAGGAACTTGGCGTCGGCGCCACGATCGGCGAGGAGATCGTCGCGATCGAACACGCGTATCCCGATCGCACGGTGCGGCTGCACTTTCGTCGCTGCGAGATTTCCGGAGAGCCCCAGGCGCGGCTCGGGCAGGAGATTCAGTGGGTCGCGCGCGCGCGCCTCAAGGCGCTCGATTTTCCCGAAGCCGACCGCGCGCTCATCGATCGGCTCGCCGCCGCGCCCCCGGCGTCCTCACGCTGAGTCAGCCCGCCAGGCCGACGATCGTGGCGGCCCACTCGCCCGCAGGCGTCCGGGCGCGAACGACGTCGCCGACCTTGGCGGCGTCACGGTGCACGTAGCCGAGCGCGATCACTCGACCGGTGGCCGGCGAAACGGCCGCACTCGTGATCCGGCCCGTGTCGTGGTCGCCGGCCGCGAGCGGCGTTCCGGCCGCGAGAGGCAGTGACGCGCCGGGGTCGAACGTGAGACGAACCAGCCGCCGCGCGACACGGCCCGATCCGCGGTGCAGCACCCGGATGATCACTTCCTGCCCGACGTAACAACCCTTCGTCGTGCTGATCGCGCGGTCGAGCAGACCCGCCTCGAGCGGGATCGTCTCTTCGGTCATGTCGACGCCAAATGCCGGGCGGCCCGCCTCGATCCGAAGCGCTTCGGCGAGCTCGGCGTCGATCGGCGTGATGCCCGCGGCGGCCATCGTCCTGACGGTCGCCTCGCGCGCAGCCGCCGGCACGAACAGGTCGAACGCGGGAAACGGCGTGTCGTCCGTCCGGGCGATCATGACGTCGCCCGTCGTCGTATGGCCGAGCGTGCCGAGCGCGGCCAGACGCGACGGCTCGACGCCCAGGGCTCGCCCGAGCGCAGGTGCGGCGTCGCGACCAATCACGCTGACTTCGGCGATCGCGCCCGAGACGTCCGCGACACGCACGTCTTCGGTGAACACGAGCAGATCGAAACGCGCCGCGAGGGCCGCGGCCTGCCCCGGCGCGACTTCCGCCAGCCAGTCGTCGCCGAGACAGAACAGGCGCAGCATCGCGACCATCCGGCCCTGAGGCGTGAGGTACGCCGTGTCGGCACCCTCGCCGGCGCCAAGCCCGGCGACGTCGTTCGTCACGAGCGCCTGCAGGAACGTCCGCGCGTCCCGGCCCTCGAATCGCAGGCGGCCGCGGGCCGTCCGGTCGATCCAGCCGGCGCCGGCCTCGATGATGCGATACTGGTCGGTGATGCGGGTCATGCGGGCCTTCGGCCATCTTATCGTCGCGCTTCTCGGCGTCTCAACGGTCATCACGGTCCTCGCCGCCAGTCAAACGGGTCAGGTCAGCCAGTCGGCGACGTACAACATTGTGCTCCGTGGCGTCCGCGTCGGCTTCGAAGCGGTGACCGTCACCGAATCCGCCGCGGGCTGGGAGATTTCCTCCGCGGGCCGCCAGATCGCACCGATCGATCTCGTCACGACGCGGTTCACGGTCTTCTACGAGAAGGACTGGCAGCCGCAGCGGCTCGTCATCGAGGGCGTGTTGAGCGGCCAGCTGATGACGCTGTCCGCGAACTTCAACCTGACGACGGTCTCGCTCGACCTGATGCAGGCGGGCCAGAAGGGCTCGCTCCTGCAGAACGTCACGCCTCGAACGATCGTGCTGCCGAACAACTTCTACGGCGCGTATCAGGCGCTCGCGATGCGCCTCGGCGCGGCCACCGTGGGCACGCGGTTTCCCATCTACGTCGCGCCCCAGGCCGAGATCAGCGCGACGGTCGATCGGATCGCGGACAAGAGGCTCCAGACGCCGCTCGGGCCGGTGGACTTGAAGGCGATCGACATGACGTTTCTCAACCCCTCGCCGCTCGCGGTCGAGGTCTGGATCGACACGCAGAGCCGGCTCGCGCGGCTCGCCGTGCCGTCACAGGGCCTCGTCGTCGTCCGCGACGACCTCTCGTCGGTGATGACGCGCGAGGAGCACGTTCGCAACCCCGGCGACTCGACCGTCTTCATCCCGGCGAATGGATTCAATCTCGGCGCGACGGTCACGGTGACCGGCAATCCCGGACAGAAGTCGCCGGCGGTCATCCTCGTGGGCGCGACCGGCCCGCAGGATCGCGACGAGGCGGTCTCCGGCATTCCGATCTTCGGACAAATCGCCGGTGCCCTCGCCAACGCCGGGTTCGTGGTCGTCCGTTACGACAAGCGCGGCACGGGACAAAGCGGCGGCCGCACGGAGAACCTGACGATTTCGGATTACGCGGAGGACGTCGGCACGATTGCGCCGTGGCTGGCCAAGCGAAACGACGTCGACGGCGATCGGATCGCGGTCGTCGGGTACGGCGACGGCGGCGCGCCGGCGCTCGTCGCGGCCGATCGCCAGAAGCGGCTCAAGGCGGTGGCGCTCCTCGGCGCGGGCGGCTTCACCGGACGTGAGATCACGCTCGAGCAGCAGCGCCACGTCCTCAGCCGGTTGAACACGTCCGAGGCCGACAAGCAGGCGAAGATCGCGCTTCAGTCGAAGGTCGTCGACGCGGCGATTACCGGCGCCGGCTGGGAGGGCGTCCCCAACGACGTCCGCCGGCAGGCCGACACGCCGCTGTTCCGCAGCTGGCTGCTCTTCGATCCGGGGACCGTCATCAAGAACCTCAATCAGCCGATCCTGATTCTGCAGGGCGCGCTCGACACCGAGTTCCCGGTCGCCAACGCGGATCGTCTGGAGACGCTGTCCCGCGCGCGCACGAAACTCCCCGGCAGCGCCACGACGAAGACCGTCGTGCCGGGCGTCAACCATCGGCTCGTCGCGGCGACGACGGGCGAGGTCGACGAATACGAGACGCTGCAGGCGCGCGCGGTCGCGCCCGCGGTGACCGACGCGCTGATCGGCTGGCTGCGCGACGTGCTTCCTCCAAAAAAGAAGTAGGCTGTTGCGATGCCCGGCTGGATTCTGACGAGCGGCGAGCCGCCGCTCACGCTTCGCCTGCCCTCGGGCGCGGTCAAGACGCTCGGCCGGACCGCGCGCGCCGACTTCATCGTCGACGCCGCGCTCGTCTCGCGGCTGCATTGCCGGCTGACGGCCGATCGATCCGACCAGCTCGTCGTCGAGGATCTCGAGAGCACGAACGGGACGCGCGTGAACGGCCGCAGGATCGACCGGGCGGTGCTCAGGAACGGCGACACCCTGCAGGTGGGGCGCGTCGAGTTCCAGGTCCAGACCGCGGACTAGCGGCTCAGTCCAGCGCCCCGACGAGAAACGGATTCGTGCGCCGCTCGGCGCCGATCGTCGTGTCGGGCCCGTGGCCCGAGTGCACGATCGTGTCATCCGGAAACGCGAACAACACGTCGCGAATCGACCGAATGAGCGTCTCGTAGTCGCCGCCGGGCAGGTCGGTGCGGCCGATCGAGCCCGCGAAGAGCGTGTCGCCGACGAAGAGCTCGCGCGCTTTCGACGCGGCGGAGCCGATCGCGAGGCAGACGCCTCCCGGGCAGTGCCCGGGCGTCCGCAGCACGTCGACGATGTAGGCGCCAAAGCGGAAGGGCGTCTCCGGATCGTAGAAGGCATCGACCGGCGGCGGCTGTTCGACGTCGAGCCCGAACATGCGGCCCTGCTCGACGGTCTCGTCGTAGAGGAAGAGATCAGCGCGGTCGAGCCAGACGCGCACGTCGAGCGCGGCTTTCGCGCGGCCGACGCCCGTCACGTGGTCGAGGTGCGCGTGCGTCAAGAGAATCGCCTGCACGCGGAGCGCGTCCCGGCGCGCCACGGCAAGCAGCGCCTCGACCTCGTCGCCGGGATCGATCAGTACCGCTTCGCGCGTGGTCTCGCACGACACGAGGTAGCCGTTCTTGAAGAACGGCTCGACGGCGGCCCGGTCGATGCGCACTGCCCCACTGTATGATGCCAACGAGCATGGGATCCACCTACGCGCAGCCGGCTCGCGCCGACATCGAGGCCGCGTCGGCCCGGATTCGTCCGATCGCGCTGCGCACGCCGCTCGTGCGATCGGACTGGCTGTCGGACGCGGCCAACGCCAGCGTCTGGCTGAAGCTCGAGATCGTGCAGACGACAGGGGCGTTCAAGATTCGGGGCGCGCTCAACGCGATGCTCCGCCTGCGCGAGGCGCGGCCGGAGATTCGTCAGGTCGTCACCGCGTCGGCCGGCAACCACGGGCAGGCGATTGCGCTGGCGGCCGCTCGTACCGGCCTGCGCGCGCGGGTCCACGTGCCGGCGACGGCGCCCGCCGCCAAGCTCGACGCGATCAAACGCTGGGGCGCCGAGATCGTGCCGGCCGCGACCTACGACGAGGCCGAGGCGCGGGCCTTGGCCGAGGCCGCCGACCCGTCGAACGCGCACATCTCGGCCTACAACCATCCGGACGTGATCGCCGGCGCCGGCACCGTGGCGCTCGAGATGTTCGAGGACGAACCGGATCTGGACACGCTCGTGGTGCCGTTGGGCGGCGGCGGACTCCTGACCGGCACGGCAATTGTCGCCCGATCGATCGCCAGGCCCGTGCTCGTGGTTGGCGCCGAGGTGGAGGCGTCGCCCGTGTTCACGACGTCGCTTGCGGCCGGCCGGATCACGACGGTGAAGGTCGGGCCGACGCTCGCCGACGGGCTGGCGGGCAACATGGAGCCGGACAGCCAGACGTTCGGGTTCGTGCAGGCGCTCGTGGATCGCGTCGTCGCCGTGAGCGAGTCCGCGCTCGGCTTTGCCATGCGCGAGCTCATCGCGCGCGAGCGGTTCATCGTCGAGGGCGCCGGCGCCGCGGGCGTCGCCGCGATCCTTCAGGGCGGACTGGATGTCGCCGGCCGGCGCGTCGGCGTCGTGCTGTCAGGACGCAACGTGGACAGCCGCGTGATCGCGCGGGTGTTGTAGGGGGACGGGGCTGAGAAAAATAAGCCGGGTATATTTTTGCGGAACATATTACGGTTTCCGCAAAAATATACCCGGCTTATTTTTCTACCTGCGCGGCTGCGACGGCCGGATCTCGATCCGGCTGGGCAGGCTGCGCGCCGGATGTCGCAGGAGATCGACGATGACTTCGGCGATGTCGTCGGGCGCGAGCTTCCAGGCGTCCTCCGCGCCGAGCGTCTCGCCCCCGAACGTCGTCGCGACCGAACCGGGCATCACGACGCTCACGCGGATGCCGTCGTAGCGCACTTCCTGCATCAGCGACTCGCTGAACGCGACAAGGCCCGCCTTCGACGCGCAGTACGCGGCGCCGCGGGGAAAGTAATTGCGTCCGGCGAGGCTCGCGATGTTGATGATCCATCCGCCGCCAGACTGTTTCATCGCGGGAATCGCGGCGCGGGTGCAGTAGAAGACCCCGGTCAGGTTCGTCGCGATCGTCCGATCCCAGTCGTCGTCGGACATCGAAGCGACCTCCACCATCGCGCCGACGCCCGCGTTGTTGACGAGCACGTCGAGTCCGCCGAAGCGCTTGACCGTGTCGGCGACCAGTGCCTCGACCGCCGAGCGATCCCGCACGTCCACGGCCGCGCCCGCAGCCCGCGACGAGGCGGACGAAGCCGGCGCGAGGGATCGCACGGCCGCATCGACGCCCGCCTGCGTGCGGCCCGTGATCATCACGCGGCCGTCCTGCGCCAGAATCGCCCGCGCGACAGCCAACCCGATTCCACGCGTTCCACCTGTCACGATTGCCCGCTGCATGACGCTAGAATACCCCCCGATGTCCTCGGCGGCTATTCTCGGCGCGGGCCCGATCGGCGGCGCGATCGCGCACCGTCTCGCCGAGCGCGCGAGGTTTCGATCGATCCGGTTCATCGACGCCAAGGCCTCCGTCGCCGCCGGCAAGGCGCTCGACATCCGGCAGTCGGGACCGATCGACGGCGTCGACGTCGACCTCTCGGCGACCGACGACGTGCTGGCAGCCGCGGGCGCAACGGTGATCATCGTGGCCGACGCGATCGAGACCGGCGAATGGCAGGGCGAGGCCGGTCTGGCGTTGATTCGACAGCTCGCGCGCGCCGGTACGAGCGCCCCGCTCGTGCTCGCGGGGCCGGACCAGACCACCCTCATGGAGACGGTGGCGGCGGAGATCAAGTGGCCGTCGGCTCGCCTGCTGGGTTCGGCTGCCGGCGCGGTGCCGTCGGCGGTCAGAGCGCTCGTCGGGCTCGAACTCGGCCGATCGGGCGCGGACGTCGATCTCGTCGTCGTCGGACGCCCGCCAGGAGTCGTCATCGGCTGGTCTTCGGCGACCGCGTCAGCATCGCTCGTCACCGAGCAGGTGGCGCCTCACCGGCTTCGCGCGATTTCTGATGGCGTCGGCAAGCTGTGGCCGCCGGGGCCGCAGGCCATCGGCGCGGCGACAGCCCGCATCTCGGAGGCGCTGGCATTCGGGTCGCGCCAGCTGCACCAGGCGCTCACGGTGCCGGACGGCGATCCCGGGACCCGCGGCCGGGCGACGCTGCTGCCGCTCGAGCTCGGCAACGGCCGCATCCTCCGCCGCGTGATGCCGACGCTCAGCGCGCAGGAACGCACCGCCTCAGGTCTCTGAAAAGACCGCCGCCATCGCCTGAACGACCGCGTCCTCGACCTCGGGCATCGGCAGCGAACGGCCAAGCAGGCGATCGAGTGACGTCACGCCGCGGTCGGCGATGCCGCACGGCACGATGAGCCCGAAATTCCTGAGGTCCGTCGAGACGTTCAGGGCAAACCCGTGGCTCGTGATCCACCGGCTGATGCGCACGCCGATCGCCGCCAGTTTTTCCTCCCGGCCGGCGGGCCCGACCCAGACGCCGGTCAATCCCGTGACACGCCGCCCTTCGACGCCGAATCGCGCCGCCGCGCGGATCAAGGCTTCCTCGAGATCGCGCACGTACTGGTGGACGTCGCAGCGGTCCGGCCGGAGATCGAGGATGGGATAGCCGATGAGCTGACCGGGGCCGTGGTAGGTGACGTCGCCGCCTCGTCCGGTGTCGACGACCTGCACGCCGGCGGCCTGAAGCTCGTCAGCCGACGCGATCACATTCGACGGCTTGCCGCGCGTTCGAACCCCCAGCGTGATGACCGGGGGATGCTCGAGCAGGAGGAGCGTGTCGCCGATTCGACCGGCGCGCCGCTGCTCGACGAGTTCCTGCTGCAGCGCCAGCGCCGCGTCGTAGTCGACCCGTCCCAGACGTCTTACATCCACGACTCGTCGAAGTTCTGGAGCCGGTCCTTCAGCGCCATGAGAAAGCGTCCGGCATCGGCGCCGTCGATCAGCCGGTGGTCGTAGCCGAGCGTCAGGTAGCACATCGGCCGGATCGCGATCATGTCGTTGACGACCACGACGCGCTTGTCCACGCTGCCGACGCCGAGAATCGCGACCTGCGGCTGGCTGATGATCGGCAGCCCGAACACCGCGCCGAAGATACCCGGATTCGTGATCGTGAACGTGCCGCCCTGCACGTCCTCGGGTTTCAGCTGCTTCGTCCGCGCCCGGTTGGCGAGATCCTGAATCGCCCGGCAGAGCCCGAGCATGTTCTTCTCGTCGGCGTTCTTGATCACCGGCACGATCAGGCCCTGCTCGAGCGCCACCGCGATCCCGAGGTTGATGTCGCGCTTGAGGACGACGTTGTCGCCGTCGATCGAGGCGTTCGAGTACGGGAATTGTCGAATGGTGTCGACCGTCGCCTTCGCGATGAACGCCGTGTAGGTGAGCTTGGCGCCGGCGGCCTCGTACTCGGCCTTGCGCTTGACGCGGATCTCGTCGATCTTCCCGAAATCCACCTCGTACGCCGAGTACACGTGTGGTGATGTATGCACGCTCATCACCATGTGGTCGGCGATCTTCTTCCGCATCACGCTCATCTTCTCGATGCGGACGTTCTCGCCGGGTGCGAAGGCCGGCGGGGGCGGAGGGATCGAGACCGGGCGGCCGGCCGGCGCGGGCGCTCCCGCGGGCCGTGCGGCGACGACGCCCGGCGCGCCGCCGCCTTCGACGACCGCCAGAATGTCCTTTTTCGTCACGCGGCCGGAAAGGCCGGACCCGTTGAGGCCGGTGATGTCGATGCCGTGCGTCTTCGCGATCTTGCGCACGAGGGGGGACGAGCGGGTGCGCCGGAGATCGGCGAGCGTCTGCGCGGGTACGTCGGGTACGTCAAGTACGACGGGTACGTCGGGTCCAAGGTGGCGTCCGGCTGCGCCGGTCGCGTCCTTCCTTGAAGACGCTGAAGAAGCTGGCTGCGTCAGTTCGTTCCTCTCGCCTGACGTACCTGACGCACCCGTCGCAGCCCCCTTCTCGCCGGCGGCGCCAATGATGGCCACGACGCTGTTGACCGGCACCGTCTCGCCTTCCTTCACCCGGATCTCGAGCAGCACGCCGGTGCCGGGCGCGGGGATCTCGGCGTCCACCTTGTCGGTCGAGATCTCGAACAGCGGCTCGTCCTTGTCGATGCTGTCGCCGACCTTCTTGATCCAGCGGACGATCGTGCCTTCCGCGATTGACTCACCCATCTGGGGCATGACGACGTCGGTAGCCATTCACGAACTCCTGTGCCCTTCAAATATGAATCGCCGCGCCATGTGTCGCGTGCGCCGCCTCGCCCACCGCCTCCGACATCGTCGGGTGGGCGTGGATCGTGCGGACGAGCTCCTCGACCGTGCTCTCGAGCCGCAGCGCGACGGCGGCCTCGGCGACGAGCTCGGTCGCGCGCAGGCCGATCATGTGCACGCCGAGCACCTCGTCGTACTTCTTCTCGGCGACGATCTTCACGAAGCCCTCGATTTCGCCGGCGATCTTCGCGCGGCCGAGCACACCGACCGGGAAGGTTCCGACGCGCACGTCGTAGCCGCGGTCGGCCGCCTCTTTCTCGGTCAAGCCAATGCTGCCGATTTCCGGCTCGCAGTACGTGCACGCCGGCACCTGGTCGTAGTTGATCGGCTGGACCTCGCGGCCCGCAATCCGCTCGGCCAGGAGGATGCCCTCCGCCGACGACAGATGCGCGAGCTGCGCGTGCGGGCCCGTGCCCATCGTGATGACGTCGCCGATCGCGGACACGCCCGGGACGCCGGTGCGGAAGAGCGCATCCACCTTGATGAACCCGCGCTCGAGCGTGAGTCCCGCCTCGGCCGCGCCGAGCCCGTCGGTGACCGGCCCGCGTCCCGTCGCGACGAGCAGCTTCTCGACCGTGATCGACTCGCCCTTGCCGTCCTTGCCCTGCATCTCGATCGTGACGGACCCGTCCTTCACTTTCGCCGACGTGACCTTCGTCGCCGTCCGCACCGCGATGCCGCGCTTGCGGAACGCTTTCTCGAGCTCCGCCGACACGGCCTCGTCCTCGTTGGGCACCAGGCGCGGCAACAGCTCGATGATCGTCACGTCGCTGCCGAATCGCCGGTAGATCGACGCGAACTCGACGCCCACCGCGCCGCTGCCCAGGATCGCGATCGATTTCGGCACGGCGGGCAGGTGAATCGCCTCGTCGCTCGTGATGACGTGCTTCTTGTCGATCTCGATGCCGGGCACGCTGCGCGGCGCCGATCCCGTGGCGACGATGATCTCGCGCGCGGTGAGCGATCGGGCGTCGGGCCCGGTCACGTCGACCTGGCCCTTGCCGGCGAGCCGCGCGGTCCCCTTGATCCACGTGATCTTGTTCTTCTTGAACAGGAACTCGACGCCCTTCGTGAGGCCCGTCACGATCTTGTCCTTCCGGGCGTGCACGCGCGCCATGTCGATCGTCGGCTTGACGTCGGCCTTGCCGAAACTGATGCCCCAGTCCGCAGCGTCCTGCGCGACTTTGAGCGCGTGCGCGTGCTCGAGCAGCGCCTTCGTCGGGATGCAGCCCCAGATGAGGCACGTGCCGCCGAGCGCCGGCTGGCGCTCGACGACGGCGACGTTGAGGCCGAGTTGTGCGGCGCGAATGGCGGCGACATACCCGCCCGTGCCCGCGCCGATGACGACGACGTCGTACTGAGTGGTCACGCTCGGGTCACCTTCACGATTCGGAGGGCGGCGCCGTGGCGTCGGGGCCCGCGTCGCCGGCGCCGCCGCCGTCGAGCTTCGCCACACGGGCCCGCAGCCGGGCAAACTCGAAACGCAGCTCCCAGTGCGACTGGCTCAGCGCCTGGTACTTGCGGGTCGCCGCCGCGACCCGGAGAAACGCCGCCACCGCGAGGAGCAGGCCTCCAGCAGCGAGCAACACCGTCCACATATCCAGTCAAGTTTACTGCGGGAGGAGAACGAGCGTGCGCGGCACGCCGTGACGCTCGTCGACAGGCCGCACGAGCCGCCTGCCAACGAGCGCCGGACCGTGTGATCCGAAATCAGCTATTTGCGGGGCAGGACGGCGTCCTTCAGCTGCTTCGCAATACGCGCCTTGACGACCGTCTTGGCGGGAATCTTGATCGGCTCGCCGGTGGCTGGATTGCGACCCTCGCGGGCCTTGCGCCGCTGCACCACCAGCTTGCACATGCCGGGTAGCACGAACTCACCGGAACGCTTCAGCTCTTTCTCGCTCAACCGGAGCAGTTCCTCGAACAGATCGCGCACCACGGTGCGCTTCATGTCGAACTTCTCCGCGAAGTGCGCGAAAAGCTCCATCTTGCCCATGCGCCGGGCGTCTGCCATTGCGTATTCTCCCTGGCTCGGGCGCGCGTTCAGGATCCTGTCGTGGAACCGCGCGCGCAGGCGGTCCGACGGCAATCACGAAAAGCGGGCCGTATCGTAGCCTTGCGCCGGAAAACATGTCAATTCCCCGGGTGCGCGCGCATCCTAGAATGAGGACCCGATGTCCGCGATCGAAACGTTCCCCAACCCGCGCCCCGAGCGCGACTACGAGATCGACATCCGGTGCCCGGAGTTCACCTCGATGTGTCCCAAGACGGGACTCCCCGACTTCGGCGAGATCCGGATTCAGTACGTACCCGATCGTGCGTGCATCGAGTTGAAAGCGTTGAAGTACTACCTGCTCGGCTACCGCAACCAGGGCATCTTCTACGAGGCGGCCACCAACCGGATCCTCGACGACCTCGTGGCCGCGTGCCAGCCGCGCCGGATGACGGTCACCGGCGCATTCACGGCGCGCGGCGGGATCACGACCAGCGTCGTCGCGAAATACGAAGGCACGTAGGGATCGGCCCGCAGTCGGGACGTCGAGCCGTCAGAAGGCCATGGACGACCAGGACCCCGTCAACGTCCCGATCACAGCGGAGCTCGACCTGCATGCGTTCGCGCCGGCCGACATTCCGTCGGTCGTCGATGAGTACCTGCGCGAGGCGCACGAAGCGGGCCTGACCGAGATTCGCCTCGTCCACGGGCGCGGCCGCGGGGTCCAGCGCGGCATCGTGCAATCCCTCCTCGACACGCACCCGCTCGTCGTCGAGTTCTGGGACGATCACACCGCTCACCTCGGCGCGACGTGGTGCCGCCTGGCACTCACCTTGCCTAAGACCCGGTGAGTGTGAGCTCAGAAGCCAGAAGTTAGACGTTCAGAACGGCGGCGTTGCGGATCCTGCAACGGGTCTGCGCTGACAGGGTGGCAGATTGTGCACACCGCGCAACCGAACGTCGGCGACCACGTGTGGATTCGCCAGCGGCGCTGGCGGCTCGATCGGATCGCACGCGAGGACGGGATCACACGGCTCGAGGTCTCCGCGCCAGGCGCCGGCCGGCGCACGTTTCTCGCGCCGTTCGATCGACCGATCGCCGCGACGCCCGACCGACGCCCGCGGCGGGCGTCCGCCAACCATGCCGTTGCCCGGGTCGCTGGCGTGGCGGGCGGCACGTTCGGGTTGCGGACACTGGCGTCGGCGCGCGAGGCCCGTGTGGAGATCCTGCCCCATCAGCTGGAGCCGGCATTGGCGCTTCAGCACGGCGCCCGACGCGTGCTCGTCGCCGACGAGGTCGGGCTCGGCAAGACGATTCAGGCTGGCCTCGCGATCACCGAGGTCCTGCGGCGCCGGATCGCGGCGCGCATCCTCGTCCTGGTTCCCGCGTCGCTGGCGGACCAATGGCAGGACGAGCTTCGCGGCCGCTTCGGCGTCGATTGCCTCTCCGCGGACCGCGAGACGCTCGACGCCCGCGCGCGTGAGATCGCATCCGCCGACAGTCCGTGGCGTCGTGCCGGCGTGTGGCTCGCCTCGCTCGACTACGTGAAACAGGCGCATGTGCTCGACGCGATGCCGCCGTGTCCGTGGGATCTGGTCGTCGTCGACGAGGCCCACACGGCGTGCGGCGCATCCGATCGTCACGACGCGTGTCGCGCGATCGCGGCGGGGGCACGCGCGGTCCTGCTGCTCACCGCGACGCCGCACGACGGCGACGAACGGCGATTTCAGCGGCTGCTGAACCTCGGCCGCCTGCCGGGTGCACCGGACGACATGCTCATCTTCCGCCGCTCGCGCCGCGATCTGTTCGCCGGCCAGACGCGCCGCGTCCGCTGGCGGCGCGTGCAGCTGGGCGCGTCCGAGCTGGCCCTGCTCGACGCGCTCACCCAGTTCGAGCGCGCCGTGCTTCGCGTCGCGGCGGCCGGCCGACGCGATGCCGCGCTGCTGCTGCTGTCGATCTTCCGAAAGCGCGCGCTGTCCACGATGAGCGCGCTGGCGCAATCGCTGCGGCGCCGGCTGGCCTGGGTCGAGCGGTGCGAGGCGCCGCTGCCGGCCTCGCCGGCGCAGTGCTCCCTGCCGTTCGATGACCAGGATGACCTGACGGCCGAGGAGGCTGCCGGTCTCACGGCGGACGTCGGCCTCGACGGCCGAAGGGAGCGCGCGTGGCTCAAACGCGTCCTCGCGCTCGCCGAAGCGGCGCGTCGCAACGAGAGCAAGGCCGCGAGCGTCCTGGCGTTCGTCGCTCGAGCGCGCGAGCCGATCGTCGTCTTCACGGAGTTCCGCGACTCGCTCGACGTGCTGCGGCGCCGGCTCGACGGGCGCGTCGCGACGTCGTGCCTGCACGGCGGCCTCTCGCCCGGCGAGCGCCGCACCGAGCTCACGCGGTTTCTCGACGGCGCCACGACGGTGCTGCTGGCCACGGACGTCGCCAGCCTGGGACTCAATCTGCAGTCGCGCACGCGATGCGTCGTCAGCCTCGATCTGCCCTGGAATCCGGCGCGCCTCGAACAGCGCGCTGGACGCGTCGATCGCATCGGCCAGACGCGCCGCGTCCACGTCTCGCTGGTCGTGGCTGACCACGACGCCGAAGCGCCCGTGCTGATGCGTCTGGCGCGACGCGTCCTCGGCGTCGCGCGGTCGACCGGATACGACCTCGGATGCGCGTCGATCGTCCGTGCAGCCGCTGTTCGAGCGTCAGTATTCCTGTCCGCGCCCATGGGCGAGGAATCGACGACCGAGCCGCCGTGGCAGCGCTCGACGCGCTGGAGTCGCCCGGCGCGTGGCGCAGCGGCTCGCCTCCTCCGGGGTCGCGCGCTGCAGCGCCACTGGCGCGGCCCGGATGAAGATGCCGCCAGACCGCTGTGGGCGCACGTCGATCGACTCGTCGTTCTTCGCGCGCTCGCCGAAGACATGCTGCTCATCTTTGCGGTGCCGCTGATCGACGGCGCCGGGACGATGGTCGAGCGGCATATCGTCGGCGTCTCGTGCCGGTTGGCGCATGCGAGCGCACGCGAGGCGCCCACGATTGCCGCGCACGCGCGGCGGGAGGCGGCCCGCGCGCTCCAGCCGAGGGCGCGTCGTCTGGCGCGGCTGCTGGCGGCGAACGCGAACCGGGCGGCGGCACGGGAACGCGCGCTCGCCGCATGGCTCGTCGACGCGCACGGCGTCGCGGAAGCGCAGCCCGGCTTGTTCGACTGGCGCGGGCGGCGCTGGCTCGAACAGCGACGCGAGGTTGTCGAGGCGATTCAGCGCGACGCCAACGCCCGTATCGCAGACCTCGAGGCGAGCGCACACGTTGAGATCGGGCGCCCGTCGCTCGTCGTCGCGCTCGGGTGGCGACCGTGAACCGCCTGCCCGGCGTCGGCGGCTCGCTGTTCCCCGGCCAGTACCTCGCGACCCGGGTGTTTGAGCGTTCGGGACCTCGCGGCGACGAACGCGACGTCGAACGACGGCGGCGTCAGCTCGAGCGGTGGTGGCAGCGCGTCGCCGCCACATGCGGCCCGGCCACCGGCCTGCGCGCGTTGTTCGACGAGGTCGCGATGCCGCTCTTCGCGATGCTCGGCTTTCGGGCTTCGGCGGCGCGCTTCGATCGCACCCAGGCGTCGGCCCGGCTCGACACGCCCAGGCGCGTGCCCGTCGGTCTCCTCGTCACGCCCTGGGCTCATCGGCCGTCGGGCGCCTGGCGGGACGTCGTCGCGGCATCGCGCGCGGTCGGCGCCGAATGGTGCTTCGTTCTCGGCGCGCCGTTTCTGTCTCTCGTGGATGCGCGCGGCCACGCGGCGCGGCGCAGCGTCGACTTCACATTTCCGGACGTTCTGGCGCAGCCGGGCTTCGCGCCGTTCTGGACACTCGCGCACTCGGGCGCGTTCGAACCGGAGCCTTCGGTCAATGACGCGTCACCGGCGTCTCGCCTCGACGCGCTCCTTGCGGCCGCAGCGGGTTTCCAGGATCGTGTGCGTTCGGATCTCCAGGCGGGCGTCGGCGAAGCGCTTCACGCGTTCGGTGGCGTGCTCCGGCCGGCACCGGATGCGTTCGACCAGTCGCTGACGCTCGTCTATCGCGTGCTCTTCCTGCTTTTCGCGGAGTCGCGCGACCTCGTGCCGCGCGCGCATCCGGTCTATGGCGGCGCCTACACCGTCGGCGGATTCTGCCGCGACGCGCTCGATCGCGATCGCGCCGGCGGGCTCTGGGACGGACTGGCCGCCGTGTCGCGGCTGTCACGTCTCGGCGGGCGGACAGGCGACTTGATCGTGCGGCCGTTCAACGGCCGGCTGTTCGCGCGCGCGTCGGCGCCTGCGCTCGAAGCCGGCCGCCCGGTGTCCCGTCCGACGCGCCGCAGCACGATGCGCGACGCCGCGGCGCAGCACGCGCTCCTGGCCCTGGGCACGCGGCGGGGCGATGCCGGGATCGAGGGCGTCAATTACGCCGATCTCGGCGTCGAACAGCTCGGCGCGGTCTACGAGCGTGTTCTCGATCTCGATCCTTCGTCGGTCGTCGCCGGCAGGCCCGGGCCGCCGCGACCGGCCGGATCAGCCCACAGCGCGCGCCGCAAACAGAGCGCCACGTTCTACACGCCGCAGCCGCTCGCGGATTTTCTCGTCAGACGCACGCTGGCGCCGCTCGTTGCCGGCGCCAGCGCCGACGACATCCTGTCCCTGCGGATCGTCGATCCCGCGATGGGCAGCGGCGCGTTTCTCGTTGCGGCGTGCCGCTACCTCGCGGCCGCGTGCGCGCGGGCGCTCATCGCCGAAGGACGTTGCGCTGAGGCCGATCTGGATGAGCGCGAGCACGCCAACCTGCGACGACAAGTCGCCGAGCGGTGCCTCGCCGGCGTGGACGCGAATCCCGTCGCGGTCCAGCTCGCGCGCCTGTCGCTGTGGCTGACGACGCTGGCACGCGGGAAGCCGCTCGGGTTTCTCGACCACCGGCTGCGTAGCGGCAACAGCCTGATCGGCGCGTCGCCTGACGATCTGCGCCGGCTGGCGATGCGCCGGCGCGGGACCGCGGATCTGCCGCTCCTGAACCTCGACGCCGGCCGCCTCGAGGACGCCATGAGCCGCGCGGCGCGTCCGCTCCTCGACCTCGGCGCGCGCCGCGACGATACGGTCGACGATGTTCGCGCGAAGGAAGCGATTTGGGCGCGGCTCGCGGGCGACGATTCGCCGCTCCGACGGTGGCGGCAGGCGGCCGACCTCTGGTGCGCCCGCTGGTTCTGGCCGGGTCGGCCTCCGGCTCCGGCCGAAATCCGGGCGGCGTTCGACGCCCTGCTGCGGAACGACGCCACCCTCGGCGCCGCCGATCTCGCAAGGTGGCAGACGCAAGCGCGCGATCTCGCCCGGACCCACGGCTTCTTCCACTGGCCGCTCGAGTTCGCCGATGTGTTCTACGATGCGGCCGGCAACCCGCGACCGCGCGCGGGCTTCGACGCCGTCCTCGGCAACCCGCCGTGGGAGATGCTGAGAAACGACGCCGGGAGGAACGACGCCGGGAATATTTTTCCCGGGACCTCGGGAAAAATAATCCCGGCGTCGTTTCTCCCGGCGTCGTTCGTTCGCTTCATCCGCGACTCCGGCCTCTACCCGTCCTGCGACCACGGCCACGTCAATCTCTATCAGCCGTTCCTCGAGCGGGCACTGTCGCTGGCCCGGCCGGGCGGCCGCGTGGGACTGATTCTGCCGTGGGGGCTCGCGGTTGACGATGGCGCGGCGGCGCTGCGCGCGCGGCTGCTCGACCGCTCGACCCTCGAGACTGTCGTCGGCCTCGACAACGCGGACGCGCTCTTCCCGATTCACCGCGGCGTGCGCTTCCTGGTCCTCGTGGCCAGAACCGGCGGCGCGACACACGAAGTGCGGGCGCGGTTCGGCGTCCGGACAGCCGCGGAGATCGACGACCTTCCGGCCTGCGACGATCCCGCGGCGTCCGCGTATCCGATTCGTCTGACGCCCGCGGGCCTTGCCGCATTTGGTGGCACGACGCGCCGGATTCCGGACGCGCGGTCGCCGCGGGACCTCGACATCCTCGAGCACCTGTCGTCGATGGGCCCACAACTCGGCCACCCCGGCGGTTGGGGCGTCAGCTTCGGGCGAGAGCTCAACGCCACCGAGGACCGCGACGCGATCGGCAGCCAGGGCCTGCCCGTCATCGAGGGCAAGCATCTTCGACCGTTCAGCGTCGACACGTCGGCGTCGTCTTCGCGGATCGCGCCGGCCGAAGCGCGGCGGCGCCTCCCGCATGGCCGATTCGACGTCGCGCGGCTCGCGTATCGCGACGTCTCGGCGGTCGCCAACCGGCAGTCGCTCATCGCCGCCATCGTGCCCGCTCACGTCGTCACGACCCACACGCTCTTCTGCCTGCGCACACCGATCCCGGCCGACCAGCAGGACTTTCTGTGCGGCCTGTTCAACTCCTACGTGCTCAACGCCCTCGTGCGGATGCTGATGGGCGGACATCTGACGACGAGCCTCGTCGAGGACTTGCCGGTGCCGCGGTGGACGGGCGACGACGACCAACGCCGGATTGTCGCGCTGTCGCGTCGTCTGCGACGCCGACCGGCCTCGCCGCTCGCCCACGCCGCGCTGCAGGCGCTCGTCGCGCGGCTGTACCGGCTTGACGCGGCGATGTTCGAGCACATCGTCTCGGGCTTTCCGCTCGTGCCCGAGGCCGACCGCCGGCGAACAATCGGCATGTTTGCGTTATAGTCCCGCAGAGTGCCCACGTACGGATTCGTCATCGATCTGCGCAAGTGCATCGGCTGCCACGCCTGTACGATCGCGTGCAAGGCGGAGCACGACATCCCCGTCGGCGTCAATCGCTGCTGGGTGAAGACGGTCGAGAAAGGCACATTTCCCGACACGCAGCGGCTGTTCTTCCCGGTTCTCTGCAATCAGTGCACCGAGGCGCCGTGCCTGACGATCTGCCCCACCGGCGCGCTCTTCAAGCGCCGCGACGGGATCGTCGATCTGAACAGCGCGTCGTGCATCGGCTGCCGCGCCTGCATGGCCGCGTGTCCGTACGACCAGCTCTTCATCGACCCCGGCACGCATACGGCCGAGAAGTGCAACTTCTGCGCGAATCGCGTGGAGAATCAGCTGCAGCCCGCGTGCGTGAGCGTGTGCCCGACGGAGTGCCGCATTTTCGGCGACCTCGACGACCCGGCGAGCCACGTGTCGCAGATCGTGCAGCGCGAGTCGTTCATGGTGCGCAAGCCCGAGAAGGGCACGGGACCCAAGGTGTTCTATCTGGGCGCGGACGAGAGCGTCATCCGCCCGGAAATCGCGGCGCGGCCGATTCTGCTCAAGGAGGGCATCGCTCACCTGCGACCCGTCGGCTCGCCCGAGCCCGATCCGCTCCGGCCCGGCGACCCGCGCGTCGATTACGACGTGCCCCATCGCCAGGCCTGGGGCGTCGATCTCGTGCTGTACCTCGTGGCCAAGGGCATCTCGACGGGCGCGATGTTCCTGTCCGCGCTGTTCTGGCTGCTGGGCGATCGGTCACCGCTCGTGAGCTTCGCGGGCCCGTTCCTCTCGCTCGTCTTCGGGCTCGGCACCGCCGTCGTGCTCATCATCGACCTCGAGCGGCCCGAGCGGTTCTACTACATCCTCACGCGGCCCAACTGGCGGTCGTGGCTCACGCGCGGCGCGGTCCTCCTGACCGCGCACGGCGCCATTGCCGGACTCTGGGTCCTCTGCGTGCCGCTCGGCTGGACGACGATGGTGACGATGCTCGCGGTGCTGGCGCTGCCCGTGGCGCTTGGCGCCACGGCCTACACCGGCTTCCTCTTCGCGCAAGGCCTCGCGCGCGATTTATGGCAGGGACCGCACGCGACGATCGATCTGATCGTCGAAGCGGCCGCCGAGGGCAGCGCGGCGCTCCTCATCATCGCGACCCTGGCCGGCGGCGAGGCCGCGACGATCCGCGCCCTCGCCCTCACGCTCGCGTTCGCGTCGCTCGCGCACCTCCTCATCCTGACGCTCGAGCACTTCCTGACGCCGAGTCCGACTGTCAATCACGAGCTGGCCGTGCGCGCCATTCGCTTCGGCGCGTACCGTCAGATGTTCTGGGTCGGCGCGCTGGGACTGGGCGGCATCGCGCCCGTGCTGCTCGTCGCATTCGCGTCGATCGCGAGCTTCTCGCTCGTCACGCTCGTCGCCGCGTCGCTCCTGGCGCTCGCGGGCAGTCTGGCGTGGGGGTACGTGTGGGTGGAGGCGGGACAAGCCGTGCCGAATTCGTGAGGTTATTGAGTGATTGAGTTATTGAGTGTATTGAGTTATTGAATGGCTGAGTTCAGCAAACACCCCGATCCGTCCAAGTGGGACAACTACGTCGATTTCGAGTCGACGAGCTGGCCGAAGAAAGACCGGCGGCGGTACTGGATCATCCCGAGCATCTGTTTCAACTGCGAGTCGGCGTGCGGAATCCTGACGTACGTCGACAAGGACACGCTCGAGGTCCGCAAGGTCGAAGGCAACCCGGTGCACCCGGGGTCGCGCGGCCGCACGTGCGCGAAGGGCGTCGTCACGCCCAATCAGCTCGAGGATCCCGATCGCATTCTCTACCCGCTCAAGCGCAATGGCGCGCGCGGCGGCGGCGGCTGGACGCGCGTGACCTGGGACGAGGTGCTCGACGACCTCGGCGGCCGGATTCGCAAGGCGATTCAGGAGGACCGCCGGCACGAGGTGATGTACCACGTCGGGCGGCCAGGCGAGGACGGCTACGTCAACCGCGTGCTGCAGTGCTGGGGTCTCGACGGCCACAACAGCCACACGAACGTCTGCTCTTCGTCGGCGCGCCTCGGGCATTTCCTGTGGACGGGCGCGGATCGGCCCTCGCCGGACCACGCCAACGCAAAGACGATCCTCCTGCTGTCGTCACATCTGGAGTCCGGGCACTACTTCAACCCGCACGCGCAGCGCATCATCGAGGGCCAGTCGCACGGCGCGAAGCTGATCGTGATCGATCCCCGCCTCTCGAACACGTCGGCGAAGGCCAACCTCTGGCTGCCGGCGCAGCCGGGCACCGAGGCGGCGCTGCTCCTGGCGATCGCGCGGTATCTGATCGACCACAAGAAGTACAACCGCGAGTTCGTGCGCCGCTGGGTGAACTGGGAGGCGTATCTCGATGCGTGCTGGCCGGACCTCCCGCGCACGTTCGACGCCTTCGAGGACGCGCTGAAGCAGGATTACGAGGTGTTCACGCCGGAGTACGCGGAGATCGAAACGGGCGTGCCGGCCGAGAGGGTGATCGAGGCCGCCGAGGCCGTGGCCGCGGCGGGCACGGCGTTTTCGACGCACAGCTGGCGCGCGGCGGCGTCCGGCCACCTCTGGGGCTGGCAGATTACGCGGTGCCTC
The DNA here is from genome assembly GCA_035519535.1 of Vicinamibacterales bacterium. Taxonomy (GTDB): domain Bacteria; phylum Acidobacteriota; class Vicinamibacteria; order Vicinamibacterales; family SCN-69-37; genus DATEGZ01. The sequence goes on along the minus strand of DATIWF010000029.1, from coordinate 62,524 downwards.
TACTTCCTGGTCGTCCTCATGGGCGCCGTGGGCGAGCCCGGCGGCGTGAACCTGCACGTCACGAACAAGTTCGTGCCGAAGCACCCGAATCCCCCACCGCCACCCGCCTACTGGAACGAGCTGCTGTTTCCGAAGGAGTTCCCGCTCGCCTTCTTCGAGATGAGCTTCCTGCTGCCGCACTTCCTCAAGGAAGGGCGCGGCCGCATCGACACGTATTTCACGCGCGTCTACAACCCGCTCTGGACCAACCCCGACGGCTTCACGTGGATGGAGGTGCTGAAGGACGAGTCGAAGATCGGCCTGCACGTCGCACTGACGCCCATCTGGAGCGAGACCGCGTGGTTCGCCGACTACGTGCTGCCAATGGGCCTCGGCACCGAGCGGCACGATCTCATGAGCCAGGAAACGCACGCGGGCCGCTGGCTGGGGTTCCGGCAGCCCGTGAAGCGCGTCGCGCTCGAAAAGAAGGGCAAGGCGGTCGATCGCACGTACGAAGCGAACCCGGGCGAAGTCTGGGAGGAAGCGGAGTTCTGGATCGCGCTCTCCTGGAAGATCGACCCCGACGGGTCGCTCGGCATCCGGAAGTTCTTCGAGTCGCCGACGCGCCCCGGCGAGATGATCACGCTCGACGAGTACTACGGCTGGATTTTCGAGCACTCGGTGCCCGGGCTGCCGGAGGCCGCGGAGAAGGAAGGGCTTTCGCCGCTCCAGTACATGCGCCGCTACGCGGTCTTCAAGGTGGACGACGAGGCGTACAGCAAAGCGCACGAGCAGTCGCTCGCCGCGACCGCGATGAAAGGCACGAAGACCAACGACCGGACGAATCTCGTCGAAAAGGACGGCACGCCGATCGCCGTCGTCATCGACGGCATCCCGCGCGTCGGTTTCAACACGCCGTCGCGCAAGCTCGAGTTCTACTCCCCGACACTCGCGGCCTGGGGCTGGCCCGAGCACGCGATCCCGCGCTACGTGCCCGGGCAGGTCTACTGGCGCGACCTCAACCGCGCCGCGAACGAATTCGACCTGCTGCCGAACTTCCGGCTGCCGACGCTCATCCACACCCGGGCGCCCGTCAAGTGGCTGTACGAGATCTCGCACAACAACCCGCTGTGGATCGCGACCGAGGACGCGACGAACCTCGGCATCGCGGCCGGCGATCTCGTCAAGGTCAACACGGCGATCGGCTACTTCGTCACGCGCGCATGGGTCACCGAGGGCATCCGCCCGGGCGTCGTCGGCATGTCGCACCACCTCGGGCGCTGGCGGCTCAACGAAGATCAGGGCGGCGCGCGCGCCGCGTCATCGCTCGTGCGCATCGTCCCCGACGGCGAGGGGCGCTACAAGATGCGCCAGGTGCACGGCGTCAAGCCGTTTTCGAGCAAGGACCCGGACAGTGGCCGCGTCTGGTGGAGCGAGATCGGCGTGCACCAGAACCTGACGTTTCCGGTGCAGCCGGATCCCGTGAGCGGCATGCACTGCTGGCACCAGCGCGTCACGCTCGAGAAGGCCTCGGCCGACGACCGCTACGGCGACGTCGTCGTCGACACGAACGAGTCGTTCCGGATCTATCAGGAGTGGATGACGAAGACGCGCCCGGCGCCCGGGCCCGACGGCACGCGGCGGCCGATGTGGTTCGATCGGCCGCTCAGACCGGTGGCGGAGGCGTACAAGATCAAGGTCTAGTCGGTCGTCGGTACGTCGGGTACGTCAGGTACGTCGGGTACGTCAGGTACGTCGGGTACGTGAGGTACGTCGGGTACGTCAGGTACGTCGGGTACGAGGAACGAGCTGACGCTGGTCAGCTTTCCTTCTCCATTCGGCGCTTTCTTCCAGGTGAGGAAGGTTGGCCAGCGTCAGTTCATTCCTGGCACCTGACGTACCTGACGTACCCGACGTACCCGACGTACCCGACCTGTTACTTCGCCAACTCTGCTTTGAGAATCCTGCAATCGGGCTGCGTGCCCGACACCGTGCAATTCGTGAAGTAGATCGATTTGCTGTCGGGCGACCAGCGCGGCGAGGTCGCTCGGCCTGTGGTGTTGGCGACGAGCTGGGCCGGTCCGCCGTCCGGTTTGACGACGAAGATCTGAAAGTTCGATCGGCGATCGGAGGCGAACGCGATGTAGCGCCCGTCGGGCGACCAGGCGGGCCAACCGTCAAACGCCGTATCGTTCGTGACGTTCCGCTCGTCGGTCCCGTCGGCCTTCACCGTGAAGACCTCCGAGTTCGCGCCCACGACCTTCCTGAACGCCAGGCGCGACCCGTCGGGCGACCACGACGGGTACGTCGCGACGCCGCCGTCGTTCGTGATCTGCCGGCGCCCGTTGCCGTCGCGACCGATCTCCGTCAGCTCGAAGCGCTCGGGCTGACCCGCCGCGTTGAGCTGAACGCAGTAGGCGATGCGCGCGGCGTCGGCCGACCAGGACGGGTGAATCGCCGACGACCCATCGTGCGTGAGCTGGCGTACGCCCGATCCGTCCGCGTTGGCGACGTAGATCTCGAGGTGGCCGGTCGCATCTGACACGAACGCGATTTCCTTGCCGTCGGGCGACCACGCCGGGTCGTCGTCATTTGCCTGGCTCGCGAGCAACCGCGCCGGCTTGGATCCGCCGACCTCCACCACGAACAGCTGGTCGTGCCCGTCCGCCGTCGCCACGTAGACCATGCGCTTGCCGTCCGGGGAGAGCGACAGGTCCACGCTGAAGCCGTGCGTGACTTCCTCGGCCGCGTCGGCCTCTCTCGATTGCAGCGAGTAGACGAGCGTCAGCGCCATCACCGACAGCACGACGGCCGTGGACCAGCTGAGCAAGCCGTCGTGCCGACGCACCGCGTCCACGAACGACGCGGCGATGCGCGTGACCGGGATCGCCATCAGCACCGCGAGGCCCACGCTCAGCAGGAGCGGCGCCACGGCCGCGCCGATGAACGCCAACACGAGTCCCGCGCCGAGCGTCGTCGCCGACAGCGCGACGCCCAGGCGCAGGACGCGGCCGATCTGCTCCTCGAGCCTGGACAGCTCGCCGGCGGGCTGGGGCCGTTCGCCGCCGCTCAACGGGGCCTCACGAAGAAGTAGATCGCCGCGACGGTGGCCAGCACGCCCGCCATCAGCAGCTTGAGTCCCTTGACGTTGCTGCGCGCGCCAATCGCGAAGCCGGCGCGCGAGCCCGCGAGCACGCCGAGCACGGCCGCCGCTGCGAGCTCCGGAATGATGTCGCCGCGGATGAAGTAGTTGATCGCGCCCACGACCGCGGTCGCAGCGATCATCAGCGCGCTCGTCGCGGCCGCGACGCGCATCGGCACGCCGGACCACGAGTTGAGCGCGGGCACTTTGAGCACGCCGCCGCCAATTCCAAGCATCGAGACGACGCCCGCCAGAAACGACACCAGGAAGGCCAGCGGCACGCGCTTCAGCCGGTACGCGACCTGTGTGCCGGTCTCCGGGTCGTCGTACCGGCCGCCGAGCAGCCCGACGTCGATATTGGCGTCGCGGATCACGTTTCGCCGATCGAGCCGGCTGATCATGACGACGGCGACGAGCGCCATCACGCCGCCGAAGAACAGCTTCAGCGTTCCCTCGCTGAACCGGTGCACGAGGAACAGGCCGATCAACCCACCGGTCGTCGTGAAGATCTCGAGCACCATGCCGAGACGGAGATTCACGAGGCGCAGCCGGCCCGGGGACGCCGACGTGACGCTCGACGTCGCGATCACCGTGACGAGACTGATGCCGAACGCCGATCGCACCGGCAGGCCCAGCACGAGGTTGAGGAACGGCACGAGGAAGACGCCGCCGCCGATTCCAAGGAGCGCTCCGAGGCAGCCGGCGACCGCACCGGCCGCCAGGGTCAGGGCCACTGACACCAGCACGCGCGGAATCGTACCACTGCCGGCCGCCGTTTGCGGCTGAGCCTCGCGCCGCGGGAAAATGAGCTGCTCCGGATAGGAGGCGTCATGGTCGTCCGGTTGATCGTTCTCGCGCTCTTGCTTCAAGGTGGTCAGGCGGGCTCGGCGCCCTCGCTGCCGTCGCCGCAGGCCGCGCCGAAGAATCCGCTCTTCACGGCGCGCCAGCTCTCGTGCTCGTTCGGCGTGTACGCGACCGCGATCTGGAAGGAGACGACGCCTGAGGTCGTCAGCCGCACGCAGGATTTCTCCTTCAAGATCGACTCGATCGACGCGAAGAAGGGCCAGGCGCGAATCGTGAGCGGCAACGCCTCGGCGATCGTGTCGATGATCGTGACGCAGACCGGCATCAACCTCGTCGAGAAGACGCGTATCGGCAACCTGAACGTCACGACGATCTTCGTGGCGGGCGGGCATGACGACGTCTTCATTGCGGTGCACTCGCGCCATCTGGGTGATCTGACGGCGGCACCGTCCGTCTCGCAGAACTACGGCACCTGCCAGGCCTCGCAGTAGCCCGGACTTGGCCGATCGCCGCATTGGGTCTATCGTGGAGAGAGGGGCATGGATCGCGGTCCATGCCAATTCTGTAAGGGGCTCCACATGAGCACCAGGCATCCAGCGCGTCGCGTTCTGTCCGGCCTCGTCATCGTCGCGTTCGCGCTCGGCCTGGCCGGAGGGCGCGTCGGCGCGCGCCAGATCAGCGCCGGCATGCTCTCCACGATGAAGGACCTCGACACGTGGACGACGTACCACGACGACACGCGGCAAACCGAGCGGGGCCTTGGCGTCGTGGTGTCGGGCAAGGGCGGCACGATGCGCATGTCGTTCGTCGCGATGCTCGAAGGACGGTTCCCGAAGACGGCGCCCCGGTCGATCCGCGTCCAGGCGAGCGCCGATCCGCTGGCCAACCCGAACACGCTCCGCACGCCGACGCTGACGTTGTTCGTGGACGCCAAAGCCGAGAAGCCGTTCGTGCTCGACCTCGGCTCGCGGATGACGGTCGACAACCCGGCAGCCGGCGCCATGGTGCTCGATTCGGTCGCGCAGATCACCGCCGAGGAGTTCGCCAGGGTCGCGTGGGCCGAGTCGATTCGCGCGAACGTCTTCATGGTCGATGTCGAGTTCCGGCCCGATCAGCTGAAGGCGCTGCAGAAGTTCTCGGATTCGATCTTCATCTCGAAGAAGCGCTGACGTGCGGCGCTGGCGTGCCTACCTCGGCGGGGCCGCCGGGCTGTGCGTGGCGATCGCGGCTGCGGCCGCGGCGATCGAGACGCGCTCGCAAGCCCACACCCTCCTGAGCGGCGGCTTCGCCGACCTCAACTGGCGGGCGTCGCCGTTGATCGCGAGTAGGGCAGGTCCCTGCGGTACCGCCACAACTGGGGAGTGACGGCAACGACGACCGCAGTGGCGGCGAGGCAGCCGACGCCGCCGCTGACGACCGAAAACGGCGCGCCGAACCAGTTGGCGACCGCGCCGGCTTCGAGCTCGCCGAGCTGCGGCCCGCCCATGAAGAACACCATGTTGATGCCGGTCATGCGGCCGCGGAGCTCGTCGGGCGTGTCGAGCTGGCGGACGAGGTTGCGGATCACCATGCTCACGGCGTCGCTCGCGCCGGACATCGCGAGGCACACGAACGAGAGCCAGAACGCCCGCGAGAACCCGAAGACGACGGTCGACAGGCCGTAGAGAACGACTGCCCAGACGAGCGTCGGCCCGCGGCGCTTGATGTCATCGACGATCCGCACCATCGCCAGGCTGCCCAGGCTGGCGCCGACCGCGGGCGCGGCGTAGAGCCAGCCGTAGCCGCGCGGCCCGACCTTGAGGATGTCCTGCGCGAAGATCGGCAGGAGCGCCGTCGCCGACGCGAAAAACGTCGCGAAGAAATCGAGCAGCATCGTCGAGCGAATCATCGGCGAGCGGAACACGAAGCGGAGCCCCTCGCGCGCGGCTTTGATCGACAGCTCGTCGCCGGCGTGGCCGGCGCCGCGCTCGGTCGGGCGGACGTCGCGCATCATCGACAGCGCCACGACGACGAACAGGAACGACGCGGCGTTGAAGACGTACGCCCAGCCAACGCCGGCGAGCGCGATGACCACGCCGCCGACCGCCGGGCCGCCGACCTGCGCGATCTGCACCATGACGGTGTTGAGGCTGATTGCGTTGGGCAGGTCCTCGCGCGGCACGAGCATCGGCACCAGCGAATGACGCGCGGGCGCGTCGAACGCTCCGGCGGCCGCGCCAATCGCCGCCAGCACGTAGATCGGCCAGACGACGGCGATCCCCAGGAACGTGAGCACGGCCAGCACCGAGGCCACGATCGTCCCGCCGACCTGCGTGACGAGCATGAGCTTCCGCCGATCGAAGACGTCGGCCGCGACGCCGCTGACGAGCGAGAAGAAGATGATCGGCAGCACGCGCACCAGCCCGACCATCCCGAGCGCGAGGCCCTTGCGTTCGGGCGACACGAGCAGCGAGACGTGCCACAGGATCGCGGCCATCTGCATGAACGACCCGCAGAAGGACACGAACAGGCTCAGCCACAGCAGACGGAAGTTGCGGTGGCGCAGCGCGCGAACGTTCGGGAGGATCGACGACACGGACGCCCGGCACCCGTTACGAACCGGGCACGGCCGGCGGGCCGCTCGCGTGAGGTTTGAGGACCGCGTAGAGCGCCGCCATGATCGGCGTCGGCACGCCTTTCGCCTGGCCGCGGCGCACGACACTGCCCTGCAGCGCCTCGACCTCGATCCGCTTGCCCTGCGAGAGATCGATCAAGAGCGACGACCGCGTCGCCGGCGGGATGGCGGCGACGTACGTGCGCATCCGGTCGAGGTGATCCGGCGCCATCGTCACGCCATGCGCCCTCGCGACGTCCACCACCTCGCGCACGGCCGCGACGAACATCTCGCGTGTGAACGCGTCGGCCCACAGCGGTCCCAGCGGCAGCCGCGCCGCGCCCGTAAACGCCGCGAACGGCGCCAGGTACGTGAACTTCTCCCAGATCGCCGGCCGCGCGTCAGCCACGGCCTCGGCCTCGATGTCGGCGGCCTTGAGCACCGGCTCGATCGCGGCGACGCGAGGGGAGATCGCCGTGGGCGCGCCGAAACACTCCCCGAACACGACGCGCCGGTGCGTGCCGGTCTGCCGGATGACGCCGGGCGACTCGACGGCCGTCGCGATGTAGGTCGCGCCGGCGAGCGTCGGCCCCTCGCCGACGACGGCCGCGACCTCGTCCGCGCTGTCGACGCCGTTCTGGATCGTCAGCACGACCGTCCGCTTGCCCACCAGCGGCTTGATCAGCGGCAGCGCCGTCGCGTTGTCGTACGTCTTGACCGTGAGAACGACGACGTCGGCCTCGCCAAGCCGGGTCGGATCGCTCTCGGCCGCGAGCGGCACGGTGAAGTCGCCGAGCGGACCGACGACCCGGAGGCCGTGGCGGCGGATCGCCTCGAGGTGGGCGCCGCGCGCGACGACCGCGACGTCCTGCCCCGATTTCGCGAGCCGCGCGGCGTAGTACCCGCCGACCCCGCCCGCGCCGATGAACACAAACCGCATGTCGCTCCTATTTGTACCGCTTGCCGTGCTTGACGACGATGTCCACGCGCTGCAGCAGGTCGATGTACCGCAGCACGTCGCCGCGCACGGCAATGATGTCCGCGAGCTTGCCCGGCGTCACCGTGCCGACGTCCTTGTCCTTCTTCATCATCACCGACGGCCAGTAGGTCGCGGACCGGATCGCCTCCATCGGCGGCACGCCCATCTCGCGGACCCAGATGTCGAGCTCGTTCCACGTGGACTGGCTGTGGAACTGCATCGGGATCCCGCTGTCGGTGCCGATGAGCATCGTGACGCCGGCCTCGCGCAGTTGCGTGAACTTTCTCTTCAGTGTCGGCTTGCGCGCGGGCGTGAGCTGAAAGTAGCCCATCTCGCCGGGATGCTGGATCGACTGCCGGATGTCGTCGATGATGTCCTGCGGCAGGCCGAGGTGCCACGACGGGTCGTCGAGCATCTCCGGGTTGTCCCGCATGTACTCGTAGTTCCACAGTCCTTCGACCGTCGGCGTCCACCAGAACGGCCCGAGCGCCATCTTCGCCGTGCGCGCGCGAATCATCTCGATGATATCCGCCGGATACTCCGGCGCCGTCGCCAGGCCCGTGTGCTGCAGGTCGTCGGCGCCGTACTTCAGGGCCAGGCGAATCTCATCCGGCCGGTGCGCGTGCGCGATCACCGGCAGATTGCGGGCATGCGCCTCCTGAATGACCGCCTCGACCTCGGCAGGCGCCATCTGATCCTGATCGATGAGCTTGATGACGTCCACGCCCGCGGCGGCGAGCCTCTGGACCTTCGCCCTCGCGTCGGCCACGCCCGAGACGCCCCAGCGGAAGTAGTCGGTGCCGGGATACGGCGCGTGCTGAAGGAAGGGGCCGGACACGTAAAGGGTGGCGCCGGGAATGTCGCCGCGGTTGATCGCGTCGCGCACGTGAAGGCTGGCGTCGAGCGGCCCGCCGAGATCGCGCGCGGTCGTGACGCCTGCCATGAGCAGCTGGCGCGCCGACGCCGGCATGACGTCCTTCTCGAGCCGCGACGGATACGTCTTGTCCCAGTGCTCGTAGTCGGAGTGTCCGTCGATCATCGTGTGGACGTGCATGTCCCACAGGCCGGGCAGCACCGACATGCCCTCGGTCGAGATCACCTCGGCGTCCGCCGGAACCGCGAGCACGCCGACCTGCCCGACGGCCGTGATGCGCTCGCCGCGCACGAGAATGACGGAATTGCGGATCGGCGGGCCGCCGAATCCGTCGATCAGCGTGCCGCCGACGAGCGCGAGCGCGCGGCCCGACGAGGTTCCCTGCAGTGCCGGCGCCGCGCCCATCGACGCGACGGCGATCGTCGCGACTGCACCGGCCAGCACAAGAAGATGCCGTTTCACGTTGCGCCTCCTTTGCCTTCTGCTTTCTGCCTTCTGCCCTCTGCCTTCTGCCTTCTGCCTTCCGTCAGTTCCCCTCGAAGTGCTTGAGCACCGCCTCGGCCGCCTTGGCGCCGACGACGGCTGTGAGCTCGTCGCGGCTGGCCCGGCGCACGCCGGCCACGGACCCGAACGAGCTCAGGAGCTGTTTGCGGCGGCGCGGACCGATGCCGGCGATGTCGTCGAGGGCCGACCGGATGTCGCGCTGCGCGCGCGCGCGGCGATGGAACGTCACCGCGAACCGATGCGCCTCGTCGCGCACGCGCTCGACCAGGTGCAGCGCCGGCGACTGCGGCGGAAGCGCCAGCCCCTCCGCGCGATCGCGGGTGAAGATCAGCTCCTCCTGCTTGGCCAGGCCGATGGCCACCAGCCGTTCCAGGCCGAGCTGCCGGAGCGCGTGGTACGCGGCCGTCAGCTGCCCTTTGCCGCCGTCAATGAGGATCAGATCCGGAAACGGCCCGCCCTGCTCGAGCGCCCGCTGGTATCGGCGCAGGACGACCTCTTCCATCGCGGCGAAGTCATCCGCGATGACCGGAGAGGCATCAGCCGCTGGCTGCCTACCGCCCGGGGCCTGATCCCTTGAGAGGCCTCGGATCCGGTACTTCCGGTACTCTCCTCGTCTCATCCGCCCATCGACGCAGACGACCATGGACGCCACGGTCTCTCGCCCCTGCAGCGTCGAGATGTCGAAGCACTCGATGCGGCGCGGCAGCGCGGGCAGCGCGAGCACGGCGCGGAGCGTGTCGAGGGCGTCGAAGCTCGCGACGGCGCCCTCGCTGAAGTGCGTCTGGTACGCCACGGCGGCGTTGCGCGAGGCGAGGTCGAGCAGGCCGCGCTTCTCGCCGCGCCGCGGCACGACGAGCGCGACACGCCGTCCGGCCCGCTCGGACAGCCAGGTCTCGAGCGCCTGGCGCTCCTCGGCGTCGATCTCGACGGGGAGGTGAATCTCCGGCGGCGCGGGGTGCTCGCTATAGAACTGCTGCGCCGCGGCGGCGAGGATCTCGGCCTCGCTCTCGAGGAGCGCCGACGCGTTTTCGGCGTCCGGGCCGGCCGCCGCGCGCCCCGCGTCGGTCAGGAGCTCGACGCGATCGATGACGCGCCCGCGGCGCACCTGGAACACCAGCACGACGGCGCCGCGCGGCCCGGCCTTGAGCCCGAACGCATCGCGGTCGCCCTGCGCGACGGTCTCCATCTTGTTGTGCCGCTCGCGCAGCGTCTCGATCGTGCGCACGGCGTCGCGCAGGTGCGCGGCGCGCTCGTAGCGCTCGGCGTCGGCGGCCTCGTGCATCTCCCGCCGCAAATCGGTCACGAGCTCGTCCTGGCGGCCCTCGACGAGCAGTCGGGCCTGCTCGACCGCCCGGCGGTACTGGTCGATCGAGCAGATCGTGTCCACGCACGGCGCCAGGCAGCGCTTGATGTCGTACTCGAGGCACGGACGGTCGCGCTTGCCGTCAATCACTTCGTTGCACGATCGGATGCCGAAGAGTCGATGCGCCAGGCTCATCGTCCGCCGCGCCACCTGGGCCGGCATGAACGGTCCGGCGAAGACGTTGCCGTTGCGCTCGACGCGCCGCGCCACCAGCAGCCGCGGCGCGCGCTCGGTCGTCGTGAGCTCGAGGTAGGGATAGGTCTTGTCGTCGCGCAGCAGGACGTTGAAGCGCGGGTTGCGCTGCTTGATCAGCCGGTTTTCGAGCGCGAGGGCCTCGACCACCGAATCGGTGACGACGACCTCCAGCGCGGCGGCGCCGCGAAGCAGCGCGTCGATCCGCGGGCTCGTGCCGCCGGCGCCCAGATAGTTGCGGACGCGATCGCGCAGCACGCGCGCCTTGCCCACGTAGAGCGTCTCCCCGGTCGCCGAGAGGAACAGGTACACGCCCGGTTGCTCCGGCAGACGGGCGATCTGGCCCTTGAGATCGTGAATGGCCATGGGCTACTATCCGGACCAGTTTTGCGCGAGCCGGCAGTCAGACACCGACCCCTGTGACCTTCACGGGCTTCATCGGCCAGGTATTCAACTACCCACTGCGGCTCATCATCGCCGCGTGCGTGCGCCTCCGGATCCATCCGAATCTTCTCACGTTCACCGGCGTCCTCATCAACATCGCGGCGGGCTGGGCGCTCTCGATGGGCAGCTTCCTCACCGCCGGCGTCATCATGGTCGTCGCGAACATCTTCGATTTCATCGACGGCAAGGTCGCGACCGAGACCGGCAAGATCAGCAGCTTCGGCGGCTTCTGGGACTCGGTCATCGACCGCTTTTCCGATCTCGCGCTCTCGGTCGGCTTGATCTGCCTCTACTCGTCGCTCGGCCGGACGGACTACGTCCTCATCACGTCGATCGCGATGGTGTTCGCGACGATGACGAGCTACACGCGCGCGCGGGCGGAATCGCTCCTGCCAAAATGCAAGGTCGGGTTCATGGAGCGTCCCGAGCGGATCGTGCTCTTCATGATCGGCGCCTTCACCAACCGCATGGCCGCCGTCATGTGGGTGATCGGCGTCCTCTCGGTCGTGACCGTCGTCGATCGCATCTACTACACCTATCTCGAGCTGAACCGCCGGCCGCAGCCGCAGCCGCGCGGCCTCGCCGGCCTCTTCGTGCGAGCGTTCTACTGGACCGACGAGCGCGCCACGCTCGCGTACGACGTCTGGGTGGCCGTGATTCTTGCCTTCGTCTGGCTCACCCCGCCCGACTGGCTCGGCGATCCCATGGCCGTCGGCGGCCAGGGCCTCATTCAGTGGATCGCCGCTTCTCATCGATGATCGGCAATCGGCAATCGGGCAATCGAAGGGCAACGCTGATCGATCATCGACATCGATGAACGACCATCGACATCGATGAACGACCATCGCCATCGATGAACGATCATCGCCATCGATGATCGACCATCGCCATCGGTGAACGACCATCGGTATCGATGATCGACCATTGCCATCGATGAACGACCATCGGTATCGATGATCGACCCTTGCCATCGATGATCGACCACCGGCATCGATCGACGATCACACGATGGGTTGCGATGCTCGATCATCGATGGCGATAGCCCTTCATCGATGCTCTTCGATTGTCCGATTGCCGATTACCGATTATCGATGGAGAGCGTTGGATCGAAACAGTGCCGGCAGCGCGCCTCGTACGTGCCTGAGGCGCCGACGAGCACCCGCTCCTTCGAGGCCACCAGCCGCTGGGTGTGATTGGCCGGCCCGCCGCACACCATGCAGATCGCCAGCGTCTTGGTGATGTACTCGGCAATCGCCAGCAGCTGCGGCATCGGCTCGAAGGGCTTGCCGAGATAATCCTGGTCCAGGCCCGCGACGATGACGCGCTGCCCCTGATTGGCCAGGAGCGTGCAGACCGCGGGCAGCTCGGCGTCGAAGAACTGCCCCTCGTCGATCCCGACGACTTCCGTGTCCCGCAGCACCCTCGCCAGCAGGTCCGCGGAGGTCGCGACGTTGACCGACGGAATCTTCATCTCGCTGTGCGAGACGATCTCGTCGTTGCTGTACCGGTTGTCGATCGCGGGCTTGAAGATCTGCACCCGCTGGCGCGCGATCTGCGCGCGGCGCAGCCGCCGGATCAGCTCCTCGCTCTTGCCGCTGAACATGCTGCCCGTGATGACTTCGATCCAGCCCGGCTTGGGCGTGTAGTGGTGTTCCATGAAGCTTAAGGACGCGACGCGTGAGAAGTTGGAAGCCAGAAGTGAGACGTAGCGGCCTTCTGCCCTCTGCCTTCTGCCTTCTGCCCTACACTCTCGACAGATATTCCCCCGTCTCCGTGTTGATCCGCACGACGTCGCCGGTGTTGACGAAGGCCGGAACGCTCACCACGAGGCCGGTCTCGAGCGTGGCCGGCTTCACCTGGGCCGCGGCCGTCGCGCCCTTGATGCCCGGGACCGTGTCGGCCACCTTCAGATCGACCGTCAGCGGCAGATGGATGCCCACGGGCTCGGTCTCGTAGAACTCTATGTTGATGGTGCTCTCGGGCAGCAGGTACAGCGCGCTGTCGCCGAGGATCTCGTGCGAGAGATGGACCTGCTCGTAGTTCTCGGTGTTCATGAAGTGGTACAGGTCGCCGTCCCGGTAGAGGAACTGCATCTCGTGCTCGTCGAGCGTCGCCCGCTCCACGTCGTCTTCGGAGCGGAACTTGTGGTCGATGAGTCGGCCGCTGCGGATATCCCGCAGCTTGCACTGCACGTGCCCGCGCTTGTTGCCCGGCGTGATGTGGTACAGGTCGATGACCCGGAACAGGTCCGAGTCGAGCTTGATCAGATTGCCCTTCCGCAGGCGGGTCGCTTGAATCGAATACATAAGGCCAGGGCTCTCACACGAACAAGAACTCTTTATGTTAGCACCGCTTGCGAGCCGGGTCGACCTCTCCCGACCCCGGTTGCACCGGCCGCGCCCGGGAGCCAGCCCCCCGGGGAGTGCGCTACTATCGGAAGGTATGCCCTGGGATCCGATGCGCGACCTGCTGACCATGCAGGAGCGACTCGAGAGTCTCTTCGGACGCGCGACACCCGGGTGGGTCCCGCCGGTCGACCTGGCCGAGTGGACGGACCGCTACGTGGTGACCGTTGAGTTGCCCGGACTCAGCCGCGACGAGGTCCATCTCGACTTCGACGATGGCGCGCTGACGATCCGCGGGCAGCGCCCGGGCCTCGGGTGCTGTCCCGAGCGGTATCAGCAGCTCGAGCGCGGCCAAGGCCAATTCTCACGGTCCTTCCGGTTCACGCAGCCCGTGCAAGGGGACGCCATCACTGCCGATCTCGTGGACGGTGTGCTCACGGTGATCGTGCCCAAGATCGCTGGACCGGACGGCCGGCGGGTTCCCGTCACTTGACGCGGTCGTCGTCCAACCAATCATGAAGCGCTACTTCTTCGCAGGCGTGCTGCTCGCTCTCGCTGGCTTTCTCGTCGGCTCGATCGTCGCCGGCCGCCTCCCATCGCCAGCGACCTCGACCATCGTGGCCGCGCCCGCCGCGGCGCCGACGCCGCAGGCGCGACCCGCCAGCCTTCCGGCCGCCGGCACGCTGCCCGATTTGTCCGACGTCGCCGAGCGCGCGGTCAAGGCGTCGGTCAACATCTCGTCGACCTCGACCCAGACCGTCGCCGATCCGTTCTTTCAGATGTTCTACGGCCGGGACGCCGTGCGGCAGGAGACGAGCCTCGGCTCCGGCGTCATCGTCTCGACGGACGGCTACGTCCTCACGAACAGCCACGTCATCGGCAACGCGCGCGCGTCGATCAAGGTGACGCTGCCGGACAACCGGGAGCTGCCGGCCACGCTCGTCGGGATCGACGCGACGTCGGATCTGGCGGTCGTGAAGGTGGACGCGCAGAATCTGGCCACGATCCCCTGGGGCGATTCCTCGAAGCTGCGCGTGGCCGAGTGGGTGCTGGCGATCGGCAATCCGTTCGCCTTCAGCCAGACGGTCACGCTGGGCATTGTCTCGGCCGTCAACCGCCACGATCCGCAGCTGGCCAGTTACACCGACATGATTCAGACGGACGCGGCGATCAATCCCGGCAACTCGGGCGGCGCGCTCATCAACGCGCGCGGCGAGCTCGTCGGCATCAACACGATGATCTACAGCGAGACCGGCGGCTACCAGGGCCTCGGCTTCGCGATTCCCGCCAACCTCGCGCGGCCGCTGATGGAGGAGCTGATTCAGCACGGCGAGGTCATGCGCGGCACCATCGGCCTCGTGACGCTTCGCAATGTCGACCCCGATCGGGCCGAGCGCGCCGGCTACGGCCGCCTCAAGGGCGTCGTCATCTGGAACATGTACCAGAACTCCTCCGCGTACCGCGCCGGACTGCAGCTCGACGACATCATCACCCGGGTGAACGACCAGGACGTCAGCGACGCGCAGCAGGTCCAGCGCATCATTCTGGATGCGAAGGTCGGGTCCACGATCAAGGTCGACGTGATTCGGGGCGCCCGCCGGCTGACGTTCAACGTGCCGGTCGAGAAGATGACGGCGGCAGCCAGACGGTAACAAAACCGGATGCCGGACGCTCCGAACTTCTAACTTCTGGCTCTGAACGTCTCGCTTGATCCGAGGTTTGTGCGCGAAGCCCCCGACACGCTCGGGTGACCCGCCCAGTAGCAGCGCCACTTGCGCGAAACCCCCACGCGAATCCCGACGCGCGGCGACCAGGCCAGCGGGCCCGGCGTCACGCCCTCGTCCTGAATCGTTAGGGATCCCGACGTGAGATCGAGCCGATTCTGCGCCAGGGTGATGCCGAGCGCGGCCGTGAGGTTGCCCGGCCCGCGGCACAAGTCCGTCGCGGCAATTGACGACGCCGGCCGTCCGCTCGTCCGGGCGCGGCGGCGCCGCATCAGACCCGCGCCCTCGCGCGGCTCGAGCGCGCGGATGAGCACGGCTGCGGGCGACCCTTCCGCCTCGGTCACGGCGTTCACCAGATAGTGCATGCCGTAGTTGAAGTACACGTAGGCGTGCCCGGGCGGACCGTACAGGGGCGCGTTCCGCCTGGTTGGACCCGGCGCGGCGTGGCAGGCCGGGTCGTCCTCGCCGACATACGCCTCGGCTTCGACGATCACGCCCGACACGCGCGAGCCCCGGCGTTCGTGCACGAGGATCTTCCCAATCAGATCCTCGAGGACGTCGAGTGTGGGCCGGTCGTAGAACGCGCGCGGCAGGACCATGCCGGGCTACTGACCGTGGGCCCGCGCCGCGGCGAGCACGCGCTGCAGGTGCTGGCCCGTGTAGGACGCGGCCGTCTTCGCGATCTGCTCGGGCGTCCCGGTCGCCACCACGTGGCCGCCGGCCTCGCCGCCCTCGGGCCCGAGGTCGATGATCCAGTCCGCGGTCTTGAGCACGTCGAGATTGTGCTCGATCACCACCAGGCTGTGCCCCGCGTGCAGGAGCTTCTTGAGCGCCGCGACGAGTTTCACGATGTCGTCGAAGTGGAGGCCGGTCGTGGGCTCGTCGAGCACGTAGAGCATGCGCTCGCCGCCCTGCGCGCCCAGATGCGACGCGATCTTGATTCGCTGCGCCTCGCCGCCCGAGAGCGTCGTCGCCGGCTGGCCGAGCCGGAGGTAGCCGAGGCCGATCTCGTCGAGGACCTGCAGGCGCCGCACGACCTTCGGCGATCCGCCGAAGAACGTGAGCGCCTCGCGCACGGTCAGGTCGAGCACCTGGTCGATGTTGCGGCCCTTGTAGCGGACCTCGAGCACCTGCGGGCGGAAGCGCTTGCCGTCGCACTGGTCGCACGGCACGAAGACGTCCGCCAGGAACTGCATCTCGACGCGGACGACCCCCTCGCCTTCGCATGCCTCGCAGCGGCCGCCGGGGACGTTGAACGAGAAGTGGCTCGCC
Organism: Vicinamibacterales bacterium; assembly: GCA_035519535.1. Classification (GTDB taxonomy): domain Bacteria; phylum Acidobacteriota; class Vicinamibacteria; order Vicinamibacterales; family SCN-69-37; genus DATEGZ01. The sequence goes on along the minus strand of DATIWF010000029.1, from coordinate 46,309 downwards.
GTGAGGCCCTTCGCGCGCGCGTCCTTCGTCGACGCGAAGAGCTCGCGGATCGGATCGAAGGCCTTGAGGTACGTCACGGGATTCGAGCGCGGCGTGCGGCCGATCGGCTGCTGATCGACGAGCACGGCGTCGCTGATGAACTCCGCGCCCTCGAGCCTGCGGTGCGAGCCGACGCGCCGGTCCCAGTCGCCCTTCGCGCGCTTGATCGCCGCATAGATCACGTCGTGCACGAGCGTCGACTTGCCCGAGCCGCTCACGCCGGTGACGCCGGTGAGCAGGCCCAGCGGAATGTCGACGTCGATGTCCTTGAGGTTGTGCTCGCTCGCCCCGTACACCTTCAGGTGCTGCACGCCCGGCCGCCGGCGCGTCGCCGGCACCGGAATCGCGAGCTCGTCGCGCATGTACTTCGCCGTCAGCGACCGGCCGTCCTGCAGCAGGCCGCTCACCGGGCCGGAGTAGATCACGCGCCCGCCCTGCTCGCCGGCGCCCAGGCCCAGATCGACAATCTGGTCCGCGACGCGGATCATGTCCGCGTCGTGTTCGACGACGAGCACGGTGTTGCCCTGGTCGCGGAGCTGCTTGAGGATCGTGATCAGGCGCTCGTTGTCGCGCGGGTGCAGGCCGATCGACGGTTCGTCGAGGACGTAGAGCGTGTCGACGAGCGCCGACCCCAGCGACGTCGCCAGGTTGATGCGCTGCGATTCGCCGCCGGAGAGCGTCGACGACAGCCGATCGAGCGTCAGGTAGTCGAGGCCGACATCGGTGAGGAAGCCGAGCCGCCGCCGGATCTCGCGCAGGACCGTGCCGGCCACGACCGCCTCCTTCTCGGACAGGCGCAGGCCGTCGAAGAACGCGGCGGCGTCCTTCACGGTGAGCGCGCAGGCGGCGTCGATGGTTCGATCGCCCACGCGCACGTCGCGCGCCTCCCGCCGCAGCCGCGTGCCGCCGCAGTCGTGGCAGACGAGGTAGCCGCGATACCGGCTGAGGAACACCCGGACGTGCACCTTGTACTTCTTGCGCTCGAGCCGTCGGAAGAAACCCTTGACGCCTTCGTACTCGCCGTCGCCTTCGATCACGAACTGACGCTCGGCATCGGTCAGGTCGCGCCACGGCGCGTCGAGCCGCAGGTTCGCGGCCTTCGCGGCCCGCTTGAGCTGGACCAGGCAGCTGCGGTAGTGCGGTTTCGTCCACGGCTCGATCGCGCCGCCGTTGATCGATCGCGTCGGATCGGGCACGACCAGCGCGAGGTCCAGCTCGATGATGTTGCCGAAACCGTGGCAGGTCGGGCACGCGCCGAATGGATTGTTGAACGAAAACAGGCGCGGCTGCGGCACCTCGTAGGCAATCCCGCACGTGCGGCATTCGAACCGCTCGCTGAAGCGGTGCGTTGCGGTCGGCGCCCCGGCCTCGTCCACTTCCACCGCAAATGCCGCGCCGTCGCCGTCGCGGAACGCCGTCTCGATCGAGTCCGTCAGCCGCGACCGCACGTCGGGCGCGACCTTCAAGCGATCCACAATCACCGCGAGCGAGGCGGCGCCTCGCAGCCCGTTGGGCTTGCCTGCCGCCTCCTCAATCGCCACGACGCGCCCGTCGACGAGCAGCCGGCCAAAACCACGCTTGCGGAGCGTGCCGAGCGCCGACGTCAGCGGATCCTCCTGGGCTGGCCCGCCGTTCGCGCCGTTCCGTCCCGTGCCCGCGTCGAACGGCAGGTCGTCGCCGGCCGTGTCCTCGGCCTCCCCGTCCCCGTCGATGTCGGCCGGCGCGAAGATCCCCGGCGCCGTCACCAGGGGATGGTCGAAGCCCACGAGCAGCCTGGCGCCCGCGGGCAGCTTGAGCAGTTCGGTCGCGACCAGGTCGGGTGACTCGCGCTCGACCGGCTTCCCGCATTGCCGGCAGATCGTCCGGCCCACCCGCGCCCACAACAGCCGCAGATAATCGTGGATTTCTGTCGTCGTGCCCACCGTCGAGCGTGGGTTGCGGACACTGTTCTTCTGGCGGATCGCAATCGCCGGCGCGATGCCGTCGATCCCGTCCACGTCCGGCTTCTCCATCCGCTCCAGGAACTGCCGCGCGTAGGCGGACAGCGACTCGACGTAGCGGCGCTGCCCCTCGGCGTAGATCGTGTCGAAGGCCAGCGACGACTTGCCCGACCCGCTCACGCCCGTGAAGACGATGAGCTGCCGGTGCGGGAGCGTCAGGTCGACGCCCTTCAGGTTGTGCGTGCGCGCGCCGCGGACCACCAGGGTGGCGCCCGACGGCACAACGGGAACCGACGTGGATTCGGACATCACTCGACAGCGAGCTCCTCGGCCCGCTGGCCAAGCCAACCATGTTACTACGGGCGGCGCCGCCCGCCGGGCCCCTTTGCCTTCACGGGGCGACCGTGCTATCCTGCCCGACGGTCGAAGCGCACCGTTAGCGACGCATTCATCCCCTGCCCTCATTCAATGAATCGTGTGGCACTCTTCGTGGTGCAGCGTGAGCTTTCAGACCTTCCGTCGACCTGAGTCCCCCCAGTCAACTACGCGAGGATAGTCAGTGGCTGTGCGTTTGTTCGTCGGCAACATGCCCTACGGGGCCACCGAAGCGGATTTGCGTGCGCATTTCGCCGGAGTCGGCGCCCCGTCCCAGATCGTCATTCCCGTCGACCGCGACACCGGACGGCCGCGCGGCTTCGCCTTCGTCGAATACACCGATCGAGCCATGGCGGAAGAGGCCATCACCCGGTTCAACCAGCAGCCGTTCATGGGCCGATCGCTCTCAGTGAGCGAGGCCCGTCCCCGTGAGGAACGGCCCGCCGGGGGCTTCCGGCCAAGCGGGGGCGGCGGGTTCCGTCCGGGCGGCGGGTTCGGCCCCCCCGGCGGGGGCGGCTTTGGCGGGCCGCGGCCGATGGGGGGACCCGGGGGCTTCCGGCCAGGTGGCCCCCCGCGCGGCGATCTCGGACCGCCGGGACGCTTCGGTCCGCCGAAGAAGAAGAGCGCGCAAAGCGAGAAGCGCTGGGAGAACAAGGAACGCGGACCGAAGGGTCCGATCAAGGAACGTTTCTCGGGCCGGATGGACGGGCTCTACGACGATCCGAACGACGTCAGCGAGCCGATGACGGACTTCGACGACCCGGCGTCGCGCGCACCCGAAGACAAGAAGGACGAGTAGGGCGCGAGGCGGCCGGTGGCCACACACGTCAAAGTCATCGCGGTCCTCTTCATCGTGTTCGGCGCGCTGTTACTGCTCGCCGCGTTCTTCTCGTCCTTCGTGTTCGGCGTGCTCGCGACGATTGTCGGCGCCTCGCACGAGGAGGGCGCTCCACTCGGCGTCGCCGTCCTCGGCTTCACCGGCCTGACGCTCACGATCTTCCTGATCGTGCTGGCCGTCCCTCACATCATCTGCGGCTGGGGCATGCTGACGCTTCGACGCTGGTCGCGAGTCCTCGGCATCATCCTCGCCGCCATCAGCCTGATTCGCATCCCGATCGGGACGATCTTCGGAATCTACGCGCTCGTGATTCTCTTCAATAAGGAAACCGAGGCGCTGTTCGAGAAGGGCTGAGGCCGTCGAGCTTCGCGATCCGGCCCTGCGATCCCGCGCCCCAGCCGACCAGCGAGCGCGGCGCGAGGCTGAACGTGTGGAAGCCCGGGCCCGGCACGGGCGTCCACGTCCGGCCGTCGTCCGTCGAGAAGTCGGCGCCAGACGGGCCGACCGCGAGCCACGACGGGCCGACACCCAGCGTGCCTTTCAGGTAGGTGACGACCGACCGAAAGCCGGAGAGACCGTGCTCCCTGACGAGCGTCCACGTCGCGCCGCCGTCCGACGTCACGGCGAGATTGTCGAGCGCTTCTGATTCCCTGTCGTACGTGCCGCCGACGATGACGCCGTGGAGATCGTCGCGAAAGTCGATGGAGTAGATGCCCGACTTCTGGCCGGAGAGCAGCGGCGTCTCCGCCACGGCCCAGGTCCGCCCGTGGTCGAGCGATCGCAGCACTCGCGCCCGCGCGGCTGCACCGGTGCCGATCCACACGTGGTCCTGGCCCTTCACCGCGACGTTGGTGCCGCTCGCCGCGAAGAAGCCCTCATCCGGCTGCGCCGGCGGCAAGCGATCGGCCGGAAGACGCGTCCAGGTTCGGCCGTCGTCGGTCATGAAGATCACGAAGTGGCCGTCGATCGTGTCGCTGACCGCGATGCCGTGCGTCGCGTCCCAGAAGGACATCGCGTCGAGAAACACTTTCGGATCCTGATTCGCGAGCTGCAGCTCCCAGTGCTCGCCGGCGTCCGTGGTCTTGTAGATGCGCGACGTCGGGCCGGCGCCGATGCTGAGCACGTACGCCGTGCGCTCGTCGATCGCGTCGATGTCGCGAAAGTCGACGCGGTCGGTCGTGACCGGCAGCTTCGTCCAGGTCGCGCCGCCATCGGTCGTCCGCAGCACCGTCGCGCCGGACCCGCTGGCCCAGACGACGCGGTCGTTCACGGCGCTGACGCCGCGGAGACTCGCGGTCACGCCGGACGTCTGCGGCGTCCACTGCGGCGCGGCGAGCAGAACGCCGGCGACGACGGCCATTCCGCAGTGACACGGTCCTGACATCCTCAATTCGTCTTCCTCACGACCGTGCCACCTTTCATCACCAATTTCACCTTGTGCAGCACCGAGATGTCTTTGGTGGGATCGCCGTCGACGGCGACGAGGTCCGCAAACAGCCCCTGCGCGACCCGCCCGACCTGCGTGTCCATGTGGAGCGCCTTCGCGTCGACCGAGGTCGCGGATTTCAATGCGTCGATCGGGGCCATGCCGTAGGCCACCATCAGCTCGATCTCGCGCGCGTTGTCGCCGTGCGTGAAGACGCCCACGTCGGATCCGCTGGCGATCGTCACGCCGGCATCGAGCGCCATCTTGAACATCTGGCGCTTGTGCTGCACGGCTTGCGGCTCGGGAGCGCCGCCGGCCTTGTTCCAGCCCGCGTACTGGCTGGTCGCGTCGGTGGCGGCGAGCGTCGGGCAGAGCGCGATGTGCGCGTCGACCATCATCTTGAACAGCTCGGGCGTGCCCCCGTCGCCGTGCTCGATCGTGTCGACGCCGGCGAGGATCGCCCGGCGCAGCCCTTCGGTCGTGCTCGTGTGCACGGCCACCGGCCGACCGATGCTGTGCGCGACTTCGACGGCCGTCTTCATCTCGTCGAGCGTGAACGTCGGCACGGCGCCGCCACTCGGCCCGACGCGATAGTCGCCGTAGAGTTTGATCCAGTCGGCGCCTTTGCTCGCCTGATCGCGGATGACCCGCGTCAGCTCGCCGACGCCGGAGGCTTCTTCCCCGCCCTGCGGCACGTCCCATTCCGCCGGGAAGCCCTTCGGGCCATAGGCGCCGGTGGCGACGATCGCGCGCGTGACGACGAGCATGCGCGGCCCGGGGATGATGCCCTGATTCACGGCCGCCTTCAGTCCGACATCCGCGTAGCCCGCGCCCTCGGTCCCGAGGTCGCGAATCGTCGTGAACCCGGCGTCAAGCGTGGCCTTGAGCGAGACCGTGGCGCGAGCGATGCGAAGCCCCAGCAGCTCGTGCTCGACCTGATCGTTCCACGTCGTCTCGTTGTACGGATGGAGCAGGACGTGCGAGTGCGCCTCGATCAGCCCGGGCAGGAGCGTCGTGCCCGGCAGGTCGATCGTTTCGGCGTTTGCCGGCGGCGCGACAGATGCCGCCGGACCCGCGGCCTGGATGCGCTGGCCTTGCACGACGACGACCCAGCCGTCGTGGAGCGCGTCGCCGTCGAACACGCGCGCCGGCTTGAGGACGTAGGCGGTCTGCGGCCCTGCGGCGCCGCCGCCGCGCCCGCGGCCCTGCGCGACGAGCAACGCGCTCGCCGCTGCCAACACAACACAGACGAACGCGATGAGTTTGGCTGCGTGTTTCACGGTTCTGCCCTCTGCCCTCTGCCCTCTGCCTTCTGCCTTCTGCCTTCTGCCTTCTGCCTTCTGCCTTCTGCCCTACTTGATCTTCTTCCTCGCCTCCGCGACCTTGTCGCGATCGATCTCGCCGTCGCCCCAGTAGGTGAGGAAGCGTCGATAGTAGTCGCGCGCCTTGTCCGCCTCCCCGCGCCGCTCGGCAATCTGACCCAGGAAATAAATACTGCGAACGTATTCGATGGGATAAGCCACGCGCTCCGCTCCGTCCACCAGCCGGGAGAATCGCTTTTCGGCCTCGTCATCGTTGCCCGCCGCGAGGTACGCCGAACCTAGAGCGAACCAGACCTCCGGCTGGGTCGGAGGAGGTCCCGAGTTGCTGCGCGGCGGAAGAAGGCCCTCGGCCTGTCGAAGCTCGTCGATGGCGGTTGCGGTGTCGTGCCGATCGAGTGCCAGGACGCCGGCGAGCTGGTGGACTCGCCGTCTTTCGACCGGACTGAACCCGACGTCGGCGCGTGCCTTGATCTCACCAATCGGTCCGCGGGCCTCGGCGTCGCGCCCCAAACGTGTCAACGCGACCGCCAGGTAGTACCGGCTCAGGCCGATTGGCGTCAGGAACGCCTGACCGGGCAGCTTGCGCGCCAGTTCGGCGAACGCGAGCGCCTGTTGAGGCTCGCCGAGCGCCAAGAGCGTGCGGGCCTCGGTCAGCTTGAGGAGGGCATCGAACGTAGGACCGGCAGTCGCAGCCACCGATTTGGCCTTGCCCAGGATGGTCAGCGCGGCGGTGCTTCGGCCGCGGTACAGCTCTCGCAGCGCGTGCGTCTGGACCGAAGAAAACGCAGTGAAGGGATCAGCCGCCCGGATCTGCGCCGTGGTCGCGGCCTCGGCATCCGCCCACCGATCCTGCAGCACGGCGACGGCCCAGCGATCGGACAGCCACGTCGGATCGCCGCCATCGATCGCATCCGCCTGGTCGAACGCCGCGGCGGCCTCAGCGGGTTTGACGAAGGTGATCATGAGCTCGCCAAGGCTGCGGTACGCGTCAGCGCTTCCGGGAAAGCGCCGCAGGTAGTCGTCGAGCACGGCTTGAGCTTTGGGCAGGTCGTCGAGAAACGCGTACGAGGCGGCGAGATTGCTCAGCGAGATCGGGAGGACCACGGAGTTCAAGCGCAGTTGCTCACCCAGCCGCGCCGAGTCCTCGAAACGTCCGGCATTGAAGTACAGATCCGCCAGATTGTGCGTGCCCGCGTAGTGTTGAGGGTAGAGGGCCAGCAGCTTCTCGTACGCGGCCGCGCCACGCTCCTCGGTTTCCTCGTCGCGCGAGTAGCGGAATCCTTCGATGTAGTAACGGTCCCGCAGTGAGAGACGGTCGGCGTGAGCCAGCGCCTGCTGGGCGTAGTCGGCGCTCTTGTCCAACCGGCGCAGGTTGTTCTCGACAGCGGCCAGGCGCACCATCGCCAGAGCGAAATCGGGATCGATCTCGATCGCCTTCAGCAGCAGGGGCTCGGCCTGCCGCGGTCGCCCGCTCTCGAGCAGGCTCACGCCTTGCGCGTACACGCGGTACGCATCAACGGACGATGTCGTGACCTCCTCGAGCGTGCGATAGAGCCCGGTGGTCCCGTTCCCGCCCGACGCACCAGGCGCCTTCAAGAGATCCGTGGGCGCGCCACTCGCGACCGTCGAGGCCAGGTGGGTCTGCAGACGGCGCGTAAGACTATCGACGGTCGGAAAGAGCTGGCTTTCGTTCGCGGCTTCCAGGTGCTCGGCCGTCAGAATGCGTCCCGAGGTCACATCCTGCAGCGTGACGTTGATCCGAATCGTCTCGCCGGCCTTGATGTAGTTGCCGATGAGCACATGCTGGACGCCCGCCAGACGCGCCACCTCACGCACGGTGTCGAAGGAAATGACGGGATCGTTCTGTCGTTTGAGGTACGCCAGGATCTGGTAGAGCCGATCCGTGCTCAGCACGTTCGTGTCCGGCGACTGGGACAAATCGGTCACGACCATGTCGGTCAAGCCCGTCCGCAGCCAGTCGAGCTGCGGGCTGCCGGTGTTGTTCTGGAAATACAGCACGGCCACCGACGGTTTCCCGCTCGCCGTGAGCGGCGGGGGCGGCGGCGTGCCGCGCAGGCGCGGCCACATCACGACGCCCACCGCGACGAGGGCGACGACCAGGACGAGGCCGCCCGCGATCAGCCGCCACGACGCGCGCGCGGTCGCCGCCGGCGCCGGTGCCACGGCCGCCGGGACACGGCCCGTGCCGGATTCGAGCCGGCGCCGCGCGGCTCGGAGATCGACCACGAGGTCGCGCAGGCCCTGGTACCGCGCGTCGGGATCTTTGGCGAGACACTTGTCGACAATGCGCTCGAGCTCGCCGGCCACGTCCGTGGGCACCGCCGACTTGAACGGCGGGAGCGGCGGCGGCGGATCGTTCAGAATCGCGTGCAGCGTATCGACGGTGGTCTGGCCCCGAAATGGCGAGCGTCCGCCCAGGATCTCGAAGAGCATCGCGCCGAAGCTGAAGATGTCGCTGCGGTGATCGACCCGCTGACCGCGCGCCTGCTCCGGCGACATGTACGCCGTCGTGCCCATGACCGTACCCGGCGTCGTCGCCGGCGCCGTTTCGTCGGTGTCGGCGGTCACCGCGCGCAGCAGCTTCGCGAGGCCGAAGTCGATGATCTTCGCGTGGCCGTCGCCGGTCACCATCACGTTGGCGGGCTTCAGATCGCGGTGGACGACGCCGGCGTCGTGCGCGCGCGCGAGGCCCTCGGCGACTTCCGTGGCCAGGTCGAGCGCGCGTGCCGGGGACAGCCCGCCTCGCGCGATCACCTCGCTCAGCTTCTCCCCGCGGATGAGCTCCATCGCGATGAACGCGATCCCGTCGACCTCGTCGATTTCGTGGATGACCCCGATATGCGGGTGCTCGAGCTGCGACGCCGTCTGCGCTTCGCGGATGAACCGGCGCCGGTGCGCCTCGTCGGGCAGCAGCTCAGCTGGCAGGACTTTGAGCGCGACGTCGCGGTCCAGCTTCGTGTCGTGGGCGCGGTAGACCACGCCCATCCCGCCGCGGCCGAGCTCGGCGGTGATCTCGTAATGCGAGAGCGTGCGTCCGATGAGCGAATCCACCCGGCGTGGCGAGTATAGCGCGTCACACGGAACAGGATGCCTTACTTGATCGTCTTCCTCGCCTTCGCCACCTTGTCCCGATCGAGATCGCCGTCGCCCCAGAGCTCGACGAACTGTGTGTAGTACTGGCGCGCCTGGTCGCGGTCGCCGCGCCGATCGGCGATCTGGCCGAGCGCGTAGAGGCTGCGCGCGTACTCGATCGGGAACAGCAGGCGCTCGATGCGCGTGGTGACGAGCGCAAAACGCTTCTCGGCTTCGACGTCGTTCCCCGCCTCCAGATAGGCGGAGCCGAGCGCAAACCAGACTTCGGGCTGCGGCGGCGGCGGCCCGGTGTTGCTGCGCGGGGGCATCAAACGCTCCGCCTCGGTCAGCGCGGTCAGCGCGGCCGGCAGATCCCGGCGATCACGCGCGAGCGATCCCGCCAGCAGGTTGACGAATCGCTTCATTCGCGGGCCCTCGGCGATGGCCGCGCGGGCGGCCAACTGGTCCGCGAGAGGCTTGGCCTCCGGGGCGCGCCCCAGGCGTGTCAAGGCGAGCGCGGTGTACATCCGGCCGAACGCCCCCGGCGTCAACAACGCGTCGCCGGCGTGCCGGCGCGCGGCGTCGGCGTGCGTCAGCGCCTCCGCAGGCCGCCCAAGCTGGAGATAGACGCGCGCGGCCATCACGTGCAGTTCGGCGTCGAACGTCGCGCCCCACGGACCGGGTCGCTTCGTGGCGGCGTCGAGGCCGCGCAGGGCGGTGGCGCTCCGGCCGCGATACAGGTCGAGCAGGCAGCGCGCCTCGGTCAGCGCAAAGCTCACGAACGGATCGGACGACGCGGACAGCGTGTCGACCTCGGCCTGGGCGTCCTGCCACCGGCCCTGCAAGATCGCGATGGCCATCCGGTCGGTCGCCGAGGTCGGATCGTTCGGACTGGCGGACACCGCGCGGCCGTAGGCCGCCGCCGCGTCGTCGAGTCGGCCGAGCATCGTCGACACGTCACCGCGCTGTCGGGCCGTCAGAGCCGTGCCCGGAAAGCGACGCTCGCTCTCGGCGACGACGTTCATGGCGTCATCGCCGCGGTCGAGGTGCGCGTAGGCCAACGCCAGGTTGTTGAGGGAAATCGGCAGCACGAACGCTGACCGGCGCAGCTCCTCACCCAGCCGCGCCGCCTCCGCGTACTGTTCGATCGCGGAGTACGCGTTCGCCAGGTTGTGTTTGCCTGCGTAGTGATCCGGCGCGAGGGCCAGCAGCTTCTTGTACGCCTCAATCCCACGCTCGACTGAGTCCTCGTCGTTCGTGTAATAGAACCCCTCGAGGTAGTAGCGGTCCCTGGTCGGCAGACGGTTCGAGCGGTCAAGTGCCGCTTTCGCGTATTCCGAGCGTTGGTCCGGACGGCGAAGGTTGTTCTCTGCCGCCGCGAGCCGTGCCATCGCGAGCGCGAAATCGGGATCGATCTTGATTGCCTCGAGGAACCTGGGCTCGGCATCCGCCGGACGTCCGCTCTCGAGGAACGCCACGCCCTCGGCGTAGGCCCGGTACGCGTCAATCGACGCGGTCGTGACGTCCTGGAGGTCGCGGTAGAGGCCCGATCCAACCGACGCGCTGCGGGCGCCTGGCGCCTGGAAGACCGGCGTCGGATTGGGAGCCGCGCTCGCCAAATGGGTCTGCACGCGCCGGGTGAGGTCGTCGACGGTCGGAAACAGGTTCGCCTCGCCAGCCGCTTCGAGGTGATCGGCCGTCAGGATGCGTCCGCTCGCGGCGTCGCGCAGCGTGATGTTGATGCGAATGGTCTCGCCCGCCTTGACGTAGTCACCCGTCAGGACATGCTGCACGCCGGCGAGCCGCGCGACCTCGCGCACCGTGTCGAACGCCAGCTCCGCGTCGTTCTGACGCTTGAGCGACGCGAGAATCTGGTACAGGCGGTCCGTGCCGAGGACTTCCATGTCGGGCGACTGCGACAGGTCCGTGACGACCATGCTGGTGAGGCCGGTGCGCAGCCAGTCGAGCTGCGGGCTCCCGGTGTTGTTCTGGAAGTACAGCACCGCCACCGACGGCTTACCGGAGGATGAAAGCGGCGGCGGGGGCGGCGGCGCCCGGTACGTCCACCAGAACGCGGCCGCCGCGGCCATGACGATGGCAGGCACGGCCCAGACGGCGAGCCGGCGCCAGACCGAGCGAGTCGCGTCCGGAGGCCTGGCGGCTCCGATGGTCGAAACTCGTGCGCTCCCCGACGCTGGTCCGTCGAGCCGGCGCCGCACGCTCCTCAGGTCCACAACGAGATCGCGGGCCGTCTGATAGCGCGCCGCCGGATCCTTGGACAGGCACTTGTCGAGCAGGCGCTGCAGATCGTGTTGCGCGTCGGCGGGGGCGGTTGAGCCCGTCCACGCAAGCGGCGGCGGCTCGTCGTGCGAAATCGCATGGAGCGTGTCCACGTAGCTGGGCGCCTGGAACGGCAGCCGGCCGGTCACCATCTGATAGAGCATCACTCCGAAGCTGAAGAGGTCGCTGCGCGCGTCGAGCCGCTCACCGCGCGTCTGCTCAGGCGACATATACGATGCTGTGCCCTTGATGACGCCGATGTCGGTCGAGGCGGCGACCGTGGCGGCGTCGGCCGTCGCACTCGCGTCCAGGGCCTTCGCCAGCCCGAAGTCGATGATCTTCGCGTGGCCGTCGTCGGTGATCATGACGTTGGCCGGTTTCAGGTCGCGGTGGATGATGCCGGTGTCGTGCGCGCGGGCGAGGCCCTCGGCGATCTCGATCGCGAGGTCCACCGCGCGGGCGGGTGACAGGCCGCCGCGCGCGATGAGCTCGCGCAACGACTCGCCGCGGACGAGCTCCATGGCGATGAAGGTCACGCCATCGGCTTCACCGACCTCATGGATCACGCCGATGTGCGCGTGCTCGAGCCGCGACGCCGTCTGCGCTTCACGGAGAAACCGGCGCCGACGATCCGCGTCGGCGACCAGATCCGGGGGCAGGACCTTGAGGGCCACTTCGCGATCGAGCGTGGTATCGAGCGCGCGATAGACGACGCCCATCCCGCCGCGGCCCAGTTCCGCCACGATGCGATACCGCCCGAGGGTCTGGCCGATGAGCGAGTCCACGATCGTGGCGCGAGTATAGCGCGTCGAAGCGGAGTAGGATGCGTGCCGAGGAGGGTCCTCATGACGAACGCCGTTGGACGCCGCAGCTTTCTGACTCGGATCGCGTTGGGCGGGGCGGCCGTCGGGCTGCTGCCCGCGAGCGCCTGGGCGCGCCAGTTTCCGCCGCTCGGCATCCCGACGTTCACGTTCGCGCCTGGCGACTCCGACGAGCGCATCTTCGCCGCGGCCCGGCGCGAGTTCCTGTTCCCGCCAGAGGTCACGTACGGCAACACCGGGACGCTCGGCGCGTCGCCGCGCGAAGTCGTCGAGAGCCTGACGAAGGGCACTGAGCGGATTGAGCGCGAGCTGCCGGACTGGCCGTACTTCCAGGCCGACGGCGAGCCGCTGACCGGCTACCAGCCGCTCACCGACATCCGCGGACGCATTGGTCAGGTGATCAACGCCGCTGCCGACGAGATCGCCTTGACGACCAACGCCACGATGGGGATGAGCTTCCTCGCGAACGGACTGGACCTCTCCTCTGGCGACGAGGTCGTCACGACCGACCAGGAGCACAGCGGCGGGATCGGCGGCTGGCAGCTGCGGGCGAAGCGGCATGGCGTCGTCGTCAAGCAAGTGCCGGTACTCGAAGCCGCGCCGGGCGGGCCTGATGCGGTGGTTCAGCGATTTGCCGACGCCATCACGCCGCGGACGAAGGTCGTCATGTTCAGTCAGATCACATCGGGCCTCGGGATGCTGCTGCCGGCGAAGGCGCTGTGCGCGCTCGCGCACGACCGCGGGGCGCTCGCGATCATCGACGGCGCCCAGGTCCTGGGTCAGCGACGCGTGGACGTGAAGGACCTGGGCTGCGACGCGTACGTCACGAGCCCGCACAAATGGATGCTCGCGCCAAAAGGCACTGGCATCCTCTACATCCGACGCGACGTGCAGACGCGCTTCTGGAACACGCTCGCGAGCGCCGCCTTCGACGACGACTCGACTGGCGCGTTTCGGTTCATGCACTACGGGACGGGCAGTGTCGCCGTCGTCCAGGGGCTGGTGGCCGCGATCGACTTCATGACGCGAATCGGCCTGGAGCGGATCGAGCGCTGGGACGCGATGCTGGCGGCGAGACTCCGGGACGGGCTCGCGCGTATTCCGGCCGCGCGCCTGTCGTCGCCGTCCGACCGGCGCTTCGCCTCGGCGATCACGACGTTCGCCGTCGCCGGCAAGACCGGCCGCGAGCTGCAGGACGCGCTCTGGGCGCGGAAGATTCGCGTGCGCGCGCAAGGCGGCGATCGCGGCGTGCGATTGTCAGCGCATCTCTACGTCAATCCGACGGACATCGACCACGTGCTCGACGTCGTCCGTTCACTTTCCTAGCGTCAGCGGCGGCAACCCTGCGGCCTTGAGCTGAGCGTTGAGCGCCGGCAGATCCACGGTCTTGAGCGCCGTCCAACGCGTCATGACGCCCGCGGCCGCCTGCTGCGCGCGAGTCATCGCCGCGACCGACGTGGCTGGCGGCGTGACGTCCGCGCTTTGAAGCAGGTTCATCACTCCCGCGAGCGACGCGGCCACGCTCGTGAGGGTCTCGCTCGCCGGCGGGGTCGCCGGACCGGCAGCACCGCGGCCGCCGCGCCCGCCCCGGCCGGGCGCCGCCCCCCCGCCGCCGGATCCGGCCAGCGCCGCCGCCTTCTTGTCGAAGGCCGCGAGCGCGTCCGCCACGGCACCCGCCGCGCGCGGCCTCAGATCGGTCACCTGCGCGCGCAAAGATGCGACGTCCGCTTCGGCACCGAGCGCGTCGGCCGCGCCGTAGTACGCCGCCCGCGACAACGTGTAGACCTGCTGCATGGCGAGCGCCGGCGTCTTCACGCGCGGGTCCTGCTTCACCGTGATCGGCTGGGTGTAGCTCTTCCCGTTGACCGTGAGCTTCACCGTGTACCTGCCGGGATTCACCCACGGCGTGGACGGCGGTGGCACGGTGTTGAACGGCACGGCGGAAATCGGCAGGCCGCCGCCGCGCCCTCCCCCGCCGCCCGGCAGCGGCTGGTAGTGCACGTCCCAGGTGAAGCGATGCATGCCGGCCTCGGTCGACAGATGCTGCGGCGGGCGGTACCAGTACTGCGGCAGCGGCGCGACCGACGGGTCCGGTATGGCCGCCACCGGGTCGGTGCTCGAATAGCGGCGCACCAGCCGGCCGTCGGCCTGGAGAATCTCGAGCGTGACGGGGCCGGTCGCAGCCGACTTCAGGTAGTAGTTCAGAATCGCGCCCTCCGGCGGATTCGGGCCGGCGGGCTCATCGGGCGGCCACGGCGTGTCTGGATTCGTGTTCCATCGCACGCGCAGCGCGGTTGTCGGCGTGAAGAGCACCGCCTCGGCATTCGCGGTCTGCGCGTCGACCTGTCGCAGCGGCGTGATGTCGTCGAGGATCCAGATCCCGCGCCCGTGCGTGCCGACCACCAGATCGTCGTCCTTGTTGATCAGGTCGCGGACCGACGACGCGGCCATGTTCAGGCGCAGCGACTGCCAGTCGTCGCCGTCGTCGAACGACACGTAGACCTGCGTCTCCGATCCGGCGAACAGCAGGCCCTTCTTCTTCGGGTCCTCGCGGATGACGCTCACCGCGGCGCCGCCCGGCAGCCCGCGATTGATCTCCGTCCACGTCTTGCCGCCATCGTGCGTCCGGAAGAGGTGCGGATTCATGTCGTCGAGGCGCAGGGTGTTCACCGCGGCGTACGCGGTCAGCGCGTCGAAGCGGCCAGGGTCGATCGTGAAGACTTTCCAGTACGATCCGACCTTCGGAGGCGTCACATCGGTCCAGTGGAGCCCGCCGTCAGCGGTCGTCGCAATCACGCCATCGTCCGTGCCGATCCAGATCCGGTTGATGTCCACGTACGACGGGCCAATCGTGTAGATCACGCGGGCCGGGCTCGTGTCCGCCTGCCCCGCCGCCGCCTGGGAGTACTTGCCGATGCTCGACGGCACGTCGTGTGTCTTCCGGGTCACATCCGGACTGACGCGCGTCCAGTGCACGCCGCCGTCGATCGTCTTCCACAGATAGTTGTTGCCGAAGAACAGCACGTGCGGGTCGGCGGCGGAAAACACCACGGGCTGCGTCCGGACCGTGCGGATCGCGGCGCCGCCCGAGCCGCCGCCGGTCGGCAGCGAGGCCGCCGCGGGCGTGACGTTCGAGAACTGCGCCGTACGCCGGTCATAGCGCGTGACCTTGCCGCCGAAGACGACGTCCGGGTCGAGCGGGTCGGGCGCCGCGTAGCCGTACTCCTCAACGGCCACCGGATGCCACTCGCGCACGGTCACGTGCCCGTCGTTGCCGCGGCTCGAGATGCAGACCGATCCGCTGTCCTGCTGCCCGCCGCACACGCGGTACGGAAACGCGTTGTCGGCCATGACGTGGTACAGCGCGGCGGTCGGCTGATTGTACCAGGAGCTCCACGACTGGCCGCCATCGAGCGTCACCACGGCCCCCTGGTCGCTCACGAGCAGCATGACGTGGGTGTCGTTCGGGTTGATCCAGAGGTTCTGGTAGTCGTCGCCGCCCGGCGCGCCCTTGAACGGCACCCACGTCTTGCCGCCGTCGGTCGACTTGTAGGTCACGACGTCGGTCACGAAGACCGTGTCCGGATCCTTCGGATCGACGATCGGCACCGCCTCGACCACGCGGCTCGCGACGCGATTGTCGGTGGTGATCTGCGACCACGTCGCGCCGGCATCATCAGACCGGTAGATGCGCGGGTTCGGGGTCTGACCCTCGGCGCCGCCGCGGCCGCCCCCGCGACCACCCCCGCCGCCGGGCGCGCCATCGCCGCCTCGCCCGCCCGGATTGTTCGCCTCAATCAGCGCGAACAGCCGCCGCGGGTTGCTCGGTGCGATCGCCATCTCCGCGTTGGTGATGTCCGGCAAACCGCCGTGGAGCTGCGTCCAGGTCGTGCCGCCGTCGGTGGACTTGATGATGCCGCCGGCGCCGGTCCAGTTGCTGTTCTCCCATGGCCCCTGGCGCGATTCCCACAACGTCGCGTACACGATGTCGGGGTTCACGGGATCGAGGTCGACGTCCTTGGCGCCCGTGTTCTCGTCCCGGTAGAACACCTTCTGGAACGTCAGCCCGCCGTCGACCGAACGGAACACACCGCGCTCTTCGTTCGGCCCGTACGGATGGCCGAGCACGGCGACGAACAGCCGGTTCGGATTGCGGGGATCGACCACGATCTTCGGAATCTGCTGGCCGTCGCGCAGCCCGAGGTGCGCCCACGTCTTGCCCGCATCCGTGGACTTGTAGATCCCGTCGCCGGTCGAAAGGTCGGGCCGCTGCAGGCCCTCGCCGCTCGCGACGTACACGATGTTCGGATCGGATGACGCGACGGTCACCCAGCCGACCGACCCGGTCGGCTGGTCGTCGAACACCGACTGCCACGTCCGCCCGGCGTTGGTCGTCTTCCACACGCCGCCATTGCAGACGCCGATGTAGAACGTGTACGGCTGGCTCGCCACGCCCGCGGCCGCCTTCGTCCGGCCGCCGCGGTACGGACCGATATTGCGCCAGCGCATCTCGCCGAAGAGCGACGGCGGCACGGCGGGCGCCTGCCGGGCCGGCAGCGTCGGCCGGAACGCGACAACCAGGAACGCGAGTGCGAGCAGAAGAAGCGAGCGGCGGCGCGCCATGGGACCCCCCGGACGAGCGAAACCGCCGCGAGTATAGCGCGCCTGCCGCGCGCCTCTACGCCTCGACGATGCGCACCGTCCAGAAGTCGTCGGCGAGGTTGTCGTCCGTGATGTACGCGTAGGGCATCGTGAAGAAGCCCTTCTTGCCCCACGCCGTGCCCCAGGAGTTCATGACTTTCACGCGTTGCGTCTTGTCGTCGTACCCGACGGCGAGCACCGCGTGCCCGCCAATGACCTTCTCGCCCTGCACGGGCAAGTCCAGCTGACCGGTCCGGGCGACCTTGTCTGACTCGAAGCCCTCGTACACCGTGAAGCCGAACACGAACGGGTATCCGGACGCGAGGCAGCCCCTCATCTGATTGAGACTCTGCGTCACGCGCTGGTACGAGAGCGCCTGGTGCTGGAGCGCGTCCTTGAAGCAGGCGGCGGATGGCTTCCTCGCGAACTTGGCAATGTTGTAGGGCCACTCGGCCTCGTCGCAGACGCCCTGTTGAGCGATGCTCTTGATGCCGTCGCGGATCATGGCGCCTGCGTCGGCGTTCACGGTGCCCTCCATCGCGCGCTCGTTGTAGTAGATGAACAGCCGCGACGGGCCGAACGGCTTGCCGCCCTGCTTCATCTGATCGAATCGGTGCGCGTTGGCGATGGCGTTCGCCGTGCAGCTGCCGAGCTGGCCCTGGTTGAGGACCGGCGGGCAGTCCGGACCGAGGTCGACTTTCGCGGGCATGACGCCGAGCACGGGAATCGGCGCCGAGTACACGTGGTCCCGGGCATCGGGAAGATCAGGCACCCAACCGAACTTCTTGATGTGACGAGGCATAGCTCCCCCAGAGTGGACGTGCGCGGCCGTCAACGAACGGACCCGGCGCGGGGGAGCAGCCGTGCATTGTAGGTCAGGTTGGCCAATCGCGGGCAAGCGGCCGCGTGAGGCACGTCGGCCCGCCGCCGCCCTTGAGGCTGATTTCTCGGCCCGCGTACTCGACCACGGCGGCGCCGGCCGCCTCGAGCCGGGCCCGCGTCAGCGGGTTGCCGGCCACCATCACGCAGCGCCGCGGCGCGATCGCGAGCACGTTGGCGCCCATCGAGTCGAACTCCTCGTCGGGCACCTCGACGAACGCGAAGCCGAGGTCGATGAGCCGCTCGCGGAACGGCACCGGCAGGAGCGGCGCGTAGACCACCGCCAGATCGCGATCGACGGGGCTGATGATCGACATCAGGTGAAACACGTCGCCGGGGCCGCGCCAGTGCGGCAGCGGGACGACGATGAGCTCGTCAATCGCGTCGCCCAGCAGCGCCCGAAGCTGACGGATGCCGTCGTCGTTCGTCCGATACCCGCGGCCCACGGCAAGGATGCGAGGCGCCAGCCACACGACGTCGCCGCCTTCCAGCCGGCCGGGCGCCCGAATTGCACCGACGGTCGGCGCGCCGAGAGCGCGCAACGTCTCGGCCTGCGCCGCGGGTTCGCCGGCGCGTTCGGGCTTCCCCATCTCGCACAGGATCACGCCGCGATCGCAGACCACGGACGCATCGCGGACGTAGATCGAGTCCAGCGTGACGCCGCTCGCCGGCGGCAAGTAATCGACGTGCGCACCGGCCATCGTCACGGCCCTGGCAAACGCGTCGTATTCTTCGAGCGCGCGGTCGAAGTCGGGCGGCGCCGTGAAGCTCAACGCCCGCCACTCGTTCGCGATCGCCTCCGCGCTGCGAAAGGCCTCGCGCGGCCCCTTGAGCAGGACCCGGCGCAGCACGCCGACGTCGGACTGCGCGGTGGTCGGAGGCGTCGTCACGACCGTCCGCCGCGCACGCGCTCGCGAACCACCCACACGTAGACGGGCAGGCCCGCGAGCAGCAGCATGAATCCCCAGAAGACCGTGTTGGCGCCGGCGCCGATGATCGCCGCGAACGAGAAGACGAACGCAATCAGCGCGAGCGTCACCTCGCGCGCCGACGGGCGCTCGCCTCGCCGCCCGAGGATGAGCAGGCCCGCGAGCGCGCAGAAGGCGTACGGAATGAGCACCGCGAGCGTCGCCAGCAGGATGATGAAGGTGAACAGATCCACGAGGCTCTTCGAGTAGTTCATGGCGATCAGCGCCGTCGTCAGCACGGCGGCGACGACCATGCCGAACGCGGGCGTGCCGCGGCGCGACATCCGCCCGAACGCCGACGGCCAGAGACCGTCGGCGACCAGCGCGACCGGCAGCTGGCCGACGATCAGGATCCAGCCGTTGAGCGCGCCGAAGCACGAGATCGAGGCGCCGAGCGCCACGAGCGCCGCCGCCCGGTCGCCCATCACGGCGCGCGCCGCGTCCGCGAACGGCGCCGTGGATCTCATCAACGACGCCGGCTCGACCAGACTCATGACGCCGATCGTGCTGAGGATGTAAATGCCCGCCGCGATGAGCGTTCCGATGACCGTGGCGCGCGGGATCGTGCGGTCGGGATCCTTCACGACCGTCGCGGGAACCGTGGCCGCTTCGAGCCCAATCAACGCGAACATCGTCAGCGTCGTCGTCGCGATGAGCCCCTGGCCGACGGCGCGTGGACTCGTGTCGGCGATCGCGAAGTGCCGCGCATCGAAGAACAGCACGCCGCAGATCGCGATCGCCACGAGCGGCAGCAGTTTGAGCACCGTCGTCACGACCTGGACGCGCCCGGCCGTGCGCACGCCCCGGATATTCACGATCGTCAGCACCCAGACGGTCGCCACCGCCAGCGCCGCGGCAAGCGGCGGCTGCGCGACGATCGTCGGAATGAAGGGGCTGAGGTAGCCGACGAACGCCACCGACAGCGCCGCGTCGGCAGTCCAGATCGAGATCCAGTAGCCCCACGCGATCAGAAACCCGGCGAGGTCGCCGAACGCATGGCGCGTGTAGGCGTACGGGCCGCCCGCCGCCGGATCGATGCGCGACAGCCGGGCGAACACCACCGCCAACACGGTCGCGCCCAGCGCCGACACGATCCACCCGAGCAGGGCGACGCCGCCGAAACGGGCGAGCGACGCCGGCAGCAGGAACACGCCCGACCCGATCATGCTGCCGACGACGAGCGAAACCGCCGCGGGCAGACCGAGCACGCGTTGCGACGGCGCGGTGTCGGTCGCTCCTTCACTCATGCGCAGAACCCAACTGGAACCTCCTCGGAACGAAGCAGGAACCCCTTGGAACCTCCTAGAGATGCACTTCGACCCTCGTCTTCGGCGTGGCCTCCCAGTTGTCGCGCCCCGCGCCGTCGCGAATCCACGGCGGCAGCTCCATGGCCAGCTCAGCGGCCAGGCCGGCGACGTACGGCTCGTAGAGATTGCGGAACCGCAGCAGGCGGCGCGGCGCGTCGTCGTGCTCGAACTGCAGCCCGGCGCCCTCGACGGCCGCGATCAGCCGATCGCAGGCGTCCGCCGTCATGCGGGCGCTCTCGATCGGCGGCGCGTGCAGAATCTGGCCCAGGTCCACCGCCGCGTGGCGCGCGATCGCGAACGTCACGCGCGCCTGCCACTCGGGCAGGCCACGAATGCCGGTCAGCACGAGCGCGGAGACATCGAGCACGGCCGTGAGCGACGCGACCCACGACTGCTTGCCGTGCTGCGATCGAAAGTACGCGACTTGCGGATAGGAAATGTGTCCTTCGAGGACCTCCGACGACCAGCGCTCCCATTCCTTGAGAAAGCCGTGGACGGAGCCGACGGCACCGGCCGCCGACAATCGCCGGAGGAGCTCGACCGCCGACGGCGGCGAGCCCGCCCACGCGTCGAGCAGCGTGATCTGCACCTCGCGGCGCGAGAACGACTGGTAGAGCACGGGCAGGTACGAAATGCCGATCGCGAGGAAGCCAAAGCCCGTGCCGGATTCCGCCACCACGAGCGCGCGCGTCCACGTGCCGACCGGATGCACATCGCCCAACCCGAGCGTGAAGAACGTCGTGCCGCTCACGTAGAGCGCCGTCTTGAACGTCGCCGCACCCTCAGGCGCGACCCAGCGTGATCCCAGCCCGACGCCAATCACCGCAAAGCCGGCGATCAGCGCGACCGCCCACAGCACGAGCATCAGCAGGACCGACAGCGGACCGTAGAAGCCGAGGTATCGCTCGTGGCGCCGAACGGACGCGAGGCCGAACACGATCGCGCGCCACGCGCGCCAGACCGTCCGGTTCACCAGAAACGCCAGACGAATCGGCGACGTGACGCTGCGGGGCAGGATCATCGTCTCGAACGTGTCCCACAGGACGAGCACGATGAGCGCGCCCCCTGCGGCGATTTCCAGCCAGCCCGCGCTCATGTCGTCGCCACCGGTGTGCTATTCTGCCGCAAGTCACTCCATGACGATGCCCCGTCGTGCGGCGGTCCTCCTCGCACTCATGGCCGGCGGCGTGCTCCTCGCGGCACAAGCGCCGGACGCTCGACTCACCGTGGCCGATGTGGAGAAAGTCTCGGGTCTGACCGGCGTGAAGCAGGTCGCGAGGAATGCGATGACCGGCGCGGGCGGGGATCTGAATTTCACCGGGCCCGAGGGCAAGCTGCTGCTGATGGTCAAGTTCTCGACGGCGGCGCTCTACGAGTCGGTCAAGAAGGACCCGAAGATCTTCCACGCCGCCGTCAGCGGTCTCGGCGACGACGCCTTCGACGCGCCGCCGGGCTCGATGCAATACGTCCTGTACGTGCGGAAGGGCACGCAGGCCGTCTCGGTCACCACGTATTTCTCGTCGCGTCCGATCGCGCCCCGGCTGACTGTCGATCAGCTCAAGGCGATCGCGCGCGTCATTCTCAGCAGGCTCTAAGATCAGGCACTGGGCGTCGGGCACCAGGCACGGCATTGCGCGCGCGTCGCTCGCGAGGGTCTGGTGCTCGGACTACCTCTGCCTGGGATCCGCCTTCACTGTGAACGTCTGCGTCTGACTTTGCCCGTTGACCGTCAGCCGCGCTGTGAACGTGCCGGTCATGGGCGCGCCGCCGCCGCGGCCGCCGCGGCCACCGCCGCCACCGCCGCCGCCGAATCCGCGGCCGCCACCGCCGCCCGGTGACCACGCGACGCGGTGCATGCCGGGCGCCGCCGAGAACGGCTCCGGCGTCGGCCGCCACAACGGGGACGTATTCGGAATCCCGCCGCCCGCGCCGCCCCGACCGCCGCCCCCGCCCCGACCGCCGCCGGCTCCCGCAGGCGCCGTGTTGGGAGCGTTCGTGAACGTCGCGAGCACCGTGCCGGCGCTGTCGAGCACCTCGATCGTCACCGGCGTCGTCGGCGCAGACTTCAGGTAGTAGTCGATGTACGCGCCGTTCGGCGGATTCGCGGCCTGCGGTTCGTCCTTCTGTGTCGGCGTGCCGTTGTCGCCGCCCTGGATGACGTTGATCGCGTCGGCCGGTTTGAACAGATACGCGCTCGATTGCGCGACCTGATCGTTGATCTGGCGCAGCGTGCTGATGTCGTCGATCACCCAAAATCCTCGCCCGTGGGTCGCGACGATGAGGTCGTTGCCGTAGACCTCGAAATCGCGGACCGACGTGACCGGCAGGTTCAGCTGCAGCGATTGCCACGTGTCGCCGTCGTCGAACGACATCCAGACGGCGCGCTCGGTGCCCGCAAAGAGCAGCCCGCGCCGCATCGGATCTTCCTTCACCACGTGGACGTACACGCCCGCCGGCAGACCGCGCGTGATCTCCTGCCACGTCTTGCCGAGGTCGCGCGTGCGGTAGATGTGCGGGTTGAAGTCGTTGAGCTGGTGGCGATCGACCGACGCGTACGCCGTGTTCGGATCGAAGTGCGAGGCCTCGATCGTCGTCACGCGGCTCCAGGCGTTGACCGCGGGCGGCGTCACGTTCTGCCACGTCTTGCCGTCGTCGGTCGTGACCTGGATGAAGCCGTCGTCGGTGCCGATCCAGACCATCGGCGCGCGCAGCGGCGAGGGCGACACGGCGTAGATCACGCCGCGCTTGCCGTTGCGATCGATGTCCTCGGCGGCGGTCGCGTCGAGATTCGACGGCACGCCGGGATCAGGACGCGTGAGGTCCTCGCTCATCTGTGTCCACGTGCGCGCGTCGTCCGTGGTCTTGTACAGAGTCTGATTCGCGTAGTACAGCGCGTTCGGATCGGCCTTCGAGAACACGAGCGGCTGGGTCCAGTCCTGGCGCCCCGCCGGGGCCGCCCCGCCGCCGGCCGACGCGTTCAGCTCGAGGTCGAATCGCGATCCGCTGCCGCCGAAGATGATGCCGGGATGCCGCGGGTCCCCGGCGGTCATGCCGCTCTCGCCGCCGGCGCCAATCGGCTCCCAGTCGCGCATGGTGATGTCGGCGAACTTGCCGCGCGAGCGCACGCCGACGGCGCCGCTGTCCTGCTGCGCGCCCGTCACCCAGTACGGGAAACGGTAGTCCACCGACACGTGATAGATCTGCGCGGTCGGCTGGTTCAGCCACGAGCTCCACGTGACCTCGCGCGGGTCGTCGGTCGACGCGTTGCGCGTGATAATCGTGCCCTGGTCGCTCGCGACGATCATGGTGTTCGGATCGTCGGGCGACACCCACGCCTGGTGGTAGTCGTCGCCGCCGGGCGATCCGCGGAGCGGCACCCACGTCTTGCCACCGTCCTTCGTTCGCGACACCGAGACGTTGGGCACGTACACGATGTCCGCGTTCTTCGGATCCACTGCGACGTGCTCGAAGTACCAGCCGCGGCCCCAGAGCGCGCTGTCACCGGACATCTTCGTCCAGGTCGTGCCGGCATCGTCCGACCGGTAGAAGCCCCCTTGCGGCGGTGATGGCGGCGCGGCAGGCGCGCCCCCGCCGGCCGCGGCCGCGCCCCCGGCGCCGCCGCCCCGTCCCGGTGGCACGCTCGGGCACGGCGTGCCCGCGGGCGCGCCCTCGGGCAGGAAGTCGTCCACGACCGCGTAGACGCGCCGCGGATTGCTCGCCGCCACCGCGATGCCGGTTTTCCCGATGCACGCGGCGGGCAGGCCACCGCCGAGCTGGTGCCAGGTCGTGCCGCCGTCGGTGGATTTGTAGATGCCGCCGCCGGGCCCGTTCGTCGGCTGGTACGTGTACCAGGTGGGCCGGCGCGTGTTCCACAGGCCCGCGTAGACGACCTGCGAGTTGCTGGGATCGATGACGACCTCGACCGCACCCGTGTTGTCGTCCTTGAACAGCACCTTCGTCCAGCTGCGCCCGCCATCCTGCGACCGATAGACGCCGCGCGCGGGATGCGATTCGTAGAGGTGGCCGATGGCCGCCACGAACACGATGTTCGGATTCTTCGGATCGACGGCGATCTTGCCGATGTGCTGGGTGTCGTCGAGGCCGATGTGGGTCCACGTCTTGCCGGCGTCGGTGGACTTGTACATGCCGGTACCGTAGCCCGTCGAGTCGCGCAGCGTGGACTCGCCGCTGCCGACGTAGACGGTATCCGGGCTCGACGGCGCCACGGCCAGCGCGCCAATGGACGCGACGGGCTGCGAGTCGAACACCGGAACCCAGACGCGGCCCGCATCGATCGTCTTCCACACGCCGCCGTTCACGGCGCCGAAGTAGAACTCGTTGGGCCGGCCGGGCACGCCGCTCACGGCGTCCGTGCGGCCGCCGCGGAACGGCCCGAGCATCCGCCAGTGGAGGCCGGAGTAGAGCTGCGGGTCGTACTTCGGCTGCTGCGCCAGCAGCCGCGGGCCCCATGGGATGGCGATCAGACCGAGCAGGGCGACGACAAGAACGGCGGTGGAATAAGGGCGCGAGCGGAACATCGGGGGGCTCCTTCTCCTATGGGCAGTCGAAGGATACACCGAGGATACTGCGGGCGGGCGAGCGATCGTGTTACCGGGGTGTGAGTCGCACGAGGGTCTGGCGCCGTCGTTCCATCGTGGCGACGACAGCTCCGACGATTGCGGCCTGGCGGTCCGGGGTACGTTCGATCTGATTCGCGAGTTGTGCAATTTGGTCGGCCTGGGTCTCCGGCCGTTGAGCAGCGGCAGCGTCCTGCTTGCGACGCAGTACACGATCGCGCAACGCTGAAGCGGCGTCGCTTGACGGCTTCATGCCGTCTTCGTTGAGCGCCTGAATCCAGTAGGCGAGGTCCTGCTCCTCTCGCGCACGCGACGCGAGAACCTCGTCGCGTGACTGCCGCGAGCCTTCGAATGTCCCGTCCGCGAACAGCACCATGCGCACGGAGGCGACGGGCAGCACGCTCGGCGCCTGGCCGCCCGGATACACCAGCACCTCCGCGACCTCGTGACGCTTCAGTTCGTAGGGCCCGTCGGCCCGGTGACCCATGATGGGTCGATTCGGCGCGTCGGGAAACGCAAATTCCACTTCCCAGGCCTGCGCGGGCACGTCTCTCAGGTTCTCGAGATACGCGACGACCCGGGCGCCGGCCCGACGCTGGACGTCCACGGCGATCGAGGTCACCGGCCCAGGCGAGATCGCTCCCCCTGGCATCGTCAGCGCGGTGAGCTCCCGGGCGGCACTGTCGCGCCGCGACACCACGACCTGGTGCAACCACCCTGTCCCTCGTGCCGCACCGTTCACGTAGCCGGCGAGCTGATTTCGCAAGCCGCTTGGGTCGTCGGGCGTCATGCGGGCGCTTTCTTCGATCCGCGCCTGCACATACGCGTGCAGGCTGGCGTCGTCCGCCGGCGCTGCGTTCAGTGCCGCAATCCAGTAGCGCAGCGCAGCGACGCGCTGACGACGCACAGTCACAACCTCGTCGATCGCGGCTGGATCGCCTTCGAGATTGCCGTTGGCAAACGCCGCGAGCGCCGGCCTGACGGTCGCCAGCGCGCCCGGTGTCTCGATCGTGATCGTCCGGCGCTCGCCTGGCGCGATCGGGCCGGTGCCCGGCTCAGATGCCCTCGCCCCGGCGAGGAAATTCGACGAGTACACTCCCACGCCCTCAGGCCCCGACACGGCCAGGCGCAGTTCGACCAGCGGCGAGGTAGACCGATTCTCGACGGCGATCGTCGTCGTCGGCACACTCACCGCCGCCACACGCACCGCCATCGACTTGACTTCGGAATCCTGCGCAGCCCCTACGCGACCGCCCGCGGCCGCGATCGCCAGCGCGACGAGTGCGCTGCGAGGGGCGCGGACGCTCACGGTCTCCTCCTGACGACGATCGGCACGGAGTACTCGCGGTCGTCCCAGATGAGCTTGAACGTTCCGCCGCCGCCCGGGCCGGGCTCGACGGCGAAGGTCAACTGCTCGACCAGTTCGTCGAGCTTGCGGAGCGTCATGCTGACGCGGCCGAGATCGCGATCGGGATGGTACTGGGTGTGAAACTGCCCCGTCTCGTTCGAGATGATGAGCTTGAAGTCATCGGGCCCGGGCAGCGTGTAGATCGTGTGCACTCCCGCGGGCATGGTGATCGCGTCGGCGAAGACGATCGTCGCGTTCGTCGTGATCGACGAGGCTTCGTCGGCGCCCGGCATCCACCAGTGATTCCACGGCACCAGGCCGCCCCAGATCGTTCGGCCCTTCCTGTACGGCCGGCCGTACTCGATCGAAATCGCACAGCCCTCGATCTCGGCTTTGACCGTACCGCGCGGACTCACCCGGGGCCGCTGCGTGAAGACCACGCGGGACATCAACACGGTCAGGACGATCAGAATCACGATCGTCGCCGCGGCGAGCGGGCGCCTGACCGCTTCCCTGGCTGTCACAGTGGGTCGAGTCTACACCCGGTGACCGATGCCGCGGCTACAGCGCCAGGCCGCCGCCGCGGCGAGACTCAGGACGCTCGAGACGAGCAGACTACGGCACAGTCGATCGGGCGAGTTACTGCAGTAACGCATTCGTCCGCTCGACGATGGGCTGGCCTCGCAGGTCGGTGCGCAAAGCACGTTCGAATACCGCCCGCGCCTCGGGACCGTACAAGACGGCCGATGCCGATGGCCGTACGGATTGAAGGAGGCACGCGCCCTGGTTGTCCCGCCTCGATGACACTCAGTTCAGGCTGAGGTCGAACACCTTGACGGCCTCGACCATTGTCTCCACTGCTCGAACGTAGAAATCGTAGGTCATGGTCTCGTAGTCGTCGGTCGGCTTGTGATGCTGATCGAAGTCCTCGACTCCGAAATACAGGGCGGGAATCTTCGCCTGGATGAAGACGTAGTGATCCGAGTCGCGCGTCCAGTCCTCGACGCCCTTCTCGTTCGGATTGTCATGGCCGACCAGCAGCTTGACGGTGGCCGCCGCCGCGATCTTCTCAACGATCGGCTTCAGCGTCGGCTGCAGATACGTGCCGACGACGAAGAGCTTGTCGTCGGGCTCGCGGCCGATCATGTCCATGTTGAGGTCGATCGCGAGCGTCGCGGTGTCCACCGGCGGATGCTCGACGAACGCCCGGGATCCCCGAAGGCCCGCCTCCTCCCCGTCGAACGCCACGAAGATCAGCGAATGCGAAGGCCGGTGCTGGCTGAAGTACTTCGCCACTGCGAAGAGCGCCGCCGTGCCCGACGCGTTGTCGTCCGCGCCGTTGTAGACGACGCCGTTGCGCGTGCCGATGTGATCGTAATGCGCCGACACGACGATGTACCGCCGGGGCGACGCCGTGCCGTCGATGTGCCCCTCGACGTTGACGCCATGCCGTTCGGTCGCCGCCGCGCCGCGCCCGCCCGCGAACGCGAAGGGCTGCTCGTACGTGTCGCCGAACGGCGCGATCCCCGACGCCTTGAATCGCTCGATGACGAATGCCCGCGCCTTCTCACCGCCGGGCGTATCGACCTGGCGGCCCTGCATGTCGTCGGCGGAGAGCGTCTGCAAGTCGCGCAGCAGTTGCGTGCTGTCGACCACCGTGCTTGGCCGCGGAGTCTGCCCCACGGCGACGACGACGAGACCGACGAGAGCGGAGCGGAACATCATAGGCAGCAGATTACCACCCGTGGAGATAGGCTAGACCCGCGCGCGGGCGATCGACGTGCGTCGCGGCGGCGCGAGCCCGTCGTCGCGCCCGGCGAAGTAGCGCGCGACCGAATCCGCCGGTGTCAGAAACGACACGTCGACGAAGCCACCCGCGCGGAGCTTCTCCTCGAGCTGTGCGGGCGTGAAGTGCGATCGAAACTGCTCACCGACCGCGGCCGCCATCTGCTCGACACGCGACGGTCCGCCGCCGTCATCGGCCGGCGCAAAGCTCAGCACGACCTCGGTCCCGGCGGCACCCTGGGCGATGACGCGCAGCACGTCGTCAATCGCCGGCTCGTGGAGGTAGGGCATGACGCCAAGCCACGAGAAGAAGACCGGCCGCGTGCGATCGAGGCCGGCGTCGGTCAGCCGCGCGTCGAGCGCCTCCACCTCGAAGTCCACCGGCACAAGACGAAGATTCGGCGGCGACGCGAGGCCGGCTCGATGGAGACGCGCGCGCTTGTCGTGCTGGCTGGCCGGCTGGTCCACTTCATAGATCTGAAGCGCCGCCGCCCAGCCAGGCTGCCGCCAGGCAAACGTGTCCAATCCGGCGCCCAGAATCACGTACTGCCCCACGCCGCGACGCGCCGCGTCGGCCAGACAGTCCTCCGCATACCGGCTGCGCACGACGACGTGGGAACGCAGGAAGAAGGCCGCGCCCTGCACGGCCGCCGCCGGCGCGGCCCGAAGCCGCTCCACGACGTCGGGCTCGAGCAGCTGGATGGCAATCGGGTCCTCGAGGATGTGGGGTTCGGCATCGAAGAGCTGGTGGGCCGCGCGGAGCGCCGCCACGCCCACGGCCGTCCGGCTTGCTGAGCTCACGCCCTCACTATGGCATGCCTGTCACAACCATTTGCTCCGCCAATCCGTCGAATACGGGCAGTCCTCCCCGGGGGCCCATGACCACACTTCGTTTTGCATTCCGGATGCTGTTCAAGGCGCCGTTCCTCACGACGGTCGCCGTCATTTCTCTGGCGCTCGGCATCGGCGCCAACGCGGCGATTTTCTCGCTCTTCAACCAGGCGCTGCTGCGGCCGCTGCCGGTGGATCATCCCGGCCAGCTGGTCAACCTGGGCGCCCCCGGCCCCAAGCCGGGCTCGCAGTCATGCGGCCAGCCGGGCGATTGCGACGACGTCTTCAGCTACGCGATGTTCCGCGACCTCGAGCGCGAGCAGACGGTGTTGACGGGCGTCGCAGCGCACGTGTTCTTCGGCGCCAACCTCGCTTACAACGGACAGACCGCCCAGGGCACGGGCGCGCTCGTGTCCGGCAGCTACTTCCCCGTGCTCGGGCTGAGGCCCGCGGTCGGGCGCCTCTTCAGTCCGGCTGACGACACCACGCTGGGCGAGCCGCACGCCGTCGTCCTCAGCTACGCCTACTGGCGCGCGCGCTTCGGCGAGAACCCGGGCGCGGTGGGCCAGACGATGATCGTGAACGGCCAGTCCCTGACGATCGTCGGCGTCGCGCCGGACGGCTTTCAGGGCACGACGCTCGGCGTCGAGCCCAAGGTGTTCGTCCCGATCACCCTGCGGTCCGCGGTCCAACCGTTCTTCAAGGGCTTCGACAACCGGAAAAGTTATTGGGCGTATCTGTTCGGGCGACTGAAGCCGGGCGTCACGATCGATCAGGCGCGCGCGTCGCTCAACGTCCAGTACCACGCGGTCATCAACAGCGTCGAAGCCGCCGAGCAGAAGGGCATGAGCGAGGCCACGCTCGCAAAGTTCAAGGCGAAGGCGCTCACGATGGAGCCGGGCGCGCGCGGCCAGAGCAGCGTGCACGCCGAGGCGCAGGCGCCGCTGACGCTGCTCTTCTCGGTAACCGGCGTCGTGTTGCTCATCGCGTGCGCGAACATCGCGAACCTGCTGCTCGCGCGGTCCGCCGCGCGGGCCGGGGAAATGGCCGTCCGCCTGTCGATTGGCGCGAGCCGCGCCCGGCTCATCCGCCAGCTGCTGTTCGAGTCGTGCCTGCTCGCGCTCCTCGGCGGCGCCGCGGGCCTGCTCGTGGCGCGCTGGACGCTCGGCGGCATCGGCGCGATCCTGCCGGCGGACGCCAGCGAGTCGCTGTCCTTCTCGCTCGACCCCGCCGTCACACTCTTCGCCACCGGGCTCGCGCTGATCACCGGGGTCGTCTTCGGCCTGTTCCCCGCGATTCACAGCACGCGTCCGGACCTGGCGTCGACGCTCAAGGACAACGCCCGGCAGCCGGCCGGCGCGCGGTCGGCCACGCGGTTCCGCAGCGGCCTCGTGGTCGCGCAGATCGCGCTGTCGATGGCGCTGCTTGCCGCTGCGGGGCTCTTCACCAAGAGCCTGTTGAACGTCAGCCGCGTGGACCTCGGCATCCGGACGGACAACCTCGTGACCTTCGGCATCGCGCCGGAGCTGAACGGCTACACCACGCCCCGCACGCTCGCGTTCTTCGATCAGGTGGAGGACCGGCTCGCCGCCCTGCCCGGCGTCACGGGCGTGACGGCGTCGATCGTGCCGCTGCTCTCGGGCGATAACTACGGCAACGGCGTCTCGGTCGAGGGCTATCCCGCGGGTCCCGACACGGACACGGGATCGCGCTTCGACGAAGTGACGCCGGGATTCTTCAGGACGATGGGGATTCCGCTCATCGCGGGACGGGAGTTCACGCGGGCCGACGCGACGGGGCAACACAAGGTCGCGATCGTGAACGAGGCCTTCGCCAGGAAATTCAAGCTCGGCCGCGAAGCCGTCGGCAAGCTGATGGCGCGCGGCACCGGGGACGCGGTCAAGCTCGACATCGAGATCATCGGCCTCGCGCAGGATGCGAAGTACAGCGAGGTCAAGGCCGTCGTGCCGCCCGTGTTCTACACGCCGCTCCAGCAGGACGACCAGGTCGGCGACGCGACGTTCTACGTGCGCACGGCCGGCGATCCGGCGCCCGTCCTGGCGGCGATTCCAACGGTCATCGCGAAGCTCGACGCGAACCTTCCGGTCGGCGACATGCGCACGATGACCCAGCAGGTGCGCGAGAACGTGTTCATGGATCGGCTCATCACGACCCTCTCCGCCGCGTTCGCGAGCGTGGCGACCGCGCTCGCCGCCATCGGCCTCTACGGCGTGCTCGCCTTCACGGTCGCCCAGCGCACGCGCGAGTTCGGATTGCGCATGGCGCTCGGGGCGGATCCGGCCCGCGTGCGCAGCATGGTGCTCCGGCAGGTCGGCCTCATGACGATCGTCGGCGGTCTGGTGGGGCTGGGCCTCGCCGTGGGCATCGGCTCGGCTGCCGGCGCGCTGCTCTATGAGATCAAGGGGTACGACCCCCTCGTGCTGACCATCTCGGCGATCGCGCTCGCCATCGTCGCGCTCTCAGCGGGATTCATCCCGGCCCTGCGCGCATCGCGCATCGACCCCATGCGTGCGCTCCGGTACGAGTGAATCCATCGGAAATCGGAAATCGAGGATCGGGGAATCGAAGGGCCATCGATCATCGATAATCGACATCGATGAACGGTCATCGATATCGGTGATCAGGCAAACGAAGAGCCGTCGACCATCGATGACCGATATCGATCGGGCGTTGATCGATACCGATGACCGACAATCGACGGCTCTTTGCGATTCTCCGACGACAGATCGCCCGAGTGCGATGGCCTACCGGACGATCGGCAGCGTCCCCTGGTACGGAATCACCTGACCCGGGACGACGGTGATGTCGAAGGCCAGCGGCTGGGCGTCACCCGCCCGCAGCTCGATGTGGTGCAGTCCGGCGCGCAGCGTGAGCGGCGCCGCCTGGGGTCCGAAGTCTGCGGCCGCACCGACGAAGACGCCGTCGACGAACACCGCCGCGTCATACGGCTGCACGTTGAAGCTCAGCCCGCCGTAGGCCACGCCGTACGGCACGCCGTAGCCGAACGTGCCATACGCGTAGGGGTTGTACCAGGTCGGATACGCGACCGGATACCCCACAAAGAACCCGAAGCTCAGGCTGAAGTGGGAGTGGAACGCGTAGTACGGATAGCTGTACGGGTACACGTAGCGCGGGCGCGCGTAGTACGGATAGGCGTAGCGCGGCGCCACGACGACCGGTGGATGATACGCGCGCGGAACGGCGTAGCCGTAGCCATGGGAATACCCGGGCGCCGGCGCGACGCTGCCGCGCGGGACGGCGTAGCCGCGCGGCGCAACTGACGCCTGCGGCGCGGCGCTGCCGCGCGGGACGACCTGCGGCCGCGCCGGCTGGCCTTGCGGCGCCCTCGGCGCAAACCCTCCGCGTGAAGCCGGAGGCGGCGCCTGCCTGGGCTGAGCTTGCGGAGCCGCCTGCCGCGCAGGCGCCTGTTGCACCGTCCGGCCCGACGCGCTGCGGTGGTGTTGATCATCGGCCAGCGCCGGAACGCTCGCCGCGAGCACGGCCAGCACGACCAGGGACGTGAACATTCTGCGTGGGTTGAGGTTCATGGCGACCTCCGCGGGCCAGCATCGGGCGCGGTGTGCACTCCCGAGCCTAAGCCCTCGCCACTCAAGAAGGCAAGGACCTTGCCAAGCGACTCGTCGAAATCCGGCCGGAATCTGCGAGCGCGCGGGATCTCCGGGTGGGGAATTGTCCGCTGCTCAGGACAGCCAGTGCGAACTCCCGGGGACTCCTTCAGCCGGAGCACGCGAACTAGCTACCGCGCGGAGCGCGGCGCACGAAGCGCGTACTCGCTCACCGCGGCGACGACGAAGAGGCCAATCACGGTGGCGAGCCACGCCAGTCCGACCAGCTGCTGAAACTGACTCGTTCGCTGCTCGCTCTCGAGGAGCGACCGGCCCGCGAGCACAAATCCCGGCGACGCGCCTCCATGGCGCACGACCACGGAGGCGATGCGAACGCCCAGCTCAGGCTGCCAGGTGACGCGCTCCTCGCCGTGCTCCCGCACGAAGGTCAGCACCCCAGCCGGCACGCTGCGTGGCTCGTCTCCAACGCTGCCCGACGACGCCACCACGCGGCCGCCATCGTCGAACACGATGAGGAAGGGCGCGAGGCTCCGGCGCGCGTCGACGTGGTCGGCCGGAACCACCGCGCTGACCGGCTCGCCCCGCTCGAGACGGGCCGCGACGTCGCGAGCCATCTGGATCTGCGGATCGTTGGCCGCATGCCGCCACATCTGCTGCACGGCCAGGTACACGAGCAGGCACAACGCCGTTGTGAGCGCCGCCAGAGGGAGCCACCGCCAGAACGCCGCGCGAAGCCAGGACATCGGATGACTTTGTAACGCAAAGTAATCCGAAATGCAAGACCAATTCGAATGGCGGGATCGCCTCAAGGCAGATTGGATTGGCCCATTCGGCCAATCAATCTGAAATGGTGCGATCCCGAAATCCGCAAGGCCGGAAGGCGCTATCGCCTGCCCGCGCCGAGATTGTCGAAGCTCAGCAGCGTGTTGAACACCATGAAGTAGCTCCCGATGGTCTCACCGCGGTAGATCGGGTTGTTGGCGAACAACACGTAGTGGCCCTTCTCGGACGGCACGTCCACGACCACCGCCTGGTTCGCGATGTCGGCGCCGCCGGCGAGAAGGCCGGAGACGAGCAGCTGGGTCTGCTCGGCCGTGAAGCGCAGCGTCACGCGGGGC
Organism: Vicinamibacterales bacterium; assembly: GCA_035519535.1. Classification (GTDB taxonomy): domain Bacteria; phylum Acidobacteriota; class Vicinamibacteria; order Vicinamibacterales; family SCN-69-37; genus DATEGZ01. The sequence continues at coordinate 13,113 of DATIWF010000029.1, read as the reverse complement.
CGCAGCTCGGGCGGCGGTGTGATCGCGTTGCCGCCGCGCCCGCCGCCGGGCGTCGCGCCGTCGGGCGGCGTGGACGGTGGAGGCTCGGTGCCCTCGTTCGCGGGGCGGCCCTGCACGACGTCCGGATCGTCCGGCGTGCCGCGTCCGGTCGCGCGCGTGCCCGGGCCGCCGCCGCGCCCGCCGCCGCCGGCCGCGCCGCCGCCACCGCCCGGGCCGCCGCGGCCGCCCCCGCCGCCGACGTTGAAGCTCTCGCCGCGGTCGCTGTACACGGCCAGGTTGTCCGGCACGCCGTACATGATCGGGCTGCCGTCGTCGGCGATCTTCGTCCGCAGGAGCGTGCCGACGACGCGCGAATCCGCACCGGGCCGCGCGGTCGTCACGCTACGGACCAGGCCATTCGCGAGGATGAAGTCGGCGCTCGACGTCGCGCCAACATAGACGCCGCCTTTGTTGACGAAATCGCGCAGGTGCATCAGCCCCTCGAGCTGCATGCCCGGGCGAATGTCGTCGGTCTGGGCGAACGTGCCGATGTTCGGCGTGTCCGAGGAGTTCCGCCACGGCTCCGGGTTGCGGTACATCGGGATGCCGTCGACGGCCTGCGTGCTCAACCCCGGGCCGGCGATGATCACGTCCCATTTCGACCGCAGGTCGGCCGTCTTGCCGATGTCCTCGGGACCGATGTAGTCGAACGGCACGCCGTAGACATCGAATGCCTGACGCCACCAGCCTTCGGTCTGCGTGTTGCCCCACGTGTGCAGGATGGCGACGCGCGCCGCGCGCGCGGGGTGCGTCTTCACCGAAGGCGCCTCGGCCAACCCGTAGGCCTTGAGGCCGAGCTCGGTTGTCAATTTGTCGAGATCGGCCTGGCTGACGCCCTTGATCAGGAACGAACCCCGGGCAAATTTCTGGCCGCCGGCATCGAACGCTTCCTCCGCCAGCTGGATGTCTGCGTCCTTCAGCCGGTAGCGCAGCGTGACGAGCGCGCTGTCGGCGTTGTGGTTGATCGCGAACACCGATCCCGATCCTTGCACGCCGGCCGGGGCCTTGACGTCGCCCTTGACCATCTCCATCGGCGCGTCGAGGACTTTCGTGTCGGTGATGCGGACGGCCTGCACCGCGAAGCCCTCAGGGAACGTCCAGCCGGTGTCGTCGTACGGGTTGCGCTGCGGGTCATTCGGCGCCCAGTACTGATAATCGAGCAGGGCGTCAGCGATGCGCGAGTACGGCTGGTCCATGCGCACGATGTAGCTGCCCGCCGGGAATTCACGCTGCACCGGGACCGCCGGCGCCGGCTGCGCGGCCTGCTGTTCGGCTGCGCCCGATTCGGCCGCGGCACCGGCCGCTCCGGCCGCGCCACCGGCCGCTCCTCGACCGGCACCCGCGGCGCCGCGTCCGCCGCCGCCCGCGCCACCGCGTCCGCCGCCCGCGCCCCCCGCGCCTCGTCCCGCGCCACCGCCGCCGGTCGCCGCCGGCCGGCGCACGGGCAGATTCACGGTGAACGCCGCAGTCGCGCGCGAGATCTCGACGCCCTGCTTCTGCAGGACGCGCAGCAGCTCGGCCTGCGATCCCAGACGTGGATCGCTCGCCGGCAGCACGTAGGCGGCCGGCCCTTCGGTCTTGGCCTTGAGGATCGAGCGCTTGCTTTTGTCGTAGAAGTTGCGCAGGAAGTAGAGCCGGTTCGTCGCGATGTAGTTCTCGGAGACGAGAATGCCCGTCATCTCGTAGTTGTTGTTGTTGCGCAGCGACCATCGCACGCGCGGCAGCGGCGGATTCTGCCGGTACCAGGTGCGCGAGGTCTCGTTGGGCGACAGCGTCCGGTCCTGCGTGTCGGCGTTGCCGCCGTTGCCGAATGTCTCGTAGAGGCGGCTGATGCCGTTGTGCGTCGCGGCCATGAACATCAGGTAGCCCGGCGACCAGGTGTCGAACGTGCCGAACGCAAAGACGCCCGGCATGCCCATCCGCGTCATCTCATTGACGTTGTTCCAGCCGATGAGCTGCCACTCATTGGTCAAGATCGGGTCGAGCCACGCGTTGTACGGCCCGTCGCCAATCGTGTTGTCGTAGAGGAACGACCCCGACTCGTGCAGGTCGTGAAGGACCTGCGCCTGGCCTGTCGGCGTTTTCTTACCGAGGTAGGTGTCGAGCACGTTCTGCGACAGCTTCAGCGTCAGCGCCATCGCGTCGCGGTTGTTGTCGTGCCGCACGTAGTGGCCCCAATAGATCGCGTCGGGCACGACGTCGTTCGGGTGCTTCTTCTTGTACTCGTACAGATCGACGACGCGGTCCCGTCCGTCGACTTCCACGATCGGCGTGATGAGCGTGATCACGTGCTCGCGGATGTTGCGGATGTACGGGCTGTCGTCGGCCGCGAGCCGGTACGCGAGCTCCATCAGCGCCGTTGGCGCGCCGGCCTCAGTCGAGTGGATCGTGCCGGTGATGTAGTAGATCGGCGCTGCCCGCTTGGCGATGTCGTCGGCCTGCGCGTCGTTCAACTGGATCGTCCGCGGATCGGCCAGCTTCGCGAGGTCGGTCTTGTTCTGGTCGAGCCTCGCCATCAGCGCGTCGGACGCGACGGCGACCGCGATCATCCGCCGGCCCTCCTCCGTCGTGCCGATCTCGAAGACCTTGACCCGCGGCGTCGACTTCGCCAGCAGATCCATGTACTCGTAGACTTCCTTCGAGTACGGCAGCTTGCCGGGCGCGCCGGCGATGTCGCCGAGCACGGCCTTCGGCGTCGGGATGCCTTTCGCCGCGGGCATGTAGTCCACGAGCGGTGACAGGAAGAACGTCTCCGTCGTGTACTCCTTGATCTTCTTCGTGTACTCCTCGTCGATTGGCTGGTTGGGATCGCGCCCCGGCTTCGCGGCGGCCAGCTCCGCGTCGGTCATCGGTTTCGCGGCGGCGGCCTTCCCCTTCTGATCCGCCCCGGCAGCGAGGAGCACAGCGGGCATCGCGGCGAGCGCGGTGGCCCAAATCAGTCGTTTCGTCACGGACTCAAGTCTCATGAAGACCTCTGGTTGGCGCAGGCATTCTATCGCGGCAGGTTCCCCCCGGGAGTTCCCCAGGGTTCCGGGAGGGCCCGGGCGGGTTCCTCGAGGCTCCCCCGAGGAGTCTCGACGTTCCGGTGCTAGGCCTTCAGCTTGACGTGCGGAAGTCCGCGCTCGATCTCCGCCCTGTTCGGTTCCTCCCACGGCGGCAGCTTCAAGTGGTGCCCGAGATCGCTGAGCGGCTCGTCGATGAGAAACCCCGGATCGACGGTCGCGATCTCGAGGAGCACGCCGCCGGGCTCGCGGAAGTAGATCGACTCGAAGTAGCAGCGGTCGCGGATGTCGGTGACCTGAAAGCCCTGGCGCAAGAGCTCGTCGCGGAGCCGTCGCTGCTCGTCGCCCGTCTCGACCGCCATGGCCACGTGGTGCACCGTGCCGAGGCCGTTGACGCCCTGCGGTACGTCCCGGTCGGCGACGATGTCGATCAGGCGGCCGGGGCGCTCGCCGTTGACCGCGACGCGGATCCGGTGCTCGGATTCGTTGATCTTGATGAAGCCGAGCATCCCGGTCAGCAGCTCGAGCGTCCGCACGGGCGACCGGACGACCATCGTCACGCTGTAGAGCCCGCGCACGGCGCGATCGCCGTCGACGCTCCCCGCGGTCCACGGCTCGCGCGGATCATGGCCGGACTCGACGAGCTCGAACACGAGCCCCGAGGCGTCGCGGCACTCGAGCGCCGCGTCGCCAAAGCGCGGCGGCGCGTCGTGGATGACGATGCCGCGCCCCGTCAGATGCGCCCGCCACCAGGCGAGCGACCCCTTGGGCACCGAGAAGGACGTCGTCGAAATCTGCCCGGCGCCGTGCGTCCCCGTCCGCACGCCGTGCCCCTTGTACGGGAACGTCGTCCAGAGCGTGCCTGGACGCCCGCGCTCGTCGCCGTAGTAGAAATGAAAGACGTGGTGGTTGTCGAAGTTGACGGTCTTCTTCACGAGCCGCAGGCCGAGCGCGCCCGCGGCGAAGTCCAGGTCGGCCTGGGCGTCGTCGACCGTGGCGGTCACGTGGTGCAACCCGAGAATGGGCGACGTCACCGGTCCATCTTATGATGGCTGCGCCGGCCGCCGGAGCGCCGGCACGAGGAGCCCGTGACGACCGACGAATTCCGCCGACGCGGACATCAACTGATCGACTGGATTGCCGACTACCGGGACCAGGTCGCGTCGCGGCCGGTGATGGCACGCACCGAGCCGGGCGCAGTGAAGGCCCAACTGCCGCGCACGCCGCCCGACCAGCCCGAGGACTTCGACGCCGTCATCGACGATCTCGACGCGATCGTCGTGCCCGGGCTCTCGCACTGGACGCATCCGCAGTTCTTCGGCTACTTCCCATCGAACGGCGAGTTGTCGAGCGTGCTCGGCGACTACGTGAGCACGGGGCTCGGCGTGCTCGGGCTCGCGTGGCAGTCGAGCCCGGCGCTGACCGAGGTGGAAGAAGTCGCCACCGACTGGCTGCGTCAGATGCTTGGCCTCTCTGAGGCGTGGAGCGGCGTGATTCAGGACACGGCGTCCACGAGCACGCTCGTCGCGCTCCTCTGCGCGCGCGAAAAGACGACGGGCTACAGTCTGGCGCGCGGCGGCCTGCAGGCCGAGCCGAAGCCGCTCGTGGTGTACGCCTCCGCGCACAGCCACAGCTCGGTGGACAAGGCGGCGCTGCTCGCCGGTTTCGGCCGGGACAACGTCCGGCACGTCGCGCATGACGAAGCCTACGCCCTGCGGCCGGACTCCCTCGAGCGCGCGATCGCCGACGATCTCGCCGCGGGCCGCGTGCCGTGCGCGGTCGTCGCGACCACGGGCACGACGACGACGACGGCGATCGATCCGGTGGGCGCGATCGCGGACATCGCCGCGCGGCATCATCTCTGGCTGCACGTCGACGCCGCCATGGCGGGCTCGGCGATGATCCTCCCCGAGTGCCGGCGGCTCTGGGAAGGCATCGAGGGCGCGCACTCCGTCGTCGTCAACCCGCACAAATGGCTCGGCGCCGCGTTTGACTGCTCGGTGTACTTCGTGCGCGAGCCCGAGGATTTGATCCGCGTGATGTCCACGAATCCGAGCTACCTCCAGTCGGCGGCCGACCGCGTGGTGAAGAACTTCCGCGACTGGGGCCTGCCGCTCGGCCGCCGGTTTCGCGCGCTCAAGCTCTGGTTCCTGATCCGGAATCAGGGCGTGTCGGGCCTGCAGGCGCGCGTGCGCCGCGACCTCGAGCACGCCCAGTGGCTGGCGGGCGCCGTGCGATCGACGGCGCACTGGCACGTCGTCAACCCGGTTCCGCTGCAGACCGTGTGCGTCCGGCACGCGCCGCCCGGGCTCGAGGGCGAGGCGCTCGATCGCCACACGCTCGCGTGGGTCGATCGCGTGAACGCGTCGGGCGACGCGTACCTCACGCCGGCAGTGCTCGATGGCCGCTGGATGGTTCGCGTGTCGATCGGGTCGCTCGCGACCGAGCGCGTGCACGTCGAGCGCGCCTGGGCGGCGATGCGCCGCGAGGCGGAGCGGTAGCCCGATGGCCCGCAGCGCGTCGCCGTCGCAGCCCGCCTGGCTCGATCTGCAGGCCTACCCGTTCGCGCCGCGATACCTGGACCTCGGCGCCGGATGGATGCATTACGTCGACGAAGGCCGCGGCATGCCCGTGCTCTTCGTCCACGGCACGCCGACGTGGTCCTTCGAGTTCCGGCATCTGATCCGGGCGCTGTCGCCGCACGTGCGGTGCATCGCGCCGGACCATCTCGGCTTCGGCCTCTCGGAGCGCCCCACGCGGTTCGCGTACACGCCGGAGGCGCACGCGAACGTGCTGCGCGAGTTCGTCATCCGGCTCGGCCTCGACGAGCTGACGCTCGTCGTGCACGACTTCGGCGGGCCGATCGGCCTGCCGTTGTGCTTCGACCCGGCCGTGCGCGTCCGGCGGCTCGTGCTGCTCAATACCTGGATGTGGCCGTTCGACGACGACGCCGACATGCTGCGAAAGGCGCGGATCGCCGGCGGCACGGTGGGCCGGTGGCTGTACGAGTACGCCAACTTCTCCCTGCGCGTCCTCATGCCGAGCGCCTACGGCAACCGGGCGCTGCTGACGCCAGCGATTCACCGCCAGTACCTCGAGGTGTTCCGCGACCGCAAGGCCCGCGTGCGCGTGCTGCACGCCCTCGCGCGCGCCCTCACCGGCTCGCGCGATTTCTACGCGTCCCTGCTCGCGCAGGCCGGCGCGCTCGGGGACCGGCCCGCGCTGATTCTCTGGGGCCTGAAGGATTCGGCGTTCAAGCCGCGCCAGCTCGCCCGCTGGCGCGAGCTCCTGCCGAACGCGAAGGTCGTCGAGCTCGCCGACGCGGGCCATTGGCCGCACGAAGAGGCGCCCGAGGTCGTCGCGCGCACGATGCTGGACTGGGTCGTCAGCGCGCGCTAGTGTCCGCCCTTGATCTCCGGCAGCTTCCCTGCCATCGCCTTGTTGAACGCCGGAATCTCCTTGTCGACGATGGTCGTGAAGCCGCCCTTCGCGTTGGCGAGCTGCTTCTCGAGGTCCGCCAGGATCTCGAACGCCGCGTCACGCGGCTTCCACTCCGCGCCGCCCGCCTCGTCGCTCGCGCCCGTGCCGACCGCGCCGCCGAGCCACAGCAGATTCATGTAGACCTTGTAGGCCTCGGGGAAGTACTTGTCGTCGCTCAGCATGTCGGACTTCGTCACGAGCTGCAGCTCGACGTCGAGGATCTTCTTGTCGAGGTCCATCAGGGGCTTCTCGAGCTCATCTTTCCCCCGGTTGGCCTTCAGTTGATCCTCGATCTGGCGCCGCGTGATCTCCATGCGGTTCACCATCTCGGAAGTCGCCGTGATGTCGTCGCGGATCTGGACCTGCATCTTCGTCGACGCGACGAGGTCGGCGTCCGGTGAGGCGATCGCCGGATCCTTGATGATCGTGAACGGCTGCGTCAGCTCGCGCCCGTCCACCGTGAACTTCACCGTGTACTTGCCCGGCGCGGCGATCGGCGTGGCCGTGCCGCCGCCGACGCCCCAGTGCGTGATCGGACGCGTCTCGGTGGTGCGGAATCGCGGCTCCTCCCAGATGTGCGGGTTCTGCGGCGGCGTCGTCCGAAGCGCGACCAGGGTCGGCGGATCGTACCGGAGGTCCCACGTGATCTTGTTCAGGCCCGTTCGCGTCTGGACCTGCTGCGACCGCACGACCCTGCCGGCCGAGTCGAGAATCTGCATCGGCACCGGCGCCTGCGGCGCCGTGGCCAGCGACAAGAGGAACTCCGCCGTGCCGTTGCGCGCCTGGCGAATCGCCGGCCGTGGCGCGTAGAGCTGCGTCGTCGGCGGCGCCGTCGCGCGCCCCGTCTGCTCGAGGATCGAGATATCCGGCATGATGTAGAGCCCGCGCCCGTACGTCGACACGACGACGTCGTGGTAGCGCGGCTCGACGACGATCCACGTCACCGGCGCCGGCGGCAGGCCGTCCTTGAACCGCGTCCAGTGCGCGCCGTCGTCCATCGAGTAGAAGAACGCATGGCCGGTGCCGGCGAACAGCATGCCCTTCTTGTTCGGGTTCTCGGTCACCGCCTTCACGTAGTCGAGCGGATGGCCGGTCGGCAAGTCGCCGGTGACTTTCTTCCAGGTCGCGCCGAAGTCCGTCGTCTTGAAGATGTACGGCTTCATGTCGTCCATCAGGTGCGCGTCGACCGCGACGTACGCGGTGCCCGCGTCGAACGTCGAGGCGTCGATCTTCGAGATCGTGCCGAACTCGGGCATGCCCGTGATGTTCCTGCTGACGTCGGTCCAGTTGCCGCTCGCCCCGCCGTCCTTCGTGTACCAGAGCTTGCCGTCGTTGGTGCCGGCCCACACGAGGCCTTCGCTGATCGGCGACGGCGTGATCGCGAAGACGACTTCGGGCGCGAACTGCCCGAGGTTGTCGCCGACGATGCCGCCCGAGGAGACGATCTTGGACGGGTCGCGATGCGAGAGGTCCGGGCTCACGACTTTCCACGACTGCCCTTCGTTCGTCGTCTTGAAGACGACCTGGCAGCCGTAATACACGCTGTTGTGCTCGAGCGGATCGATCGCGAGCGGCGCGGTCCAGTGGCACCGATACTTGGACGCGTTGGGCTCCGAGTCGAGCGTGATCATCCACGGGCTGACGGAGCGCGCCGTGCGCGTGCGGCCGTCCCACCGCGTGAGCTTGTTGCCGTAGCACGTCGCCCAGACGATGTTGGCGTCGGTCGGGTCGGGAATCGTGAAGCCTGACTCGCAGCCGCCGAGGTTGGCTTCCCACGCGAGGCCGGCGCCACCGCCGCGCCCGCCGCCACCGCCGCCCGCCCCGCGTCCGCCGCGGCCGCCCGCGCCCGCGGCCGCCGGCGCCACGTCGGGCAGCCGGCCGCTGCCGGTATCGGCGGTGACCGTGCTCGGCCCGCGCATCGTGCCGTCGTCCTGCCGGTTGCTGTAGATCCAGTACGGGACGCGGTTGTCGATCGCGACGTGATAGTTCTGCGCGTTTGGCAGCGACACGCTGATCGTGCTGCCCTGCCCGGTCGCGATGTTCGCGCCGCCGTCATCGGTCAGGACGTAACGCGCGGGATTCTGCGGATCGATCCAGATGTCGTGGCAATCGCCGCAGCTTGCGGCCCCGCCGCCCCCGCCGAATCCGCCGCCGCCCCCGCCTCGCGCGGGCGCACCGGCCGCGCCCGCCGCGCCGCGTCCGCCCGCGGCGCCGGCCGCGCCGGGCGCGCCCGCTGCCGGCGGCGCACCCGCGCCGGCGCCGCCGCGGCCGCCGAACGTCATCCCACCGTCGTATGAGCGATGGAACCCGCTGTTCGCGATGAGCACGTCGTCGGGGTTCTGCGGATTGACCGCGAGACGGATGTAATAGCCCGCACGCCCGATGAGCGAGCGATCCCAGCTCACGACCTTGAACGTGGTGCCGCCGTCATCGGACCGCCAGAGCGAGCCCTGGTCCGCCGTCTGGATGAGGGCGTAGACGCGCTGCGAGTTGGACGGCGCGATCGCCACATCCACCTTGCCGTACGGCGGCCGCGGCAGACCGGCCTCGATCTTCTTCCACGTCGCGCCGCCGTCGGTGGACTTGTACACGCCGCTCCCCGGACCGCCGCTGAACTCGCCCCAGGTGTGCATGACGACCTGCCACGTTCCGGCGACCAGCACGTTGGGATCCTTCGCGTCCATCGTCAGGCCCGAGCAGCCGGCGTCCGGACTCACGAACAGGGTGCGCTGCCAGGTCGCGCCGCCGTCGGTCGACCGAAACACGCCGCGCTCCTCCTGCGGGCCGGTGACGCGCCCGATGGCGCAGACGAAGACGATGTTGGGATTGGTGGGATGCACGATGATGCGGCCGATGCGGCCGGTCGCGTCGAGCCCCATGTGCTTCCAGGTCTTGCCGGCGTCGGTCGACTTGTAGACGCCGTCGCCCATCACGTCGCTGTCGCGGATGACCCACGCTTCGCCGGTGCCGGCCCAGACGGTGTTGGGATCGGACGGCGCGATCGCGAGGGCGCCAACCGCGGCGACGTCCTGATCGTCGAAGATGGGCGCGAACGTCTGCCCGCCGTCGGTGGACTTCCAAATCCCGCCCGAGGCGTTGCCCAGGTAATAGGTGCTCGGATCGCCCGGAATCCCCACGACCGACGCGATGCGGCCTCCCGTCGGCGGGCCCGTGTACCGGAACTTCAACGGCTCGACGGGAAGATTCTGGGCCCCGCCGGCGCCGCCTCCACGCTGGGCCACGAGGCTGGCGGACAGCAGCAGGGCGATGAACACAGTGTGACCGAGACGCGTCAACGGCTTGCGATTGAACAACATGGGGGGCCTCCGGGGCGGCTTGCTATCGTCGCTAAGATTCTACACGGGCAAGCGAGGACACGCGTATACTGGCAGGGAACCTTCCTCAGCGGGAGCATTGGCGTCCGTCGCAGCACCTGGAGGCCCACATGTCCGCGATCCCTCGGCTCACTCTGGTCCTGATCGTCGCGCTGGTGTCGATCGCCGTTATCCTCGCGGCGGCTTTCCTTGGCGTCCTGACCTGGTCGACAGCGGTCTGGTTCAGCGCCGGGGTGATCGTGCTCGCGCTCGTCGCCGCGAAGTTCCAACGGCACGCGCAGCTGCCGGATTCGGTCAGGCTCCATTAGCATCACATTCGAGATCAAGTTCGAAGAGAGAAGTTCCAACTTGATCCCGATCCCTATGCCGTCCTCCATCGATCGAGCGATGCCGCCGCCAACAGGACGACGCCCTTGACGATCATCTGATCATAGGGGCTGACGTTGAACAGGTTGAGGCCGTTGTTGAGGATGCCGATGAAGAAGGCGCCGGCGAGCGTCCCCCAGATCGACCCGCGCCCGCCGAAGAGGCTCGTGCCGCCGACGACGACGGCGGCGACGGCGTCGAGCTCGTAGAGTTCGCCCGCCCGCGGGTAGCCCGCGTTCAGCCGCGACGCGACGAGGACGCCGGCCAGGCCGGCGCTGAGCCCGCAGATCATGTAGACGGACATGAGCACGCGGTTGACCCGCACGCCCGACAGCCATGCCGCGTCGCGATTGCCGCCCGTCGCGTAGACGTGGCGGCCGAACGGCGTGCGCATCAACAGCACCCACGCGATCGCGAAGACGACGGCCATCGTCGCGGCCATCGCGCCGCGCTGACTGAGCCCGGCAAACGACGCGGGCAGGCCGGAGATCGTGTTCGCGTTCGTGTACTTGTACGCCGCGCCGCGCACGACGAGCATCATCGCGAGCGTGACCACGAACGGCGGCACGCGGAGGCGCGTGACGATGGTGCCGTTCACCGTGCCGATCGCGAGGCCCACCGCCAGCCCGACGCCAGCGCCGGCCCACAGACTCCACCCGTGCACGAGCGCGTCCGCGCACAACACGCCGGCGAGCCCCACGACCGATCCGACGGAGAGATCGATGCCCGCCGTGAGAATCACGAAGGTCATGCCGGCCGCGATGACGGCGGGGAACGCGTTCTGGCGCAGGACGTTCGTCAGGTTGTCCACGGTGAAGAACGTGTCGGTGGCCAGCGCGAGAATGACGCACTCGGCGCCGAGCGCGATGAAGATCGCGTAGCGCGAAAGCGCACGGCGGATCGTCATGCCGGCATCGCCAGCGCCATCACGGCCTCGGGCGTGAGCGAGGAGCGGTCGACCTCACCGGTGATCCCTCCGTCGCGCATGACGATGACGCGGTCGGCCATGCCGATGAGCTCGGGCAGGTCGGACGAGATCATGAGGATCGCGAGCCCGGCTTCGGTCAGCCGGTTCATGAGCGCGTAGATTTCGGCGCGCGCCCCGACGTCCACGCCGCGCGTCGGCTCGTCGAGGATCACGAGCGTGCGCGGCTCGAGCAGGTAGCGTGCGAGCAGCATCTTCTGCTGGTTGCCGCCCGAGAGCGTGGCGGCGGGTTGCTCGAGGGTCGCCGCGCGGACGTCGAAGTCGCGGGCCGCGCGCGCGGCCGCGTCGCGCTCGCGCGCGCCGGAGACGAGCCCCAGGCGCGCGAACGCGCGCAGAAACGCGATCGTGATGTTCGCCGAGGTCGAGAGCTCCGCGAAGATCCCGCGCCCTTTGCGGTCTTCGGTGAGATACGCCAGGCCGCGCTCGATCGCGTCGGCAGGCGTGCGCAACCGCACTCGCTCGCCGCGGACGCGCACCTCGCCGTCGGACGCGATCGCGCCGACGATCGCGAGCGCGGTAGACGTCCGGCCGGCGCCAACGAGGCCGCCCAGCCCGACAATTTCGCCCTCGCGCACGGTCAGAGACACGTCGCGAAAGCGTCCCGCCGCCGAGAGGCCGCGCACCTCGAGCGCGGGCGCCCCCGGCCTGGGCGCGCGCGCCGGAAACTCTTCTGACACCTCGCGGCCGACCATCCATCGAATCAGCTGAGCGCGATCCAGGCCCGCAACGGCCGCGGTCGCCACGTGACGGCCGTCCCGCAACACCGTCACGCGATCGGCCACCGAGAAGATCTCGTCGAACCGGTGGGAGATGTAGATGATGCCGAGCCCGCGGTCGCGAAGCTGCCGGACGACCGTCAACAGCCGCGTGACTTCGCGCGCCGAGAGGCTCGCCGACGGCTCGTCGAGCACGAGCACCGCCGCGTCGAGCTCGAGGGCACGCGCGATCTCGACGAGCTGCTGCTGCGCGACGCTCGCCTGTCCGACCGGTGTGCTCAGGTCCACGTCGACGCCAAGCTCGTCGAGGCGCGCCCGCACGGCACGCGCCATCTCCGCCCGACGAAGGAACGGCCGGCCGCGCTCGCGCCCGAGAAACACGTTGTCCACGACGTCGAGCTCCGGCACGAGCGTGAACTCCTGATGGACGACGCTCACGCCGAGCCGCCGCACCGCGAGGGGATGGCCGGCGGGAAGCCGCGCGCCGCGCAGCTGGACCTCACCAGATTCCGCGCGCACCGCGCCGGCCAGGATCTTGACGAACGTGGACTTGCCCGCGCCGTTTTCGCCGACCAGCGCGTGCACCTCGCCGGCCTGGAGCTCGAAGTCGACGCCGTCGAGAACGCGCACGCCGCCGTACGACTTGGACAAACCGCGCGCGGTGAGAAGGGCGCTCACTTCACGATGCCGACGTCCACCGCTACGCTCGACGGCACGGCCTGGCCGTCCAGCGCCTTCGCGATCAGGTCGACCGTCATCTGGCCGATCTTGCCCGGCGACTGCACGACGGTCGCCTTGAGCGGCCCGCCCGATTTGATCGCGGCCTGCACTTCGTCGTCTGCGTCAAAACCGACGACCGCGATGTCCTTGCGACCGGCCGCGCCCACCACCCCCGCCGCCGCGAGCGCCGTGGGTCCGTTGATCCCAAACACGCCCGTGATATCCCGGTGCGCCTGCAGCATGTCCTCCATCACCTGCGCGGCTTTCGCGCGCTGGCCGTCGGCCGACGGCTTGGCGATGATCGAGATGCCCGGATACTTCTTCATCGCGTCTTCGAATCCCTTGACGCGTTCCTGCACGGACGCCACGGTGGGGTGATCGATGATGATCACTTTGCCTTTGCCGCCCATGAACCCGGCGAGGGCGTCCGCAGCGAGCCCACCGCCCTGCACGTTGTCGCTCGCGACGTG
>DATIWF010000028.1:0-4061 GCA_035519535.1 Vicinamibacterales bacterium | reverse complement strand
CGGTCAGTCGCCGTCGGAGGGCGTCCATCGATACTCGTTCGACTCTAACACAGCCGTCTGAGGCCGGAGTCAGTCGCCGGCCGACGCCGTGCGCCGGATCTCGACGGACGAATTGTCGGGTACCGGCGCCTGGCAGATGCTCTGGAACCCGACGCGCCGGACGGCGATCTGCGAGCCCGGGCCGCCTGTCTCCCACGCCACCGCCACGCCGCCGCGCAGGCTCGCGACGTCCGGATTGGCCGCCGGCGCGGTGCTGCTGAGCGGAATGGTCTGCAGCTCCACCAGCGCGCCGTCGCCGCCTCGGATCAGGCGGCGCAACGTCACGTGCGATCCTTCCGTTTCGGCCGTTCCGTCGTCCCAGGTCACGACGAGCGTCCCGCACTCGTCGTAGGCCGCGGCGTGATGTCCCGGCTTTACGTCGTGCATCGCTCGCTGCACCATCTGCCCTGGCGGCATCTTCAGCCCCGCCTGTATGGGCAGCGTCACGGGCCATCCGTTCTCGTCCGCCTGTTCAGGGGCGAACGTGTGTCCGTCGTCCACGGACGCGACGGCGCGGAACGCCTGCGAGGCTTCCTCGCGCCAGACCACGTGGATTTCCGGCATCCGTGGATCGTCCGCGGTGAACCGCGTCCAGCCCAGGAGCACCCGGGGTGACGGCGCGGAGACGTCAGGAGGTGCCTGCACGTCGGCAATGCGCTGCGGAGCTGAAAACGTGCCGCCGTTGTCAACGCTTGTCGCGAGGTAGATCGACGAATGTCCGTCCGGCATCGTCGCGGTCCACGCGATCGCGGCGTACGGCGGACGCGCGGCGATGGAGGGAGCGTGGCTCGACGCTGAGGGCACGCCGATGCCGATCGTCGCCCCAGGTCCCGCCGGCACCGGGCGGGGAGGAGAAGTGGAGGGCCGGCTGGAACACGCGGCGGTCAGCAGGGCGATGGCGGAGGCGGTCCGGACGAGATTCACGGTCAATGTCTTCGCGTTCATGCAGCAGCCTTTCGTTCAGTGTGAGTTAATCGATGCCTTTATCAGGCTCCCTTTGATCGGGCTCCGCTGGTCGCGCAACTAGCGGCCGCGCCCCTCTCCGCCGCGTCCACCGCCCGCCGCGCCGCGTCCGCGCATGAAGAGCTCGGTCGACGGCGGCACGAGGCCTTTGAGCCGCAGGTACACCGTGCCGATGCCATACATCTCGCTGCCGTGGGTCAGGACGCCCATGAGCGCCGCCGCACGCGACTGCTGGCCGCCGCGGCCGTTCGAGATCATTTCGGCGGCGCCCGCGTCCGTTAGCGACGCGAACACGTCGTCGCAGAATGCGAACGAGTCGGCGACGGCCTTCTGGACATCGGCCTTGCTCGTGAGTTGCTCGAAGCTCGGCTGGCCCTGACGCGGGTTCGGCACGCCTTTGGCGCCCGAACACTGGCCGAACTGCGCGTCGGCGACGTGCGCCCAGAGCTGGCCGTAACCGCGGATGTCGGACGTCGGCTTGAAGAAGTAGTCGGCCTCCGGCATCTTCTCCGCCGATGCCGTGATGTTGTTCTTCAGCTGGTTGTAGCCGCGCTGCAGCGCGACGGCGGTGCCGACCGGACCGGCGGGCGGCGCCTGCGCGGCGGAGACAGCGGCAATCAACAGACATCCCGGCAGCAGATAGATCACTCGATTCATCTGGTCACTCCTTGTGTGTGTTCGTTGACGGATCCCAGCCGGAACCAGGCGACGATCTTCCGGTTCCGGTCGTCTCGATGGCGGGACAGCGAATGGTCGTCGTTCAGATACAGCTCGACGTCGTAGCGCACGCCGGCCTGCTGGAATGCCGCGGCGGCGCGAAGTGCGTGCGCGACCGGCACGACCCGGTCGTCCTTCGCGTGCATGATCAGCACAGGGACCTTGACGCGATCCGCCCAGTAAACGAGCGACCGCTCGCGATAGTGTTCAGCCGATCGATGCGCGTAGTCGGGCCACACCTGCGCCCAGCCGTCGTACGTGTTGTCGCCCTTGACGAGCTCGGGGCGGTACTTGCCGAGCGCTTCGAGGTCGGACGGGCCGGCGATCACGGCGGCGGCCTTCACAGCGATCCCGCGTTTCAGCGCGAGGTAGCTCGTGGTGCCGCCACGCGAAACACCGACCATGAACACACGTGAGGAATCCACGGTGGGCTGCGCCCGGAGGAGCGGCACGAGACTGAGGACGTCGTCGACGTCGAGGCCGCCCCAGTCGTCGCGCCTCGACAAGACGCCGTGGAATCGGTAGTCCGAGGCGACCACCACGAAGCCCTCTTTGGCGAGGAGATACATCTCGACCACTGTCAGATCGTCGATGTGGCCGGAGTCGCCGGTGCCGCCGCGGTTGTAGATGATCGCCGGCCACTTCTGCGCGCCCGGCGTCCTGGGGCGTATCAACACGCCGGGCACAGCGCCCCCGCCGTCGCCGCGGCTTGCGTAGCGGATGTCTGCGATCTCGAACGCATGCTGGTCGCGCGCCGCTTCGTACACGGACCGGGAGACGGATGCGCGGCCGAGATCGTCGAGAGCCTCGTACGCCCGCAAAGGCGGACGTGGCACGACGATCCCCAGCCGGCCCTCCTCGGCCGGCTGCGCCAGCAGCGCTCCCGCCGTCGCGACCGTCAGGAGCAATCCTCCGCGAGTCATCCTCGCGCCCCGCGCCAGCGCGACTGGACGACGTCCCAGTCGATGACGTTGAAGAGCGCGTCGACGTAGTCTCGCCGGCGGTTCTGATACTTCAGATAGTAGGCGTGCTCCCAGACGTCGATGCCCAGCAGCGGATGGTTGCCGCTCGACAGCGGATTGTCCTGATTGGGCGTCGTCTCGACGACCAGCTTCCCTGTGCGATCGAGACTCAGCCAGCCCCAGCCGCTGCCGAAGACGCCGACGCTCGCCGTCGTAAGCGCGTCCTTGAGTTTCGCGAAGCTTGCGAATGCTTCATCGATGGCCCTGCCGAATTCGGCCGCGGGCGGGCTGCTGCCGCCTTTCTTCAGGCTCGGCCAGAACCAGGTGTGATTGAGATGCCCCCCGCCCTGATTGCGGACGGCGGTGCGCACGTCTTCCGGAAGCGTGTTGAGGTGGGCGACGAGATCCTCGACGGTGCGGGTTTTCAACTCGGCGCGGTTCGCCAGCGCGGCGTTCAGGTTCGTCACGTACGCCGCGTGATGCCGGTCGTGATGGATCGTCATCGTCTGCGCGTCGAGGTGCGGCTCGAGCGCGTCGGCCGGGTACGGCAGCGGCGGGAGGACGAATGGTCCGGCCGGCGCGGCGGCCGGCGTCTGGCCGAGGGCACGCGCGGGCGCGACGCCGTCGATCGCGAGTACTGCCGAAGCGGACGTCAGCGCGATCATTTGCCGTCTGGTCATCATGGGATTCCTCCGTCGTTCGATTCGTCAGGTACATGCGAGCCGCACCAAGCGGCCCTAGGGCACGCGGCGCCAGGCATTCCTGGACGGGTGCTGAAGCTCGGACCATTCCCTGTCCAGTTCGCGATCGGCGTGGAGCCGCTCCTTCCGGCGCAAGTAGAAGAAGAGGGCCACAAACGCACCGAGGACGGCGAGTCTCATGCCGAACAGGAAAAGCGCGGCCAGAGCCTCCGCGTCAATCACCAGGTTCACGATGAACTCCCTCCACGGCGACGCCGTGCCTCAGGCGTCGCGATGGATTCCACGTCGATTACGAAGAGAACGCGATTGGCGGAATCAGCTGCGAGGAGGCGGCGAGAAGGGCGGACGCACGTAGTCCGTCCATTGCCTGGCGGCGACGGACAAGATGTCGTAAGTGTCGACGGGACGTTCCAAGCCCTGCTCGGCGATGGGCAGGGCGAGGTCAATGGAGGTGGTCGCGGGAGTAGGAGCGGCGGGCGCTGCAGGACTCGAGCAGCGGCAGTCGTCACGCGACGGCCGGCGGGGCGTCGTCGGGCGCCGGTGATGCATCGGGCAGACGGCATCGGGGCCGTGCGTGCACGTGCACTCGGCGGCGTCGCCGGCGCTTGCCGATGTCGGCCTGGCGCATGCCGTCACCGGCGCTGCCAGCGCGCCGGCGCCCTGGCAGAGCAGGAGCGCC
>DATIWF010000027.1:0-26878 GCA_035519535.1 Vicinamibacterales bacterium | reverse complement strand
CACTTCGCCGTGCCGGACGACCGCGAATGCCTGCGGCTCCTGCGCGAGTTGCTCGGCTACCTGCCGTCGAACAACCTCGACGACCCGCCGCGGCGCGCGACGCTCGATCCCATCGACCGTGAGGACGACGCGCTGGATCGGCTGGTGCCGGATCAGCCCAACCAGCCCTACGACATCCTCGACCTCATCCACGCGGTCGTCGATGACGGCGCGTTCCTCGAGGTCCACCAGCATTTCGCGCCGAACATCGTCGTCGGCTTCGCGCGGCTGGGCGGCCGGCCGGTGGGCGTCGTGGCGAATCAGCCCAAGGCGCTCGCCGGGTGCCTGGATATCGACGCGTCGGTCAAGGGCGCGCGCTTCGTTCGCTTCTGTGACGCGTTCAACATTCCGCTCATCACGTTCGAGGACGTGCCGGGCTTCCTGCCGGGCGTGCGGCAGGAGCACGGCGGCATCATCCGCGCCGGGGCCAAGCTGCTGTATGCGTTTGCGGAGGCCACCGTGCCGAAGATCACCGTCATCACGCGCAAGGCTTACGGCGGCGCGTACTGCGTGATGGCGAGCAAGCACATCCGCACGGACTTCAACTACGCGTATCCGACGGCCGAGATCGCGGTCATGGGGCCGGAGGGCGCCGTGAACGTGCTCTACCGCCGCGAGCTCGCGGCCGCCGCGGACCCCGAGGCGATGCGCGCGAAGCTCGTCGCCGAATTCCGCGAGAAGCTGGCGAACCCGTTCATCGCCGCGTCACGCGGCTTCGTGGATGAAGTGATTCAGCCGCGGACGACGCGCGCGAAGCTCGTGGCCGCGCTCGCCACCTGCGACAACAAGCGGGACAAGAATCCGCCCAAGAAGCACGGGAATATTCCGTTGTAATGGGCATTGAGAGAACGCATCAACGCATCAATGCAGATTGATTGCAGATTTCGCGCTGGACAATCGCCAAGCCGCAATCCATCCGCATTGATGCGATTCCGAAATCTCACATTGCCGCCGGTTTGCACATGAAAGTGCTGATCGCCAACCGTGGCGAAATCGCCGTGCGCGTGATTCGCGCGTGCCGCGACCTGGGCTTCGGCACCGTGGCGGTCTATTCGGACTGCGATCGCGCCGCGCTGCACGTGCGTCTCGCCGACGAGGCGCACCACCTCGGGCCGAGTCCGGCCGCCGAGAGCTATTTGCGGATCGACCGCCTCGTGGACGTCGCGCGCAAGTCCGGGGCGGCGCTCGTCCACCCAGGCTACGGATTCCTCGCTGAAAACGAGGACTTCGCACAAGCCTGCGTGGACGCGGGCCTGACCTTCGTCGGGCCGCGGCCCGAGGCCATCGCCCTCATGGGCAGCAAGACGGCGGCACGAGAGGCCGCCATCCGCGCCGGCGTGCCGGTCGTGCCGGGCACGGCCGCGCCGTTCGCGGAGGACGTGCCGGACGCGCAGATCGCCGCCGAGGCCGATCGCATCGGCTTCCCCCTCGTCGTCAAAGCCGTCGCCGGCGGGGGAGGCAAGGGCATGCGCACGGTGGCGGCTCCGGCCGATCTCGCGGCCGCCGTCCGCATGGCCCGATCCGAGGCCAAGGCCGCATTCGGCGACAACGCGATCTACCTGGAGCGCCGGCTCGTCGGGCCGCGCCACATCGAAATCCAGCTCCTCGGCGACGAGCACGGGACGATGGTGCCGTTCGTCGAGCGGGAGTGCTCGATCCAGCGGCGGCACCAGAAGGTCGTCGAGGAGTCGCCGTCGCCCGTGCTCGATACCAAAACCCGCCGCGAGATGGCGGAGTGCGCGGCGCGCGTGGCGAGCGCGGTCGGCTACACGAACGCCGGCACCATCGAGTTCCTGTACGACCGCGACGGCAAGTTCTACTTCCTCGAGATGAACACGCGCCTCCAGGTCGAGCACCCGATCACCGAGATGGTGACGGGCGTCGATCTCGTGCACTGGCAGCTGCGCATCGCGTTGGGCGAGCGGCTCACGATCGCACCCGAGCAGGCCCTCACGCCGCGCGCCCACGCCATCGAGTGCCGGATCTACGCCGAGGACCCGGACCGCGGCTTTCTGCCGTCGCCGGGCCTCGTGCGCGCCCTCGGCGTCCCGAGCGGCCCGGGCATCCGCGACGATCGCGGCGTGACGGCCGGCTTCGAGATCCCCGTGTTCTACGACTCGATGATCTCCAAGCTCGTCGCGTGGGCCGAGACGCGAGCGGGCGCCGTCGCCCGGCTCGGACGCGCGCTCGACGAGTACCGCGTCGTCGGCGTGCAGACGACCGTGCCGTTCTTCCAGTGGCTGATCCGCCAGCCGGAGTTTCTGGAGGCGCGGTTCGACACGACGTACCTCGATCGCGTGCTCGCCGATCGCCGCGGGCAGCCGTTCACGCCGCCCTCGGATACCGACGCGCGCGACGCGGCCATTGCCGCGGCGCTGGCCGCCTGGTTTCGCGCGCACCGTGCGGCCGGCGCCGGCACGCCGGCGACGAGCGGCGCCTGGCAGCGTGCCGCCCGCACCGAGGGCCTGCGGTGACGTTCGAAGTGGACATCAACGGCGAGACGACCGTCGTCGCCATCGAAAGTCTCGGAGCCGTCGGGCCGGACGGCGGGCGCTTTCGCGTGACCACGCACGCACCCGGCGCGAAGCCCGGGGCCGCGCTGATCCTCGACGCGGCGCGCACGGATCTCGGCTGGTTGCTGGTCTTCGCCGACGACGGCCGCAGCGCGGACGTCGCCGTCACCGAGCGCGCTGCCGGCGAGTGCCTCGTGCAATTGCCGCGCGTCACGCTCACGGCCGTTGTCGACGGCCGCCGGTTCGAGCGCCGATCGGAGGAGGCCGCCGCCGGTCACGGCGAGCAGCGCGTCGTCGCCCCGATGCCCGGCCGGGTCGCGCGCGTGCTCGTCAAGGCCGGCGACACGGTCGCCGCCCGCCAGGGCCTCGTCGTCGTCGAAGCGATGAAGATGGAGAACGAGCTGTCGGCGCCGCGCGCGGGGCGCGTGAAGGAGGTGGCCGTGACCGAGGGCGCGTCGGTCGAAGGCGGCCGGCTGCTCGTGATTGTCGAATGATGGCGGTGCGTCCCGGAGGTAAGCTGGACCTGTGAGCGACGCCACTCCGACGCCCGAGCCGGCGCCGGCCGCCCCGCCGCCGCGCGTGCGCGGCACGCGCCGCCGGTTCGCCTGGCGCTGGACCCGCCGGCTCCTGGGCGTCGCGATTGCCATCGTCGCCGCGGTCTTCGTCACCTTCTTCACGATCGACATCGGGCAGTTCCACCAGCTCAAGGACCTCGCCGAGCGCGAAGGCAGCAAGTACCTCGAGCGGCCGCTGAAAATCGGCCGACTCGTCGCGTACGTCACGCCGGGGAAATTCGCCGTCGAGGACGTCGTCATCGAAGGCGTCCACCCGGGCGATCGGCCGTTTTTCCGGGCCAAGCGGATCACGTTCGAGGTGGACTGGTGGAGCATCATCGGCAGCCGCGATCTCCCGTTGAATGTCCGGCTGACCGGGTGGGACGTGTTCATCGAGTCGTGGGGCGGCGGCCGGCACAACGTGCCCAAGCTGAAGCCGAAGAGCTCGGGCGGCAAGCGGCCGTTCACGATTACGGTGAGCGTCGAAGCGCACGACGGGGCGTTCGCGTTCGAGGACCACTCGACGCCCTGGAGCGTCATCGCGCCCAATCTCAGCTTCTCGCTGACGCACTCTCGAGCGACGCGCCAGTACGTAGGCAACGCGGCGTTCTCCAAGGGGACGGTCAGGATCCAGCAGTTCCTGCCGATGTCCGCGGACATGACGACGCGGTTCTCGCTCGACGGCGGGCTCGTGAACCTCCAGCACATCGATCTCGTGACCGACGGCGCGCGCACACACGTCAACGGCCAGGTGGATTTCGGGCACTGGCCGGAACAGCGCTACAACGTCAACTCGGACGTCGATTTCCGGCGCATGCGCGAGTTGTTCTTCGCGAACGAGACCTGGGACGTCAAAGGCTCGGGCAATTTCGCCGGCATCTTCCACGTCTACAACGGCGGTCAGGAGCTCGCGGGCGACTTCAAGAGCGACGAGGCCACGGTCAACGGCCTGGAGTTTCCGGATCTGCACGGCTCGCTCCTCTGGCTGCCGGACCGCTTTCAGGTGACGCACGCAGACGCCGGATTCTACGGCGGCCGGACCCGGTTCACGTATGCGATCGCGCCGCTCGGGAAGCCGACGGGCGCGATTCAGCAGTTCAGCACGGACATCGAGAATGCCAGCGTGTCGGCCCTGTCCCGCCTGGTGGACCTCAAAGGCCTGCAGCCCGCGGGCCGGTTGGGCCACGCGCATGCGGCGATGGCGTGGCCAAGCGGCCGGTTCCGGTCGGACGTCGCGGGACACGTCGACCTCGAGGTCCTGCCGCCGGACGGTGAAACGCTCGCGACCACGACCCTGCGTGCGATCGGGGCCGAACCGGACCATCTGCTGCTCAAGACCACGTTCGATCCGTCCCCGGCCCGGGGCCCGCTCGCGGTCGGCGGCCTCCTGACGTTCGACTTCAACGGCACCGGCATGTCGTTCGACGACAGCTGGGCGGCGACGCCGACGACGTACTTTTCGTTCAGGGGACGGACCGACTACGGCGAGAATTCGACGATTCCGTTTCATGTGACGAGCCTCGACTGGCAGGAGAGCGATCGCCTGCTGGCGGCGATCATGACGGCGGCCGGGTCGTCCACCGGCGGCGTGGAGCTGGGCGGGCGGGGCACGTTCGATGGCGTGCTCTCGCGCTCGTTCAAGGATCCGCACATCGCGGGCAAGTTCGTCGGCGAGGCCATTCAGGCGTTTCACGTGACGTGGGGGCACGTCACCGGCGATGCGGTCATCGACAACCGGTACGTCGACGTCACGAACGCCGCCATCACCAGTTCCGCGGGCGGCTCGATTCGCACGACCGGCCGATACTCGCTCGGCTTCCCGCGCGCGGATGGCGGCGAGGAGATGCGCGCGCACGTCACGGTCGAGAACTGGCCGCTGACCGATCTCCGGCACGCGTTCGACCTCGACGACTGGTCCGTGGACGGGCAGATTGCGTCGCTCGACCTCGACATCAACGGGCCGTACACGGGGCCGTCCGGCTCGGGCACGCTGCGCCTCTCCGACGGCGTGGCGTGGAAAGAGCACTTCGAGTCGGCCGAAGGCGCGCTGACGCTGCACGGGACCGGACTCAACGTCGATCGGATCGCGATGACGAAGGGCACCGGGCGAGTCACCGGCGCGGCGCTGATCAACTGGGACGGCACGTATTCGTTCGACGCGGCCGGCCAGGGGATCAAGGTCGAGTCGCTCGACAACTTCAAGGTCGAGCAGGCGCCGCTCACCGGCCTGCTCTCGTTCACGGCGCGGGGGGCCGGGCCGTTCACGTCGCCTCGATACGAGTTCGGCGGCACGATCGTGGATCTCTACGCAGCCGACGAGTTCGTCGGCGAGGTCACCGGCCACTTGAGCGTCGCGGACAATCGCCTGACGATCGACCAGCTCAACACGACGTCGTTCCGCCTGCAGGCCAACGGCTCGGGCCAGATCGTGCTGAACGATCAGTACGACGCGGAGCTGACGCTGCGGTTCCTGAACACGTCGATCGATCCGTATCTGAAGTTCTTCGCGCCACGGGCGTCGCCCTACACGCGCGCGATCGCGAGCGGAACGGTGCGGGTGAGCGGGCCGCTCGCCGACTATCATCATCTGGGCGTGTTCGTGACCGATGTCGAAGGATCGCTGACGCTCTTCGACTACGAGCTGCGCAACGACGGGCCCATCAGCGTGACGTATCAGAACGACGCGGTCACGATCGGGCGGTTCCAGCTCACGGGCGAGGGCACCAAGCTGGCGCTCACGGGCGGGCTCTCGATCGCCGATTCGAGGATCTCCGTGCAGGCGAATGGCGACGCGAGCCTCGCGATCCTCCAGGGGCCGAACATCCATGCGGACGGGCGCGCCGTGCTGAGCGCGAGCGTGTCGGGGTCGCTCGAGGATCCGTCGATTTCCGGCTACGCCGACGTCACCGGCGGCAGCTTCCGGCACCGCGCGCTGCCGCGCAGCTTCACCGACGTCACCGGCCGCATCAAGTTCGACGGCGACGCGGTCAACCTCGACGAGCTCCGGGGCAAGTTTGGCGACGGCGACGTCAAGTTCGGCGGCTCGATCTCGATGAAGAACTACCTGCCCGATGAGTTCCACCTGACCGCGGCCGGCACGGCGATGCGCCTGCGCTACCCGGAAGGGTTCTCGTCCACGGTCAACGCGGATCTCGCGCTCACCGGTCCGATGTCCGCGCCGTTTCTGGAGGGCCGGGTCGACGTGCTCTACGCGGCCTACACGAAGACGATCGAGACGGACCCCGGGATCGTGACGCTGGCGGCGTCGGCCGCCGGAGGCGGCGGCGGGGCGACCGGCGAGGAAGGGCCGCTCCCGGGCGGCGGCGACGAGGGCGCGTTTCCGCTGTCGTTCAACATCCAGATCCGCGCGAACCATACGCTGCACATCGACAACCACAAGACGGCGACGATCGTCGGCAGCGCCGACGTGACCTACCGCGGCACGCTCGACCGGCCGAGCCTGACCGGCCACGTGGACATCGAGCGCGGCGAGGTGTTCATCAACGGCAACCGGTACCGCGTCCTGCCCGGATCGATCCAGTTCTCGAACCCCAACAAGTTCGAGCCGTACTTCGACGTCACCGCCGAAACGCGGCCGCGTGCGGGCGGCGAGACGTTCACGGTCACCGTGCGCGCGAGCGGCACGCTCGACCATCTGTCGTTCACGCTCAATTCGGAGCCGGCCCTGCCGACCGTCGACATCCTGACGCTGCTCTTCGGCGGCACGCCCGACGTGGGCCGGGCCGAGCAGCGGTCGCTCCAGTCGCAGAACCAGGCCTACACGACGCTGATGCAGTCGGCCGCGGCGCAGTTCCTGACGAGCCCGATCTCCTCGCGGGTGGGCAGCGTGTTCGAGCGCACGCAGGCGGTGGACACCGTGCAGATCACGACCATCCTGCCGAGCGAGAGCTCCTTCCAGCAGTTGAGCCCGTCCACGCGCGTGACGCTCGGCAAACGGCTGTCGCCGACGCTCTACATGACCTACGCGCGCGACATCACGTCGTCGCAGTACGAAGTCATCCTCATCGAGTACGAGCAGAGCGACCGCGTGTCGTGGATCTTGTCGCGCAACGAGGACAAGACGTTCGCGCTCGACTTCCGCATCCGGCACGTCTTCTGATGCGGCGATCACGCCTGCTCGCGATCGCTGCCGGGATCCTCGCGCTGACCGCCCTCGGGGCCGCGCCCGCGCGCGCGCAGGACCAGATCGATCGGTACATCGGGCTCAAGGTGACGGCCGTCCGCTTCGAAGTCGACGGCCGGCCGGACGCGTCGGGAACGCTCAACGGGCTCGTCGACGTGAAGGCCGGCGACCCGCTGCGCCTGATCGCCGTCCGCAACAGCGTCCAGCGGCTCACGAGCGTCGGCAGCTTCGACGAGGACGTGAGCGTGGTGGTGTCCGACGCGGAGGGCGGGGTCGACGTGCTGTTCCGGCTCTCGGCCCGGCACCCGGTCGACAGCCTGGCGTTCACGGGCGACCCCGGCCTGGATCCAAAGGAGCTCGAGCGTCGCGTCAAGGATCAGTACGGCGGCATGCCCACGAACGTCGTGCCCGGCCGCGTGGCGCAGGCCGTGCGCGACATCCTCACCGACGAGGGCTACCTCACGGCGCAGGTCGGCGTGTCGGTCACCAAGCGGAACAATCCCGATCGCGCGACGCTCGTCTTTGACGTCAAAGCCGGCCAGCGCGCCGAGATCTCCGAGGCCATCATCAACAACCGCGCCCAGGCCGTGTTCAGCACGGAGGACCTGGCCTCGCGGACGGGCGTGATCGCCGGCCGGCCGTATCGGCTGGCCAGCCTCAACACGGCTCTGGCCGCCGTCCGCGACGACCTGCAGGCGAAGGGGTACTACGCGGCGGTCGCCTCGTTCGAACCCGTCGTGTCCGCGGATCAGCGAAGCGTCGTGGTCACGCTGACGGTCGACGCGGGCCCCCGGGTGTCGCTCAAGTGGAGCGGCGACCCGTTGCCGCCCGGCAACGTGGCGGACTTCGTGCCGATCGCTCGCGAGCGCGCGGTCGATGACGATCTGCTGGACGACTCGGTGATCCGGCTCGAGGACGCCCTCAAGGCAGACGGCTACGCCAAGCCCAACGTGACCTACACGAAGGACACGTCGGTGGCGGGCCTGCTCGGCATTACGTTCACCATCAAGCGCGGGCCCCGCTACCGCGTGGACCACGTCGTCGTTCCGGAGGGGCTCCACGTGACCACACCGACGTTCGAGGCGCTGTTCGGCGTCAAGTCGGGCGACATCCTGAGCACCGCGCGCGTGGACGCCGGGATGAACCAGCTGCGGGCGAAGTACCGCAGCCTCGGCTTCTACGACGTCCAGGCCTCGATCCAGGAGGAAGAGACCGCGCGCCCCGACGCGGTCGGTGAGGTGTGGATCGTGCTGCGGCCGCAGATCATCGAGGGGCCGCAGGGCCTCGTCACGTCGATCCGATTCACTCGCGAGACGTCTCACGTGCCCGAGGCCGATCTCCGCGCGCACATGCGCCTGAAGGAACACGAACCCTACGTCCGGACGTACATCGCGAACGATCAGGACGCGATTTCGACGCTCTACGTCGATCGCGGCTTCCGGACCGCCAGCGTCGGCATCAAGCCGACCTTCGCGAACGACGGCCGGGACGTGACGCTCACCGTCGAAATCACCGAGGGGCCCCAAATCACCGTGGCGGACATCCAGGTCATCGGCAACCAGAGTGTCTCCGACAACGCCATCATCGAGGTGATGACGCTCAGGCCGGGCGACCCGTTCGGCGAGGCCGCGCGGTTCGAGAGCCAGCAGAAGATCGCCGAAATGGGCCTGTTTCGGCGGGTGTCGATCGACGAAGCGCCACGCCTGCCGGGCGACACCAAGGCGCACGTCATCGTGACGGTCGAGGAGGCGCCGGCGACGACGATCAGCTGGGGCGGGGGCGTGGATGCCGGGCGGCTCAAGCGCACGACCGCCGACGGCACCGGGCAGGAGGACTACGTCGCGATCTCGCCGCGCGGCTTCTTCGCGATCCAGCGGCGCAACCTGGGAGGCCGCAACCGCTCCGTCGACTTCTTCTCCAGGCTCGCCTTGAAGCCGACGAGCGCGCCCGACGATCCCACGCGCGACGGTCACGGGTACGACTTCCCTGAGTACCGCGTGCAGGGCAGCTACCGCGAGCGCCGCGCGTTCGGCACCGACGCCGATCTGCTGGTCGGCGTGGCGGTCGAGCAGGGACGGCGTCCGAGCTTCAACTTCGCGCACCGGGCGGCGAGCGTCGAGCTGCTCAAGAAGGTCACGCCACACCTCAGCATGTCGGGCCGGTACGTCCTCGACGTGTCGCGGCTCTTCGATTCGCGCATCGCGCCCGAGGACCAGCTGGCCATCGACCGGTACTTCCCGCAGGTGCGCCTGTCGCTGATCTCCGGCAGCCTGCTCCTGGATCGCCGCAACGACCCGGTCACGCCCTCGCGCGGCAGCCTGAGCAGCGCGGATGCGGAGGTCGCCGCCAGGAAGCTCGGCTCGCAGGTCGGCTATTACAAGATGTTCCTGCAGAGCTCGGTGTTTCACGCGCTCTCCGGCAACCGCCGGTTCGTGTTCGCCGGACGCGCGCAGCTCGGCCTCACGTGGGGCTTCGCGGAGACCGTGCAGGCGCTCGACGAGAACGGGAATCCGATCCTCGACTCGAACGGCCAGCCCGTCTTGATCCAGACCGAAGGCAACGTGCCCGCGAGCTCGCGGTTCTTCGCGGGCGGCAGCACGACCGTTCGCGGGTTCCAGCAGGATCAGCTGGGCGTGCCGGAGATTCTCGACAGGAACGGGTTGTCGAACGGCGGCAACGGCCTCGTCGTCCTCAACGCGGAGCTGCGCGCGGCGGTGATGAAGCTCTTCGGCCGGGGGCTGACCGCCGTCCTCTTCACCGACGGCGGCAACGTCTTCGCGAGGGCCGCCGACGTCGATCTCAGCCGCCTGCGGGGAACGGCGGGGTTCGGGGTCCGCTACGACTCGCCGCTCGGGCCGCTCCGTCTCGACTTCGGCCGCAAGTTCACGCAGACGGTGTTCTCCGGCGGCTCGCGCGAGCGCGCCTGGGAGTTCCACTTCAGCATTGGGGAGGCGTTCTGATGCGCGGTCTGCTGCGTCTCGCGATTCTGGTCTCGCTCACGGCCGGCTCTCCCGCGTTGGCCCAGACCGTCCTCGACAAGGTCCTTTCCACCGTCAATGGCGACGTGATTACGCAGCTCGACGTCCGGCAGGCGCGCATGCTGAAGCTGCGGCTCGTGACGGGGCCGGCCGAGGCCGACGACGAGGTGCTGCGGGGGCTCGAGAATCGCCGCCTCGTCCGCGCCGAGATCGCGCACGTGGCGCTCGCCGCGCCCACATCCGCCGAGATCGCGTCCCGCCGGCGCGAGTGGGAGGCGTCGCTCGGCGCGGGCGCCGATATGCCGGGCCTGCTCGATCGCGCCGGACTCACCGAAAGCGGCCTCGTGGCGTGGCTCCGCGACGACGTGCGCATCGAGTCGTACCTCAATCAGCGTTTCGGCGGCCTGCCGGCGGCCGAGCGATCGACGGAAATCGCGCGCTACCTCGCCATGCTGCGCGAGCACGCGGGGCTCGCAAAGGAAAAGCACCCGTCGAGTTGATCCGTTACTTGTTCAGCTTGAGCACCTGCCACGTCGGTCCCGGCCGCTCGCCCTTGATCGGCGGCACCATGTTCACGATGGTGGCCGCGTGGAGCATCTCCTTGTAGGCGGCGACCTGGTGGGCAAAGCGCGCGGGGTCGTTGAAGTACTTGTCGGTCTCCGTCGACGACGACACGAGGTACACGACGCCACGCGAGCGATAGGACTCGAGCGGCTCGCTGATCAGCCGGAGCGTGTTCTCGGATCTGATCGTCGGCGGCAGCTTCATTTCCGTGGACTCGATGACGACCAGCTCGCCGGGACCCACGTGCTCGGTGAGCCACCGCGCCGTCAGCTCGGTGGTGCTGATCTGGCGGCGGTTGGCGTCGAACGAGAGGGCCTGAATCGCGGGCGGCAGCAGCGCGAGCAGCGCGACGGCGAGCACGATCTGGCGCGCGCGGCGGCCCGGCAGCCAGGCCGGCGCGGCCTCCCACACGAGATCGACGCCCCGCCCGAAGGCCAGACAGATCGCGGGGAGCAGCGGCATCGCGTACCGCGCGAAGATGAGCGTGTGGTTGGAAATGAACCAGAAGTACACGAGCGGAAAGATCAGGACGATCAGCCCCTTGACGCGGCCGGCGGCGTTGAAGAGGCCGGCGAAGAAGCTCGCCGCGCCCGCGGAGGCGAGCGTCAGCGCCACGATCGAGGCGCTGCGGAACAGCCGGCCGCCGGGCGTGATGACGCCGAACCAGCCCGCGATGTACTTCAGATAGGTCAGCGCCGGCGGGTCGCTTCCCACGCGCTCCTGGTTGTAGTGCTGCATCAGCGCGGCGAACGCGTTGAGAAAGGCCGGCAGGTCGAGCAGGGAGTACGGCGCGCCGGCCAGGAACGCCACGGCGGCGCCGCCGATGACCCCGAGGAGCGCCAGCGTCCGCACGCGCAGGGCGTCGGTGTGGAGAATCGCCGCGAGCGGCATGAGGATGGCCGTGCCGCCGTTGTACTTCGTCGCCGCCGCCAGGCCCGAGACGGCGCCCGCCAGGATGAACCAGCGCAGCCGGCTCGTCTCGCTCGCGCAGAGCGACAGCAGCATCGTCAGCGCGACGAGAAAGGTGAGCGGCGTGTCGGTGAGCGCGTAGTGCGCCTCGCGCACGAGCTGGGGCTGCACGGCCATCGCCGCGGCGGCGACGAGCGCGGTCGTCGCGCTCCACCGCAGGCCTGCGCGGTAGACGACGTACACCGTCAGCACGCTCAGAAAGGCCGTGACCGACCGCGCCCAGAGGTACAGCTCGCCCGCCCACACCTGGTCGAGCGTCGTCCACTCGCCGCGCATGGCGCCCGCGAGGAACCGCGCGATGACGACGACGGCGTGCATGTAGATCGAGAGGGTCGGGTAGTCGAAGAAGCCGTGCGGATTCCACTCGCCGGCGCGCACCATATGGAGCGCGCGATCCATGATTTCCGGCTCGTCGACGCCGAGCAGAAACGGGAGGCCGCTGCCGATCGTCCAGAATCGCAGCGCCGCCGCGAGCACGATGATGCCGGCAATGAACCAGCCGGCGCGGCGTCGCCAGTCGGTGGGGGCGGAAGGCACGACGCGATTCTACCGGCGATTGAGGAGCGAGGCGTAGAGCGCGATCTGCCGATCGACGAGCACCGCCCAGGCAAAGTCGCGCTCGACGATCGCGCGGCTCCGCGCGCCCATGGCGGCCAGGCGGCCGCGATCCGAGAGCGCGGCGGTGAGCTCTGCGGCGAGGGCCGGTCCGTCGCCCGGGTCCGCGAGCCAGCCGTTCACGCCGGGACGGACCTTGTCGGGCAGGCCGCCCGCGCGCGTGGCGACGACCGCCCGGCGGTGCGCCATCGCTTCGAGCGTGACGATCGAGCTGCCTTCGTAACGGGTCGGATGCACGAACAGCGTGGCCGCGTCATACCAGGCGTGCAGCTCGGCATCGGAGACGCGTCCGGCGAAGAGCACGTGCGATGAGAGGCCGCGCGCGGCGACCGCCGACTCGATCTCGTGCGCGAACGGACCGGCGCCGACCAGGACCCACCGCCACGGGCCCTCGGCGAGCGGTCCGCCCGGCCGGGACGCGCGGGCGAGCGCGTCGGGCATCAGATCGAAGCCCTTGTTGAACTCGAGCCGGCCGACGCTCAGCAGCAGCGTTTCATCCGGCGCCAGGCCGTGCCGCTCGCGTATCCGCGCGGCGTCGGCCGCGGTGGCGAGCGCATCAACCGCCGCGAGGTCGATCCCGTTCGGGATCACGTGCACCTGGCCGGGCCGCGGATGCAGATGGCGCGTCAGCGCCGGGACGAGCGCCTCGTCGGTGGCGATGATCGCGTCGGCTGCGCGCGCAGACACGCGCACCGCGCGACGGAGCGGGCCGTAGCCGACGTGCTTCAGCCACGGCTGGGCGGCCGTGGCCCCGAATTCCTCGAGCCCTTGCGGATTGAAGACGAGCGGCGCCGGCGCCTGGCGCCGCGCGAGCGCGTACCCGAGCACGCTCGCGCCGAAGCCGTGGACGACGTCGATCGCGCCGCTCCGCGCGAGGCCGAGCGCCTGCCGCCCGGCCCGCAGGCCAAAGAGCGGATACGCCGTGCTGCGATCGAGGATGGTCGTGCCCCGGCGGTTCGCGAGCGGAAACGTGACGTAGGGTACGGGCCGCCACGCGATGTTCGGCGAGGCCAGCGCGCCGGGGTCGGCCGGGGCGGATGCCGGCGGCGTGATGAGCGTGACCTGCACGCCGCGCGCCGCCAGAAAGCGCACGAGGTCGTGGACGGACCGCTCCAGGCCGCCGACTCCGTGGATCGGCATGACGGCGCGCGCGAGGACGGCGACGCGGAGCGGCGCGGCCACGTCAGGCCGCCAGCGGCCGCAGCAGGCCGCGGTACACCTGTTCCACCCGCTCGGCAACCGAGGCGGTCGCGAAACGCTGATGCACGTCGGCGCGTGCGGCCGCGCCCAGCGCCTTGCGCAGGCGGTCGTCGGTCGCGAGCCGCGCCAGGTCGCGCGCGAAGGCCGCGGGGTCGGACGACAGCAGGCCGGTCACGCCGGCATGAATGATGTCGCGCGTCCCGCCCGTGTCCATCGCCGCGATGGGCGCGCCGAGCGCGGCGGCCTCGATCAGCACGCGGCTCAGCGATTCCGGCCCGTACGACGGGAAGGCCAGGATCGCGGCGTGCCGCATCCACGCGAGCACCTCGGATCGATCGCGCCAGCCGAGCACGCGCAGGTCGAGGCCGGCCGCACGCGCGTCGTGCTCCAACTGGCCGCGCAGCGGGCCGTCGCCGGCCACGACGACCGGCCAGCGGATGTCCGCGTCGGCGATCGCGCGCGCCAGGAACTGGACGCCCTTGTTGATCGCGAGCTTGCCCGCGTACAGGACGTAGGGCTCGGCGAGCGGGCGGGCCGCGCCGAGCGCGGCCTCGTCGAGCGCCGTCATGTCGACCGGGTTGGGGATGGTGAACATCGGCGTGCGCGCGATCTCCGGCGCGCGCGTCTCCAGATCGTGCGCCAGGGTCGACGACACCGCGATGATCGCGCCGGCGCGCGCGAGCGTCCGCCGCTTCGTCCGCAGGTTCGCGCGCATGTACGGAATCACGGACCAGGCGGCGACCGAGGCGACGCCCGCGCGCGGCAGCACGCACTTCGTCATCATCGCCACGCTGCACTCCGGGCAGAGCGACGAGGCGCCGGGATCGAAGATCAGGTCCGACCAGTAGCAGACCGGCCAGTAGTCCCGCACGGTGGCAACGACCGGGACGCCGGCCGCGACGCCCGCCCGGATCGACGGCACCGCGGACTTCACGTGCTGCGCGTGCACGACGTCGACGGTCTCGCGCGACAGGCGCTCGCCGAGCACCGTCGCCGTGAGTTTCGCCCAGAGCCGCTCGTTCTGGATCACGTTGCGCAGGACCGGCACGGCCGGGACCCCGGCGCGGAACGTCGTCACCCGCACGCCCTCGTGCACGCCCTCGAAGGTCCCGGAGGGACGCCCGGCTTCGACCTTGACCACCTCCACGTGGTGGCCGCGGGCGCCGAGGCCGCGGACGAGCTCCCACGTGCTCCAGCCGCTGCCGCCGCAGACCGGCGGATACGAGTCGGTGACGATCAGCACGCGCAGCGGAACGCTCATCGGCGGAGCAGCGCACGCAGGCGCCCGTCGAGCGCCGCGCAATGGGCGTCCCAGCTGAAGTCGCGGACGACCCGGTCCCGGGCGGCGGCGCCCATCCGCCGGCGGACCGCGCGGTCGGCCAGGGCGACGAGCGCGCGATCGAGCGCGCGGGGATCGGCCGGATCGTACAGCAGTCCCTCGCGGCCGTGCTCGACGAGCCGTGCGAGCCGCGGGAGCGCGGGCGCCACGACCGGCAGGCCCGCCGCCATGTACTCGAAGATCTTGAGCGGCGACCAGTAGAACGTCAGCTGCAGCGGACCGTGCCGGGCCGGGTCGAATGGCGCGACGCCGATGTCGCCGGCCGCGAGTGACGCAGGCAGCATCGCGTGCGGCACGGCCCCGGTGAACGTCACCCCGGGGACGCCGCGGGCCGCGCGCTCCGCCGCCGCGCGCTCCGGACCGTCGCCGATGAAGACCGCGCCGAAGCGGTCGTCGCCGGCGGCGTGCAGCCGAGCCAGGGCCGAGGCGAGGTGCACGACCCCGTGCCACGACCGGAACGCCCCGGCGAACACGCACTGGATGCGCTGCGGGTCGCGCACGCACGCGGCCGGGCCCGTCGCGTCCGGACGAAAGAGCGTGACATCCGCGCCCCATTCGACCTCCAGCACGCGTCCGCGATCGACCCACGCCGGCAGGATGTCGGCCGTGGGCGTGACGAAGAGGTCGGTGAGCCGGCACAGGCGGTCGCGCCAGCGCCGCATGGGCTCGACGAGCAGCGCGCGATCCAGACGGGATTTGGTCGAGCCCGGGAAATCGATGATGGGCGCGTTCACCTCGAGCACGGCCGGGACCTTCAGTCCGCGAGCGGCGAGCACGCCCTCGCCGCCGAAGTTGTAGTACCGCTCCATGATGAGCTCGGCGCCGACCCGGCGGGCGAGCGCGCCGACGGCGCCCGCGCGCATCCAGCGCAGCTCCGGACGGCCGAGCGGCGGCGTGAAGCGGTGCCACGTCACCGGGCCGGCGGGCCAGGGCCCGCCCGGGCGCGTCGCGACGTGCACGTCGTGGCCGAGGCGCGCGAGTCCGCGGGCCACGGCCGCCACGTGCACCGATCCGCCGAGCTCACCGGGCACCACCTGATCCGTCGCGACGTAGAGCAGCCGCATATCAGCGCGACGTCGCCGGCGTCTTTCTGAGCAGCGCGAAAAACGGCCCGGATGTCACGCGTCCGAAGAGCACCACGTCGAGGTTCATGAGCCACGTCAGCAGCACGAGACCCCGATAGGCGGCGCCGCCCCGGCTGATGCGCGCCTTGGCGGCGGCGCGCGCCTCGCGCGTGGCGGTCTCCGGCGCGGCGGCCGGCCCGTCGCGCCGAGCGGCGCGCTTCACGAGGCGCTGTTCGGCGAGGCGCACGAGCACATTCTCCACGAACGCGCCGACGATCGGCGTGTAGTAGACGAGGCGCTCGATGCGAAACCCCCGGGCGGCGGCCAGGCGCGCCAGCTCGTCGTGGTCGGCGATCGGATTGAGGTGATCGGACTTGCGCAGCCGCTCCTGGCGAAGATCGAGGAGGCCGATCCGCTCGAACAGGGACGCGAGGCGGTTCACGAGACGC
This sequence comes from Vicinamibacterales bacterium, assembly GCA_035519535.1. GTDB lineage: Bacteria > Acidobacteriota > Vicinamibacteria > Vicinamibacterales > SCN-69-37 > DATEGZ01. Next base: position 10,450 of record DATIWF010000027.1, on the reverse strand, counting down.
ACGCCGCCGGCGAGCGGGCCGTTCTTCCGCACGTGGGTGTAGACGAACAACGCCCCGTCATCGGTCAGGACGCGGCTGGCTTCGGCGAGCACGTCGCCGAGCGCCTGCGGCGACAGGTGTTCGAGCACGTCGAGCGTCCACGCCTTGGTGAAGACGCCCGATCGAAAGGGCAGGCGCCTCAGATCGCCGAGGACAAGATCGGCGCCCTCGAGCGCTTCGCGCGCAAAAAAGGGACTGACGTCCACGCCGGCGATGAGTCCGGCCGCGCCGGCATTCCACACGAGCGTCCGGCCGGAGCCGCACCCGAGGTCCACGACGCGGTCAGACGGCTGCAGATCGAGGAACCGCCGCAGGAGGTCCTGTCGGATCTTCGATCCGAGGAGCGGCGGCGAGACGGTCTCGTGACGCGCGTCGGCGTGCAGCGCGTCGTCGAGGTACTTCGTCTGCTCCGCGAACGCGGCGCGCGGCCGCAGATCCAGATAGCCCGCGCCGGCTTCGAACGCGCGGCCGCAGCCGGTGCAGGCCACGCGCTCCCCGGTGCGGCGGATCGCCGCCCGGCAGTCCGGACATTGCACCAGGTCGAGGAGCGCGGCCGAGATCATTGGCTCCTGGCGGCGTCGAGCGCGGCTTCGAGCCGCTCGGCCCGCCGCGCCCAGCTGTACTCGGGCGCGAGCGCGCGGGCCGCCGCCCCGAGCGCGTCGCCGAGCGCGCGGTCCTCGACGACCCGCGTCAGCGCCTGGGCGAGCGCCTGCGGGTTGCCCGGCGGCACGAGCAGCGCGGTCCGGCCGTCGGTCAGCACCTCGCGGATGGCGGGGAGATCCGACGCCACGATCGGCCGTCCGAGCGTGAGGTACTCGAAGAGCTTGAGCGGCGACGTGTACCGCTCGGACATCGTGGACGCGGAGTTCGGCAGGACGAGCACGTCGGCTGCCGTGAGACGCGGCACGACCTCCTGCGGCGGCACGAGCCCGGTGATCGTCACGCGATCCGACAGCTGCAGATCGGCGATGAGCTTCTCGATCCGCGCGCGGTCGGGCTCGCCCGGATGCCCGCCGATGATGAGGCCGTTGATTTTCGGGGCCTGCGCGAGCGCGCGGATGAAGACGTCCACGCCCTTCCATGGATACAGGTGGCCCGCGTAGGCCGCGACCGCGGGGCCCGCGGCGGCCGTTGCGCGGGCGCCCGGCGCGCCCGGTCCGAACGTCTGCAGGTCGCCGACGGCAAAGCGGATCAACACGCGATCCGCGCCGTCGGGCACCACGAAGAACCGCTGGCGCGGACCGTAGCGCGACTGCAGGTCGGCCGCCAGGAGCCGCGTGATCGTGACGTACGCCTCGGCCCGCGCCCAGACGCGTCGCTCGCGCCGATCGAGCCGGCGCAGCTTCTGAGCCGAGGGCGTCAGATCAGGATTGCCGAGCAGGTGCGGCAGCTCCTCGGCGACCGTCACCGAGAGACCGTGCGACTCGTAGACGACCGGCGGCCGGCGCGCGCGCGGCAGCTGCACGAGCATCGACGCGCAGCCGAGATCCCTGGTGTAGACCACGACCTCGCGATCCGCCAGGGCCAGGCGCAGCGCCGCGAGGAGGAACTGGGCCCGCCGCGCTCGAACGGACGGGGACGCGCTGATTGTGCGCACGTCGAAGCCGGACACGCGCGGCAGACCGTAGAACATGAACGGATCGCGCGGCGGCTGGGCCGTGTCCGGCCGAACGACGAGCGTCACCGCGTGGCCGCGCGACGCCAGCGCGTGACACGTGGCCATCGTCTGCACGCCGTTGGCGCGTTCGATCGGAAAGCGGGTGTCGGCGAGCACGAGCAGCTTCACGGGCGTCGGCGGCTCCTGTCCTTCAGCGGCGCGGCAGGTTGTAGAACGACTCGCGGTGAGCGAGGTAGCGCCACACGATGCCGGGCGCCTCCCTGGGCAGCACGACGAACGTCGTCCATGCGTTCTCGGGGAGCGTCAGGCGCTGGCGATCCATCACGTTCAATCCGAACTGAATCATGAGCGCGACATTCCACCACAGGCACGCGGCGACGAGCGCCGCCGCCGCGATGCGGACCGCGCGGCTCGATGACGCGACGACGCCACCGGCGGCAGCGAGCCCGGTGACGAGCAGCGGCGTCAGCGCCACGAAGCGGCGCTGGCCGAACGACCCGGCGACGGTCCAGGACTCGACGCTGCCGTTCACGTAGACCTGAAGCCCCACCATCAGGAGCATCATCCCGCCAATCCAGCGAATATCGGCGGCCGTCGAGCGCACGCGTCCGAGGCTCAGCGCGACCAGCCCCAGGACCGCCAGGAGCGCCAGGGGCGTCCACATGAACAACCCGTGCTCCGGACTGAACACGACCTGGAGCGCGTGCGGCGCCGTCCACGTCATCTTGCGCGTCACGTAGTCGGTCGGCCAGGGATGGCCGTTGAGCGCGCGGTACGCGAGCAGCTGAGGGGCGTAGGCAAGCACACAGGTGCCGACGCCGAGCGCCGCGGTGAGCGCGGCTCCGCTCGGACGGGTTCCGCGACTCGCCGACCAGCGGACGAAGTCAATCGCGGCAGGCACCGCGAAGAAGACGTCCTGCTCACGGACCATCGCCATGAGCGCGGCGGCCGCGCCGAGCGCGACAACGCCACGCGCGCTCCACGTCTCCCGCACGTTAAGCCAGATCCACACGAAGAGCGACACGGCGAAGGCCGAGCACGCGTGGAGCATCGGCGGCGCGACGTACATGTAGAACAGCAGCGGCGTGCCGAACCAGACCGCGACGCTCGCGGCCAGGCCGCGGCCGAGCAGCCGCGTGGCAATCGCGCACGAGAGCAGCAGCGCGGCGAGACCGTACACCGCCGATCCGTACGCGACCGCGGCGACGTAGGTGTGGCCGAGGCCGTCACCGGGCGCGCCAGAGAGGCGGGCCGCCACGTGTCCCGCCCCGTAGAACGGCGCCCACAGCACGGCGCAGCCAATCGGCGCGAAGTTGAAGCGTCGTCCCGCCTCGTTCGTGCGCTCGAGAAAGGTCTCGTGAAACGACACCGTCTTCACGAGGCCGGCATCGTAGAAATACTGGTATTCGTTCTGGAAATCGACGTCGCGATCGAAGAACCAGGAGTGGAGCCACGCGAACGCCTCGACTTCATCCGACGCGTAGATGCGCGTAGTGACGGCGGGAAGCAGCAGCAGGAAGACGACGATCAAGAGAGCCGGTGCGGCTCGGGACGACAACGACATCGTAGCGCGGACCCTATTGTACGGTCCTTGGTCGTCGGTCCTGAGATCGAGGTGTCGCGCGACGGCCTCCTTCGGGACCCCCCGGGAACCTCCCTGGAACCTCTCTGGAACCCCTTTGAACCCTTGGGGAAGCCCGCCTCTAGATTCCCAGGGACTTCGCGACGACCAGCTGCAGAATCTGGGCGACGTCGAAGCTGGCGTGGTTGACCATGCCCATGATCGCCGAGCGGCGCTTGATGTAGAGCAGGCCCCAGAGGAGGCCGAGCAGGCCGACGGCGATCGACGCGTCGAGGCCTTCGTTGATGTGGAAGGCGCCGAAGGCCAGGCTGAAGATCACGAGCCCCACGTAGACGCCGCCGAGCCGCTGCTTGAAGCGATGCAGGATGAAGGCGCGCTGCACTTCCTCGCGGATGCCGCCGGCGAGCACGACGACGACGATGAAGATCGTCGATTCGAGGGGCGTGCGCATGAAGCTGACGTACGGGTTCTCCTGGACGTTGTGGAGGCCGGGGAAGAGCGCGCGCAGCCCGAGCACGATGCCCGTCACCGCCAGGAACACGATCGGCAGGAGCAGCAGGCCGCGGAGGATTTCGCCCTTGACCGGCCGCACGCCGATGAACACGTCGCGCGTCTCTTCGCCGCTCATGAGCAGAAAGGCGCGGATGAGCAGGGCGACGAGCGCCGTGTCGAGCAGGCTGAGCGTCGCGAAGAATTCGAGCGAGATGCCATCGCTGTCGAACGGTCGCATGCCGACGAACAGCACAAGGACGACGGCTACCATCAGCTGCGTCGGAATGCCGCAGACGAGGAACGCCTGGAGCATCGCGAACCAGCGCGACAGGCGCAGCACGGGCAGCGCCACCGTCGGCGGCGCGGCGATCGCCGCGGAGGTCATCGGCAGCGCGACCGGGGAGTCGTCCACAGCGCCACTCTACCAGCCGCGCGCGGCGTGCGTACCCCGCAACTTGCGCGATTTCCTGCGTCGTTTTCGCGGCGATCCGCGCGGCGCGCACAAAACGGGAAGCGCGCGGCGGACCGGCGGAAAACGCGCGCAAAAACCGCGGCGCGCGCAGACAGTTTGGCGGGGTCGAGCGCGCCGAAGCGTAAGTGGTTGGTGCCGGAATTTGTCACAACGCGCGGCCGCAAATTAGGTCGGGTGCAAGAACTCGCGTAGGCATGGGCCGAAATGCTATTTGTGGCGCCGCGAGCGCTGGTCGGACACAATAAGTAGTGGGTCGCCGCTTGACAACGGAGTAAACGAAGCGCATATTCGTTCGCCGGCAGCGCAACAGCCGAAGGCGAACCATCCCAGCGTATCGCCTGAGACTTGTCGCCTCCTGCGGAGCGGTGGGAGAAGACGGGTCCTGTTGCGGCGTCCGTAAAACAAACGGCGACCCGGGTAGCGGCCGTCGGGGGGGCACGCGCGTCGCTATGTACCGGGAGAGCGGGGCAGGATCGGGGGCAGGCATGCAGAGGGCGCATCAGACGGAGACGACGGCGCAGACCTTGGGACGCACGTTTGGCCCGGGGCGGGCAGTGGCCGGTCTGGAGTTCGAGCGGTACTTCACCAAGGACGGGGTGGATCCGTTCGACGAGATTGACTGGGAACTGCGCTCGGCGGTCATCGCCAACGAACGCGGCGAGATCGTCTTCGAGCAGCGCGATGTCGAATTCCCGCGCGCCTGGTCGCAGCAGGCCACCAACATCGTCGTCTCGAAATACTTCCGCGGGCAGATTGGGTCGCCCGAGCGCGAGCGGTCGATCAAGCAGCTGATCGGGCGCGTCGTCGACACGATTACGGCCTGGGCCCGCGAGCAGGAATACTTCGCGTCCGAGGACGACCTGCAGGCGTTCAGCGACGAGCTGAAGCACCTGCTCGTCTATCAGAAGGGGTCGTTCAACAGTCCGGTGTGGTTCAACTGCGGCTTCGAGAAGACGCCGCAGTGCTCGGCGTGCTTCATCAACTCCGTGCAGGACACGATGGAGTCGATCCTCACGCTGGCGCGCACCGAGGGCATGCTCTTCAAGTTCGGATCGGGCACCGGGTCGAATCTGTCGGCGATTCGCTCGTCGCGGGAGCTCCTGGCGGGCGGCGGGACCGCGTCGGGCCCGGTCTCGTTCATGAAGGGGTTTGACGCGTTCGCGGGCGTCATCAAGTCGGGCGGCAAGACGCGGCGCGCGGCGAAGATGGTCATCCTCAACGCCGAGCATCCCGACATCGTCGAGTTCATCAACTGCAAGGTCGAGGAAGAGCGGAAGGCGTGGGCGCTCATCGACGCCGGCTATGACGGCTCGTTCACCGGGCCGGCCTACGCGTCGGTATTCTTCCAGAACTCGAACAACTCGGTGCGCGTGACCGACGAGTTCATGCGCGCCGTGCTCGACGACGGCGAGTGGCAGACGCGCGCGGTGCTGCCGCCGCACCAGGTCATGGACAGCTACCGGGCGCGCGACCTCATGCACCAGATCGCCGACGCCACGTGGGTCTGCGGCGACCCGGGCATGCAGTTCGACACGACAGTCAACGACTGGCACACGTGCCCGAACACGGCGCGCATCAACGCGAGCAATCCGTGCTCGGAGTACATGTTCCTCGACGACTCGGCGTGCAACCTCGCGTCGATCAACCTCATGAAGTTCGTGGACGAGGCCGGCGAGTTCAACGCGGACGCGTTCGAGAAGGCGTGCGCGACGTTCATCACGGCGCAGGAGATCCTCGTCGACAACGCGAGCTATCCGACCCGGGCCATCGAGCGGAACAGCCATGATTACCGGCCGCTCGGCCTGGGCTACGCGAATCTGGGCGCGCTCCTGATGTCGCGCGGGCTGCCGTACGACAGCGACGCCGGGCGCGACTACGCGGCGACGATCACGGCCGTCATGCACGGTGCGGCGTACGCGCAGTCGGCGCGCGTCGCGCGCGACCACGGCGGGCCCTTCCCCGGCTACGAGCCGAACCGCGAGCCGATGCTGCGCGTCATGCGCAAGCACCGCGCGGCGCTCAAGGACGTCAACCGCACCCACGTGCCGAAGCCTCTCTTCGAGGCCGCCAAGCGCGTGTGGGACGAGTGCGTCGAGCTCGGCGAGCAGCACGGCTATCGCAACGCCCAGGCCACCGTCCTCGCGCCCACCGGCACGATCGGCTTCATGATGGACTGCGACACGACGGGCGTCGAGCCGGACATCGCGCTCGTCAAGTACAAGAAGCTCGTCGGCGGCGGGTTGATGAAGATCGTGAACAACACCGTGCCGATGGCGCTGGCGAAGCTCGGCTACACGCCCGCGCAAATCAAGGACATCGTCGGCTACATCGACGAGCACGAGACCATCGAAGGCGCGCCGCACCTCAAGGACCGGGACCTCGCGGTGTTCGACTGCGCGTTCAAGCCGGCCAACGGCGTCCGCTCGATCCACTACATGGGGCACATCAAGATGATCGGCGCCGTCCAGCCGTTCATCTCGGGCGCGATCTCGAAGACGATCAACGTGCCGAAGGACGCGACGGTCGAGGACATCGAGCAGGCCTACATCGACGCGTGGCGGCTGGGCGCGAAAGCCGTCTCGATCTACCGCGACGGCAGCAAGCGGACGCAGCCGCTCAACACGTCGAAGGACAAGCTGGCCGCGGCGGGGCCCGTGGCCGCCGAAGCCGCCCCGCGGCGAAGGCGGCTGCCAGACGAGCGCCAGTCGATCACCCACAAGTTCGACATCGCGGGCCACGAGGGCTACATCACCGTCGGTCTCTACGAAGACGGCCAGCCCGGCGAGCTCTTCCTGACGATGGCCAAGGAGGGATCGACGATCTCGGGCTTTGCCGACGCGTTCGCGCAGGCGATCAGCTACGCGCTGCAGTACGGCGTGCCGCTGCAGGATCTGGTGGACAAGTTCAGCCACGTCCGCTTCGAGCCGGCCGGCATGACGAAGAACCCGGACATCCGCTTTGCGAAGTCGATCGTCGACTACATCTTCCGGTGGATGGCGGCGAAGTTCCTCTCGCCGGAGGCGCAGTTCCGCGCCGGCGTCAACAACCGCGAGGAAGTCACGTCGCCCGAGCAACTCGTGTTCGACGTGACGAGCACGGCGAACGCCGGCGTCGCGGGCACGGCCGAGGCCGTCGCCGCCGCGCACGCCAAGAAGTCCGCGCTGGCGGCGTTCCAGAACCAGGAGGACGCGCCGCCGTGCTCGACCTGCGGATCGATCATGGTCCGCTCGGGCGCCTGCTACAAGTGCGGCAACTGCGGCACGACGTCAGGCTGCGCCTGAGGAACGTCGGAAGTTAGAAGCCAGAAGGTGGAAGTACCGATCGCTCCGTGCAGGCGGTGACCCCGTACGACGTCGTCGTCGCGATCTGGTTCGGACTGCTCGCGGTCTGGCTGATCGCGGCGATGACGGCCAAGCGCACCGCGCGGCGGGCGTTCGGCGTCGCGCGCGTCGGCCAGCTGGTCATCCTCATTACCGCCTGGTACCTCCTGTTTCGCTCCCGGCCGGAGTTCAGCCGCCTCAACGACCGATTCATGCCCGACCTGCCCGCCGTCGCCTGGACCGGCGCCGCGCTGGCGGCGGCGGGCGCGGCCTTCGCCCTCTGGGCGCGGTTCACCATCGGCCGCAACTGGAGCGGCACCATCACCGTGAAGCAGGACCACGAGCTCATGACGCGCGGTCCGTACGCCGTCGTGCGGCATCCCATCTATTCCGGCCTCCTGCTCACGCTGATGGGCACCGCGCTCGTGGCCGGCGAGTGGCGCGGCATCGCCGCCGTGATCCTGGCTTTCGCCGGCTGGTTCTGGAAGTCCAGGATCGAAGAACGCGTGATGACGGAGCAATTCGGCGCGGCGTACGAGGACTACCAACGCCGCGTCAAGAGACTGATTCCCTTCGTGCTGTAATGTGCCGGGTAGGAGTCAGACCCCGGCGGAACCATCGGTCCGGCTCCGGTGTCAGATGAGCCACATCCGTGTCCGGCCTGCTCGCTGACGTTCGCTCCGCCCTGCACGGGCTTCGCGCCGCGAAGTGGACGGCGCTCGCCGCGGTCGTGACGCTGGCCCTGGGCACCGGAGCCAACACGGCGGTGTTCGCGGTCGCGTACGGCGTGCTGCTGCGGCCGCTGCCGTTTCCCGACGCCGCGCGGCTCGTGCGGATCACGACCGAGCGGCCGGTGGACGGCAGCGACCTCGGCATACCCCTCGCCGAGTTCGACGACTGGCAGCGCCGGCTCACCACTGTCGAGAGCCTCGCGTAGCTGGGATCGGGTCGTGCTATCGTCTCCGCATGACTCGCCACTCAAGATTCGCCGCCGTGCTCGTCAGCATGCTTGTCCCGGTCTGGCTCGGCGCGCAGGGCCAGGCCCAGGGCCAGGCTGAGGGCCGCGGCCAGGGACGCGGCGGGCGCATCACGATTCCCAGTCAGGAAGAGGTCGGACCGGCGGCGCCGCTGCGCAATCTCTTCACGCAGGAGGCGTACACGGAGTACCAGCTGCTCGAGCCGGGCAGCGAGTCGTTCCGCATCAAGTATCTGCCCGAGCAGAATCGCGCCGGCGCGACCGAGCTCGTCAACGCCACGCGCGGCGGCAGCGAGGGCGGCGACATCGAGGTCTACGACCCGCGCACCGGCAAGCCGCTCAAGTTCGTCTACGAGCCGCAGCCGAACAGTCCCGACAACCACCAGATTCGCGCGACCCTCGCCATGCCCGTGCCGGAGGGCGGCATCGGCCGCGTCCTGATCTACAAGACGTACAAGGACGAGCGCACATACCGCATGAACGGGCCGGACATCGCGTGGGTCCGCAGCCTCAGCGGCTACCGCCTCGCGGTCGTCCTGCCGAAGGGTTTTGCGTTCATCTCGTCGAATGTCGCGGCGCAGCTCTCGACGACGGCGGACGGGCGTCTGAAGCTCGCGTTCGCGAATCCGAGCGGCCAGAGCAACCCGGTGACGATCCACGCGCGCAAGACGACGGCCGAGTTCACGCCGTCGCCGTTCACCGACATGTTCTTCGACGACATCAAGACGCTCTACGACCTCGACGCCGGCGGCGTCGTCAAGGTGGAGCAGACCTACAGCGACTACCGCAAGGGGGCGAGCGCGACGATCGATTCGCTGAGCTATCTGCCGCTGCAGGACCTCAAGGTCGTGGACCTCGACACCGCCAAGGCGCTGACGCCGGTCAAGCGCGGGCAGGCGACGACGGTCGCGCTCGAGGTGCCGATAACCGACGACAAGCAGAGCGCGCACCTGCGCGTCACGGGATCGATCGCCGGCGGCTGCAAGGTCGTCAACGGCGAGCTGGTCTTCGACCGCACGCTGCACGGCCTGCGCAATACGATTCTGCTGCCGGCCGGGTGGGAAGTGTCGGCCGTCAGCCAGTCCGGAACGATCGGGACGTATCAGGGCCGCGCGTTCGTCGCGCTGATCAACCTCAACAGCGAGAACCAGTACCGCGTGACGATCCGCGCGCGAAAGGGCGCGTCGTAAGCCCGCTCAGGGTTTGATTTCGCCGTCCGGATCCCACGCCACGTTGAACGTCTCGCCCACGATTCCGATCGTGTAGGAGTAGTGGTCGTGGAACAATCCGGCCTCGTAGGCGGGATTGCGAATCGCGGCGATGAATCCCGCCGTCTTATCCGCGAGCGTCAAGCTGCCGGTGCAGAGCCAAATCAGCGGCGGCGGATTTGGCGTGGGTCCGGTGCCCTTGTCGTCAGTGGCGTGCTTCTTCTTGGAGAACTCGGACAGCGTGACGGTGATCGTCTCGTTGCTGGCGTTGCCGATGATCCAGAGCACGATTTCGTTCTTTCCGACGATGAACCGCGTCGGCCCGTCGCCGATCCTTCCACCAGGTGCAACCGTAAAGCCCACGACTGCCGGCAGGAAAGATGGAGCCCCCGAGCGCAAGGGTTTCTTCGTGGGTGTCTTGGGTGGCATTGTGCCTCCACTGCTCGGTCGCCTACCGGGCGACGAGCGGGTTGAGTCAGTTGTCCGGAGCGAGCGACGGAGAATACCCGAACTCGCCGTCACGCTCAAGTGGCTCCCTGCCGCAATCAGGGCAGGCGGTGGAGCCAGGGCGCCTTCACCCGGATCTAACCGGAAGGGGCCCGGAAAGTTGTGATCGATCTCTGAAGATTCGATGAATTTCCGATCACTCAGTGGCCGGCCTTGGCCACGAGTTGCTTGAAGCGGGCGTCGCTCCGGAGCAGGCGGAAGTCGGGGTCGTCCCGGACGAACACGGGCGGGTAGCG
>DATIWF010000026.1:0-13199 GCA_035519535.1 Vicinamibacterales bacterium | reverse complement strand
AACCTCCCCGCCCGCTCTTGGTACGACCTCGCGCACGACCTCACCCGGTGTGCGTACTTCGAGCGCCTCGAGGACTGGGACCAGATTGTCGCCGTCGCGGATGCCGCCGACGCCGAGCTCGAGCGCCGGCAGTACAAGGCCATCCGCACCGCCCTGCTGTGCGCCAAGGCCCGCGCCCTCGCACGACAGGGTCGGCACGCGCACGCTGAGGCCACGCTCGCCCTGGCCGTGCGCGCCTGTCCCCGTGGCGCCGTCGATCCCCTCATCGTCCTCGAGGCCACCAAGGCCCTGGCCTTCAGCCTCCGCGGCGACCTGACCCGCGGCAGCGTGCACTTCGACCGCGCGCTCGCGGCCAGCCGCGCCATCGGCCACAAGCTCCACGAGAGCTGGATCGACCGTCAGCAGCACTCCGTTCGCCGCGAGACGCGCGAGACCGTCCACGTCCCGCGTGCCCAGGCCAGCGTGACCGACACCGCGATGCTCCTGAGCGACGTCGCGACGATGCTCGGCGCCGGCCATTCGATCGACCTGCTCGCCCATCGGATGGCCGCGATCCTGCAGGGCACGACCATCGGGGCGCGCGTCGACGTCGAGAGCGAATCGGGATGCGAGTACCAGGCCGAGCCCACCGCCGCCTGGGAGGCCGAGGCCGACGGCACGTACCGCATCCGTCTCCGCGGATCCGATCGCCGCGTCGTGATCAACGTCGCCGGCGTGCAGTCGATCGACGAGATCTCGCTGCTGAAGAGCGTCGCCGACCTGGCGCAGGCCGCCGTGAACCGGACGGCCGACACCGAGAACGAGGACGAAGATCAGAATCTGTGGCCGCGCGCCGCTGTGCCGCACGGCGAGGACGCGGTCTTCCGCTCGCCCCGCATGGCCGAGCTGCTGAAAATCGCGATCCGTCTGGCCGACACCGACCTGCCCGTCCTGATCAGCGGCGAGACCGGCACCGGCAAGGAAGTGATTGCGCGCCTGATCCACGAACACAGCGCGGTGAAGCGCGGCCCGTTCGTCGCCTTCAACTGTTCCTCGCTGCCGCGCGAGCTCGTCGAGAGCCAGCTCTTCGGCCACCGGCGCGGGGCGTTCACGGGCGCGCTCGACTCGTTTCCCGGCGTCGTGCGCGCCGCCGAGCGCGGCACGCTCTTCCTCGACGAAGTCGGCGACCTCGATCCGGCCATCCAGCCGAAGCTGCTCCGCTTCCTGGAGCGCACGGAAATCCACCCGGTCGGCGAGGCGCGGCCGCAGCAGGTCAACGTCCGGATCATCGCGGCGACCAACGCGGACGTCGACCACCTCGTCGATCAGGGACGCTTCCGCCGCGATCTGTTCTACCGGCTGGGCGTCGCGCACCTGTCGCTCCCGCCCCTGCGCGAGCGCAAGGACGAGATTCCCGCGCTCGCGGCGCTCTTTCTGACGCGGTTCACGCGCGAGTGCCAGCGGCCCGGCGTCCGCCTCGGCGACGACTTCATCGCCGCGCTGCTCCTCTACGACTGGCCCGGCAACATCCGCCAGCTCGCAAACGAAGTCCGCCGCGTCGTCGCGATGGCGCACGACGGCGAGACGATCCGAAGCGGCGCGCTCTCACCCGACATCCTCAGCCAGTGGAACGCGCGGCCGATCGCGCCGCCGCCGGCGCCGTCGGTCACGATTCGCCTCGACCAGACGCTCGCGCTCGCCACCGAGGAGCTCGAACGAGCGTTCATCGAGCGCGCGCTCGAGTCGGCCGGAGGAAAAGTCTCCGAGGCCGCCCAGTTGCTGGGCCTCTCACGCAAGGGCCTGTTCCTCAAGCGCCGGAGGCGAGGTCTCGTACCCAGACAGGCGCGCGTGAGCTGATGTCCACGCGCGAAACCTCACGTCTGTTGCTCCGGCCCCCGCACGCGTCCGATCTCGACGCGTTCGTCGAGATCCACGAGGACCCGGAAGTCATGCGCTACCTCACGCCGGTCGGCCAGCTCGCCGGGCGAACAGCGGGCTGGCGCATGCTCGCGCTCCTCATCGGCCACTGGCAGCTGCGCGGCTACGGCCAGTGGACGGTGCTCGAAAAGGGCACGCGCGACGTGATCGGCCGCGTCGGCCTGTGGAATCCCGAGGGCTGGCCCGGACTCGAGGTCGGCTGGGTGATTCGCCGGTCGCGCTGGGGCAACGGCTTTGCGACAGAAGCCGCGCGCGAGGCGATCCGCTTCGCCTTCGACGATGTGCGCGCGGATCACATCATCAGCCTCATCCGGCCGGATAACGCGCGCTCGATCCGCGTCGCCGAAAAACTCGGCGAGACCTTCGAACGCACGCACCTCATGGACGGCACGCCGCTGCACGTGTACGGGCTGCACCGCCCGGCCGCGCGCGCGACCACGCCGGTGTCGGCGGCGACGTGAGAACGACTACTTGCCGGAGGCCTTCGTCGGTTGAAAGGTCTTCGCGGGTATGTCGACGTTGAACTTGAAGTCGTGCACGATCCAGTCGGTTCGACCCGGCTTCAACTGACGCAAACGAAACGGCACCTTGAGACCGTTGACGTCGCGGTAGTCGAGATACTCGAGGGTCCCCAGACGCACCGGCAGGTGCGTGGAGGAATCGACCTGCAGTTGCCCGAAGGGCTGCGGAACATTGAACGTCGCCGCAAACAAGCCCATCGTCCACCGCACGAAATCACGACGCGCGTTGGACATCGCCTCCTTCAGCTTCGCGTCCGCTACAGGTGGCGGATCGGATGGCCCCCAAGTCCACGCGGGACTCGACCAGCCCGCGTAGTAACGACTCGGCTCATAGATGGCACTCTGCCCGTTGAAGCCGATTGTGCTGGCGGGCCGGCTCGACGAATATCCAACCGCTCCGGAACCAGTCGGCGTCGTCGACCCCACATCGACACCCGCCCCAAGCCCGGCGTCCACATACCGCCGGCTTTCAGTCTCGACGAACCTGTCGGGGAGTTCGCAGTCAATCTCGAACGACCCGTAGGTACGGCTGGGACCCGGGCCGTCTGCACTTTCAATGGCACCGACGGCGCGGAAGGTCCGAACCGCGTTCAGGCGCGCCTCACCGCCAAGCGCCTGGCGCGCCGCGGCGATCAACTGGGCGGGATCGGGCGCCTGCGGCGCGGCACCGAGCGAGGTCGCGAGCGCCGCCGCCATCACAACGTACCCTAGGAGGATGGACCGCACCCCGTCCCCGATCGCCTCGATCTTACGCCTGTCTACTTGATCTCGCCCGCCTGGATCTTCTTCGCAACGACCTCGGTCTCGCGCCACACGCGCAGGAGGTTGCCGCTCCAGATCTTGCCGATCTGCTCTTCGGTGTAGCCGCGGCGCACGAGCTCGAGCGTGACGTTGAACGACTCGGCCGCGCTGTTCCAGCCGTCGACGCCGCCGCCGCCGTCGAAGTCCGACGAGATGCCGACGTGGTCGATCCCGATGAGCTTGACGGCGTAGTCGATGTGGTCAACGAAGTCTCTCACCGTCGCGCGCGGCGCCGGCGGGTAGTCCGCGTTGATCTTCGCGAGCTTCAGCTCGTACTGCGTGCGCTGCTCGGGCGTGAGCGCGTCGAGGCCTGCGGGCGCTGCGCCCGCGCCCCCGCGACCGCCTCCGCCACCGCGTCCGCTGCGGCCCGCCGCGCCAGGCTGCTCGATCGGACAGGGCGGTGCTGTGGGAGCGCCGCCGGCAGCCGCGGCCCCCGCCGCACGACCGCCGCCGCCCCGGCCACCGCCACCACCCGCGCCCCGCCCGCCCGCCGTCAGCCCGAACTGCTCGCGCAGCTGCGCCATGGCCGCGGCGCGCGCCGCCGCGCGTCCCGGCGGATCGGCCTTGACGTACGAGGCAAACGCCACGACCTGGACGACGCCGCCGTTCTGCTTGATCGCGATGAGCTGTTCATCGTCGAGATTGCGGCTCACGTCCGCGAGCGCGCGAATCGCCGAGTGCGACGCGATGATCGGCGCCTTGGACAGCGCGACGGCCTGCATCATCGATCCTTTGGATGGATGCGAGACGTCGACCATGATGCCCCACTTGTTCATCTCGGCGATGACCTGCTTGCCGAGCGGGCTCAAGCCGCCCCACATCCACTCGTTGTTCGCCTCGCCCGTGTTCGAGTCCGCGAGCTGGCTGTGGCCGTTGTGCGCGAGCGACATGTACCGCCCGCCGCGCTGCCAGAACTCCTTCACGCGGTTGATGTCGGTGCCGATCGGATAGCCGTTCTCGATTCCGATGACGGCGACCTTCTTGCCCTCGCCGTGCAGCCGAATCACGTCGTCGGGCGTGAGCGCGAGGCCGATCTGATTCGGCGCGATCTGCTCGGTGAGGCGATTGACCGCCTCAAACTTCGCGATCGCCTGCCGGTAGGCGTTGTCGTAGCCCTCGGGGGTGAGCGGGCCTTGACCGATATACGCGATCATGAATGACACGTCCATGCCGCCTTCGACCATCTTCGGCAGGTTCACCTGCGTCGTCAGACGCATCGTGTAATTGCACGCGGGCGTGAAGTTGCTCGGACTGATGTCGTTATGGGTGTCAAGGGTGATCACGCGCTGGTGAATGCCGCGCGCTTTCGCCACGAGCGCGGCCTCGTCCTGCGACGTCTGCGGAGCCGGCGCGGCCGGTGGTCCGCCCTGGCCCAGCACGGGCATCACGACGAGCGCGGCGCAAAGCACGACGAGACCGCCCACGGGACGCGGGACGATGGAGCGAGCAGGCATGGCGAGTCCTCCGGGATGCGGGCATCTTACTTGACTCGCGCCCGACCGGGCACGACTATTAGCTCGCGCAGAGGTCAGCGATGACATTCTGGCTCGACGCGAAAGAAGCCACGCGGCGCCTCATCCGCACGCCGCTCTTCACGGCGGCAGTCGTCGGCACGCTCGGCGTCGGCCTGGCGGTCGCGATGCTGACGTTCGCGATTGTCGACGGCATCTGGCTGCGTCCGCTGCCGTTTGCGGATCCCGATCGGCTCGTCTCGATCGCGCCGTACTCGATCTCGTCCGCAGACCTTGCGTCGGTGGAACGCGAGCGGGGCATTTTTTCGGCCGTTGGTGGCTACAGCACCGGTTTCCCGCCGCTGATCCTGCCAGGCGATGAGCCGCTCGTCATTCGACAGGCCATCGTCACGGCGAACCTCCTGGAAGTGCTCGGCGTGCGGCCACTGCTCGGCGCGCCGCACTTGAGCGATCCCGCGGCAGGACCACCCGAGCTGTACTTGACCCATCGTTTCTGGATGCAGCGCTTTGGCGGCAAACCCGACATCGTCGGCTCGCAGATCGTGTTCGAAGATCGCTCGCGCCGCGTTGCGGGCGTGCTGCCGCCGGACTTCCTGTACCTCACCGCGATTCCGGACCTGATGCCCGACGTCCTGACGACGCCGGTGTCGCCGCCGCAGGGCCGCTGGCTTCGGGCGATTGGCCGGCTCGCGGACGGCGTGACGATTGCGCAAGCGTCCGCGGTCGTCGATCGCGCCGCGCCGCCGCAGCTCCCGCCGAACGTTCGACGCCGTACCGACCCGCCTGTCCAACTGTTGTCCGACGCGCTGATCGGCGACTACGTCGCCAACATCATGCGGCTGCTCTTTGGCGGCGTCGCCATCCTGTTGCTGATTGCGTCCGCGAATCTCACGCACATGCTGATCGCGCGCGGGGCCGGCCGCGCGCGCGAGCTCGCGGTTCGACGAGCGCTTGGCGCGCGGCGAATTGAGCTCGTCCGGCTGATCACGCTCGAAGGTCTGCTGCTCGCAATCGCCGGCGGCCTCATCGCGTGCGTGCTGTCGCTCTGGACCTTCCCGGTCGTTCAGGCGCTCCTCCCGACGGTGCTGCCGCGGTCCGGGTTCGTCAGTCTCAACGGCCGCGTGCTCGCCGGCGGGCTCATCTTCACGCTGCTCGTCGGTCTTCTCTCGAGTGTGCTGCCGGCGATTCGTCTGTCGCGGCCCTGCGCGGAGGATCTGCTGCAACGCGGCGGGCGAAGCGGCGTGTCAGCCCGCGTGCGACTCGGCAACGTCCTGGTCGCGCTCGAAACCGGACTCGCGGTGGTGCTCGTCGCCGGCGGCAGCCTGATGCTGACGAGCTTCGTCCGACTCATGCGCACGGACCTCGGCTTTCAGCCGGACCACGCGCTTCAAGTCAACGTCCGAGCACCGAGTGCGATCGGCGATGTCGCCAGCCGCGAGTACGTGCGTTCCGTGCGCGAGCGCGTGCGAAGGCTGCCGTTCGTGCGCAGCGTCGGTGTCGGGGACATGCGGCCGATTGCGATGGCGTCGCGCGGAGAGGACCTGCACGGCGAGGGCTCGCCGAAGGACAAAGTCTCTGTGGATTGGCGGACCGTCTCGCCCGACTACTTCCGCACGCTCGGCATCCACATCGTCGCTGGCCGTGAGTTCGCTCCCCCCGACGCATCGGCACCCGTCGAGCCTGCGCTCTTGTCGGCCTCGCTCGCGCGCCGCATGTGGCCGGAGGGCGAGATCGTCGGCCGCCGCTTCCGCGCGCTCGCCCTCGCGATCGATTGTGAAGTCATCGGCGTCGCCGCAGACGTTCGGTCGTTTGCCGTGCGCAGCAAACCGGTCGACATGCTCTATCTGTCGACGGATCGCCACGCCACGAGCAATTTCTATCTGTCGATTCGGATCGATGACGCGCACGAGCTCGCGGCCGTGACCGATCCCGTCGTGAAGGAGATCCGCGCTGTGGACTCGCGCGCGGCGATTCGAAGCATCCGGCCGCTCGACGACTTCGTCAGCGACTCGGTCGCCGATACGCGCATGGAAGCGGTGCTGTTCGGGGTGTTCGGCGCGCTCGCGTTTGGAGTAGCGATCGCCGGCGTGGCCGGCGTGACCGCCTATAGCGTCACCCAGCGCACGCAGGAGTTCGGTATCCGACTTGCGCTGGGGTTGGCGCCGACACGCCTGGCCGCACGCGTCGTCCTCGAGTCGCTGTGGCCAGCGATCGCGGGAAGCGCAGCCGGCCTCGGCGCGGCGTTGTGGCTGGCGCGCTTGCTTCGCAGCCTCGTATTTGGAATCGCGCCGAATGATCCCGCGACGCTCATTGCGGTGGTGTCAGGCCTCGTCATCGCGACGATCGCCGCGAGCTACGTCCCGGCGCGCCACGCCAGCCGCCTCGATCCGACAATCGCACTGCGCGCCGAGTAACGCTCAGTTCCCGTCGACGATGACCGTGAGCGGCTCGTCGAGGCGAATCCGGAGAATCGTGCCGACCGGCAGGTTCACATCGGAGCCCTCAGTGGACGCCATCGTGCCGCCGGTGCCGACGAGGACGCCGATGAGCGCGCCCTTGCCGCCGCCGATGAGGCCGCCGATCGCCGCGCCCGCGGCGCCGATGACGCCCATGCGCGCGAGGTCCTCGCTCATCTTGCCTTCCATGGCCTGCTCGACGGAGGCACGAATCCGCGTCGGCGTCTTGCCGACCAGCATCTCGTCGAACGACAGCGTCATGTTGCCGCGGCGGTCGATGCGTCCGGCGGGGCTCACCGAGCTGACGAACCCGCGCACGACCGTCCCGGCCGGAACCGCGATCTCGTTGTTCATCTTCATGTCGAGGATGGTCGTCGCCTCGAAGCGCTGCTCGACCTTCGCCGTCCCCGAGTTCAGCGCGGTCTGCAGGCGGACGTCGAGCTCGGTCCCGACGCTGAACGTGAACGCGCGGCCGTGCTCGAGCGCCGGCTGCGCCGTCACTCTCTCTCCGGTCGCCCGGATGCGCAGCGTGTCGAACCGGTCCCGCAGCGAGTTGTAGTCGTCGCGGCTCACGGTCTCGCCCCGGCGCAGCTTGACCTTGAGGTAGGTGACCTCATCGCGCAGGTCCGACAGCTGCTTGCCGACGTCCGTCGACAGCGTCGGGTCGGTCGCCTTCAGTGCGTCCACGCGCTTGGCGATGTCGTTGGCGGTCGCGTCCAGACGCGCGAGGTCGTCGTTCGTCACCGTCTGGGCGCGGAGCACGGTCGCAAGGCCGGCGACGAGGACCACGGACAGCAGGATTCGAAGGGCGCGCATCGCAGTCTCTCCTCGGGGAGTATCGGAACTCATTGTCTCAGACTCCAGCCACAGGACCGTGGTCGGTACGTCCGGTACGCCGGGTACGTCAGGTACGTCGGGTCCAAGGACCGTGGTCGGTACGTCCGGTACGTCGGGTACGTCAGGTACGTCGGGTCCAAGGAACGTGGTCGGTACGTCCGGTACGTCGGGTACGTCAGGTACGTCGGGTCCAAGGAACGCGCTGGCGCTGGCCGGCTTCTCCTCTTCTATGGAAAGAATGAAGTTGATGCGAAGCAGGTGCCTGGCACTCCAGCCACAGGACCGTGGTCGGTACCTCCGGTACGCCGCGTACGTCAGGGACGTCGGGTCCAAGGAACGCGCTGGCGCGGGCCAGCTTCTCCTCTTCTATAAAGAGAATGAAGTTGATGCAAAGCAGGTTCCTCGCACCCGACGTACCCGACGTACCCGACGTACCTGACGTACCTGACGTACCCGACGTACCCGACGTACCGGTATGATCTAGTCAGTGCCCTCCACCCTCCGCCTCCACCGTACCGTCCCCGTGCGCGTCGGCCGCGTCCAGGTCGGCGGCGGCGCGCCGGTCGTCGTGCAGAGCATGACGATGACCGAGACGGCGGATGCGGCGGCGACGGCCCGGCAGTGCGTGGAGCTGGCCGAGGCCGGGTCGGAGATGGTGCGCGTGACCGTCAACACGCCCGACGCCGCGGCCGCCGTACCGGAGATCAAGAAAAGGATGCTCGACGCCGGCTGCGAGGCGCCGCTCATCGGCGACTTTCACTACAAC
This sequence comes from Vicinamibacterales bacterium, assembly GCA_035519535.1. Classification (GTDB taxonomy): domain Bacteria; phylum Acidobacteriota; class Vicinamibacteria; order Vicinamibacterales; family SCN-69-37; genus DATEGZ01. Next base: position 4,429 of record DATIWF010000026.1, on the reverse strand, counting down.
GGGCACCTGCTCCTGACGCGCTTTCCCGGCGCCGCGGAAGCGCTCGACAAGTACCGCATCAACCCCGGCAACGTCGGCACCGGCAAACGCCGCGACGAACAGTTCACCACGATCTGCAAGGTCGCGCTCGAACATCACAAGCCCGTCCGCATCGGCGTCAACGGCGGCTCCCTGAATCAGGAGCTCGTCATGGCGAAGATGCAGGAAAACACCGACCGCAATCTCGGCCATACGTCGGAAGAGATCATCAACGAGTGCATGGTGCTGTCGGCTCTGCAGTCGACGGACCTCGCGCTCGAGGCCGGGCTCACGCGAACCCAGATCATCATCTCCTGCAAAGTTTCGCGGCCGCGCGACCTCATCGCCGTCTACCGCGACCTTGCGAAGAGAACCGAGCAGCCGCTGCACCTCGGCCTCACCGAGGCCGGCATGGGCGTGAAGGGCATCGCGTGGTCGGCCTCGGCGCTCGCGATTCTGCTGAACGAGGGCATCGGCGACACGATTCGCGTCTCGCTCACGCCGCGCCCCGGCGGCGACCGTCGCGAAGAGGTCTACGCGGCCTGCGAAATCCTGCAGGCGCTCGGTCTGCGATCGTTCTCGCCGTCGATCACCGCGTGCCCCGGCTGCGGCCGGACGACGTCGACGACGTTCCAGGAGCTCGCCGAACGCATCCAGTCGTACGTGCGCACGATGATGCCGACCTGGAAGAAGGCGCATCCGGGCGTCGAAACGATGTCCGTGGCCGTGATGGGCTGCGTCGTCAACGGGCCGGGCGAGTCGAAGGCCGCCAACATCGGCATCTCGCTGCCCGGCACGGGCGAGTCGCCGAACTGCCCGGTGTTCGTCGACGGCCAGCACGTCACGACGCTGCACGGGACGTACGACGAACTGGCGACCGCGTTCCAGAAGCTCATCGACGACTACGTCGCGCGGCAGTACCCGGCGCCGCGGCTCTAGAACGGCGGGCGCCAGCGCAGATCCGGGAATCGGCCGTAGTCCTGGTCCGTGGAAATCCACTCGCAGCCGGATTCAATCGCGAGGGCGGCGAACCAGGCGTCCTGAATCAGATTGCCCGCGGCCTTCGCACGATCCGCGAGCTCGACGAAAATCGGCCAGTGCCGTGCGCCCGGACGGATGATGGTGCACGCCTCGGGCTCGAGCACGGCGCGGCAGAAACCCAGCGCCTCCTCGCGCGTGCTGGGCTCGCGGTAAATGCGCGGATGGGTGCTGATCCGCACGAGCGCCGCGAGCGCCTGGGTCGACATGCCGTAGGCGGCGTCCCCGTTCACCACTTCGGTCAGCCAGGCGTGGTAGTCGGCGTGGCGATCAGCGTCGCGACGAAACGCGTAGAGCAGCACGTTGACGTCGGGAAGGATCACCGACGTCCTTCGAGGGCGTCAAGGACGGCGCTGGAGTCATCGAGGTCGATCCCGGGCTGCGGGCCGCCGCTCGCCCGCGAGACAGGCAGCGTGACGCGCTTTCGCGTCGCCCCGCGGGCGGACCCCGTCAGCACCAGCCGAAGCCCGCGCTCGATGAGCGCCGTCACGGTCTCGCCGCGCCTGGCGGCCTCGGCTTTGACTTGCCGCAGCAATCCGTCGGGAAGCCGCACGGTCGTCCGCATATGTCTAAGCATATCTGATAAGACATCAATATGTCTCCGCCTCGGCGCCGCGCTGGCTGACGCGTGCCGTCCAGCCATCGAAGCGCCGGTCTGGTCCGTCTAATGGACCGCCCCGCCAGGCGCGGGCTTGACTTCTACGAATATCTTCGTATTATTGGCGGCCGAGGCCCAATCATGTTTCAGGACCTGCGACACACGGCGCGCATGCTGCTCCACGCCAAAGGCTGGACGGCCGTCGTGCTGCTGTCCCTCGCGCTCGGCATTGGCGCGAACACCGCGCTCTTCACCGCGGTCGACAGCGTGATTCTGCGCACGGTCCCCGTGCCCGACCCCGGCTCGCTGGTGCGTCTGCGGTGGACCGGCGAGAACCAGGTCTATCGCAGCTCGAGCGACTACGGGTTCAACGGCAAGACGGCGGCCGGGGAGAACATCCGCGCGACGATTTCCTACGCGCTCTACCAGGCGCTGCGCGCGAGCGCGCAGTCGAGCGGCGTGCTCACGGATCTGGCCGCGACGGCGCCCGCGGGCAGCGTGAACATCGCGATCGACGGCGCGACCGAAGCATCCAGCGCGCTACTCGTCTCGGGCAACTACTTTCAGCTGATGCAGGTCCCGCCGGCCGCGGGCCGCCTCATCTCGCCCGACGACGACCGCCCGTCCGCGCCGGCCGTGGCCGTGCTGAGCTATGCGATGTGGACGCGCCGGTTCGGCTCGGATCCGAAGGTCGTCGGGCGCGTCGTCAATCTCAACAGCGTGCCGGTCACGATCGTCGGCATCACGCCCGAGTGGTTTACGACGACGCAGACTCTCGGCAACTCCGGCCGCGACTTCACGCTGCCGCTCGCGCTCGACCCGCAGTTCGGCGGGCAGAAGCGCCTCAGTGAGCCGACGTACTGGTGGCTGCAGACGATGGGCCGTCTGAAGCCGGGAGCGACGCTCGCGCAGGTGAGCGCCAGTCTCGGCACGGTCTTTCAAACGACCGCGCGCGACGGCTGGACGTCGTACTTCGCGTCGCTCACGCCCGAGCAGCGCATGCTCTCGCGCAACCAGAACCGCACGGCCGTGCCGCGTCTGCTCGTCGATTCCGGCGCCCACGGCACGTACGACGTGGACACCAACACCACCCGTTCGGCGATCGCGCTCGCCATCGTCGTCTCCCTCGTGCTTCTGATCGTCTGCGCCAACGTCGCGAACCTGCTGCTCTCGCGCGCGACGACGCGGCAGAAGGAAATCGCCGTGCGGCTGTCGATGGGCGCGTCACGGATGCGGCTGGTTCGGCAGCTCCTCACCGAGAGCGTCTTTCTCGCCTCGATCGGCGGCTTGCTCGGCCTGCTCGTCGGCTACTGGAGCAAACAGCTGCTGCCTTTCGGATCGTCGGCGCCGATCGACTGGCGCGTCGCGGGTTTCGTCGCGGGCCTCAGCCTGCTCACCGGCCTGGTGTTCGGCCTGATGCCGGCGCTGCGCGCCACGCGCGTCGATCTCGCGTCATCGATGAAGGACACCAGCCGCAGCGTCACGCGCAGCCGCTCGTGGCTCAGCCGCGGACTGCTCGTCGTGCAGGTGGCCGTGTCGCTCGTGCTCTTGATCGGCGCCGGACTATTCCTGCGGACGATTCAGAATCTGCGCGGCGTGGACGTCGGGTTCAACACGCAGAATCTGGCGCTCTTCAGCGTCGATCCGCGCCTGAACGGCTACGACCCCGCGCGCGCGGGCGCCTTCTACCGCGACGTCGGCGAGGCGATCCGCGGCCTGCCGGGTGTCCGCGCGGTCAGCTGGTCCGGCACGGCGTTTCTGTCCGGCAGCACGAGCACGAGCGAGATGTTCATCCAGGGCCGGCCCGTCCAGGGCAAGAGCGGCCTCGAGATGTGGATGATGACCGTCTCGCCGGAGTTCTTCGACACGCTCCAGATCCCGCTGCTGCGCGGGCGGCGCTTCGACACGCGCGACGTGCAGCCCAAGGCGGCAAGCGTCGTGATCGTCAACGAGACCCTCGCGAAGAAGTATTTCCCTGGCGAGGATCCGATTGGCAAGCGCTTCGGCCAATCGGTCGAATCGACCGGCGACACGGAGATCATCGGCATCGCCGCCGACACGAAGTACTCGAGCCTGCGCGACGCCTCGCCGCCGACGGTCTACCAGCCGTTCGCGGCCGAGACGCAGCGCAGCGCGACGTTCGAGGTGCGCACGGCGGGCGACGCCGCCGCCGCGATGACGGCCGTGCGCGAGGCCGTCAAGCGCGTGGACCCGAACGTGCCCGTCACGCGGGTCAGCACGCAGGTGCAGCAGATCGAGAATCGCTTCTCGCAGGAGCGGCTGTTCGCGATGGCGTACTCGCTCTTCGGCGGCCTCGCGCTGCTGCTCGCGAGCATCGGGCTCTTCGGGCTCATGTCGTACAGCGTCGCGCGCCGCACGAACGAGATCGGCATCCGCATGGCACTCGGCGCAAACCGCGTCACCGTCATCAGCATGGTGCTCGGCGAGTCGCTCGTCATGGTCGGCGTTGGCGTCGTCATCGGGCTCGGTGCCGCGCTTGCCGCCGGCCGCCTGGTCACGACGCTGCTCTTCGGGCTGGCGCCATGGGACGTGCTGACCGCCGCGCTCGCGATCGGGACGATGGTCGTCGTCTCGACGATCGCGGGGTATCTGCCGGCGTACCGAGCCTCACGGGTGGATCCGCTGACGGCGCTCAGATACGAGTGAGGCTCGATTCCGGCGATCGACGGCCACGTAGCGCGATCGCGCGCGCGCGACGAGTCCGGCTGTGTTCACTCGGACCTGAATCGTGTGCGTCCTGCCGTCGAGCGCCGT
>DATIWF010000025.1:0-37974 GCA_035519535.1 Vicinamibacterales bacterium | reverse complement strand
CGTCAGCAGCACCGTGGTGGTGAAGCTGCGGTCCTTGAGCAGCAGCCGGGCGCCAAATCTCAGGTCCTGGAACAGCGTTCGCATGGGACAGCCCCCTCGTGTCGTGAACAGGGACGATCACATGATGACTGATGTTCCGGCTGGCGCGTGATCCCCCGCCTGACCTGACGTGCCCCCGGTCTGCCCCCCGGCTTCCCGCCGACTACTCGACGCGCAGCGCGACGACGGGATTCACCCTCAGCACGTAGCGGGCGGGCACGTAGCAGGCCACCGCGGCCGTGAGGGCGAAGGCCAGGGCGGCGACCGCGAACACGAAGGTCTCTTCCATGTCGGCGCCGAGGTCGCGGCGAACGCTCGCCGGTGAAGCGAGCAGGACGAGCCGATAGAGCCGCCTCAGCACGTTGACTCTATGACGTGTGCGGCCGCCGGCCAGGTTGCCGGCCGAACGGCTTGATGAGCCGCTTCGCTCGCGCGGCGTCGACGAAGGCCGCCAGGCGCTGCGCTTCCGCCGCGCAGGTCCGGCGCCCGAGCGCCGTGATCCGGTAGAACCTCGGGCGCCCGCCACCGGACGTGAACTCCTCCGGCGCGCGCGTCTCGGCGACCAGCCCGCGGTCCGTCATCTTCCTGAGCGCGCCGTACAGCATGCCGGGCCACAGCTGCATGCGGCCGTCCGTGCGCTGGAGGACGTCCTTCGTGATGCCGAGGCCGTGCCGGTCGCGGTCGGCGAGCGCGAGCAGAATCTGGAACCAGTGCGCCGGCAGCGGCGGGCGGTCGTCGGTCATCGGGCGGCGCCGGACGTCAGTATATACCAATGTGTATATTCACGGAGATATACCGGCGCCCGGACGCGTCCGGCGCGGGCTATCGCTGCCGGAGAGGACGACCGCTGGCCTGATAGCGCTCCTGTGTGATTTCGGACATGACCGAGAGCGCGATCTCCGCGGGCGTGCGGCCGCCGAGGTCGAGACCGACCGGCGCGTGAATGGCGGCGATCCGATCCTCTGGAATGCCCTGCTCGCGGAGCATGTCGCCGATGAGGACCGTCTTGCGGCGGCTGCCGAGCAACCCGATGTACTTGACGCCGGTCCGCGCGGCCGCCAGCACGCAGTCGGCGTCGAGCTTGTGACCCCGCGTCGCGACGACCAGGAAGCTGTTCCAGCCGTAGTCGAGCGAAGCGATCGTCGAGGGCACGTCGCCCTCGAGCACCAGGGCGCCGCCGAAGCGCGCCGGGTCGGCAAACTCAGGCCGATCCTCCAGGACCGTGACATCAAAATCCAGAAGCTGCGCCTGGCGGGCAATCGCGAGCGCGACGTGCCCGCCGCCCGCGACGAACAGCCGCGGCCTGGGCGCGACCGGCTCGATCAGCACTTCATGTTCGTCGTCCAGCATGACCACGCGCGGCGTGCCGTGGCGAATCTGATCGACGGCCGCCGCGACCGCTCGGGCCTGCTGCGCGGCGTCACCGAGCGCGCCGGTCACGCGGCCGTCGGCATCCACGAACAGCCGCCCCGCGAACGACAGCTCGCGGCCGCGGCGATGGAGGCGCGTGACGATGGCGATGGGCGTGCCGCCCGTGGCCGCATTGACGAGCGCCTCGAGCATGGACTGTCCGTCGGCATCCAACGCGTCGCGTTCCCGCTCCGCGAGGATCCACATCGTGCCGCCGCAGACGAGCCCGGTGTTCCAGGCAAGGTCCTCGGTGAGCTCGTACGCGCGCAGCGATCGACCACCACTCGCGAGGATGCCTTTGGCCGCCTCGATGGCGTCGGCTTCGACGCATCCACCGCCGAGCGTCCCCGCCGCCCGTCCGCGCGGATCATCGGTCACGATCAGCTTGGCGCCGGCCACCTGCGGCGTGCTGCCCTGCGTGCGCACGACGGTCGCGATGGCCGCATCGCGGCCTTCGCGGGCGAGCTCGCGCAAACGGGCGTAGAGAGCGGCGGTCATGAGTCCAGGTCCGCGGTGACGTCCACGTCCCGCAGAATGCCGGGATCGGCGACGTCGAGATCCACACGCTCGACGCCGAGCACCCGGAGCAGATCGCTCAGGCTCGAGCGGGCGTCCGCCTTCAGAATCTCACGTCCCAGCGCACCCGGCAACGCCACCGGGTGGCCCCGTCGTCCGTTCATTCGGGGCACGACGGGGCTGGCGTGACCGCGCGCGGCTTCGAGCACCGCCGCGACCGTATCGGCTGTGACGAACGGCATGTCACCCGGCAGCACGAGAATCGGGTCGCTTCCCGACGCTGCACCGAGGCCAGTCTGGATCGACGAGAACATGCCGCGCGACGGATCGACGTTCGTGACCACGCGCACGCGGGCGTCGCGAAGGAGCGGCACTCCCTCCAACCCGCCGGCTGGCGACGCGACGACGACCACGCGATCGACGCCGCCGTCGATCAGGCAACGGATCGTCCGGTTGAGCAGCGGCTCGCCGCCAACGGGCTCGAGAAGCTTCTGGCGGCCGAAGCGCTCGGCTTTGCCCGCCGCGGGCACAATAGCGAGCGAGGGCATGGGGCTCGCCCGAGAATAGACCAGATCGCGCCGATCACTCGCTCTTGAGGGTGACCGCTGGATCGACGCCAAGCGCTCGGCGAATCGGCGCGACGTGCGCGGCAATCGCCACGAGCAGCAACGCGCCGGCGGCGCCGCCGAGCACGACCGGATCGGTCGGCGCGGTTTCGTAGAGCTGCCCGCCGAGGAGACGCCCGGCCAGCGACGAGGCGCCGAGGCCCGCCGTGACCCCGGCGGCCACGAGCCAGATCCCCCGGCGCGCGGCCAGCCACGCGATGTCCCGACGCGTCGCGCCGAGCGCGATTCGGATCCCGACCTCGCGATGCCGCGCGCTCACGCCTTGCGAGACGACGCCGTACAGCCCGACGGCCGCCATCACAAGCGTGGCGAGCGCGAAGAGCCCGAGCAGGAACATCAGGAACGTGCGCGAGGCGACCGATCGGTCAAGGCGCTGGTCGAGCGTCGCGACGTCGAAGACGGGCACGTCCCGCGCCATCGACGTGACCAGCTGCCGGATGGGCCGCGCGTACGCCGATGGATCGCCGGACACGCGCGCGACGAGCACGACGTACGAAGCCGTGTCCTGCCGCATCGGCAGGTAGAGCTGCGGCGCGGCCGGCTGACCGAGCGCGTAGTGCCGCACGTCGCCGACCACGCCGACGACGGTCCGGAACCTGGCCTCGCGGCCCCCGATGCGGACGCGCGTGCCGATCGGGTTCGCCCCCGCCCAGAGCGTCCGCGCCGCGGTGTCGTTCACGAGGACGACCAGGTCGCCGTCCGTGACGTCCGCATCGGTGAACAGCCGCCCCTGCTTCAGCGCAATCTGCATCGTCGCGAAATAGTCGGGCGTGACCGAGTAGTGCTCGACTTCGGGCTCATCGGCCTCGCTCAGGTACGTCCGCCCCTCGATGTGAAGGCCGCGCCGGTCGTAATTGCCGCCGAGCGGGATCTGGCTGGCCATCGCCATGTGCTCGACGCCCGGCATGGCGCGCACGCGCTGAACCAGGGCGTCCTGAAACGCTCGCACGGCCGAGTCCTCCGTCCACCTCGGCCCGGCAAACGAGAGCCCTGCCGAGATCACACCGTGTGCGCGAAATCCCGGATCGACGCTGAGCAGCCGATCCACCGTGCGATGCATGAGCCCGGCGCCGGCGACGAGCAGCAGCGCGACCGCCACCTGGACCGTCATGAGCCACTCACGCGAGCGCAGGGACTGCGGCGAGGCGGACTGGCGCGTGGCACGAAGCGCGCCTTCGAGATTCGGCCGGCCCGACAGCAGGGCCGGCAGCAGGCCGAACGCGACGAGCGCAATGCCGGTGGTGACGACGGCAAGGAGCAGGAGCGCCGGATCGGCGGGCGCGCGATCGATCCGCGGAATGCTCGCCGGCGCGTACTCCGCCAGCGCCGCCAGGCCCCAGCGGGCGAGCAGCGTCCCCAGCACCGCCGCCGCCGATGCCAGCACCAACGCCTCGGTGACGAGCTGCCGGACCAGCCGCGCCCAGCCGGCGCCGAGCGCGGCGCGAAGCGCGAACTCGCGCCCGCGTCCCGCCGCGCGCGCGATGAGGAGGCCCGCAACGTTCGTGCTCGCGACGAGGAGCACGAACAGCACCGCGCCCAGCAGCACCTGCAGCGGGCGACGCATCGGACGCGCGATCTCGTCGGCCAGCATCAGGCCGACCGGTGGCGGCTCCCGGTAGTCCTGCGGGTACTGACGACGCAGATCCGCGTGCACGGTCGCGGCCTGCGTCAGCGCCTGTCTGAGCGTGACGCCCTCCCGCAGCCGTCCGAGGAGGTTCAAGTGCCGGCACGACCGGCAGGACGAGTCCCCGTCCGCGCTGTAGCCTAAGGGCGCCCAGATCCCGACGTCGCCAAAAAAGTGCTCGGCCACCAGCGGATCGAACGACGGCGGCAGAACGCCAACGACCTGAAATCTCCGGCTGTTGAAATCGATCGTCGCGCCGACAATGTCCGCCCGCGCGTGGAACTGGTTCCGCCACGTCGTATCGGAGATGATCACGACCCGCCAGTGGTCCGGATCGTCGTCGCTCGCCGCGAAGTCACGGCCCATCGCCGGCTGGACGCCCAGCATCCGGAAGAAATTCCAGCTGACCTTCATGCCGTTGATGGGCGTGGCGCCATCCTCGGCAACGAGCGTCGGCGTCCAGCTGCGAATGATCGACAGCTCATCGAAGGCGGTCATCCTCGCCCGCCAGTCGAGCACCGTCACGAATCCGACGTTGCCCACGGTGCCGTCGTCGTTCGGGTGGCCAAGGTAGACGAGCCGATCGCCGGTCGGGTACGGCAGCGGACGCAGCAGCGCGCGGTCGGCCGCCGTTCCGATCGCCGCGGATGCGCCGATCCCAATCGAAAGCGTCGCGACGGCCGCAACGCTGAAGGCCGGCGATCGACGAAGCGCTCGCAGGGCAAACCGGGCATCCTGACTCGTGCCGCTGAGGAATTGGCCGACGCTCTGACGCGGCTCGCCCACCGCCCCGCGCCGCCTCGCGATACGGGCCGCCACGAGCGAGGCGACGACCTGGCGCCACAGCCACACGCCGGCGCGCGCGCGGGATACGGCGGCTCGCTGCCGAACGCCCTCCGTCAGATCTCCGGCGATCGCCTCGGCCGCGTCGCGATCGAGGCCGCGTTCGAGCAGCCACAGCGCCAGGCGCGGGGGCATCATGACTTCGCCGCCTTGAGATCGAGCCCGCGCGCCATCGCCCGCAGGGCCTGCCACGATCGCGCGAGCGCGTCGCGCCCGGCGGCCCTCAGCCGGAAGTGCCGTTTGCGCTTGCCCCCGCGCTCGGGCGTCGGGTCGCCCCACCAGGACGCGACGAGCCCGCGCGCCTCGAGCCGATCGAGCGTCGTGTAGACGGCGCCGGCCGACACCTGCCGGCCCGTCCTCGCCTCGATCGCCTCGCGGATCGTGGCGCCGTACGCGTCCTCGACCTGTGCGACGGCAAACAACACGATCTGTTCGAATTCGCCCAGCCACTCCGCCATGATTAATTTCTCACATTGTCGGTATTATAGACGACAGACCGACCCGAACCGTTGGCGTCAGCGTCGCGCGGTCGCGACGTTCGATGTGAGGTCGAAGACGAGATCCTCGCCGTCGAGGTAGGCCCGGGCCGCTTCCACGCTGTCGGCGGCCACGGCGGCGATCGTCTCAGCGCGCTGCTCGTCGGTCATCGTCTTGGCCGCGGCGCTCATGCCGACGAGCGCCATGGCGTTCAGCCGCGGGAACACGTCCGTGCCGCCGCTCAGGCGAACGGCGTGCGTGACCGTCTCCACGCGGACCGCGACAAAGCCGGCGTCCGTCAGCAGTTGCGCGAGGGCTTCGCCGCTGCCGAAGCTGTGGCGACGATCTTCGATCGGTCCGAGGCGCCGTTCGGCCACGCGCTGCAGGTCGCGCATGAGCGGCAGGTCCTCGGCCGAGAGCCAGGTGCCGATGGCCAGCCGCGCGCCGGGCGCGAGCACGCGGCGCATTTCGCGGATCGCCGCCGGCTTGTCCGGGAAGAACTGCAGCCCCTGGTGGCAGGTCACCGCATCGAAGACTTCGTCGTCGCCCGCCGGCAGTCGGGTCGCGTCGCCCTGACGCCAGTCGATCCCCGGCGCCACGCGGCGAGCCACGCCGAGCATCTCTGGACTCGCGTCGAGGCCGACGATGTGAACGCGGTCGCCGAGCGACTCGCGGGCCAGGCGCGCGACGATTCCCGTGCCGCAGGCGAGGTCGAGCAGGCGCTCGTGGTCGCGAAGCGCGACGCGATGGAGCAGGTCCTGCGCAAAGGGCCGAAACAGCGGCGCCACGAGGTATTGCTCGTAGAGCTCGGGCAGGCGGGCCGTAAACAGACTCGAAGGAGGCGTAGACATGGAGCGTCTCCAGCCGACAGGCCGATTATAGCCACGTCGCATCAGTCCACTTGTTGATTGGACGGCCAGCCGACGCCAAAGTCCGGTACGATCGCGGCATTGCAGACGTAACGATGCCGTTCGGCCACCGGATGTTGGCGCACTGGATGCTCGACCCAGCCGTGACGTATCTGAATCACGGCACGGTGGGCGCCGTCCCGCGGCGCGTGCTCGCCGCGGCACAGGCCATTCGCGACGAAATCGAGCGCCAGCCATCGGGCGTGCTGCTCCGCGACGTCTCGGGCCTCGTTGGCGTGCCCCGCACGGCGCCGACGAGGATGCGAACGGCCGCCGGCGCCGTGGCGCGGTTCGTCGGCGCGCGCGGCTCCGACGTCGTCTTCGTGGACAACGCCACGACCGGCGCGAACGCGGTCCTCCGGTCGTTGCCTCTGGAGCCGGGCGACGAGCTGCTGCTCACCGACCAGAACTATGGCGCGACCGCGCGCGTCGCGGCGTTCGTCGCGCGCGAACGCCGCGCCGAGATCCGGACCGTGCCCGTGCCACTGCCCGGTTTCGATCCCGACCGGCTCGTCGACGACGTCGTCCGGGCCATCGGCCCGAGGACGCGAATCGCGGTGATCGATCACATCACGTCGGAGAGCGCGCTGATCTTCCCGCTTGCGGAGATCGCGCGCGCGTGCCGGGCGCGCGGCGTCCAGGTGCTCGCCGACGGCGCGCACGCCCCGGGCGTGCTGCCGCTCGATGTGCCCGCGCTTGGCGTCGACTGGTACGTCGCGAATCTCCACAAGTGGGCGCATGCCCCGCGTAGCAGCGGGTTTCTCTGGGCGGCACCGGCGCGACAGGCCGAGCTGCATCCGCCGGTGATCTCGTGGGGGCTGGATCTGGGCTTCACCGCCGAGTTCGACTGGGTCGGCACGCGCGACGTGTCGCCCTGGCTTGCCGCGCCCGAGGGCCTGCGATTCCTCGAGGATCTCGGCGTCGATCGCGCGCGAGAGTACAACCACGATCTCGCGTGGCAGGCCGCGACAACGCTGTGCGGCCGCTGGGGCACGACGCCCGCGGCCGGTGAGGCGTGCATCGGCGCGATGGCAACGCTCGCGCTGCCGGATCGGCTCGGCACAACCGCCGCGGATGCCGCCAGGCTGCGCGACGCCCTGCTCTTCAAGGACCGCATCGAGGTCCAGGTTCACGCTGCGCAGGGCCGACTCTGGACGCGCATCTCGGCGCAGGTGTACAACGAACGGAGCGATTTCGAGCGACTTGGCGAGGCCGTCGAACGATATGCCACTCATCGACCCTGGTAAGAAGGCGCCGGCGTTCACGTTGAACGATCAGACGGACCGCGCGCACGCGCTGTCCGACTATGCCGGCCAGCTCGTCGTGCTGTACTTCTACCCGAAAGACGACACCCCGGGGTGCACCAAGGAGTCCTGCGCGTTCCAGGACAATCTGCCGGGGTTCAAGTCCGGCAAGGCCGCGATCCTCGGCGTGAGCATCCTGGACGAGGCCAGCAAGGCGAAGTTCGCGAAGAAGTACGGCCTGACGTTCCCGCTGCTCGCCGACGCGGATCACGCCGTCGCCGAGAAGTACGGCGTGTGGCAGAAGAAGTCGCGCTACGGCCGGTCCTACATGGGCATCGTTCGGACGACCTACCTCATCGGCCGCGACGGCAAGGTCGTGAGGCGCTGGGACAACGTCAGCGTCGACGGGCACGCCGACGAGGTGCTGGCGGCGGTTCAGGGCGCCTGACGTTCAACTTCGATCGTGCAGTCGGTGACGAGCGCCGCGACGGCGCCAATCGCCGCCACGACCGGCGCCAGGACGGCACCGACCACCCCGACCGTCAGCGGGAACTCGGCAATCACATGATCCTTCTGGCGGATGCGCACGCGACGCACGTTGCCTTCATTGATGATGTGTTTGAGCTGCTCGAGCGCCGCTTCGCCCCGGGTCTCGATCTTCTCCCACCACGTCTCTTCAGGCATGCCGGCCTCCGGCGCGTATAGTTGCTGAATGCACGTCCATCACCATGCCCCCGGCTCGTTCTGCTGGTTCGAGCTGGCGACCACCGACCAGGATCGCGCGAAGACATTCTACGCGTCGCTGTTCGGCTGGTCGATCAACGACACGCCGCTTGGCCCGACTGAGGTCTACACGATTTTTCAGCGGGACGGCCGCGACGCGGCGGCGGCGTACACGATGCGGCCGGCCGAACGCGCCCAGGGCATCCCGCCCCACTGGCTCGTCTACATCTCAGTCGAAAACGTCGACGCGATGGCGAAGCGCGTGGCGGCGGCGCACGGCGCCATGCTCGCGCCCCCCTTTGACGTGATGGAGTCCGGCCGGATGGCGGTGCTCGCCGACCCGACCGGCGCAACCGTCGCGATCTGGGAGCCTCGCGCGCACCACGGCACCGGCATCGTGAATGCCGTCGGCGCCGCGGTCTGGGCTGACCTCAACACGCCCGATCCGGCGAAGGCCGCGGCGTTCTACCGCGAACTGTTCGGGTGGAAGATCGTCGCCGGCAAGAACATGGCGCCGGCCGGCCCGAACGACTACGGGCACATCGTCAACGGCGACGAGTTCATCGGCGGCATCCCGCCCGCGTCGATGCTGCCGCCAGGCGCGCCGGCGAACTGGCTGATCTACTTCGCTGTGCCGGACTGCGACGCGGCGGCGACGAGCGCCAGGGCCTCGGGCGGCTCGATTCTCATGCCGCCGACGTCCATGAAGGAAGTGCGGAAGTTCGCGGTCCTCGCGGATCCGCAGGGCGCGGCCTTCGGCGTCGTCGAAACAGCTACCTAGCGCGCTCGTATTTCCAGTTCCGCCCTCTGCCCTCGGCCATCCACGCCACGGCCGTGGCGAGACGACGCTTCCGCGTGTCGTCGGTCTTCGCTTCGGTCACCCACTCGACATATTCGCGCTTGTGACTGGGACTGAACGCGCTGAACGTCGCGAGCGCCTTCTTGTTCTTTCTGACAGCCGCGATGAAGAACCCCGGCGTCTTGAGCGGTGGCTTCGCGCCGGGCGTCCGGCGCGGCAGCTTGACGCCGTCCTCGTTGAGCTTCGCGGCCACGCGCAGGATCCGAACCAGCGTGCGATCGTCGGGAACGTCGTCACTCGACGTCATCCGCCCAACTCGCGCCAGCGCGCGAGCGTCGGCCGCAGACAGACGCGCCTTGAGCGGCTTCTCCTTCCAAAATCCGAGGCCGCAGTAGGCCTTGAACGCCGCCAGCCCGCAGAGGATGCCCCGATGCTCGAAGCTCGGAAACCGCCACTTGATGCCTTCCACGACGTCAGGGCACGCCTCGTGGATGACACTCCTCACGCGCGTCAGAATCGGCTGTGCGAACGGCGCGGCGCTCTTGATGTACGCGTCAATGCGGGGATCGCGACTCGGCATGACGGCCTCCTGGAATCGTGACTCAGCTTACCCAAAGGCTCGGGGCGCTGCGCGGCGGTCGCCGCGCGGCGGTAGGATACGGTGATCACGGTTCAATCGCCGGAGGCCTCCGATGCGCCTTCGTATCTCGTTTCTTGCCGCCGCCGTTCTCGCCGTCGCCGCCGGAGCCGCCGTGTGGTGGATCGCGCGCAGAGCGGCGCCATCCACGCCGACGTCGTCCGGACTTCCACCCGCTGCGACGGCAACGCCCGGCGGCGCGGCGCTCGGTCCGTTCCGACCCGGCGAGGAACAGACACAGAGGCAGCTGTTCGCGGACATCCTCGCGCAGGGCGTCACGCCGGAGCGCGCCGCATGGTACTTCAGCATGGCGATCGGACCGCTGCCGGGCGCATCGGCGCCCTCGACCGTCAAGCGTGACGCGTCGGATTTCGACGGCACCGCCGCGGTGTTGATCCTCTATCAGGTCTGGGACAAGCTGACGGACGATCAGCGGCGCGCGGCCGACGCGCTCATCCGCGGCGTGCCCGGGCCGACCCGGGTCGGCAGCCGATCACTGGAGCCGGCGATCTGGACGGATCGAGCGCCTCGCGTCTCGCTCGCTGGTTTCACGCCGCCGCGCGGCCCGGACGTGCCCGCGCACGACTACGCGACGCTCGCCGTGAACGCGAACAAGGCGCTCTCGCACTATCTGAACGTCCCGCCGGTGGCGGAAACCGTCGATGTGAGCTACATCCCGGTGAACGACCAGACCGAATTCGCCCACACGTCGTCGTGGGACGATTCGGACGCGAAGGCGCCCTATCCGGACGGCAAGTGTCACGTCGTCATCAGGAACAACATGTTCCTGGGGATGGACGACATCACGACGGCCTCGGTCGTGACTCACGAGCTGGTGCACTGCTATCAGGATCGCGTCGCGGGCAGCTACCCCGTGCGCGCAAGCCAGCCGCCCTGGGTCGCCGAGGGCAGCGCCACGTGGGTCATGCTCGATCTCCTGCCAGCCGGGAACCAGATCCCATTCACGGAACAGGCGTGGGCGCAGTACATCGCCGGCCCGAAGACCGTCTATTCGACCCGCCGCTACGACGGGGTGGGGGTGTTCGGCCACTTCAACGACATCGCGCCGGAGTCCATCGTCTGGTCGCGCCTGCTCGACGTGGTGCAAGCGAGCCAGGGCGCCAACAACGAAGCCGCGCTCAACACCCTGATCAAGGGCGCCGCGTCGTCCTACTACTCCAGCTGGGGACCGAGCTACTTCCAGCAAGCTCACGACCTCTGGCGAATCGCCCGCCCCAGCGCACCGTCGATGTCCGGCCCCGCGCCCGATCCCACCAATCTGGTCCCCGGCGCTGGAACGCAGATCTCGGCCGGCAAATACCAGGCGACGATCACCAACGTCACGAGCGAAGCCGACTTGCTGGTCGTGTCGCTGCTGACGGGTTACGGCCGCCTGCACGACAGCGGGTTCCACGTCGACACGGCGCTCGACTCCGGCGGGCCGATCGTGCTCTGCCTCAAGCAGGGCGGCTGCAAGTGCGACGACGGCAGCGACGGCGCCGGCATGACGACCACCGACGCGACGGCGCCGATCGCCATCGGCATCGACGGCGGCGACACGGTCGCGCAGGTGGCGCTCGAGGCGCGGTCACTTCCCAACTTCTGTCAGAAGCCGCACGACAGCCCGGCTCCAGCGCCGCCGGGAAATGGAGGCGGTGGCGGGGGCGGCGCCCCTGTGCCCGACAACTCGCCGGAGCCCTCGTCGCCCGACGGCAATTCGACCGGCGATCCTCATCTCGAGACTTTCGACGGGGCTCATGTCGAGTTCCAGAAGATCGGCGAGTACACGCTCGCGCGATCCACGGGCGACGATTTCGTCGTGCAGGTGCGGCAGGTGTCGGTGAGCAACATGCGATGGGCCAGCGTCAACAAGGCCGTCGCGACGAAGATCGGCGGCCACCGCGCCACGGTCACCTACGAGGGCAACCGTGTCGTCCTGCGCCTCGACGGCAAGATCGTCACGGGCGATCCGCCGGCGCTCGCAGCCGGGACGATCACTCGTGCGCTGACCGCCTTCGGCACGAACTACACGTTCGAGTGGCCGGATGGGACGGTGATGCACGCGGACCAACTGGGCGGATACGCCATCAACGTCCGCGTCCAGCCATCCGCGGCGCGGCGCGGAACACTCGAAGGACTGCTGGGCAACGACGATGGCAAGCCGGAGAACGACGAGACGTCGGTGCCGGCACTGGCGAACAAGTGGCTGGTGAGCCCGTCGGCGTCGCTGTTCGACTATCTGCCCGGTCAGACGTCCGCGACGTTCGTCGATCCGTCCTTTCCGGACCCCGGCGATCCCATCCGCGATCGCGCCGCCGCCGAGCGGGCCTGCCGCGAGCAGGGCATCGCGGATGCGCATCTATTGCAGGACTGCGTGGTCGACTTCGGGATCACGAACGGCTTCCTGTTCAAGGATCAGTACGCCCACCAGCAAGCCGTGCTGGCGGCTCGCGCCGCCATCGGACTGGTGGCGACGCCCGCGGGTGCGGCGGCGAGTCGCGTGCTCGTCATGGAGGGCAGGATGACGAAGGCGCCGCAGGAGGCGAAGTTCACCGCCGACGCCGGCGACGTCATCTATCTATCGAAGACACCCGACTGCGTGGATCGCGATCCCAATGCCTGGAAGGGCGAGGGCACGTTTGCCTATTTCAATCTCTACGACCCGTCTGGAAATCGAATGTCGACGCCGGGCACCGCCGCGTGCGAGACCGGGCGAATCGCCCTGCCGGCGAGCGGCGCGTACACGATGAAGATCGTCACGATTCCGAACCAGGACGGCGGTCCGTACCACGTGCCGATTCACTTCGTTCGCCATGACCGCGTCGGCACGACGGCCTACGGCGCGATCGTCTCCGGCACGATCGAGCAGGAGGCCGCTCACGACCTCTACAGATTCACGGCGAAGGCGGGCAATCTCATCCAGATTGCCGGCCAGGGCTGCGCGCAGGGCAACATCACGCTCGGCATCACGCGTCCCGACGGAGCGACCGTGCTCGGGCCCAGTTGTTCGCCAGGCTCCGTGTTCAAAGTTCCCGAGACCGGAGCGTACACGCTGCTCGTGAACTTCGCCGAGACCGGCACGGGGCACTATCAGTTCGTGTTCCAGGGCGTCGCGGCAGGCCGCGAGGCGCCTGCCTACCCCTCGCCCGACGCTTCTTCGTCGCGGATCGCCTCGCGCTCGTCGTCGGTCAGGTAGCGCGCGCGCAGGTCGGCGAGGCGCGGCGCGCCGGGCCGCCGGAAGAGGATCGCGCCCAGGCGGTGCACCCAGGCCTCCACCTCCGGCTCGCGGTAGCTGAACTCGTCCATCGAGAACGTGCCCATTCGGTGCGACCAGCGCGCCGCGTATTCATCGGGCGACACGCCGTCGGCCATCATGCGGCGAGCCTGGGCTTCGACGCCGGGCTCGGCGAGCGGCCGGGTCGAGCGCGCGGCGCCGTTCTCGCCGACGGCATCGAACCGGCCGACCTCGCGTTCGGCGACCGTCAGCACGCGGCCCTGAGCGTCGAGCGCCTCGAATTCGGCGGAGTACTCAGTCCGGAAGCGCTCCCACGCGCCGGCGGTCTGCCAGGAATCGACCGTCACGTACCGCTGCGGGTTCGCACGGTCGCGGTGCAGCGTCGACCCGACGTAGCCGCGCGCGCGTCTGAACAGCGCGACCCACTCACCGTCCGGGCCGTACATCCGCTCGAACTCCGCGGCGTGCTCGGCCGCCACGAAGAATTCCCAGACGTACGTGTAACCCGGCATGCGTCCGGCCCGGCTACTTGCGGTCTGCGCCGCGGTAGGGATCGAGGCTGTAGTCCAGAAACGCCCACACGCGCGCCCATGAATCCCGCTGCTCGCGTGTATTCGTCGGCGTGTAGCTCTCGAGCTTCGCGGGATCGGCGCTGCGATCGGTCAGGGCCGGGCACTGCCGATCGAACAGATGGCCGCCCTGCGGGTTGTCGTAGATTTTCGTCTCGGCAAGGTCCGCCTTCCTCGCCCGCAGCGCGTCGACGAGCTGCTGCGCCTCCTCGAAGTTGACGTCCGCGTCGTTGCGCGTGATGTGCACGAGCAGCGGGATCTGCAGCTTGTCGATCTGGTAGATCGCCGATCGCTCCTTGTAGGCGGCGTTGACCTCCGCGCTGTCCCCCGGCAGGCCGCCGATGCGGTTGGCCGGGTCGATCTGCTGGTGGTACCGGACCGGGTTCTTGTACGACAATCGCTGGAACAGATTCGTGACCGGCACCATCGCGACCGCGGTCTTGAACGTCGCCGGCTCGCGCGTAATGGAGAGCAGCGTGATCATCCCGCCGTGGCTCCAGCCGATGATCCCGATCCGCGCCGGGTCGACGAACGGCATCGTGGACTTGATGTAGTCGACGGCCGTGAGCACGTCGTCGACTTCGGCGCCGCCGTAGTCGATCGCGTCGTAGAAGGCCTGTCCGTACCCGACGCTGCCCCGGTACTCGGGTGCGACGACGACGTAGCCGCGGGCGATGGCCTCGCGGACGTACGGAATGTAGTACTCGTAGAGATGGCCGCGGATGTCGGGATGCACCCAGACGATCGCCGGGTGCGCCTTGTCGCCGCCCAGCTTGAGCGGCGTGAAGACGAAGACGGGAATCTCGAGCCCGTCCTTCCGGCTCTTGTAGGTGGTCTTCTCCATCGTCATCATGCCCGCACTCGCCGCGCGCCACGTCGCGTCGGTCTGTGCCTGGCGCTGGAGTTGCTGTTCGAAATTCTGGGCGGGCCCCTGCCCGCGGCCGCGGCCCTGCGGCGGCGTCTGCCCCTGCGCGGCGGCTGCCGGCGGCGGCGTTTGCGGCTGCTGGCCTCGGAGCGCCGGCCCGGACGTCAGCCAGACCCCGCCGGTCGCGACCGCCGCGAGCACGAGCGAACGGATGAGGACACGAGTGGACATCATGAGTCTCCGGGCGCCGATGGTATCGCAGGAACCGGCCCGAACCGCAGGAGAACTTGTGATCGGCGTCGGTCCCCCGGACCAAGATTAGAATTGACGGATGTCGCTCTCGACGCCCGGCGCCGCCGAGCGCCTCGATTTCATCCGCGAGATCATCGTCGCCGACAACGCCTCCGGCAAGCACGGCGGCCGGGTCGCGACGCGCTTCCCGCCGGAACCCAACGGCTACCTGCACATCGGCCACGCCAAGTCGATTTGCCTCAATTTCGGCATCGCTCGCGATTTCAGCGGCACGTGCAACCTGCGGTTCGACGACACGAACCCGATCACCGAGGACGTCGAGTACGTCGAGTCCATCCAGGACGACGTGCGCTGGCTGGGGTTCTCGTGGGACGACCGGCTCTACTTCGCGTCCGACTATTTCGAGCAGCTCTACCAGTGTGCGGAGGCGCTCGTCGCGAAGGGCCTCGCCTACGTCGACAGCCTCACGGCCGACGAGATCCGGGAGTACCGCGGCACGCTGACCGAGACCGGGCGGGACAGCCCGTACCGCACGCGGTCCGTCGACGAGAATCTGGATCTGTTCCGCCGCATGCGCGCGGGCGAGTTTCCCGACGGCGCGCACGTGCTGCGCGCCAAGATCGACATGCAGTCGTCGAACATCAACATGCGGGACCCGGTGCTCTACCGCATCCGGCGGGCGCACCATCACCGCACGGGCGACGCGTGGTGCATCTATCCGATGTACGACTACGCGCACCCGATCTCGGACGCCATCGAGCGCATCACGCATTCGATCTGCACGCTCGAGTTCGAGGATCACCGGCCGCTCTACGACTGGCTGATCCACAACCTGCCGCTGCCCGGCCAGCCGCAGCAGATCGAGTTCGCGCGGCTGAACCTCAACTACACGGTGATGAGCAAGCGGAAGCTGCTCCAGCTCGTCAACGAGAAGCACGTGAGCGGCTGGGACGACCCGCGCATGCCGACGATCTCCGGGATGCGCCGCCGCGGCTATACGCCCGACGCGATCCGCCGGTTCGCCGACGAGATCGGCGTGGCCAAGCGCGAGAACGTGGTGGATATCGGCCTGCTCGAGCACTTCGTGCGCGAGGACCTCAACAAGCGAGCGCCGCGCGCGATGGCGGTACTGCGGCCGCTCAGAGTCGTCCTCGAGAACTACCCGGCCGGACAGACCGAGGACATGGACGTCGTCAACAACCCGGAGGACCCGTCCGCCGGCACGCGCAAGGTGCCGTTTTCGGGCGTCCTTTACATCGAGCACGACGACTTCCGCGAGGACCCGCCGAAGAAGTTCTTCCGTCTGGCGCCCGGCCGTGAAGTGCGCCTCCGCAACGCGTACCTGATCACCTGCCGCGGCGTCGTGAAAGACGCGGCCGGCCACGTCACCGAGCTGCGGTGCACGTACGATCCTGCGACGCGCGGCGGCGACGCGCCGGACGGGCGAAAGGTCAAGGCGACGCTGCACTGGGTCTCGGCGGCGCACGCCGCGACGATCGAAGTCCGGCTGTACGACCGGCTGTTCACCGCCGAAGCACCCGGGGCGGGCGACGTCGACTTCAGAACGCAGATCAACCCGGACTCGCTCGAGGTGATCACCGACGCGAAGGCCGAGCCGTCACTTGCCGCCGCCGCGCCCGGGGCGCGGTTTCAGTTCGAGCGCCTGGGTTATTTCTGCGCGGACGCCGAGACGACTCCAGGCGCGCCGGTCTTCAACCGCACCGTGACGCTCAAGGACGCGTGGGCAAAGATCGAGCAGGCCCAGGGCGTCAGTCGAAGTGCTTGAGGGCGGGCCACCGTTCGGCCCACGAGATCTTCCGGCCCCAGCACGCATAGACCGGCTGGTGGTTCTCGTACGGCATGCAGTCGCCGCAATCGGTCTGGCCGGTCCGAACGACGTGGTCGAACAACTGGTGCAGCCTCGCTTCGTTCGACGTGAAGACGATCACCGCGTCGGTCGATTCCGGCGGCGGACCCCAGTACCAGAAATTGTTGTGCCCCGAGTAGGCCGGCGGCAGGCCGCGTGACGGGCCGAGCACCTCCACCGCGCCGGCCTCGCCGTAGTTGCCGCCGTAGAAGATCGCGCGACCCTGCTCGTCGGGCGGCAAGGCCCGGCGGGCCGCGTCCACGGCATCGACCAGCCGATCCCAGCCCTGCATGTCGGCGTAGAACTGGGGGAGACGCGCGATCTCCTTTCTTTCCTCCGTGGAGGGCGCGATGCCGATCGCCTTCGCGTACGCGACGTATCGATCGACGGACAGGACAGGCAGGGCCAGCGGCACGAGCGGCAGCCCGGTGACGACGAGGGCCGCCGGCGCCGCCCACGCCGCCCAGCGCCAGCGCGCGGCGCTCAGGCGCTCGACCGCGACGCCGCCGGCCGCCATCAGCCACGTGTAGGCCGGCGCCAGGTAGCCGGCGCGACTCGTGCCGTTCAACGCCAGAAGGAGGAACGCCGCCACCCAGATCCATGCCAGTCCGCGCGCGTGCTCGTCGTCTTCTCGCCGAAACAGCGAGATCAGACCGGCGAGCGCGAGGATGGCGACGCCCGGTCCGAGCACCTGCAGCTGCGCCAGTGAGAACGCGCCGATCGACGAGACCGCCATCTTCTCGCTCGAGGCGTTGCGGATGAACTCGAGCGTCGGCCAACCCATGCGGATCTGCCAGAGGACGTGCGGCGCGAACACGACGGCCGCCACGCCCGCGGCGAGCCACGGACCCGCCGTCGCGATCTGCGCTCGCCAGGAACGCACGAGCACGCACGCGACCGCGATGCCGAACCCGAGCCACAGCACGCTGATCTTGTTGAGCAGGCCGAGGCCCAGCGCCAGGCCGAGCGCGATCCACTCGCCAGGCCGGCCCGATCGCAGCGCGCGAAGGAGCAGCAGCGCGCCGAGCGGCCACACGAGAAGGTCCCAGGCGTTCATCGAGTAGAAATGATCGAGCGCGAGGTACTCGGGCGTCACGATCGCCGCGAGCATGGCGGTCGCCTGCGCGACGCGCCCGCCGCCCAGCTGCCGGGTGATGAGGCCGACGACCAGCACGGTGAGCGCGCCGGCCACCGCGGCCGCGAGGCGCATCGCCGTCAGCGACACGCCCGCGACGGCGATGATCGCCTTCAGGATCGCGATCGACAGCGGCGGCTGGTCGACGTAGCCCCAGGCCAGGCGCGAGGCGCACGACACGTAGTAGAACTCGTCGCGAAACCAGCCGTATCCGCCAAGCGTCGCGATGTGGATCGCGAGCGCACACAGCGGCAGTCCCACGAGCAGACCCCGCGCCGGTTTCGGAAGAACGACCGCAGCCATGTCCCGGTGATTCTACGGCGGCGCGCCGGCGGCCGTTCCCTACGCGCGCAGGGTCTCTGCCGGATCGACGCGGAGGATCTTCAACGCCGGCACGACGCTCGCCACCGACGCGACGACCACCAGGAACACCGCGACGCCAAGATAGGTCGACGGCTCCCGGCCGGTGACGCCCCACAGGTAATTGCTGCTCACGAGGCTCTCGACGAGTCGCACGGCGAGGATCGCGAGGCCGACGCCGACCGCCGCGCCAAACGCTGCGAGCACGACGCCCGACATCGCCACGCTGCGAATCGTGCCGCCCGGCGTGGCGCCGAGCGCGAGCCGGATGCCGAACTCGCGCGTGCGCTGCTGCACGGACTGCGCGATGAGGCCGTGAATGCCGACCGCGGCGAGGAGCACCGCCACGACGCCCAGCACGGCGACGAGCGTCATCAGCAAACGCTGCCGCGACGTGGCCGCCGAGAGGATGTCCGCCATACGCTGCACGCGCCCGAGCGGCAGCAGCGGATCCACGGCGCCGATCGCCCGCTGCAGCGCCGCCTCGGCCACGGCCGGGCTCGAGGCCCTGACCGTCCACATCGGCGAAAACCAGATGTGCACGCCCAGGAACCCGTCCGGCGTCTGCGCGGCCGGCAGATAGATCAACGGTCCGCTCGTGATGGGCCCCCGCACCATGCCCGTCAGGAAGAAGCCGGAGCTTGTGACCTTCACGTCGCCCACGACGCCGACGATCTCGCGCTCGCCGCCGCTCAGCCGGATGCGGCGGCCGATCGGATCCTGGCCGTCCGACGACAGCTTGATGAAGCCCTCGTTGACGACGACCACGGACGGCGACGTGGCGACATCCGACGGCCCGATCGCCCGCCCGCTGACGAGCGGCACGCGCAGCGTGCGGAAGAAATCCGGCGTGACGTACATCACGTTCGCGATGTGGCCCTGGTCGGGCGGATCCTCCACGAAGCGGAAGCCCATGTTCAGCAGGCGCCGGTACGGCAGCTCGAGCGACACGGCGGCCGAGTCGATGCCCGGCGTGCCCTCGAGGCGCCGGATCGTCTCGTCGAACAGCTGATTCATCTTCGCGGCGGTCTTGTACCGCGCGTCCTGAAGCGACACGCTGGTGGTGACGACGCCCGTCGGGTCGAAGCCTGGATCGATGCTGCGCAGGTTGACGAACGCGCGAATCAGGAGCGCGGTCACGACCAGCAGAACCACGCCCAGCGCCACCTCCGCGCCGACGAGGACGCGGCGCATCCACGTCCGCGATCCGCCGGCGATGCTGCGCGACCCGCCCTCCGCGAGCGCGCCGTGCACGTCGAGCCGGCTCGCCTGCGCCGCGGGCACGAGGCCGAAGAGCACGCACGTGACGAGCGACAGGCCCATCGTGAACGCCACCATCCGTCCGTTGAGCGTGACGTGCGTCCATTGTTCGAACGTGTCGCCGCCCAGAGCCTTCAGACCCTCGAGGCCGACGTAGCCGACGAGCAATCCGACCGCGCCGCCCGCCAGGCCCAGCACGGCGCTTTCGACCATCAGCTGGCGCAGCACGTCGCGCCGGCCGCCGCCGAGCGCCATGCGCGTCGCGATCTCCTTCGTCCGCGCGCCGCCGCGTACGAGCAGCAGCACCGCCAGGTTGACGCACGCGATGACCAGCACGGTGACGACCGCACCCCCCAGCATGGCGATCGGCTGCTGCGCGTCAGCGACGAGCGTGTCTTGCAGCGGAACCAGCGTGAAGTGCCCCGTGAAGTCGGTCGCGTCCTCGCCGGTCACGCGCTTGTAGAACCCGCTGTCGAGCGCAGGCATGGCGGCGATCGCGCCAAGCCAGGTCTGCCCCTCCTTGACGCGGGCGATGATTCCGAAATTCGTGCCACCGCCCTCGCCCGTGCGCGCCGGACGGACGGGCGTCCACACATCTGCCGCCTCGCCGGGATTCTCGAAGCCTCTCGGCATGACGCCGACCACGTCGTAGCGCTCGCCGCGGAGCAGCACCGATTGCCCCACCGCTCCGGCGTCGCCGCCAAAGACGCGCTGCCACAGGGCGTAGCTCAGGACGCACACCGCGGGGCCGCCGGGTCGGTCTTCGTCAGCTGTGAACTCGCGCCCCACCGCCGGCGCGACCCCCAGCACGCGGAAGTAGCCGGCGCCCACGCGCGCCTGAGCGACCGAGACCGCCGAATTGCCGACGACGAGGTTGACGGAGTGGCCGAAACCACCCGCGATCACCGCCACGTCGACGGCCGACGCGCCATCCCGCGCGAGCTCCCATGTCGTGCCGTCATGCGATTCCCACCGGCGTTCGCCCTTCGACGTCCGGCCCTCGACCTGGACCACGGCGAGGCGCTCGGGGTGCGGATACGGAAGCGGCCGCAGCAGAATCGCGTCAGCCAGGCTGAACACCGCCGAGTTCGCGCCGATGACGAGCGCGAGCGTGACAATCGCGGTGATCGTGAACACCGGGGTACGGCGCAACACCCGCACCGCGTACTTCACGTCCCGCCACAGCACGTCGACGATCGGCAGCCGGTTCATCTGATCGACCTCCTCGAGTCTGGCCTCGACGTTTCCGAACGCGATCCGGGCCTCGCGGCGCGCGTCCTCGGGCGATCGCCCGCGCGCAATGAGCTGCTCTTCGTGCATCGCCAGGTGCGCCCGCACTTCCTCCTCGCGCTCCCGCGCCCGTCGTCTTCTCCGGAGCATCGTCGTCTCTCAGTCAGGGCTCAGCATCGAGCGCACGGAGGGGGTCAGGCCCGGCTCACGCCAATCGGGGCCAGACCCCTTGCTCATTTCTACGGTTCTGCCTTCTGCCTTCTGCCTTCACTCGGTCACCATCACCCTGGCCACCGCGCGAGCGAGGGCCTGCCAGCGGCTCGACTCGGCCACCAGCTGCCGGCGGCCCTTCGGCGTCACGCGGTAGAAGCGGGCGCGACGGTTCGTGTCGGACGCGCCCCAGTACGAGGCGACCCACCCGCGCGCCTCGAGGCGATGAAGCGCCGGGTAGAGCGAACCCTGCTCGACGAACAGGACAGCGTCCGATCGGCGTTCGATGGCCTGGGCGATGCTCAGCCCGTGCGCCGGCCCGGCGCGAAGAATCCGGAGGATCAGCATGTCGAGGGTGCCCGCGAGCAGATCGCCGGCGGCCTGGCCGGGAGGACGTCGTCTCATACGCCTGCCTAGAACTTCTAGGTTAGACGGAGGGAGCCGGAAAACGTTTGCGTCTACCGGTCGACGTGGAAGCGATGGGCGATGCGGTGGACGACGGGGGACAGGATGATCGTGAAGGACGCGATGAACGCGAGGCCGGCGTACAGCGCGTAGCAGCCGGCGAAAATCTTGGCGCCGTCCGTCGGCAGGTCGCCGACGGGCCCCATGCCGCCGAGCAGCATCGCCGAGTTGAGGAAGGCGTCCACCCAGGTCATGCGGGCAAACCAGACGTAGCCCGTCATGCCCACCCACAGCGAGACGACGATGAGCAGCAGGACGAGGCCGACGTGCCGCGCCATCCGACCCGCGAACTGCCGCGGGGTCAGCATCCGCTCCGTGTGACGCTCGTACATGAATGCCCTCTGGAACCTCCCTGGAACCTCTCAGAAGCCTCGCAGGAACCCCATCGGAACCACCTCGGAACCCTATAATGCCCTCGATGATCGGCGAGCAGGTCCAACACTACCGCATCCTTCGTCAGCTCGGCGAAGGCGGGATGGGCGTGGTGTATGAAGCCGAGGACACCCGGCTCGGCCGCCACGTCGCGCTGAAGTTCCTGCCCGACTCGCTCAGGGTGGCGCCAGACGCGCTCGAGCGCTTCGAGCGTGAAGCGCGCATCGCCTCGTCGCTCAACCATCCCAACATCTGCACGATTTACGACATCGGCGAGGACGCCGCGCACGGCGGCCGGCGCTTCATCGTCATGGAGCTGCTCGACGGCGAGTCGCTGCGCACGCGCATCCACGGCCAGCCGATGTCCGCAGATCTTGTGCTCGAGACCGGGTACCAGATCGCCGATGCCCTCGACGCGGCGCACGCCAAGGGCGTGATCCACCGGGACATCAAGCCGGCCAATATCTTCATCACCAGGCGCGGCCAGGCGAAGCTGCTCGACTTCGGCATCGCCAAGCTCGGGACCGAGCGGCACGCCTCGGCGGCCGGAGACGAGACGCGGCAGGCCGGCGACGCGCTCACCTCGCCCGGCACGGCCGTTGGATCGATCAACTACATGTCGCCGGAGCAGGCGCGCGGCGAGGACCTCGACGGGCGGACCGATCTGTTCTCGCTCGGCGTCGTGCTCTACGAGATGGCCACGGGCCGGCAGGCGTTCGCGGGACAGACCACCGCGGTGGTGTTCGACGCAATCCTGAACAAGCAGCCGCCCGAGCCCCGGCTCGCGAATCCCGATCTTCCCGAAGAGCTCGCCCGCGTGATCCACCGGTCGCTCGAGAAGGATCGCCGGATGCGCTTCCAGACCGCGGCGGACATGCTCGCCGAGCTCTCGCGCATCCGCCGCGACACCACGGGACGCACTGCTGCCTCCCTTCCGGTGACGGCGCCGTCGGCGACCGCCGAGGCGCCGCTTCCCGCGGCACGCGTGGAGCCGTCCCGGCGCTGGTGGCGCGTCGCCGTGCCGGCCGTCATCGTGTTCGCCGGCCTCGGCTACTACATCTGGAATGCGAGCAAGGTGCCCGCGTTCACCGAGCGCGACACCGTCGTCGTCTCCGATTTCTCGAACTCGACCGGCGACGCCGTGTTCGACGACGCGCTGAAGCAGGCGCTGTCGGTGCAGCTGCAGCAGACGCCGTATCTGACACTGCTGCCCGACCTGCGCGTGCAGCGCACGCTCAAGCTCATGCAGCGCCAGCCGGACCAGCCGATCACGCCGCAGGTCGCGCGCGAGCTGTGCCAGCGCGTCGGCGCCAAGGCGACCGTCGAAGGGTCCATCGCCTCGCTCGGCACGAACTACGTGATCACGATCGGCGTGCACAACTGCCAGACCGGCGAGGCGCTGGCCGAGCAACAAGTCCAGGCGGGCACGAAGGAAGATGTTCTCAACAAACTCGGCGAAGCGACGACGACCCTGCGCAAGCGGCTTGGCGAGTCGCTGGCGTCGGTCCAGAAGTACGACGTGCCGGTCACCGAGGCGACGACGTCGTCGCTCGAAGCGCTCAAGGCCTACGGCCTCGCCAACAAGACGCGCTACACGCGCGGCGACGAGGCGGCCATTCCGTTTTTCCAGAAGGCGATCGAGATCGATCCGAACTTCGCGCTGGCGTACGCGAAGCTGGCCGTCGTCTACAGCAATACGGGCCGCGAGGACGACAGCCGGAAGTACGCGCAGAAGGCGTACGAGATGAAGGACCGCGTGAGCGAGTACGAGCGGCTCTACATCACCTGGAACTACGACACGAAGGTGCTGCAGGACCAGAAGCTCTCGCGCGAGACGCTCGAGCTGATGATCGCGTCGTATCCGCGCGACTACGCCGCGCAGAACAACCTGGGCGTTTACTATACCTCCCGCGGCGAGTTCGATGAGTCCGCGAAGCACTATCGCGCGGCGACCGAACTCGCGCCGGACGAGCCGCTGCCGATGGCCAACTTGGCATACGCGCTGTTCTTCCTCGACCAGCGCCAGGAAGCGTACTCGTGGGTCGAGAAGTCGCTTGCCATTCGACCGGATGGATCGCTCGCCTTGCGGCGCTGGTTGGCGGCCGTGCGCGCTGGCGATCCCGACGCGGCGAAGTTCGAGGAAGCCGCGCGCAAGATCGCGCAGCCCGACGACATGCTCGGGGTGGAGGGCGTGTGGGCCGCATGGCAGGGCCGGCTCAAGGAGAACCAGCGCATCTACGAACAGCTCATCGCGCGCGCCCGCGCCGCGCACGACGACGGTCGCGTGAGCACGCTCGAGGCGGCCCATCAGATTCTGCTCGCCGTCTACCAGGGCGGCACCGCGGTCGAGGCGCTCAAGGCGTCCACCGCCAAAACGGCGAGCCCAGAAGCGCAGGCGCAGGCGGCCGCGGTGCTCGCCACGTTCGGGCAGCTCGACGTCGCGCGCCCGGTGGCGGCGCGCCTCGAGCCCTTGGGCAAGCAGAACGTGGCCGTCTGGGTGCCGGTCGCGGTCATCAAGGCCTACGCGCGCGCCGCGAGCGGCCAGTGGCGCGAGGCTGTCGCCGATCTCGAGACCACGCTGAACGAGTACCCACGGGGGTTCGACGTGAACTTCCACATCGCGTCCATCCGCGAGGCCGCGGGCGACGTCGAGGGCGCCGAGGCAAGTTACCGCGGCGTCATCCGCGCTGTCGCGTTCCTCGGATTCGATTCAATCGAAACCGTCGCGCACCTGAGGCTCGGCGAGCTCCTCGCGAAAAAGGGCGATGCGACCGGCGCGAAGGAACAGTTCGACATCCTGCTCAAGCAGTGGGAGAAGGCGGACACGGAGTTCACGCTCCTCAAGCGCGTCAGAGAAGAACGACGGAAACTCGGTTCCTAGGGGACCCTGCAGGAACCCCTGGGGAACCTCTGCGGGATCCTAGATGAAGGTGAGCGAGCTCTTCCTGAAATCCGCTCCCAACAGCGTCACCGAATTCGCCCCCAGCCAGTTGTCGATGATGCGCGCGTAGACGGCGCGGAAGTCCGTCTCGTAGGTGACGTCGTTGCCGCTGTTCTCGAGCGTCGGAGAGGCGGGATTGAGCGACGGGGCCGTGCCGTAGAGACCGCCGTGCACGGCGCCGCCCATGACCATCATCAACCCGGCCGCGCCGTGGTCGGTGCCCTGGCTGCCGTTCTCGTTGATGCGGCGCCCGAACTCCGAGAACTGCACCAGCAGCGTGTCCTGCAGGAGCCCCTGGTTCCTGAGGTCCGTGTAGAACGCCAGCAAGGCCGTGCCGAGCGTGCCCATGAGGTTGGCGTAGCCGGCGTTGGCGGCGTTCACGTTTTGCGTCGCGTGCGTGTCGAACCCGCCGATCTGCACCCAGAAGACCTTGGTGCCGATGCCGCGCGCGATCGCGCCGGCGACCGTCTTGAGCGCCTGCGACAACCCGTCGCTCGCGTACGCGACCGATCCGGTGTACGTCGTGACCGTCGCGACGCGATCGAGCGTCTTGAGCGCGGCCTCCGCCGTGCTGTTCACGAACGAGAGCTGCGGCTGATCCAGCGGAAGGTGCGACGCGATCTGCGTCATCGCCGTCCGTGAGTACGTCGCTTCGGCCCCCGTGTTCGGGCTCTGGAACGCGTAGCTCGCCGGGCTCGGAATCGCCGGCGCGCTCACCTGCCGGCCGATGAGCGTGTGCGGCACCTCGCTCGTCGTGCACCAGCCCACCAGCGGGTCCACCGGCGACGGCAGCGCGTCGAGGTACCGGCCCAGCCAGCCCGGTCCAACCGAGTTGGCGGGATTCGCCGTGGACCAGATGTCCGTGCCCTGGAAGTGCGACCGACTCGAATTCTGGTAGCCGCTGCGCTGCACGAGCGCCAGATTGCCCGCGTCGAAGATCTGCTTGAGTCCGGTCAGGCGCGGATGCAGGCCGAGCGCCTTGCCGGAGCTGTCCGATCCGATCTGGATGACGTTGGCCGCGGGCACGGCGATCGTCGGCCGCCGGCTGTAGTAAAAGGAATCCGTGTAGGGCACGAGCGTCGAGAGCGCGTCGTTGCCGCCCGCCAGATACAGGACGACGAGGTTGCGTCGCGACGCGCCCTGCGCCTGCGCAAGCTCCGACAGAAACGCCGGCGCGGCGAAGCTGATCGTGAACGCCGTGACGCCGCCCTGGATGAACTCGCGTCGGGTAACCTTCATGCCCTCTGCCTTCTGCCTTCTGCCTTCTGCCTTTACAGAAACTGGTAATCCCCCGACCCGGTGACCAGGTGGAACAGCCCGCCGGCCTTGTTGAGCAGCTGCGC
Organism: Vicinamibacterales bacterium; assembly: GCA_035519535.1. Lineage (GTDB taxonomy): Bacteria > Acidobacteriota > Vicinamibacteria > Vicinamibacterales > SCN-69-37 > DATEGZ01. The sequence goes on along the minus strand of DATIWF010000025.1, from coordinate 12,024 downwards.
CTCGGACCCCGTCCACGCGCCGCCGGCCCGCACGTAACTCGTGAGCGCCGCGTACACGTCGCCGGCCGGCTGGGGCACGTTGAGCGTGTCCACGACGAAGTTCACGAGCGACTCGGGCGTCAACTTGTACGGCCGTGCCAGGTCGCGCAGCGCGAACTTCTGATTGGTCGCGAGCTGCGCCGCGAAGTTCATGCGCGCGAGCATGCGCGCCGTCGAGAACCAGCCCGGGCCGAGCTCCCAGCCGGCAACATCCGGCGGCTCGAACAGCTGCTGGCCCATGTTGACCATCGGCGTCAGCGCGTCGTTCACCGAAAACCCGACGTATCCGACTTCCTTCAGCGCCCGCGCCACGAACTCCGCCGGCCACGAGTAGCGCTTGAAATAACGCGCCGTGTCGAAGAACTGCGGCGAGAACAGCACGGCCTTGATCACGGCCTTCATGTTGGTGCCGCTCTGCAGATAGGTATTCGCAATCGACGTGACGAACTCGTCGTCGGGCGCGTTGACCTCGTCCACGAACCAGACCCAGAGCTTTCGCGCGAGGCGCTTCGCCGTTTCGGGGTGATACGCCAGCGCCTGGATCAGATCGAGGCCGTCCTGCAGTCCGTTCGAGGCGCTGCGCGCCGGAATCGTGCGGCCGCCGTCCGGATAGATCGGAAAGCTGAACGTCTTCGCCGACGTCTCATGCGCGCCCGCGTTGTAGTTGAACGCGTAGTACGCCGAGGCCGTCCCGCGCGTGCCGGTCGTCGTCATGTTCCAGCCGGTGAAGACGCGCGCGGCGGCGTAGACGTCCGTTTCGACGTAGTTCTCGACGCCGAACGTGAAGAGCTCCATCAACTCGCGGCCGAAGTTCTCCTGCGGCACGCTTCTCGTGTTCAGGCGGCCGTCGAGCCAGACGAGCATCGCCGGATCCTTCGCCACCTCGACCAGCAGATCGCTGAAGTTGCCGAGCGCGTACTGCCGGAAGAGCTCGAGCTGACCGCGCGCCTGCCCTGGATCCTCCGACGGCTTGGCCGCCAGCATCCGCGTGGCGTCGGTCGTGCCGACAATGCTCGAAACCTTGCTGTAGGCGGTCGCGAAGTGCTGGTGCCAGAACAGCGCCATCTTCTCCTGCAGCGGCGCAGGCGTGTGCACCAGCCGGAACAGCCACCGCTGGCGCGCATCGTTGATGACCATGTTCGGCGAGAACTGCCCGTGCGTCGTGATCCCGACGTACCCGGGCGTGCCGATCTTGCCGTCCACATCCGCGGCGGCCGGATCGTAGTTGATGAGCTGATCGATGAGCGCGAGGTAACTCAGGCGGGACCAGCGGGCGACGTCAGCCGCGCCCACGCCGAACCCCGCGCGGCGGAGGAGATGTTCGTTGAGCGGAGAGAGTCCAGCCACTCGGATCCTCGAGGGCCTGGCGGGGCCCCGGCCATGGTAATGCACTGCGCTGACTGCGCGGCTCAAGTCGTTGGACCGGCCGCGGCGGCGCCCCGTTACAAGTGCCGCACGAACCCCAGCGCCTCGTCGTCGCGGGTCGATTCGCCCTGGACGAATCGCAGGGCGGCGCGGGCCGCCAGCCACGACAGGGCGTCTCCATGCCAACCGAATGCCATGGCGAAGAAGTGAAACGGGTAGTTCCGGTGCGGGCCAACCCACGGGAGCCCGTCCGGCGTGGAAACAACCGGCACGTCCCACCCCCAGGCGGCTGGCAATCCTGAAATCGGCGGGTACCGCACCGACAACTCGTACATGAGCTGAGCGGTTCGCTGGATGACAGATTTGTCGAGCTGCCGCGGCGCCGGGGGACGCGAGGCGGCGCCCGCGAACAGCACGCGGTCCTCCGTGAGCCAGCGCCACCAGTACGGCTCCAGACTCCCGTCCGTGACGACGCTCGCGCGGTTGCCCGACGCGTGACGCATCTCCGCGAGGAGCGGATGAGTGACGACCGCGTACCCGGTCAACCGGCGGACATGCCGCTGGAGCTGCCCGAACAGGGTGCCGGGCTCGCCCGTCGCGACGATCACGCCCTTGGTGCGAATCGTCCCGGCGCCCAGCACGACCGTCGCGATCTTCCGCGTGAATCGCGTCCGGCGAACCGCCGACTGCTCGAAGATGCGCGCGCCCCTGGACTCGGCCACGCCGGCCAGCCCGAGCGCGGCCCTGACCGGGTCATAAGTGAACGCCGGCCGCAGGCGGATCCCGCCACACGACTCGGCGCCGGTCTCCGCGAGTACGGCCGCCGCCGTGGTCCACGGCGACTCGAGCCCCGCGTCCTTGCGAGCGGCCTGCTCCTTGCGGAGCGCCTGGCCGTCGTCAGGAGTCCGCGCGTTGATGATGAGCGCCGACGACGCGAGATCGCATTTCGTCGGCAGCTTCCCCAGCGCGGTACCGAACTCTTGCGCGCTGCGATGCGCCTCCTCCCAGGCCGTCCGCGCGACCCGCCGGCCGGAGGCTTGCTCGACCGGCCGGTACCAGGCGTCGGGCTGAGGCAGCAGGGCGCCCAGGCCCGCGGCGGTTGCGCCTGCGGCGAGCCGGTCGGCCTCGAGCAGGATGACGTCAAGACCCGCTCCGGCGAGGACATACGCGCACGCGCAACCGGTCAGGCCGCCGCCAATGACGACGGCGTCGGCCGTGTGGTGGCCTTTGAACTTCGGATAGGCGCGGCGGCGGTTGTCGGCGGTGCGCTCGGCCCAGTAGCGCTTTCCGTAGCCTGGCATGGCGCAAGCATAGCTGGACGCGCGGCATTGCGCGAAGTGCTAGATGCCAAGTCCCGTCACGACTTACGCTCAACCGCCAGCAGCGCCTCCTTCATGGCCAGCCCCCAGCGATATCCACCCAGCCCGCCGTCGGTGCGAATCACGCGATGGCACGGCACCACGAGGGCGATGGGATTGGTCGCGCAGGCGCGCGCGACGGCGCGCACCGCAGACGGGCGGCCGATCGCCCGCGCCACGTCGGCGTAGGTGCGCGTCTCACCCTGCGGAATCCTCGTCAGCGCCCGCCAGACGCGCCACTGAAACGCGGTGCCCTGAATGTCGATCGGCAAGTCGGCGGGCACCTTCGTCGCGTTGGCCACCGCGAGTGCCGTGGTCAAGAGCGGGCGCAGCCGCGACGAGGGACGCGGGTCGATACTCGCGCGCGGAAATTCGTCGCGGAGGGCGCGGACGAGCTCGACATCCGGCCCGCCGGCCCGGACGGCGCACAGCCCGCGTTCGGTCGCCGCCACGAGCACGCGGCCGACCCGCGAGTCCGCGGCGAGCCAGCGGATGGTCGCGCCCTGGCCGCCCCGCCCGTACGTCGCGGGCGTCATCCCCGGCAGACTGATCGCGCCATACACGCGACTGGGCGATCCGAAGCCGGACTCGTAGACGGCGTCCGTCACGCGGTGCCCGTTGCGCACGGCGTCGAGAAACCGGCGCTGGCGGCACGCCGAGACGTAGTCGCGCGGCGACAGCCCGAGCACCTCGCGAAACGCCCGCTGCAACTGCACGACGCTCGTGCCGCCCGCACGCGCGAGCCTGGCGCTCGACCACCGGGCCTCGGGCCGGCGCGCCACCGCCTCGCACGCGTGGCGCACGCGATCGATGGGCGAGGACGATCCATCCTGCGGCGCGTCGGGATGGCAGCGGCGGCACGCCCGGTAGCCGCGCGCTTCAGCCATGGCCGGCGCCGGAAAGAACTCGACGCGATCCGGCCTCGGCCGCCGGCTCGGACACGACGGACGGCAATACACGCGGGTGGACGACACCGCGTAGACGAACAAGCCGTCCGCGGCGCGATCCCGGGTCACAACAGCGTGCCAAAGAGAGGTAGTTCGCATACACAGGGCTCCGTCATCGATAATCGATGAGATCGTCGCTCCGATGGTCGACCAGCCGATGTCGATCATCGCTGATCGATGGCTCGTCGACTCCCCGATTATCGATCATCGATTGCAGATTACCGGCGCGAGCCGCCCGTCGCTATCCGGATTGCGACATCAAACTTCGAGCGAGGCGCTCGTAGAGTTCGGTGGCGCGGTGGAGCTCGGCGACGGGCACGTGCTCGTCGGCGGTGTGGGCCACGGTCACCGAGCCCGGGCCGAGCAGAAGCGGCGTCCCCCACCGGTCCAGCCACGGGATGTCGGTCGTGAACGCAAACGCGGCGGTGTCGAAGCCGTCCACCGTCTTGAGGCGGACCGGCGGCACGACCAGCACGTCGTCGAGGCTCACGGCCGCGCCGACATGATGTTCCATCAGCCGGCGGACAACTGTGTAGTCGCCGACCGTGCGAAACATGATTTCCGCCTCCGCCTGGGGCGGTACGACGTTCGGCGCAATCCCGCCGTTGATGAGCCCCACCGTGTAGTGCGTCCGGCCCATCACCGGGTCGTCCGGCCACTCGATGCGCCTCAGACTCGTCAGGGCGTCGATGAGCTTCTCGATTGCCGACTCGCCCAGCTCGGGCAGGCTCGAGTGGGCGGCGCGCCCGGCGGCGGTGAGCTTGACGCGGTAGATGCCGCGTGTCGCGGAGCCGAGGCGGTTGTCGGTCGGCTCGCCGTCGATGAGGAACGTGGATCCCGGCGCGCAGCCGTTCGCCACCTGCGCGCCCTCGCTGCCGCGTTCCTCTCCGACGACGAACAGGAGTCCGACGCGGCGCTCGCCTCGGGCCCGCAGCCGCTCGGCGGCGGCAATCATCGCGCCGATCGTGCCCTTCGCGTCGCACGATCCGCGGCCATGCAGCACGCCGGCTTCCTCCCGGCTCGGGCTGAACGGCGGCACGCAGTCGAAATGCGTCGAGAAGACGACGACCGGCGCGTCCGCGACGGCCATGACGTTGAAGCGGTCGCCCGCCACCGGCTGTCTCGTGACGCGGTATCCGAGCTCGCGGAGCGTCTCGGCGATTACCTGCCCCGCCGCCGCCTCGCGGCCCGTCGTCGAATCGATGTCGATCAGGCGGCGCGTGAGCGCAATCTGCGTCAGCGGATCCACGCTTCCAGCTCCGTGCGCGTGTCCGTGCCCTGGTCGCGGTATTTCACGATAACGGGCGTGGCGAGCGAGAGGCCCCAGTCCTTGCCCGCGCCAACGGTGACGGCGCGGGCGCCCGGCACGACGACCGCGCCCTCCGGAACGACGAGCGGTCCGCCGGCTGCCGGCCGGATGATCGTGCTGCGGGGCAGATCGTAGATCGGCGTGGACGCCGTCAGGACCACGCCCGCGGCGATCACGGCGCGGGCTTTCACGACCGCGCCCTCGTACACGCCGCTGTTGCCGCCGATCAGCACGTCGTCTTCGATGATGACGGGCAGGGCGCCGACGGGCTCGATGACGCCGCCAATCTGCGCGGCCGCGCTCACGTGCACGCGCCGGCCGACTTGCGCGCAGGACCCGACGAGCGCGTGCGAGTCGATGAGCGTGCCCTCGCCGACGTACGCGCCGATGTTCACGAACATCGGCGGCATGCAGACGACCGACCGCGCCACGAACGCGCCGTCGCGGATCGTGGACCCGCCGGGAACGATCCGTACGCCGGCGTCGACGCCGGGTTTCTTCAGCGTCATCGTGTCCTTGTCGTAGAACGGCCACTTGCCGTGGTCGGCCGAGACATCTTTCACGTCGCCGAAGCGGAAGCCCAGCAGGATGCCCTGCTTGACCCATGTGTTCACGCGCCAGCCGGCGGGCGCCGCGGCATCCGGCTCCGCGGCGCGAGCTTCGCCGCGGCCGAGGGCCTGCTGCAGCTGGAAGAACGCGTCGCGCGCGGCTGCCTTGTCCGCGCGCTCGCCCTGGGCGAACAGGGCCTCGATCGTCCCGGCCAAACTCATGCTGGGACGCTGCGCTCGACGGCGACGATCGGCAGACCGAATTCGCGGAGCACGGCGAGGATCTTCTCGCGCGAGGCCGGCCGCGGCGGCACCATCGGCAGCCGGTAAGCCTCCTCGCACAGGCCCATCGCCGCCATCGCGAATTTCACCGGCCCCGGGCTCGACTCGATGAAGTTCACCTGCATCACCGGCAGGAGCTTGTCGTGCCACCGTCGCGCCGCGGCGAAGTCCCCGCGCTCGGCCGCTTCGACCATCTGCACCATCTCGGCCGGCACCTCGTTCGACGCCACGGAGATAATCCCGCGGCCGCCAATCGCCATGAGCGGCAGCGTCAGCGCGTCGTCGCCGCTGATGACGAGAAAATCCTCCGGCACCACGCGCAGGATCTCGGCCATCTGCGTCATGTTGCCCGAGGCCTCTTTCACGCCGACGATGTTCTTGATCGTCGCCAGGCGCGCGAGTGTCGAGGGATCGATATTGCAGCCCGTCCGGCCGGGCACGTTGTACACGACAATCGGGAGCGCGGTGCTCTCGGCGATCGCCTTGTAGTGCTGATACAAGCCCTCGGGGGTCGGCTTGTTGTAGTACGGCGTCACCGACAGCAGGCCGTTGGCGCCGGCCTTCGCCATCTCGCCCGCCGCGTGAATGACTTCGTGCGTGTCGTACCCGCCCGCGCCCGCCAGGACCAGCGCACGGCCCTTCGCTTCGTCGGCGACGATCTCGACGATCCGCATGCGCTCGGCGGTCGTGAGCGTCGGCGTCTCGCCCGTCGTGCCGCATGGCACGAGGACATGGACGCCGGCGTCGATCTGCCGCCGCGCCAACCGCCGTACGGCGGCCTCATCGAGCGCGCCTGTCCTGGTGAATGGCGTAATCAGCGCGGTCCCGACACCCGTAAACGCAGTTCTCATGCCCGGCTCCAATCACCAAATCGTGCAATCCCCAATTCAATCACCAATCCCCAATCCCCAATAGCCAATCCCCAATCGCCAATCATCAATCACGCGATTGGAACATGTCGTCGATGCCAAACCACCCCCGGCGCCCGTGAAGCCAGCGTGCGCCCTCGAGGGCGCCGTGGGCGAACACTGCCCGATCGCGGACCTCGTGCGCGAGCGTGACCGTGTCGGCCGGACCGTCGAAACCCACGACGTGCGTGCCCGGAATCGAGCCGGCCCGCGTCGAGGACACGTCGATCGCGCGCGCGTACCCGGCCGCCTGCATCGCCGACTTCAACATCAGCGCCGTTCCCGACGGCGCGTCCTTTTTGGCGGCGTGGTGCGCTTCGTGAATCCACGCGCCGGTGTCGGGCCGGGCCGCAAAGCGCCGCGCCGCCTCGCCCACAATCTGCCGGAAGATGTGCATCGCCATCGAGAAATTCGCGGCCGCCAGCACGCCAATGCCCGCGCGCTCGACGACCACCCGCAACTCCGCCTCGCGATCCTGCCAGCCCGTCGTGCCGATGACGACGCTCATGCCCCGTGACGCGAGCAGCGGAAGATTCACCGGCACGGCCGCCGGCACCGAGAAATCCACCGCGACGTCGGCCGTCGCCGATCGAATCGCGTCGGGACCCGAGGCCCCCGTGACGACCCCCGCCACCTCGCAGCCGTACCGCGGCGCCAGGCTCTCGACGAGCCGTCCCATTCGGCCGTGGCCGATCAGCAGCAGTTTCATCGCTTCTCTGTCGGTGCGTCGGGTACGTCCGGTACGTCGCGTCCATGGAACGAGCTGGCAACCTGCCGCATCCGATTCCCTCAGCCTTCCTGACGAACGTGACCAAAGAACGACTCGTGCACGCGCTCGAGCGTCGCGGGCAGGTCGGACGCGCGCAGCACGAGCGTGATGTTCCGGCGCGCGGCCGCCTGCGAGACCATGCGGATCGGCACGCCGCCTGTGGCCTCGAGCAGGCGTGTGACGACCGTCGGGTCGTCCTGCAGGCCCTCGCCGACGGCGCAGAGAATCGCCATGCCGTCCTCGCGCGTGACGTCGGCCACGCCGCGCAGCGTCTCGATCGCCTCCGGCAGGTGACGCGCGTCGTCGATCGTCACCGACACGCTCACCTCGGACGTCGTCACCACGTCCACGGAGATGCGGTGCTGCTCGAAGACCTCGAAGATGCGGCGCAGAAAGCCGTGCGCCATCAGCATGCGCGTGGACGTGATGTCGACGACCGTGACGCCGGTCTTCGACGCCACGGCTGTGAGCGCCCGGCCCGTCGGCGGCGGGTCGCGCGTGATCAGCGTGCCGATCGGATCCTCGGGACGCCTCGAGTTCAGAATGCGCACCGGGATATTGCGCGCGACCGCCGGCTGAATCGTCGCCGGGTGGAGCACTTTGGCGCCGAAATACGCGAGCTCCGAGGCCTCGGCAAACGACAGGTGCGGGACGACGTGGGTGTCGGCGACGATTCGCGGGTCGGCCGTCAGCATGCCGTCCACGTCGGTCCAGATCTGGATCTCCTCGGCGCCGAGGCACGAGCCGACGATCGCCGCCGAGTAGTCCGAGCCGCCGCGTCCGAGCGTGGTCGTGATGCCCGTGGTCGTCGCGCCGACGAAGCCGCCGATGACCGGAATGTGGCGCGCCGCCAGCAGCGGATCGACGATCTCCACAAGCGCGGTCGTCGTTTCCGCATCGAGCGGCGCCGCACTCGTGTGATCCGCCGTCGTCACGATGACGCGACGCGCGTCCACCCAGCTGGCTGCCAGACCGTGCGACGCGAGCGCGGCCGCGACCATCCGGCTGCTGAGGATCTCGCCCACAGCGGCGATCGCGTCGAGCCAGCGCGGCGTCACCTCGCGGAGCACCCCGAGCGCCCCGGCGATCCGCTGCAGGTCGTCGAACTCGCGGCGGACGAACGTCTCGACGTCGCGCCGGGCGGCGGCGTCCGTGATGACGCCGGCCACCTCGAGGTGCCGGGCCTCGAGCGCCCGGACGTTCTCGCGCGCGCCCTCGACGTCGCCCGCGCCGGCTTCGGCGGCCACGCCGAGCAGCCGGTCCGTCACGCCGCCGAGTGCGGACACGACGACGATCGGCCCGCGCCAGTCCGCGCTCTCGGGCTGGATCGCCGCCTGCCGCGCCGCACGCACGATGGCGATGAGCCGCTCGATGGCGGCCCGATCCGCCACCGACGTCCCGCCGAATTTCATGACGATCATTGGAGGTGTCTGCTCGTGTGTCTCTCCGTCAGCGTACTGCTTCGAACGTGTGGAGGGGGTCAGGCCCTCTGCCCTAGAGCAGCCCCTCCGCCTTCATCAACTCGGCATTCAGAATCGACGCGCCGGCGGCGCCGCGAATCGTGTTGTGCCCGAGCGCGACGAACTTGTGCGACAGCACCGGACACGCGCGCACGCGCCCAACCGACACCGCCATGCCGTCGCCGAGATCGACGTCGAGCCGCGGCTGGGGCCGGGCAGGATCGTCCATCACGACGATCGGCGGATCGGGCGCGGTCGGCAGGCCGAGCACTTGCGGCCGCCCGCGAAACGCCCGAAGCGCCGCCACGACCTCCACGACCGATGGGTGCGACGCGAGCTCCATCGAGACCGTCATCGTGTGACCGTCGATCACAGGCACGCGGTTGACCTGCGCGCTCACGACCGCGGGATACGGCGAGCGCCCGCCGTCCGCGCCGAGTATCTTCACGGTCTCACGCTCGATCTTGTCTTCTTCGCCGCCGCCGATGAACGGAATGAGATTGCCCAGGATGTCGAGCGACGGCACGCCCGGATACCCTGCGCCCGACACGGCCTGCATCGTCGTCACCAGCACGCGGCGGATGTCGAAGGCGCGGAGCGGCGCCAGGGCCATCGCGAGCACGACGGCGGCGCAGTTCGGGTTCGTGACAATCGCACCGGACCGCTTCTTCTCCAGGCGCTGCGCCGGCAGTACGGCCAGGTGGTCCGCGTTGACCTCGGGGACGAGCAGCGGGACGAGCGGATCCATCCGATGGCTGCGCGCGTTGCTGAGCACGACGTGGCCGGCGGCGGCAAACGCATGCTCGAGCTGGTCGGCCGCCGTGGCGTCGAGCGCGGAGAACAGGACCTTCGGCCCCCGGCCCGGCACGCATGCGTCGACGCGCAGTTCGCGGAACGCCGCGGGCATGGGCGTGTCCAGTCGCCAGGGCGCGGCCTCGCCGTACGACTTGCCCTCGGACCGCTCGCTGGCGGCCACCCACGCCAGGCGAAACCACGGGTGATCAGCGAGGCGCGCGGCGAACTGCTGGCCGACGCGGCCGGTCGCGCCCAGAACTCCGACGTCAAGTTTGGAAGGCGAGGCCACGGACAATCTGACGATCTTACAATAGAGCCTGCTCAACCAATCTGGCGAGCCAGACGCGGAGGATGTCATGACGCCCGACACCACCGACGCCCGCTTGGCGCCGTGACGCCGCCGGCACGCAGACGCGGCTGCGGGCGCTGTTCAGGCGTTGGCCGGCACGGCCGATTGGCGAGAGCTCTGTCCGAGCCGAGTTCCAAACTTCCGCGGTGCAGCTGACGGCAGCGGTGACCAGGCAGATCATCGTGGCGATGGTCGGCCTGGGGCCCGTATCTGGCCTGATCCGCCCCCGCCATCAGGCGGCAGGGTCTGAGAATCGGCGTTCTCTTGACCGGGAAGGCCGCTAATCCGGACTATCGGCCGATCTCCTGGAGCCAACCCCCGGCGTCGCTGTGGCGTCTAAAGATGTATCGTGGAACGACACAGAGATCCGGCCGCCCTGCTCCCGCTGACACCGGCCATGTTTCACGTGCTCGTCGCGCTGGCCGAGACAGACCGGCATGGCTACGCGATTCTCAAAGCTGTTCACGAGCGCACCGGCGGACAGGTCGACCTGTCCACGGGCACGCTGTACACGATGATCAAACGCTTGCTCGCCGACGGCATCGTCGTCGAGTCCCGCCGGCGGCCGGCGGCGGCCCAGGACGATCAGCGGCGGAAGTACTACAGGTTGACCGACTTCGGGCGACAGGTGCTGAGCGCTGAGACCGCGCGACTGCAGTCCATGGTGGCGGCGGCGCGCGCCATCGGCGCCTTGAAGAAGGCATCGTCATGACGCCTGAGTCGAACCCGCGAAAGCCCTCGCATGCCGAACGGCTGTACCGACGACTCTTGCGGCTGCTGCCGGGCGATTTCCGGCACGATTTCGGTGACAGCATGGCGGCTGACTTTGCGGACCGCCGCCGCGATTCGGCTGGCGGCGCGCGCGCGCTCATGCTGCTCCGGGAATTCGGCGGGCTGCTGCGCGCCCTGGTCCGCCAGTGGATCGGCGATGTGGGGCGGGATCTGCGTTTTGCGATTCGGCTTCTGGCGCGCACGAAGACGGTGACCCTCGCCGCGCTCGGCATGCTCGCGGTCGGCACCGGCGCCAACGTCGCGGTCTTCAGCATCGTCGACGCCGTGATGCTCCGCACGCCGTTCGATCAGCCCGAACGGATGTTCTTCGTCCGCATGGCAGGCGGTAATTCAGGAAATCCGACGGCTGCCATCCCGAAGGCGTTGCTTCCCGCACTGCAACGTCTGGACGGCCTGGAGGCGGTCGCGGCAGTCTGGGGCGGATCGCCGACGTACCGTGGGGCAGGGATCGAGGCGCATCGCCTGAACCTGGAATGTGTATCGGCGGGATTCTTCGCCGTCACCGGTGCGCGGCCGCTGCTCGGCCGGCCGTTCGCGGCGGCCGAAGACGTGGCGTCGGCGTTGCCGATATTTGTCGCGAGCTACGACTTCTGGCGTCGCGAGCTGAATAGCGATCCCAAGGTGATCGGCCGGGTGCTCAACCTCGACAATCGACCCGTCACCATCATCGGCGTCATGCCCCGCGGATTCAACGGCGCCTACTCCCGCAATCACGTCGACGGTTGGGCTCCGATCGGTCCGGCGCTGAACCGGCCCGGGCCATCGGGCTGTGCCGTCGGACCTTTCGTGAACGTGATGGTCCGCACTCGCTCGGACGCGTCTGTTCCCGCGATCGAGAGCGCGCTTACGGCCCTCTCGAATGCAAATGGCGCCGTTCATCCGAAAGGCGCGTTGTCGTCAGTCCTCGGGGACACGGTCGACGACGTGCGGATGCCGCTTCTCATCCTGATGGGGGCGGTCGCGTGCGTGCTGTTCATTGCCTGCGCGAACGTCGCGAACCTCCTTGTCGAACGCGCGCTGGGACGCCGTCGCGAGCTTGCCATGCGTCTGGCGCTCGGCGCGACCCGCGATCGCGTGTTCCGCCAGGCGATCGTTGAGACGCT
>DATIWF010000024.1:0-2594 GCA_035519535.1 Vicinamibacterales bacterium | reverse complement strand
GAGCGCGTTCGGGTTCGTGAGGACAATCGCGTTGATAGGCGGCTCGTTCTTGTCGTACCTGGCGATGCGCTGCAGGTACGCGTCCACCAGCTGGCGGCAGGTCAATTGATGCGCGCGCATCGCAGCGTGCACCTTGGCGATCGTCGTCTCTTCGATCGGAAACGGCGCGGGCTGAGCGTCCAGCGACAGGACGAAGGACAAAGGACCGAAGACAAGGGACAGAAGGCAAGGGGCAACGGGCAGAGGGCCGAGACCCCGGTGCGAGCGTGGCATGGCGGCGATTCTACAACGCGACTCAGCGTGGGCCAGCGTGGCTCGTGAGGGACGTCGTGTAGATGAAGTCGCCCAGCGCCGACGCGTCGCCGTTGGCGGCGTTGCCCGCGAGCGTGAAGATCACACGCCCGGCGGGCGGCGAAGGAGCCGCCCAGAGAACGGTCCAGCGACCTTCGTCCGGGCCCGCGAGGTCCGAGCCCGGCTTGTTGTGCTGAATGTACTGAATCGAGCTCCCCGGCGCGGCGGCCATCTGCGTCCGTCCGTCGGCTGGGCGCAGCGTCCCGGCCTGGTGGCTCTTGTCCGCGCCGTCGGCGAAGCGCACTGCCAGCTCGAAGCCCGCGCGTTTGATCCCGGCGCGATGGACGATGACCGTCAGGGTGTACTCACGGCCGGGCACGTAGGCAGGCAGCACGCCCTCGAGACGCACCGATCCCAGGCGATCGTTCAGTCGGTTGTCGAAGTGGCAGGTGTGGCAGGTCTTTTCGCCGAACCCGCCGGTCATCGCGGGCAGCGGGCCCTCCCGATAGGCCGACACGGCGAGGGGCACCGACGCCATCAGCGCGGCCAGCAGGGCGAGGGGTATCGCGCGCCGCACGATGGGAGTATAACAACCGCATCAGGAGGAGCTTTATGACGCGGCACCTCACGCGCAGGTGGGCCGGTGCGGGCCCCGCGATGGCGCTGGCGGTGTGCCTGAGTCTCGGGGCGCGCGCCGCGGTGACCGTCGAATTCACCGAGTGGCTCACGCCCAGCAACCCGCCGTATCCTCACGACCCCGCGTACACGGCTGACGGCATGGTCTGGTACACCGGCCAGCGCGCCAACGTGATCGGCCGACTCGATCCGGCAACCGGCACCTTCAAGGAATGGACGCTGCCGACGCCGAATTCCGGGCCGCACGGCCTCACACCGGACAAGGACGGGAACATCTGGTACACGGGCAACTCGGCCGGACTCATCGGCAAGCTCGATCCGAGGAGCGGCCACATCACCGAGTACAAGATGCCCGACGCGCGCGCGCGCGATCCGCACACGCCGATCTTCGACACCGACGGCATGCTGTACTTCACCGTGCAGGGCGGCAACTTCGTCGGCCGGCTCGATCCCGCGACCGGGCACATCGTGCTCAAGCAGCCGCCGACCGCTAACGGGCGGCCGTACGGCATCGTGCGATCGTCGGCCGGGCTGTTCTACTTCGACGAATTCAACTCGAACCGCATCGGCGAGCTCAACCCGAAGACGATGACGATCAAGGAGTACCCGCTGCCGAACTCGAACGCGCGGCCGCGGCGCATCGCGATCACGAAGGACGACATCGTCTACTACGGCGACTACCAGCGCGGGTTTCTGGGCCGGCTCGATCCCAGGACGGGCAAGGTAGAGGAGTTCGCGTCGCCCGGCGGACCGGACAGCAAGCCGTACGCGATCGTCGTGATGGCCGATGGCTCGGTCTGGTACTGCGAGACGGGTGTGGACGACAAGAACATGCTCGTCCGCTTCGATCCGGCGACGAAGCAGATGCAGTCGTGGGCGATCCCGAGCGGCGGCCAGACCGTGCGCAACATGGTCATCGGCAAGCCCAACGAGCTGTGGCTTGCGGAGAGCGGAAACGGGAAGATCGCACGCGCAGTGATCAAGTGACGACGCGCCAGGCGGGGCGCGCGGCAGGAAGCGCGCGCTCCGCTACCGCGCCTTGTCGAACGTCTTGAGCAGCGTGGCGTCGAACGTCGCGTCGAGCTTCGCCCCGCCGGCGGCGGAGTCGTCGAACGTGATCTTGCCCGCGAGCCGCGTCGGCGTGTCGGTCGTGGCGACGAGCGCCGTCGGCCGCTGCGTGCCCGAGTACTGCACCAGGCCGTTGTTGACCGCGAGCCAGTAGTTGAGCCTCGGGCCGCCGGTGATGTCGACCTCGATGCCCTCGCTGAGGTCATCATCGGAGCAGTCCATCGTCTTGCACGCCTGGATCTTCGCCGTGAGGTCGGTCGCGGAGAGGATGACGCGGCGGATGGTGGTCTTCGGGTCGATCTCGTCCGGTCCTTTCACCAGATAGGCAAATTTCAGCGTCACCGCAAAATCCTTCGACTTGCCTTTGTAGTTCAGCGTGCCCTTGGCGTCTCCGGCGACGGTGAAGCCAAACGAGACGACGAGGATGAACATCAGCGCGCTGCGCATGCGGGGCCTCCTGCGGGACTGGACGTCGTGCCGGCAGTATACCGAACTCAGCGCGGCGCTCATCTGGTATCGTTGGTGGGATCGCCCCGTGCGTCCCCATCGTCCAGAGGCCTAGGACGCGGCCCTTTCAAGGCCGAGACTCGGGTTCGAAT
>DATIWF010000023.1:0-2172 GCA_035519535.1 Vicinamibacterales bacterium | reverse complement strand
GGCTGGAGGTGAGCATGGAGGAGCAGACGCGCCGGCTCGAAGCTCGCATCGACGACGGCCGCAAGATCTGGAAGCTCTCGCCGATGGATCTCGAGTCGTACAGTCGCTGGTACGACTACTCGCGCGCGCGCGACGACCTGTTCAAGGCGACCGACACGTCCTGGGCGCCGTGGTACGTCGTGAATTCGGACGACAAGAAGCGCGCCCGGCTGAACCTCATCACTCACCTGTTGAGCAAGATTCCGTACAAGAAGGTGCCGCGCGAAAAGGTGAAGCTGCCGGCCCGGCAGAAGCCGCACGGCTACTCCGAGCCGGACCATCCCTACAAGTTTGTCGAAGAGAAGTTCTGAATTCGTCGGTGCTCGTAAACACTCTCCTCGCCGTTGGGCTGGTAGTGGTGACCGTGGCCATGCACGTCATCGGGCTCGACGTGCTTCTTCGGGCCATGATCTGGTCGCGCGCACTGGATCGGTCGGGCTTCTGGTTCGTCACCCGCTTCGTGATCGGCCTGTCGTGCTGGCTGATTCTGATCCACCTGGCCGAGATCTCCTTCTGGGGTCTGTTCTATTTCTGGTGGGGCTGTCTTCCCGATGCCGAGTCAGCGTTCTACTTCTCGGGAACAACCTACACGAGCACCGGCTACGGCGATGTCGTGCTGGCCAGGCCGTGGCGGATGCTGGCACCGATCGAGACGTTGACGGGTACGCTCATGTGCGGGCTCTCGACCGGGCTCTTCTTCGTCTTCGTCCTGCGCTGGATCGCCAACTGGATGGGAGATGGGACCGCCTCTGAGTCTGAACCTCTCCTCGGTTCGGACCTGCGATGAAGACCGCCACCGACGGCGTGCGCGGCCCGGAGCTCTCGGCTGCTCGAGCCGGCGATGGCTTCCACATTCGCCTCGCCGGCGATTGGCAGCTCTCTCACCACGTCCCGTCAATCACGGAGGTCGAGCGGACGATCACGTCTGGCGCCGGCCCGGTGCGCTTCGAGGCTAGTGACCTGGGCCGCTGGGACTCGAGCCTGCTGACTGCGCTCGTCGACATCAGCGAGCTGTGCCGGACTCGCGGCGTGGCCGTCGACCGCGCCGGGCTCCCGAACGGCGTGCAGCGTCTTCTCGCGCTCGCCGAGGCCGTTCCCGAGAAGCAGGGCGCGCGACGCGCGGTCGAGCGGCCGGGAGTGCTCGAACGGATCGGCGTCGCGACCGAGCACGCGCTCGACGCCGGCGCGGAGCTGCTGAACTTTCTGGGGCGTGCGGTGATCGCGCTTGCCGCGCTCCGACCGGGACGTGTGAGCTTCCGCGTGTCCGATCTCCTGTTCATCATCCAGCGCAGCGGTGCCGAGGCGCTCGCGATCGTGTCACTCATCAGCTTCCTGGTAGGGACGATCCTGGCGTTCGTCGGCGCCGTGCAGCTGACGCAGTTCGGCGCCGCGATCTACGTCGCCGACCTCGTGGGCATTGCCATGGTGCACGACATGGCCGGCATGATGACGGCGATCGTGATGGCCGGCCGGACCGGCGCGTCGTTCGCTGCCGAGCTGGGCACGATGAAGGTGAACCGCGAGATCGACGCCCTGGCGACGATGGGCATCGATCCCATGGGATTCCTCGTGCTCCCCCGCATGCTCGCGCTGTTCTTGATGATGCCGCTGCTCTGCATTTACGCCGACCTGGTCGGCATCATCGGGGGCGCGCTCGTCGGCGTCACCATGCTCCACCTGTCGTGGACCACTTACTACAACGAGACAGTCTCCGCCCTGACCCTCACGCAGATCGGGGGCGGCGTCTTCAAGACTGCGGTCTACGGAGCCCTGGTCGCCGTGTCCGGTTGCCTGCGCGGGATGGAGTGCGGCAACAGCGCGGCCGCCGTGGGCGAGGCCACGACGTCGGCGGTCGTCACCAGCATCGTGCTCATCATCGGCGCCTGCGGCGTGTTCGCCGTGCTGTTCTACGTGCTGGGCATCTGAGGTCGACCATGTCGGACGGCACGGCGACGCGCGGAAGCGGCATGGGCGAGGCAGAGGCGTCGATCATCGTGCGCGACCTCACGATGGCCTTCGGCAGCTTCGTCGTGATGCACGACCTCAACTTCACCGTGCGGCGAGGTGACGTCTTCGTGATCATGGGCGGCAGTGGCTGCGGCAAGAGCACGCTGCTCAACCACTTGATCGGGC
>DATIWF010000022.1:0-90643 GCA_035519535.1 Vicinamibacterales bacterium | reverse complement strand
GGCTCGTGTCCTGGAACTCGTCCACGAGCACGTGGTGATACCGCGACTGCAGCTTCAGCCGGCTGCGGGCGAACTCCTCCTGCCGCTCGAGCAGCGCGACCGCGCGATGGAGCATGCCCGCAAAGTCCAGCACGGCGTGCTCCTCGAGCAGGGTTTCGTACTTCTGCACGGCGATCGCCAGCACGCGCAGGAGTCCGCGCGCGAGAAGTCCGCCGACATCGCCTTCGAGCTCGTCAATCGCCTCGGCGACGAGCGGCGAGATCAGGCCGAGCGCGTGCTCGTGCGTCTTGCGTGCGGCCGGCGAGACAAAGCCGTCGCCGAACGATTTCTCGACACGCTGCCGCGGCTTGCCCGCCGTCGTGAGGAAGTAGTGCTCGAGACGCCGCCGCAGGTGCTGCACCTCCGCCGGGTCGTCGGCCGGAAACGTCGCGAGCGATGTGAGGTCGGCCCGCAGGCGCTCGAAGTGCGGCGACCGCCGCGGTCCAGCGTCGAGCAGCGCCTCGCGGTGCAGGAATTGATCGAGCGCGGCCCGCAGCCGCGCCACGAACGCCGACGAAGCGTCGGCTGCCCGCTCGCAGCGGACATGGCGTTCGACGAAGGTCGCGACCGCCGGGAGCGCGACCTGGCGGCGGTCCAGGCTCTGCTTGAGCGCCCCGCGCAGCACGGGCAGCTTGACCCGTGCGAACAGCAGCCGCACGTTCTCATCGTCGATGATCAGCCGGCGTGAGGCGCGGAACGTGAGATCGAGCGCCTCGCTGGCGAAGCGCGCCATCTCGGTCTCATCCGCAATCTCAAAGGCCGGATCGACGTCGGCCTCGAGCGGGAATTCACGCAGCAGTCCGAAACAAAACGCGTCGATCGTCGAGATCTGGACGTCGGCGATGCGGTCGCGCACGTTCCGCCACACATCCGGCGCGATGTCGCCGCGATCGGCGCGACGGACGAGCTCCGCGACCACCCGGTCCCGCATCTCCGCCGCGGCCTTGCGCGTGAACGTCATCGCGAGGATGTGCCGGGGATCGACGCCCGCCTGGATCAGGCGCACGTAGCGGTCCACGAGGACGCGCGTCTTCCCCGTCCCGGCCGACGCCTCGAGCACGACGTGGTGCCCCGGGTCGGTCGCGAAGTCCCGGGCCGCCTGGTCGGCCGGCCGGGGCTCGTCGGACGGCGCGTCAAACAGGCTCGGCTGCTTCATCGGCTTCCAGTCGGTATTCCTTGCGGCACACGCCCGCGTAGCGGCACCAGGCGCAATCGCTGGTCTTGCGCGGCTGCGGGGGGAACTCGCCCTGCTCGATGCGCTCGATGAGGCCGGCGAATTGCGAGGCGCGTGCGGCGACCGCCTCGCCCGGCGGCTCGCCTTCGCCGATCGCACCCGCGACGTGCCGGTCGTCGCCAAACGCGACGTACATCGCGCCCGAGACCGGGTGCGGGCGCCCCTCGCTCGCCTCGAGCGCCTGCTGCACCGAATGCGCGTAGACCGCGATCTGCACCGACGACTTGAGGTCCGGCATCCGGCCGAGCTTGTAGTCGATCACCCGCAACGACCCGTCGTCGAACACGTCGATGCGATCGGTCTTGCCGCGGATCTCGATGACCTTCTCGACGAGCCCCGAGAGCCGCCAGAACGTGAACGGCCCGCGGATCGGAAATTCGATCAGCCGCCTGACGATGCGGCCGCCGGCGTGTGCTTCGAGCTCGAACACGCGCTCCGCGAGACCGCGGGCCACGATCGAGCCGAAGAGGCGAACCTCCTCGAGCGCGCGGTCCGCCTCGGGCATCCGCGCCAGCGCCTCGTGCGCGAGACGCCGGAACAGTCGAAGCGCGTCCGGCAGCAGGGCGTCGGTGATCGTCCCGCGCCCGTCCTCCTGCCACGCCCGGTAGAACCGCTCGAACAACGAGTGCACGAGGTTGCCCCGCTCGAGGGGCGTCAGTCCCGACATCTCTTCGCGCTCCTCGGGCAGGCCCAGCACGCTCTCCGCGAAGTACTTGAACGGACAATCGAGATACCGATCGACCCGGCTCACGCGGTAGGCCTGCGGCGCCTGGGCGCCGACGAAGCCGCCGTACGAGCGGCCGTCGATCGACGGCCGCCTCCGACGCAGGTCGAGCCAGGCCGCTGACTCCTCGTCGAGCGCCGACCACGCCTCGCCGCCCGCCGCGAGCGCGTCCTCGGCGAAGCACATCTCGGCCCGGGCGCCCGCCTCCTCGGCTTCGGACAACGCGCGCGACGGAAGATCCCGCGCCGCTTCGACCATCGGCGACACGCCGACGATGGCGTCACCCTCGAGCTGGAAGGCGTGGAGCTCGACGGTCTTCGCGGGCAGGCGCAGCAGATCACGGAAGGCCGCCTGCTGCGCGCGGACCTGGTCCGACTCCTGCGGCCAGCCCAGATTCTTGAGGAGGCCGCTCGAGTAGAAAATGCTGCGCCGCTGGCGATCGGGCCAGTCGGTCTCCACCAGCCCGACGAGGTACGCGTGATCGGCGTCGCCGAATCTCGCCGCGACGGCATCGACGAGATGAACGCCCGCCCGGCCGCGTCTGGGTGAAAAGGTGCGGCCCTCGAGCGCGTGGTGCACGGCCGCGACCAGATCTTCCGGGTCGCGCGGCCGGTCGTCGTGGCGGCGGAAGGCATCGGTCAGGCCGTCGAGCACGGCGAGCACGGCCTCCCGCGCCCGGGCGTGGCGATCCCGCCACGGGTCATCGTCGTCCGGCGCCCGCGGCGACGCGCGCAGAAGATCGGACACCGCGCGGATTTGCAGGGAGGCCGCCGCGGCGGACCGAAACGGCTGGAGCCTCTCGCGGAGCGCAGCGGAGGCTTCGGCCGCGCGCCGCGCGCGGTCGCGTTCGACGCGGTCGCGCCGGTCGAGGCCGCCGAAGAACGCCTCGACCTCCGCGGGATACGTGGCCGCCTCGCCGGTCGCGCGCCGCTCGGCCAGCACGGCGTCGAGCGCCGCGGCATCCCGGCGCCCCACCCGCTCACCACTGACCTCGAAACGTAAGAGCTGCGACCGCAGCAGCGCTACCGCGGCTTCGCGCGTGCCCCCGGTGCGCGCGAACGCCAGCACGAGATCGAGGAGCGCCGCAAACGGCTCGGCCGCCAGGGGCAGAGCGTCGAAGGTCTGATACGGAATCCGCGCGTCGCTCAGGATCTGGTGCGCCAGATACAGATACGGCAGCGGGCGATGGAAGACGACCGCCGTCCGTTCGGGCAGCACGCCGCCCGCGTCCCGGAGCCGGCGCCGGATGCCGCGCACAACGTCGCGCAGCTCCTCTTCGCGATCGCGGCTCACGAAGCACAACGACTCGCCGGCGGACGGCCGGACCAGCACCGGCGGCGCGGCGGCGGCTCCGGCCGGGCGCTGCTCCTCGATGCCGGGGAGCTCGCGATCGATGCGCTCTCGGAATCCCGCGTCGTGCGTCTCGTCGGTGACGACGACGTCGAGGCGCGCGATCCCGGTCAGCCGGCCGAGCAAATTGAAATCGGCCGGCCACAGGCCGCGGGGATCCGACGGGTGATCGGCGACGGCGACGACGACCTCCTCGAACGGCAGGGCGGGCTGATCGGCCGCGAGTCGTCTCCACAGCGCGTGTTCATCCAGACGCCCGCTCGACGCGAGCCCGCGCTCGTAGCCGAGAAACGCGAACCCGAGGAAGGACGTCTGGTGAATCAGGCCCTCGCTGCCGCGGTCGGTGCCGCGCTCCACCCGCAGCTCGGCAAAGAGCGCGCGCGCGAAGCGGCGGATCGTGCGCTCGCGTCGCCGCAGCTCGTCGTAGAAGTCGAGCATCGCGGCCACGAGCCCCGGACGAATGTGGAACGGGCTGCCGGGCATGCGCGCGCGGCCGGCCGCGCGCCTCGCCGCGCGCTCGAGCAGGATCTCGCGTTCGGCGCGGCTGACGAGCGGCGGAGCGCCCGGGAGCGCGCCGTGCAGGCGCGTGACGAGATCGTCCCGCGTCAGGAGGTCGGGCAGGAGGACCGCCGTGCGGCCGGTGCGCCTCGCCTCGGCCTCGATCGACTGGCGCAGGAGCTCCGCGGCGGCGCGTGTGGGCACGATGAACGCGCGGCGTCGCGCCGAGAGGGGATCCCCGTCGAGGGCGCGCTCGACGAGAGCCCGGCGAAAGCCCGCGAGATCGCGTGCGCGTACCAGGACACGTTGCGACAAGGTCTGACTTACTTATTCTTTGGCGGAGAGAGGCGGGCGAGCAACTCCTGTCTGCCCTGCGCCGCGAGCATGAGAGCGCCGGCGGCAGCCGCCGACGCCTCCTTCGCGAGGGGCATGTCGTTGGCGGCGACCGCGAGCTTGCGGCGGGCGCACGCCTCGGCCGCCATGTTGATGGCGCTCTTCAGCGTCGCGTGCACGTCGGCGAGCTCGGGCGGCACCTCCATGTCGCGCATGAGCGGGACGAGCGTCTTCAGACGCCCGTCGGCCCGCATGAGCCACTCGAAGCCGGGCCCGGTCATGTCGCGAATCGCCTCGAAGATCGGCTTCAGGCCATCGAGGGCGGACAGCGCCGGCCGGGCCTTGCGCTCGTATTCGAGCAGGCTCGAGCGCATCATCAGGTAATGATCGAGCGCCAGTCGGCGCGCGCGCGCCGCGTCGAGGCGCGTGTCCAGGGCGTTGGCGAGCCATTCGATCATCGCGGGGCGTCGCCGGCCCATCGCGCGGTCCACCTCCGGCAGCCCGTCCCTGAGCGCCATCAGCCCGCGCACGTTGCCCTGCTGCACGGCGGCATCCGCGCGCGCGAGCGTATCGGCCGTGAGCGCCCCGTAGGCAAAGTCCGCCGCGCGCTCCTCGGCGAGCCAGCGGCTCGCGTCGGCGCGCAAGTCGTCGAGGTCCCGCGCGTCGGCGGACGCCGCGAGCGCCGAGTTCAGAATGGCCTCGCGGCCCGCAGGATCCTCGGTGACCGACGCGGTCGAAAGCGCGAGCGCGATCGATTGCCGCAGCGTCGGCGCGGCCATGAGGGGCTCGTGCTTCGGGGCGGCCGGTCCGGTGGACAGGTCGACCGTGAAGCGCGACTCCCCCGCCGCCGCGCGCAGCTCGGCGATCACCTGATCGAACAGATTTGTCAGCTCCTGCCCGTCAGCCGCGCGGTACCCGTAGCTGCTCTTGGACCAGTCGTCCAGGCGTTTGCGGGCGCCCTCGGCAATCCCCAACCGCTCTTTCGGGTCATTCGTCTTGGTGAGATCGTCCAGCGCGCGCGAGACGTCCTCGGTCATCGCGGAATAGTCCGCCTCGCCGCGCGTGGCCGCGTAGCGTGAGGCCCGCACGGCTTCGCTGTACCGCGACGTGCGGTCGAGATCGATAAGCCCGAGCGGCAGACTGACGAGCTGGTACTGGGTCGCCGCCCCGAAATCGCCGACGACGAGCGTGAAGACGAGGCGGTCGGCGACCTGGGCGGTCTCGCCCAGGCTCGGCAGCGCCTGGCCGTCCTTCAGGAACACCCGCATGATCGCGCCCGGATCGGTATCCTGCGCGAACATCCCGCCGCCGCAGAGCAGGCTGGCGACGAGTCCGGCAAGAACGGCCCGGCGTGTCATGGGTTCTCTATTGTGTGATATCGGCTGGCCGGGCGCCATCCTCTATTACGGCTGTGGAAATCCTGTGCAAGTCTGGTGCACGCCCTGTGCATGACCTGTCGGCGCAAAAAAAATTCGCGGGTCTGGCCGAGCAAACTCGCGCGGACGCACGCTCCTGGTGCAGCTTCGCATCGCGCTTCGCTTGCGCGCGGCGCTGCGGTCACTAAGATCGACGTCGCGCACCTCCGCGCGTGTCACGACCAGGAAAGCTGTGGACGTCGTCCGCTTCAACGAAACGATCAACGGCCGGCCGTATGTCATCGAGGTGTCCTCGGTCGGACGCGACCGCTGGCGCGCGCAGCTCGCGCAGACGCCAAGTCGCACGACCTCAGTGATGCCGTTCTACGGTCCGACGCCCGACGAAGCGGCGCGGCGCCTCGCCCTCTGGCTGACGCGCGCGGGGAGCGCGGGGAAGGTCAGAAGTTAGAAGGCAGAAGTCAGAAGGCAGAAGGCAGAAGTCAGAAATTGGACCGCAGACGTTGCACGCGGATCTCCGCGTGCGCCGCGCCCTCGGCCGTCCATGCGACGATCACGCCCCCACCCGCGGCGAGGACGGGATAGCTCGCGGGACCATCGCTCACGACGACCGGCGCGGCGAGGACAGGCGACCACGATTGGCCGGACCCGGTCGAGCTGATTCGGCGTGCCTCGACCCTTCGCACCTTCGACACCAGATCGTCCCAGGCGACGACGACCTCTGACCCGCTGAGCGCGATCGCCGGGTGCGAGGCGCCCGCCGTCTTCGGGTCGTCGATGCGCACGCGCGAAGAGAACGTGCGCCCGCCGTCGGTCGAGAACGCGTAGAAGATCCCCTTCGCCGTCGTCGCGCCGGGCACGAGCGTCGGCCACACGATGTGGATCACGTTCCTGCCGTCCACGACCATCGCCGGGCCGTCGTCCGGACAGCCGTCGAGCTGCCAGTTGTCCTCGCTCACGCGCGTGGGTGGACCGAACGTCCTGCCGTTGTCGGCGGACCGCGCGACCGCGATGTCGCGCATGCTGTTCGGATAGATGTGGCGCCATGCGGCGTACAAGGCGCCGTCGGGCCCGTAGGTGATCGCGGTCTTGCAGCAGAAGCACACGTTCGGCGCGATGTCCGTCTCGGCGGCCGCAGCGCCCTTGGTCCAGGTGGCGAGCACGACGTCCTGCCGCGGGGCAGGCGGTTTCTCGCCGGAGGCCGTCTCGCCGTGGTGGTGCGTCATGGCGTGCGGGTCGGCGTAGCGGCCGTCGAGCCACACTGCCTGCACGGCGTCGTCGGGACCGATCGCCACCGACTGCCAGCCGCGCGCACCCGCGAGCGGCTCCTGGTGCAGCGTGACCGCGGGCAGAAACGTGCGCCCGCCGTCGACCGATCGCGCCATGCGAATGCGCGAGGCCTCGTCATGGCGCGACGCCCACACGACGACGACCTCGCGGCCGAGGGCGACGCGGGGCGGCTGCTCGCCGGACACGCGCGCGTCGCCGTCGAGGTCGTTCACGCGGACCGGCGCGCCGAACGTCGCGCCGCCGTTCTCGCTCACCGCAGCGTAGATGTTCGTCCGCCCATCGGCCGTGGCCGCCCAAGCCATCACGGCACGCTGGCCGTCGGAGGCGAGCGAGACGCCGGTGTTGTCGTGGTTGGCGACGCCGACCGTCCCCACCGTGGGAGGCGGCGGCCTGGTCGGCGTGCACCGCGCCGCACCGAGGGCCAGTCCCACGCTGAGCATGACCCACACGCTCGAATGTCGACGCACGATCGGACTATAGCCGACGGCGCCCGAGGGCGGGTGCGACGTTTTGTCGCACGCCGGGTGTATCGTTCGAGCGTGGGCCGGACATCGAGGGCGTCCTCCCGCCGACGGCGCCGACGCGCGCGCACGAGCGCGCCGGGACCGCTCAACGTCGTCGTCGACCTCTCCCATCACAATGCCGACCCGGGTTTCGCGCGCGCCCAGGCGGCCGGCATTCTCGGCGTCATCCACAAGGCGACCCAGGGCCTCGCGTTCACCGATCCCACGTACGCGCTCCGGCAGCCGGCCGCGCTCGCCGCCGGGCTGCTCTGGGGCGCGTATCACTTCGGCACGGGCAGCGACGGCGTGCAGCAGGCGGCGCACTTCCTCGACGTCGTGCAACCGGGCAGCGACACACTGCTCGTCCTCGACTTCGAAGCCAACGGTCAGGGGCCGAGCATGACGCTCGAGGAAGCGCGCGCGTTCGTCACGCACGTGCACGACGAGACTGGCCGCTGGCCCGGTTTGTATTCCGGCCACTACGTGAAGGACCTGCTCGGCACGTCGACCGATCCCGTCCTCGCGAACTGCTGGTTCTGGCTCGCCCAGTACGGTCCCACGGCCGTCGTTCCCCTCAACTGGACGACGTGGACGATGTGGCAGTACACGGACGGCGCGATGGGGCCGGAGCCGCACACGGTCGACGGCGTCGGCCGTTGCGATCGCGACAAGTTCAACGGGACGCTGTCGGACTTACGCGCGCTGTGGGGCGTCTAGCGACTACCCGCCCGTCGGCGCGACGTCGAACGTGAAGCGCGACACGCACGCGCTGCCGTCGTCGCTGAATGGCGTCCATATGCGGAGCGAGCCGTCGAAGGTGCCGCTCAAGCGGCCGTCGGGAACAACGGAGCCTGCCACCGAGGCGACTCCAGTCGGCTGAGTGCCAACCGAGGCGGGCCCGCCGACGACGATCTCCCAGCCGTTCCTCGCGACGTAGCTCCCCTGAAGCATGCCGGTGAAGGCGTTCGCCGTGCGCGTGAGATCGAGCGTGAGAAACCGATCCGCTGAGGGCCCGACGATCCTGGGCAAGGTCAGCGCCAGCGTCGCGCCCGTGTCCACGAGCGTACCGTCGAATTCGTAGTCGCGCGTGCGGGATGGCTTGCACTGACTTCCTTCGTGCAGCGTGAGCCGTGCCGGGCGCGTGCCGAGTCGCGTGGCGTACATCCGCTGGGGTGCCGATGCCGCGCCCACGACGCCGCTGGCCGTGTCCTGGGCACGAGCACGCCAGTAGAGCAGAGTCGCGAGAGGCACTTCCGCCGCACTAGTGAACGATGTGGTTCCGCCACCCTCGAGCGCGGTGCCGCTAGTGAGGGTTGCTGTGAACGAGGCGTCGGGTGAGATGTCGAAGCGGTACACCAGCGCTCCTGCCGGCCCCCGGTGGGCTGCGTTGCGGACAGTCAGCGTTGGCCGCGCGTCGGCCAACCCGTCATTGATCGGCTGGATCGGCGTGGGCGTGTCGATGACCACTTCCGAACCAAGCGTGAACGTCGATGAGGGTGACGCCGCGCTGGTCTCGGCCGCGGCCGTTCGTACTCGCCAGGTGTAGGTGGTGTCTGCAGGGAGCGGATCGAGCGTCACACTCGTCCGGCCGCCATCAGCCTGCGGCACGTCGCGCGTAAACACCCGATGCGCGAACTGGGCGTCTGTCGCGACCTCGAATGTCAGCATCAGTGGGCTCACTCCCGTCGTGACGCCGTTGGTGACCACCAGAGTCACCGGTTGAGTGTAGAAGTTGATTACTGCACCGGTGGCGGGCAACACGGGCACGGCGCTTGCCACCGACGTGGGCGCGCCCGGCTCCGTGCCGCAGGCCGCGCCCATCGTCACGGCTGTCAGTGCCGCGACGGCTGCCGGCTGCGCGAGCTTGCCCACCCGGAGTCTCCACGACATTGCTGAGACAACAGCATAATGCCTGCCGCGTCAGTGCGCCCGAGAAAGCGCCGCTGGCAAATACGGCGGGTGGTCAACTCGCGTGTCGTTCTGGCTTAGAGGATGGTGGACCAGACGGGAGTCGAACCCGTGACCTCATGAATGCCATTCATGCGCGCTCCCAACTGCGCTACTGGCCCACGCTTGGGACGTACCCGAATTATCGATTATAAATGCAAAAGGTCAGAAGCCGGGACTCCCCAACCTCTGACCTCTGCCTTCTGCCTTCTGCCCTCAGCCTTCTGCCTTCTCACTTCTCACTTCGCCAGCTCCCGCACCGCCGCCGACAGCATCGCGACCTTCGCCTTGTCGGACGACGATGCCGCGTCGGCGTCGAGCTGCGTGGCGAGTTGCGTGAGCTGCGTGCGACGCGCGGCGCCGGACGCCTTCTCGGCCGTCGAGAGCGCCGTGCGCACGCTTGCGAGGCGAGCCGCCGCCAGGCCGTTCGACCGCTCGAGCTGGTCGACGAACGCCCGCGCCAGCGCGAAGCTCGGCGGCCACACGAATTTCGGCTGATCCTGCACGTTCAGGAAGTCGAGCTTCACCGTCTTCGCCGCGTCGATCTCGTTCTGCGTGATGAGGCCGCTCGGCACGAGCTCGTAGATATCGAGGCCGCGCGCGATCTCGGAGCTGACGATGACGCCGTTGTACCAGTAGGCGGACCAGGACCCGGCATCCACGAGTCTGGTCGAATCCATCGGACCGCGGTCGAAGAAGCCGATCTCTTTCGGGTGCGACACGTCGGTCCAGTCGAACACCGAGATCCCGCCCTGGTACCACGCCTGCACCATCACGTCGCGGCCGGGGATCGGAATCAGCGAGCCATTGTGCGCGACGCAGTTCTCCTGAGAGGTCTGCGCGGCGGGCATCTTGTAATACGTGTGAAAGACCAGCTTCTGATCCTCGATCGTGAACAGCGCGTCGGCGCCCCACTCCATCTTGTCCGTGCTCCGGCAGCGCGGCTGCGATCCGCCGCCCCACTCGTCGGAGAACAGAATCTTCTTGCCGTCGTTGCTGAACGTCGCCGAGTGCCAGAACGACATGTTGGGATCGGCCGCGAAGGCGATGCGAATCGGGTGCGCCGCCTCGCGAATGTCGAGGAGCAGACCGAGGCCGGCGCAGGCACCGCCCGCCAGGCCCACTTCGGGGTACACCGTGATGTCGTGGCATTGATTGGGGCCCGTGGGCGTCGCGTTCGCGTTGCCGCGTCCCGCCGCGGGAGCCCCGGCACCGCCCGCGCCCGCCGCACCGCCGCCGCCCGCCGCACCAGCGCCCGCACCAGCCGCACCGGCGCCAGCCGCGCCGCCGCCGCGTCCGCCGCCCGCCCCGCGTCCCGCGCCAGCACCGCGGCTCGCCGCATCAACGGCCGCGCGCTCCTCATTGCGCGGAGCCGCCGGCAGGTCGTTGAAGATGCGCGGTGAGCTGACCACGGCGGCCGCCCCAGGATTCGCGAGCGGGACCCTGATCACCTCGAGCCGGAACTGCGCCGTCGTGGCGTCGTTCACCCCGCGACCCGAGTCGAGGCATCCCGGCAGCTCGTCCGGCGAGCGCACGCCCGCCGTGCCCGACACGTAGATGTAGACGTTGTCCTTGTCGCCAGGCTGCGTGACGACCGTGTGCGTGTGCGACCCGCGGCACGTCTGCACGCTCGTCACGAGCTTCGGGTGCTTGACGTCGCTGATGTCGAAGATGCGGATGCCGCGCACGCGATCCTTGCTCACCGGATCGAGCACGCCGCCGAAGTGGCAATCACTGCGGCTGTTGGTCGCCTCGGACGACATGAAGAGCAGGTTCTTGAACACCGACACGTCGTTCTGCGACGCCGGGCACTCGTACGCGTTCGCGAGGACGGGCTTCAGGGGATTCGAGATGTCCCAGATCTCGAAGCCGTTGTAGTTGCCCTGAATCGCGTAGTGACTGAAGAACGCGAGATCGGAGTGCGTCGCGCCCATCGACGCCAGACTCGGCGGCGTCGTCGAGATCATCCGGATGTTCCACGCCGCCTGCGCGGCGTCCCACCGTCCGGCCCCGAGGCCCACGCGCGGATCGGGGGACGGCGCCGTCGCCGACACGATCGGCGCGACCGGCGCGGGCATCACGGCCGGCGGCAGCGGGGGCAGCGGGGGCCGCTCGCCACGTCCGCGTCCACCGCCCGCGGGCGGCGCGCCTGCGGGCGCCCCAGCCGGCGGAGTCGCGGCCGCTGCGGCCGCGGGTGCCGTCGGCGCCGGCGCCGGGGTGGCCGCGGGAGCTGGCGGCGTCGCCGGCTGTGCGGCCGGCGTCGCCGACGCGGGACCGGGCGGCGGCGTCGAGGGTGGCTTGGTCGGGCCGCACGCCGCGCCCACGAACAGCGCGATCGCCAGCCCCGACGTGACAGACGTGGCCAGTCTCATGATCCAGACTCCTATTTCTTGTTGAGCATCTGCTGCATGCGATCGATCTCGATCGATTGATCGGCGAACACATCCGAGGCGAACTTGTAGATGTCGTCGCCCTGCACGGCGCCATACGCGGCGAACAGCTCGTTGACCATCGTGATCGCGCCCTGGTGGTGCTTGATCATGCCCGTCAGGAACAGCCGATCGAACTCCGGCCCGCGCGCTCTGTCGAGCGCCGCCATCTCCTCGTCGGTCAGCATCCCGGGCATGAGCATGTCGTGCTCCATGCCGTCCATCGTCATCTTGTGCCTGGTCGACGTCGCGTCGGGCACGGGCTGGCCGCGATCGCGCAGCCAGTTGCGCATGAACTCAATCTCGTCGCGCTGCGCGACGACGATCTTCTCGCAGAGGAGGCGGACGTCGTCGCGCGCGCCGTGCGACGGCGCCCAGCCGGCCATGATCACCGCCTGCGCGT
The DNA here is from genome assembly GCA_035519535.1 of Vicinamibacterales bacterium. Taxonomy (GTDB): domain Bacteria; phylum Acidobacteriota; class Vicinamibacteria; order Vicinamibacterales; family SCN-69-37; genus DATEGZ01. The sequence continues at coordinate 78,520 of DATIWF010000022.1, read as the reverse complement.
GGTGCGGGATCATGCCGGACACGAAATTGACGTCGGCCTGGTTGAAGGCCTGGCGCACCAGATCGGGCCGCGGTTTGGGGTCGGGCTGCTGGCTCGACTGCGCGAAGGCTTGCGCCGACAGCAAGATGACGGCGGCGCCTGCGGCTGCCGCGGCAACACGAGAAGACGTCGTAGGCATTCGTGCCCTCCGGGCAAACGGGGGTGTGCGGATGTTACGAAATTCCCCACGGGTTGGAAAGCTGCGTCAGCACCGGCACCAACTTCGACACGATGTCGGGACCGAGTTCGAGTTTGCCGAACGCGGGTCGCCGCCGCCAGCGTCGATCGCGACGACGCAAGCCACAGCGGGTCGGCGGTGCTCGAAGGTGGAGGCGGAGGCGGTCCGGCTCGAAGCGAATCAATGGCGAAGCGCGTAGGACTCTTTGGACACTTCGTTAGGCTTGCGTACGAAGCCTCGCGCTTCTTGACTTGCCCTAACTTCCGTGCCTAGACTGACTCGGCTTCAGCCAGCACATCGGGAGGCGTCGGCTTCTCGGAAAAGGACCAGTCATGCCCAGCGGCACGATTGCACGTCTGTTGATTGACAAGGGGTTCGGCTTCATTCGGGACGAGAGCGGCGTGGAGCACTTTTTCCACCGGTCGGCCGTACGTGGCGCGGTGTTCGAGTTGCTTCGTGAAGGCCAGCGCGTCGAGTTCACCAACGAGGACTCTCCGAAGGGCCCGCGCGCGGCGGACGTCCGCCTGCTCGACAGCTAACCTCTCAGTTCGCACCAGCCGGCCCGGTCGCCCGGGCCGCTCATCACACATTGCTGTCGTGGAACACCCTGGGTGAGGAAGCCAACGGGGCCCGGTGGCCCTCCCGGTCTTCAAAACCGGTCGCTTCCCGCCTGGCGCGGGAAGGGTGGGTTCGACTCCCACGGGCTTCCGCCACGCTTACGCAGTCGCCCAGGCGAGCAGACGGTCCTGCTCGGCGAGCGTCTCGAGGACGAGATCCGCGCCTGCGTCTTTGAGCGCGGCGGCTGCGAACGGCCCCGTGGCGACGCCGACCGCGCGTGCGCGGTGCGCGTGCGCGCATTCGACGTCGAGCGGCGTGTCGCCGACGACGACGATCTCCGCGGGTGACGAGACGGGGGCGCCGGCGCGACGCGCCGCGTCGATCGCAATCGGCACGAGATCGCGGCGATCGAGGTGGTCGTCGCCGAACGCGCCGAACGCAAAGCGATCGGCCAGGCCAAAATGGCCGAGCTTGATCGAGGCGCCGCGCGCGAAGTTGCCCGTGAGGAGTCCGACGGCCGCCGCGCCCTCCGACGCAAGCCGATCGAGCAGCGCCTCGACACCCGGGAGGATGCCGCTCGGGTCGGCGACCGGCCGCTGCAGCTCGTCCGGCAGACAGTCGCAGTACGCGTCCCGCAGCCGGCCGATCTCGTCGTCTCCGGCGTCGCGGCCGAGCGCGCGCAGCACGTCGCTCACGATCGCGCGATCGGTGCGGCCGGCGATCGGCACGCCGTCGAGCGCGCCCGCCCGTCCGTACAAGCGCTCGAACGCACGGTTCATGCCGCGCACGCCCGCGCGGCCGGACAGAATCAGGGTGCCGTCGATATCGAAGAGGAACAGCGCAGTCATCGATCGAGTCTACGTCGGTCCGTCAGGTGCGTCGGGTGCGTCGGTTCCCAGGAACGAGCAGTCGCATCACCGTGTCTTCCTCCCAAACACGCCTCGCCACCAGCCCGCCTCGCGCAGCGCCCCCGAGGACTCCAGCCTGAGCCGTTTTCCTCCAGCGGCACGCGCGAAGGCGTCGTCGTCGCTGAGCGCGATCCAGCCCAGCCGACGGGCGTCGGCGACCTGACGCAGCGTGGCGCCGATGCTGGCCGAGGAGGCGGCGTCGAGCCCCGCCGTCGCGTGCTCGAGCAGGAGGAGCGCCGGATCGGACGCGAGCGCGCGCGCAAGGTGCAGGCGCACGCGCTCGACGGGCGAGAGCGACTGGACGGGGGCCGGCAGCCGGTCCCGCCCGAGCCCGACCGCGTCCGCAAGCGCTTCGATCCGGGGCCGTACCTCGTCTGGCACCGGATCGATCGACACCGTCAGCGGCAGCGCGAGATTGTCGGCGAGCGTCAGCGTGTCGAGGAGCACGGCCCGCGCCGTGACGAGACCGAAGCGGTCGAGCGAGGAGAGCCACGCCGTGTCGGTCGCGATCTCGCGCGTGCTCGCGCCGGCAATCCGCACGTCGCCCTCGTCGGGCAGGGCCGCGCCGGTGATGAGGTGAATCAGCGTTTCCGCCGCGCCGGCGTCGAAGCCGGCGAGCGTGAGGCGATCGCCTCGATCGACGCGCAGCGCCGTCACGCGCAGGGGCTGGCCGCCGGCGTAATCCTTCACGACCGACGCGATCTCGACGAGCCAGCGGCTCATGGCGCGCGTCGGCCGGCCGCGCGAGACGCCGCACGGTCCGCAAGACGGGCGTAGTCGGCGGCCGGCAATCCGACCCGGCCGAGGGCGCTGTCGCGGCCGCTCCCCGGCCCGTGGTAATCGGACCCGCCCGTCACGATCAAATCCTGAGCGTCGGCAAGCGCGCGGTAGCGCTTCGTCGCCTCCTCGTCGTGGTCCGGATGGTAGACCTCGATCGCCTCGAGGCCCTCGCCCACGAGCGTGCGGACCAGCTCGTCGTCACCCAGCTTGGCCGGGTGCGCGAGCGACGCGACGCCGCCGGCGCGCACGATGCGCCGGCCCACCTCCGCCGGCGACGGACCCACGCGCGGCACGAACGCCGGGCGTCCCTCGGCCAGATACCGATCGAACGCGGCGGCGACGTCGGGCACGTGGCCCGCCGCCACGAGCGCGCGGGCCACCATCGGCCGGCCCACGGCGCGTCCCGTGTCGACGATCATCGCGGTCATCAGCGAGGACGCGTCAATCGAGAGGCCGAGCGCGGCGAGCCTCTCGAGGATCGACACGACGCGCGCGCGGCGCGACTGGCGCTGCGCCGCCAGAAACGCGCGCAGGTTGGCGTCGCCGACGTCGACGCCGTACCCGAGGATGTGGACGTCGCGGCCGCGATGAATCGCCGTGATTTCAATGCCGGCCATCGTCGCCAGTCCCGCGCGTTCGGCCGCCGCGCCGACGGCGGGCACCGCCTCCACCGTGTCGTGATCGGTCACCGCGAGCGTGCGGACGCCCGCGGCGGCCGCCTCGGCGACGAGCGCGTCAGGGGACGACCGGCCGTCGGAGGCCGTCGTGTGCAGGTGCAGGTCGATCACGCCGAGCGGCGGCGGCCGTCGCGCCGGCGGCGCTCGCGAGCGACGAGCGAGCGCAGTTCGCGGATCAGCAGGTCGAGGTGGGCGCGCTCCTCGTCGGCGAACTCGAGGAAGATCCTCTTCCCCTCGGATTCCTCGAAGCGCTCGCCGTACTTCTTGAAGAACTTGTGCGAGCCGCGCTCGCAGCGGATGCCGATGAGCAGCGCCTTGCGATCGTTGACGCCCTTCTTCAGCTCCTCGGTGCCCGCGGCGAACAGGCCGTTGGCGGCGCCCTTGAAGAAGAGGAACGTCGGCTGGGACTCGAGCGCCGGATCCTGCGCGACGAGGTCGCGGTACCGCGCCTCGAGCTTGCTCATGTGCTCTTTCTCTTCTTCGGCGAGCTTCTCGAACACGCGCCGGCCGCGCGCGTCCCGCGTCAGCCGCGCCGCCCGGGTGTAGAACTCGAGGCCGCTCCGCTCGGTGGCCACCGCGATGCGCAGCGCGTCGCGCGCGAACACGCTCTCGGTGGGCGCCTTCGCGGCAACGCCGGTGCGGCCGGTCCGGCAGGCCTCGCACTCGCCGAACACCTGCAGCACGCTCTGCGCCGGCTGGAACTGCCGCGCGGCCGCCACTTCCTCGATGATCGCCTCGATGTCGGAGCTCAGAAACTCGAACAGCTGGTTGCAGCGCTTGCAGACGAAGTGGAAGTGGCGCGGGTGCCGGTACGAATGCTCGAACCGGAACCGGCCTTCACCCAGATCGACGCGCCGCGCGATCCCGGCCTCCACCATCCACTGCAGCGTCCGGTAGATGGTGGCGCGGCTGATCCGCGAGTCCGCGCGGCGGATCAGCGCGACGAGTTCGTCCGCGCTGAGATGGCCTTCCTGCTGCAGGAAGAGGCGGACGATGGCGTCGCGCTTGCTCGATCGACGCCCGCCCACCGGCCGCCGCGTTTCGACGAACTCAGAGGCGGACTGCATCGTGTCTCGGGGACGGGGCTCGACCGGTCCCCGTAACTTTCTCTCTAGACGTTGAACGACGAGCCGCACCCGCACGTCGACCGGGCGTTCGGGTTCTTGATCGTGAACCCGCCGCCCATCTGGTTGTCGACGAAATCGACTTCGGCGCCCTTCAGGTAACGCAGGCTGATCGGGTCGACGTAGAGGCGGACACCGTTGACCTCGAACACCTGGTCCGCGGCCGGGTCGCCCTCGCCCTCGTCGATCATCAGGCCGTACTGGAACCCCGAGCATCCGCCGCCCTGCACGAAGACGCGCAGCCCCGCCCCCGTCTTGTTCTCTTCGACGAGCAGCTCGTTGATTTTCTCGGCGGCTGCTTCCGTAACATGAATCATGATCTAATTATACGGCCGGCTGCCGGCGGCTCGACAGCGGGGCCGGTTTCACCCCACACTGTGGGCCACATGCCCCTTCCCCTGCTCGAGCGGTGGGTTGCCGACCGCGTGGCGTCGCGGGTCTGGGCGCGGGATCTGTCGGTCTTCGCGCCGCCGGGCGCCCCGTCCGACCGGGCCGGCGTCGTCCGGCAGCGCCTCGGCTGGCTGGGCGTGCCCGTGAGCCTCGCGCCGAGGGTCGCCGACCTGGCGAACTTCGCGCACGACTGCTGGGACGAACAGATCCGGCACGTCTACCTGCTGGGCATGGGCGGCAGCAGCCTGTGCGCGGAGGTGCTGCGCGACGTCCTGCCGGCGCAGCCGCACTCGCCGCGGCTCGTGCTGCTCGACACGACCGACGAACGCACGATTCGCGAAGCCACCGAGACGCTCTCGGCGGCGCACACGCTGTTCATCACCGCAAGCAAGAGCGGCGGCACGATCGAAGTCACGTCGCTCGAAAGACATTTCTGGAGCGTGATGGAGGGGGCGCTGGGCGATCGTGCCGGCCGGCACTTCGTCGCCGTCACCGATCCCGGCACGTCGCTCGTCGAGCTCGCGAAGGAGCGCGGGTACCGCGAGACGTTCCTGAATCCGCCCGACATCGGCGGCCGCTACTCGGCGCTGTCGCTGTTCGGCCTCGTCCCCGGCGCGCTGATGCGGCGCCCGATGGAGCGGCTGCTCGAGTCGGCCCGCACGATGGCGACGCGGTGCCAGGTGGACGCGGTCGACAATCCGGGGCTCGCCCTCGGCGCGTTCATCGCCTCGGCGGCCCAGGCCGGGCGCGACAAGCTGACGCTGCTGCTGCCGCCGGACCTCGCGACGCTCGGCGCGTGGGTCGAGCAGCTCGTCGCGGAGAGTACGGGCAAAGACGGCCGCGGCGTCCTGCCGATCGTCGGCGAGCCCGTCGGGCGGCCGAACGAGTACGGCGAGGATCGCGCGTTCGTGGCGATTGGCGCGGCGAACGCCCCCGACCTCCACGAGGCCGTGCCGCGTCTGGCCGCCGCCGGGCATCCGACGTTCGACATCGACATGGTGCCCGACGATCTCGGCGGCGAGTTCTTCCGCTGGGAGTTTGCGACGGCGCTCGCGGGCAGCGCGCTCGGGATCAACCCGTTCGACGAGCCGAACGTGAAGGACGCGAAGGTGCGGACGCAGGCGCAGCTCGACGCACGCCGGACGCAGGGCATGTTCCGCATCGATCCGCCGTTCGAACGCGGTCAGGGGTACTCGCGGCGGGAGCACCGGCGGGCCGACGGCGACGCGCCCGCCGCGGAACGCTATGTCGCGATTCTCGATTACCTGCCGCGCGAGCCCAAGCGCGCCGAAGTGATCGCGCGCCTGCGCGGCGCCCTCCGGCGCCACACGCGCTTCGCCACCACGCACGGCATCGGTCCGCGCTACCTCCACTCGACCGGTCAGTACCACAAGGGCGGACCGAACACCGGCGTCTTCCTGCTCTTCACCGCGATCGACGAGAGCGTGTCGGCCGTGCCCGGCACCGACTACACGTTCAGCGCGCTGAAGTTCGCGCAGGCGCTCGGCGATTTCGAGGCGCTCGCGGCGGCAGGCCGGCACGTCGTGCACTATCACATCGAGGATCCCGCGGCCGATTACTCGGCGGCGCTCGAAAGCGTGCTGCGAAGTTACCGCTGATAGGATGGGAGCCATGTCACGAACGCTGGCGGCGGGCGCGATCCTCGCGGCCGCGGTGACGCTCGCGGCCGCGCAGGCCCGGGAGACGCACGTCCGCCTGTTCCCGCCGGCCGAGCTTGGCATCCTCGAAGGCCCGGATCGCGACGAGTGGCAGCAACCCGATCGTGTCATGGACGCGCTCGGGATCGCCGACGGCAGTCGCGTCGCCGACCTCGGCGCCGGTGGCGGCTGGTTCACGACGCGCCTCGCCCGCCGCGTCGGTCCCAACGGCATCGTCTACGCCGAGGACATCCAGCACGAGATGATCGAGTCGATCCGCCGCCGCGTCGATCGCGAGGGCCTGAAGAACGTCGAGACCCTGCTCGGCGCGGCCGACGATCCGCACCTGCCGCCGAACCTGCACGCCATCCTCATCGTGGATACGTACACGCAATTCCGCGATCCGGTGAGCGTGCTGCGCCGCGCCGGCGCCGCGCTCGCCCCGGCCGGCCGGCTCGGCATCGTGGACTTCAAGCCGGACGGGTCGGGCGGACCCGGCCCGGCGCTCGAGGAACGCGTCGCCCCCGAAGTGATCGAGCGGGACGCGGCCCTCGCCGGTCTGAAGCTCCACAGTCGGGAGACGTTCCTGCGGTACCAATACCTGCTCGTCTTCACACGATGACGCCACCCATGTCCACGCCCCCTCCCTTCTTCTTTCCGCACGTCGACCGCGTCGGCCGGGCGCTCGAGATGTTTCTGCCGGTGGACAGCACGGAGGTGGTGGTTGACGCGATGCGCTACACGCTGCTCGCGCCCTCGAAGCGCGTCCGGGGCGTGCTCGTGATGCTGTCGGCCGAGCTCTGCGGCAACGTCGCGCGCGCGACGCCGGTCGCCTGCGCCGTCGAGGCGGTGCACTCCGCGTCGCTCATGCTCGACGACCTGCCCAGCATGGACAACGCGCCGCTGCGCCGCGGCCGCCCTTCTTCGCACGTGACCTACGGCGACGCCGTGACGATCCTCGCGGCCTTCGGCCTGCTCAACCACGCCTACGCGCATCTCGCGAAGAACTACGAGCCGGCGCTCTCGCAGCGCCTGACGACGCTGCTCGCCGGTGCAGTCGGGCTGGACGGCCTGGTGGGCGGCCAGGCGGAGGACGTGCTCGCGACGGATCGCGCGCTGTCGTTCGAGACGCTCGAGCGCATTCATCGCCGCAAGACCGGCATGCTCTTCAGCGCCGCCGCGGCGGCCGGCGCGCTGACCGCCGGCGGATCGGCGGCGGATCTCACCGCGCTCACGGCCTACGCGAAAAACCTCGGCCTCGCCTTTCAGATCGTCGACGACCTGCTCGACGTCACCGGCACGACGGCGGAAACGGGCAAAGCGATCCGCACGGACGTGCGGAAGACGACGTTCGTGTCGTTCAGCGGCGTGGATGGCGCGCGGCAGCTCGCCGAGGAGCTGTGCAAGACGGCCACGGCCGCCCTGGCGCCCTTCGGGCCGCGCGCGAGGTCGCTCGCCGAGCTCGCCAAGTTCGTGGCGGCGCGGAGACTCTGAGTGGCGGGCGGGCCGGATCCCCGCGTCGACGAGCTTCGCGAACACCTCCGGGCGCTCGGGTACCTCGACGCCAGGGTCGATCGCTTCGTGCTCGGGGGCGCCGCCAGGCGCCGGGGGCCCGCGGCGCTCGCGCTGGCGGCCAGCGCCCGCATCGGGGTGCTCGCCGGCGTTCTCCTGGGACCGGCGGCCGCGATCGGGCTGCGCGTCCGGCTGCCCGGCCTCGTCACCAGCGCCACCGACGCGGTCGTCCTCGCGTGCTACCTGGCGGCGTTCTTCGGCTTGGCCGCGGGCGCCCTCTCGTTCGTCTCCATTCTGATCGCGGGACAACTGGCGCGGCGTCCGGCAGCGGCGCCCGCGTTCGCTCGACGCGCAACGCGCGTCGGAACAGTCGCCGGCCTCGTCGTCGCGGCGACCTGTCTCGCGTACCTCACGCTGTGGTGGCGCGCCGCGCTGGCCGCGGCCGATTCGACGTCGCTCGGCTGGACGGCCGCCGCCGTCGGCGTCGCCGTCGCGATCAGCCTGCTCCTGGGCCACGCGGTGCGGATCACCGTGCTCGCGTACCTCGCACGTGTCGGCGGCAGCGACGTCATTACGGAACTCGCGCTGCCGCAATCGACATGGAAGGCCACGCTGCCGTTTGGCGTGCTGGCCTTCGCTGGCGCGATGACGTTGCTGTTCGTGACCTCGGGCGGCGGCGTGCCGGCCGAAGGATCGCCGCTGACGGTCGTCTCGACGAATCTGCGGGTGGACGTGATCGCGATCGATGGCATCGACACCGGCATGCTCGATCGGCTGATCGCCGCCGGACGCCTGCCGGTGTTGAATCGCCTGCTCGGACAGAGCGTCGCCGCGATCGCGCCGGAACCCGACCGCGATCCGGCGAAGGTCTGGACGACGGTCGCGACCGGGCAGCCGCCCGACCGACACGGCATCCGCGGCCTGGAATCGCGGCAGGTCGCCGGCGTCGAAGGCCAGTTCCGGTCCGAGTCGGGCGCGTGGTCCGCCCTCACGGCCGCGACCGACCTCGTGCGCCTGACTCGCCCGGCGATCGCCTCCGGCGAACAGCGGCTGATCCCGGCGTTCTGGGAGGTCGCCGCGCGCGCCGGCCTGCGGACCGCGGTCATTCATTGGTGGGCGACGTGGCCCGCGCCTGACGACCTCGGCGTCGTGATTTCTGACCGCGCGATTCTGCGCCTCGAAGCCGGCGGCCCCCAGGACCGCGAGATCGCGCCGGCCTCGCTCTATCGATCGCTCGCGGAGACCTGGCCGGCGCGTCGATCGCGCGCGCAGGCGAAAGCCGCGCACGCCGCCGCACCGGGTGTGTCCGGCGACATCGCGGCGGTCGTCGAGCGGGCCGCCACGCTCGACGCGACGCTCATTGATCTGGCGACCGACCCCGCCCTCGGCTCGCTCGACCTGCGCGTCGTCTATCTGCCGGGCCTGGACATCGTGCAGCACTCGCTGTTCAGCGCGATCGATCAGGGCACCCTGGCGCCGTCGGGCGCCGCCGAGCGGCTGCAGGCGCTCGAGCAGTACTACGTGTTTCTCGACGCGGACCTCGGGGAGCTCGTCGGTCCGGCCGCCGGACCGGGCCGCCTCATCGTGCTCGTCACCGAGCCTGGCCGCGTGTCGTCGCCCACCGCCGGCGTGCTCGCGCTCACCGGCACCGCCGCCTCAACGACGCGGACGAACGGCGCGGACACGGCCATCGCGCCGACCATTCTCTACGCCCTGGGCGTGCCGATGGCGCGCGAGCTCGCCTCGCGCCCCGCCCTGGATCTTTTCCTGCCGGCCTTCACGGCCGCGCACCCGCTCCGCGAGGTGTCAACGTATGGCTCGCGGCGGCTGGCCCCTCAGCCGGTCGCTGGCCGGCCGCTCGACAAAGAGATGATCGATCGCATGCGATCGCTGGGGTACATCAGATAGGAAGCGGCACGTCGGGTACGTCAGGTACGTCGGGTACGTCAGGTACGTCAGGTACGTCGGGTACGTCGGGTACGTCGGGTCCCCGGAACGCGCTATCGACCGTCAACTTCTTCTTGGTTTTCAAGAAAAAGAAATGATGGCCCGCGTCAGCTCGCTCCTCGGACCCGACGTACCTGACGTACCCGACGTACCGATTCATTTCTTATCGATGATCTTCCACGCTTGCGGCAGCACTGCCGCCCCCGCTGCGACTTTGACGATGTCGAGCGCGATGAAGGGCACCAGGCCGCCGGCAACCGCGGCGGGCAGCGAGTGCGTGACGCTCGCGGCCAGCCAGGACACGCCGCCCACGAAGATGATGGCGAGGCCAATCAACATCGCGGCTGCCGACGAGGCATATCGGCGGTCCCACCCGCGCGTGGCAAGCCAGCCGGTCACGAAGGCCGCGATCGGGTACGCCAGAAGGTACCCGCCGGTGGGGCCGACGAGTCGCGCGGCATCCGGCGGGAGCGTGACCGACGGCGCGAAAACCGGCAGACCGGCCGCGCCGGCCGCCAGGTAGATCAGCTGCGTCAGCATGCCGAGGCGCGGACCGAGCGCGGCGCCCGCCAGCAGCACGACCATCGGCGTCAACGTAAACGGCACGGCGGTGAAAGGCAGCGGCATCGTAAACTGAGCGGCAGCCGCCGTCAGCGCAACGGCCAACAGCACTGCCGCGGCTCGCAGCGGCCGGTCGACCGACGAGTGCGCGAGCGACGCGCTGAGCAACGACTCCGACGAGGCGTGTGCGGACATCGCGAAGGATTCTAGCGAAATGCGAACGGCGCTGACAATCGCGGGCTCCGACTCGGGCGGCGGCGCCGGCCTGCAGGCGGACCTCAAGACGTTTGCGGCCCATGGCGTCTTCGGCCTCTCGGCGATCACCGCCGTGACGGCGCAAAACACGCTGGCGGTGTCGGCCGTCTTCCCGCTGCCGCCCGAGATCGTGACGGCCCAGATCGCCGCGGTCGTCACCGACCTCGAGCCGGCGGCGACGAAGGTCGGCATGCTCGCCACGAGCGCCATCGCCGAGGCCGTGGCGCGCGCCATCGAACGGCACGGGCTGCGCAACGTCGTGCTCGACACCGTGATGGTCGCGAAAGGCGGCGCCCGGTTGATCGACGACGAGGCGATCGCGGTGCTGCGGGAGCGGCTGCTGCCGCTCGCGCGCGTCGTCACGCCGAACATCCCGGAAGCCGAGCGCCTGATCGGCACGCGGATCGCCGACGTCTCCGGCAGTCGACGCGCGGCGCGCGGCCTGGTCGAGGCCGGCGCCCGCGCGGTGCTGGTGAAGGGGGGGCACCTCGACGGCCCCGCGATCGATGTCCTCGACGACGGGCGGGACATCGTCGAATTTCGAGCGGAGCGGATCGCCGGACGCCACACCCACGGCACGGGCTGCACGCTGTCGTCGGCGATCGCGGCGCGGCTCGCCCTGGGCCACGATCTGCGCCGCGCGATCGAGGGCGCGAAGGCGTACGTCACCGAGGCCATCGCGAGCGCGCCCGGACTGGGACACGGCCACGGCCCGCTCGGCACCCCACGCGTTATACTGAAATGATGCGCTTGTCGATCGGGCCCGAGCCGTTGCAGCTCGACGCGCTCGCGCGCGAGGTCGAGCGCGAGGCGCAGGCGCGCGGCGAGGGCTGCGGCGCCCTCTGCTCGTTCGTCGGCGTCGTCCGCGCGACGCATCAGGGCCGGGCCGTGCGCTACCTGGAGTACGAGGCGTTCGAGCCGCTGGCGCTGAACGTGTTCAGCCAGATCGAACACGAGGTCGCGCGCGAGTGGCCCGCGACCGTGCTGGCGATCCACCACCGCGTGGGCCGGCTCGAGGTCGGCGAGGCGAGCGTCGTCATCGTCGCCGCGGCGCCCCATCGAGCGGAGGCGTTTCAGGCGTGCCGGTACGCGATCGAGCGGGTCAAACAGGTCGCCCCGGTCTGGAAGCACGAGTTCTTCGAGGACGGCGACGCCTGGGTCGAGGGCGCGCTCGCGGATCCGGACGACGATCTGGCGCGACAGGAGGCGCGGCGCCGCGCATGCGCGTGACGATTCGCGTCTTCGCCCAACTGCGCGACGCGGTGCAGCACGGCGTGTTCGACGCCGACGTGCCGCCGGGCGCCTCGGTCGCCGACGTCTGGCGCAACCTCGCGCGCACCTACCCCGCGCTGGCGCCGTTCGCCGGATCGGTGTCGTGCGCCGTGAACGCGAGCTTCGCCCGCATGACCTCCAGCGTGCACGAGGGCGACGACATCGCTTTTCTGCCGCCCGTCTCGGGCGGCTAAGTCCGGACCATGACGCCGCAAGTCGTTCAGAAACTCAAGTCGGTCGTGGCGCGCCATGCGGAGCTCCTGCGCCTGGTCTCGGACTCGGCCGTGCAGGCCGACCCGCCGACGTACCGGACGCACGCCAAGGCGCTCGCCGAAGTGCAGCCGCTCGTGGACAAGTACGACGAGTACGAGCGGCTCTCGCACGAGCTGGCGCAGGCGCGTGAGGTGTCGGCTTCCGGAGACGCGGACCTGAAGGCGCTGGCCGACGAGGAGATTCGCGGCCTCGAGGCCCGCCTCGCCGCGCTCGAGGAGGAGATCCGCGTCCTCCTGATCCCGAAGGACCCCAACGACGACCGCAACATCGTGCTCGAGATCCGCGCGGGCGCCGGCGGCGACGAAGCCGCGCTCTTTGCGTCCGAGCTGTTCCGGATGTACTCGCGCTACGCCGAGCGCAAGGGCTGGAAGTTCGAGGTGCTGTCGGGCAGCGAAACGGGCGTCGGCGGCCTGAAAGAAGCCATCGCCACCATCGAGGGCAAGGGCGTGTACGGCCGGTTCAAGCACGAGAGCGGCGTGCACCGCGTGCAGCGCGTGCCGGCGACCGAGGCGAGCGGGCGGATTCACACGTCCACGGCGACCGTGGCCGTGCTCCCGGAAGCCGAGGAGGTCGACGTCAAGATCGACCCGAAGGACCTGCGCGTGGACACGTTCTGCTCGAGCGGCCCGGGCGGCCAGAGCGTCAACACGACGTACTCGGCCGTGCGGATCACCCACCTGCCGACGGGGCTCGTCGTGTCGCAGCAGGACGAGAAATCGCAGATCAAGAACCGCGCGAAGGCAATGAGGGTGCTGCGCTCGCGCCTCTACGAGATCGAGATGCGCAAGCAGCAGGACGCGATCGCCAAGGAGCGGCGCGGCCAGGTCGGGACCGGCGAGCGATCGGAGAAGATCCGGACGTACAACTTCAAGGAGAACCGCGTCACCGATCACCGCATCAACTTCACGATGCACCAGCTCGCCGATGCGCTCGACGGCCAGCTCGACGGGATCATCGACCAGCTCACCGCGCACGCCCAGGCCGAGAAGCTGAAACAGGCGACCGAGGTGGAACCGGCTCCCGCCCCCGGCAAGGAGCCGGCACCGCCCACCGCCGAGGCCCGGTGACCTACGCCGAGAGCGTCGCGCGGCTCGTCCGCCGGCTCACCGACGCCGGCCGCACCGAGGACGACAGCCGCCGCGACGTCGCCGTTCTGGCACGATGGCGGACGGGCTGGACGGCAGCGCAGTGGCTCGTTCGCACGGCGGACGCCGCGCCCGCGGACTTCGAATCCGACCTCGCGCCGTTCGTCGACCGTCGCGCGCGCGGCGAGCCGATCGCCTACATCACCGGCGAGCGCGAGTTCTACGGCCGCGTGTTCCTCGTCACGCAAGACGTGCTGATTCCGCGCCCCGAGACCGAGCTCGTGGTTGAGGAAGCCCTCGCGCGCCTGCAGGACGACCCGGGCCGCCCACGCGTGCCCGGCGCGCCGCCCGTCGTCATCGACGTCGGCACGGGGAGCGGCTGCCTCGCTGTCACGCTCGCGCTCGAGCGCCCCGACGCGCGTGTCGTTGCCACCGACCTCTCCGGAGAAGCGCTCGAGATCGCCCGCGAAAACGCCCGCCGGCTCGGCGCCGAGCGGATCGAATTCCGCCAGGGCGCGCTCCTTGCCGGCGCCGCCACGCCGGTTGATCTGATCGTGTCGAATCCCCCGTATGTCGCGACGGCCGATCGCGCATCGCTGCCGGTCGACGTGGTGGGCTACGAGCCCGCGAGCGCGCTGTTCGGCGGACCGGATGGGCTCGAGATCATCCGCGCGCTCGTGCCGGCCGCCGCGGCCGCGCTTCGGCCGAACGGCTGGCTGGTGATGGAAATTGGACTCGGGCAGCGAGACGACGTGCGGCGGCTGCTGGAGGCCGGCGACCGGTGGTCGTCGATCCGGTTCCGGCCGGACCTCCAGCAGATCCCGCGCGTCGTCGTTGCCCGTCGCCGTGCGGAGCCGCGGTAGTCGGAGCGGCGCCTACTTCTTCTTCGCGGGCGGAGCCGGCGGCGGCGCGGCGGGCGCCGGCGGCATGTCGGAATTGAACGTGTCCACCGCCGCCTTCCACGATCCGTCCGCCTGCTTCTTGTAGACGGTCACGTACTTGCCCTTGTCCGACATCGGCTTGCCGTCCGGCCCGGTCATCGTCATGTCGTACGCGCCGTAGGCGTACCCGATGTCGCCGGACCGGGCGACGGTGACGGCCGTCGTGCGGAAGGACATGTTCAGGCCGGGCAGGGCCAGGAAGTCCCCGAGGCCCTTGCGGATGTCCGCGGGCGTGGTGGCGATCGGCGCGTTGGGCGCCAGCACGACGGCGTCGGGCGCGTAGTTCGCCACGAACTTGTCCAGGTCCTTGGCCTGCAGCGTCGCGGACCAGGCGGTTTCGAGCGCGCGGATCGCGGCTTCATCCTGCGCCCGGGTGTCGGGGGCCGGGGGCGGCGCGCACGCGCCCGCCAGGGCGATCGCCACCAGGGCCACGGCGGGAACCAGGCGTTGCTGAGCTCGCTTGGAAACGGTCATCGGCAGACTCCTTGTTTTGGGCGCGCGAAGTATAGCCCAACCGCACCGGGACGCGGCACCGGCGCGCGAGGGCACGGCATCTCTATATAATCCCGGCCATGCCGAGTTGTCTGTTCTGCCGGCTCATCGCCGGCGAGATTCCGGCAACGATGCTCTTCGAGGACGAGCGCCTCGTCGCGTTCGCCGATATTTCGCCGCAGGCGCCCTTCCACGCGCTCGTCGTGCCGCGCCAGCACATCGCGACGCTCAACGACCTGGGCCCCGACGATGACCTGATCGTCGGCGAGATGGTGCGGCGGGGCGCGGCGCTCGCAGCCGCGCACGGCTACAGCGCGTCGGGTTTTCGCACGGTGCTCAACTGCAACGCCGACGCCGGGCAGGCGGTGTTTCACATTCACTTGCACGTGCTGGCGGGACGGAAGCTCAACTGGCCGCCGGGATAGCGGGCTTCTGGCTTCTCACTTCTGACTCGACCAGGTATTTGTCCCCGAGAAAGTCCACCACGCGATAGCCGCGCCCGAAGTACGTCGTGAACACCTCGCGCGTGGCGTGGCGCCAGGCCAGCGCCGCGTCGGGCGCGGAGGCCTGCATCTCGGTGAATCGCGGCGGAATCGCGACGAGGATTCGGCGCGCGTCCAGGTCCAGGCGGGGCGGCAGCGGGCGCGGCCAGTCGCGGCCCGGGGCCAGCCCCAGCGCGACCGGCGCGTCGAGGATCTCGGCGCTGCGGACGACGGGCCCGCTCGCGGCCAGGCGCCGCTCGACGTGGGGCGTGCGAATCCACCACTCGGCGACCAGCCGATCGGTCGGCGTGCCGCGATGCAGCGGACCGGTCATCTCGCCATAGGCATTGACCAAGTACGTCGCCGACGTGCCGCCGAGGACGGAGATATTGAGGTGCGCGTTCGCCGCCTGGAGAGGGTCGAACGTCCACTCGATCAGATCCACGCCCGCGGCGATCGCGCGGTCGCGCTGCGCGCGCTTGAGCTGCTGCCCCAGCCCGCGACGCCGGACCTCGGGCCGCACCGCCAGCATGTGGGACCAGTGGGTCGGCGCGCCGTCGCGCGTGCCGGGCATCGACCAGACGAAGCCGACGAGCCGCGCCTCCTCGAACGCGCCAATCAGAATGCCGCCGCGCTTGGCCGACACCAACAGCACCGACGCGGGCACGACTTCCGAGTCGCGCCCCCAGACGTCCTCCTGGACGCGCACGACCTCGCGGCAGCTCGAGAGATCGGTGAGGTCGCGAATCGTGCTCACACCAGCCGCACCAGTTCAGTGAGGGACCGGATCACTTCGACGTCCGGCTCGACCGGCTCGCGCGCCTGCCCGCGCGCGAGCAGGATGCCGCGCATGCCGACCTGACGCGCGCCGGTGACGTCGTGCGCCAGGCTGTCACCCACCATGGCCGCCTCCGCCGCCGGCACCTGCATGAGATCCAGCGCGGCGCGGAAGATCGTCGGGTGCGGCTTCATGAAGCCGTGGTCGGACGACGAGACCGTGACGGAGATCAGGCCCTCGAGCTCGAAATGTGACTGGAACGACGCCAGCGGACGGTGCGAGTTCGAGATGAGCCCCAGCCGCACGCCGCGCTCGCGCAGGGCCTTCAGCGTCTCAGGGACGTCGTCGTAGAGGAAGAAGTGCTGGTGCTCGGCCCACTCGTCGTAGATCTCGCGCGCCGCGGCCTCGACTGCCGGCCCCGTGCCGCCCATCAGCTCGATGATGCGCCGCGTGTAGGCCACGAACAGGCCGGCGTCGTAGAGCCGGTCGGCCGAGTCGAGGAGGCCGTCCGCCCCGGCCACGGCGGCCTCGAAGCGCGCCGGATCGACCTGGATCCCGTGCCGGGCGCAGCTCTCCCGGTAGCCGACGCCCTGAAAGCGCGGTCCGGGGTGGATCAGCGTGAAATCGACGTCGAAGAAGACGGCCGCAGTGCGCGCCACGTCCGCCAATTATAAAATGTTGGTTTCGGCAACCTCGATGCGCGACTGGAAGGACACGCTCAACCTCCCGCGGACGGATTTCCCGATGAAGGCGAATCTGCCCGCGACCGAGCCCAGGACGATCGCCCGCTGGGAGGCGATGGACCTCTACGGCAAGATCCGCGCGCGGCGGCGCGGGGCGGCCAAGTACGTGCTGCACGACGGCCCGCCGTACGCCAACGGCCCCATCCACATCGGCACGGCACTCAACAAGGTGCTCAAGGACCTGGTCGTCAAGTCGCGGTCGATGGCGGGCTTCGACGCTCCCTACGTCCCCGGCTGGGACTGCCACGGCCTGCCGATCGAGCTCAACGTCGAGCGCGACCGGAAATCGGGCGCCAAGGACCGGTCGCCGGTCGAGTTCCGCCGTGCGTGCCGCGCATACGCGGCGAGGTTCGTCGACGAGCAGCGCGCGGGCTTCAAGCGCCTGGGCGTCCTCGGCGACTGGGCCGACCCCTATCTGACGATGGCGCCGGCGTATCAGGCGGCGATCGTGCGCGCGCTCGGCAAGTTCCTCGCGCGGGGTCTCGTCTATCGCGGCAAGAAGCCCGTCTACTGGTGCCTGCGCGACCGCACCGCGCTCGCGGAAGCCGAGGTCGAATACGAGCCGCACACCTCGCCGTCCATCTACGTCGAATTCCCGCTGTCGCCGGACGACGCGGGCATCCTCGCGACGCGCGTGCCCGCGCTTGCCGGCCGCGACGTCACCGCGCTCATCTGGACGACGACGCCGTGGACGATCCCGGCGAATCTCGCGGTCGCGTTCCATCCGGAGTTCGACTACGGGGCCTACGAGTACGAGGGCCGCGCGGTGATCGTGGCGCAGCCGCTGGCCGAGACCGTGTCCACGGTGACGGGGCGGCGTCTCGGCCGGCAGATCGCGTCGTTCAAGGGCGCGATCCTCGAGCGCGTGCGGTTCCGCCATCCGCTCTACGAGCGGGATTCCCTGGGCGTGCTCGCCGACTACGTCACGCTGGATCAGGGTACCGGCGCGGTGCACACGGCGCCCGGCCACGGCGCCGACGACTACCGCACGGGCGTCGCCTACGGCCTCGACATCTACGCGCCGATCGGCAACGACGGCCGGTTCACCGCCGAGACGGGCGTGGTGGGCGGCCTCAAGGTCTTCGACGCGAACCCGGTCGTCGAGCAGGCACTGGCCGAGCGCGGCCGGCTGTGGTTCAGCGCGAAGCTCGAGCACTCGTACCCGCACTGCTGGCGCTGCCACCAGCCGGTCATCTTCCTGGCGACGTCGCAATGGTTCATCAGCATGGACGGCATCCGCGATGCCGCCGTGTCGGAAGCGAATGGCGTGCGCTGGATCCCCGACTGGGGCCGCGAGCGGATGACGGGGATGTTCGTGAGCCGGCCGGACTGGTGCATCTCGCGCCAGCGCGCGTGGGGCGTGCCGATCCCGTCGCTCACGTGCCAGGGCTGCGGCGAGTCGCTGATCACGCCGGCACTCGCCGAGCAGGCGGCGTCGGTCTTCGAGGTGCACAACGCCGACGCGTGGTACGAGCAGCCCGTCGAGGCGTTCGTGCCCACCGGCTTCAGGTGCGAGAAGTGCGGAGGCTCGTCGTTCGAACGCGGGCGCGACATCCTCGACGTGTGGTTCGACTCCGGATCGAGCCACGAGGCCGTGCTGGCGCGCCGCCCCGATCTGACGTGGCCGGCGGATCTGTATCTCGAAGGCACGGACCAGTACCGCGGCTGGTTTCAGTCGTCGTTGCTCGTCGGCGTCGGCACGCGCGACCGCGCGCCGTATCACGCCGTCCTCACCCATGGCTTCATCGTCGACGAAGCCGGCCGGAAGATGTCGAAGTCGCTCGGGAACACGATCGAGCCGCAGCAGGTGATGAACGAGAGCGGCGCCGACGTGCTGAGGCTGTGGGTGTCGATGGTGGACTACCGCGACGAGCTGCGGCTCAGCAAGGCCGCGCTCGCGCGCACGGTCGAGGCGTACCGGAAGTTCCGCAACACCCTCCGGTACCTGCTGTCGAATCTCTACGATTTCGATCCCGCGCGCGACACGGTCGCCGCCGCGAGACTTCTCGACGTCGATCGCTTCGCGCTGGCGCTCTACGCGAAGCTCGCCGCGGATGCCGTGCGCGCGTACGACGACTACGACTTCCAGTCCATCTTCCACGCCGTCAACGAGTTCGTCACGGTCGATCTGAGCGCGTTCTACGTGGACGTCTCGAAGGACCGGCTCTACACGTTCCGGGCCGATTCGGTCGACCGGCGGTCGGCGCAGACCGCGATGTACGTGATCGCCGACGGGCTGACGCGCCTGCTGGCGCCGATCCTCTCGATGACCGCCGACGAAATCTGGCCGAGCCTGCCGGGTGCGCGCGACGAGTCCGTCCACCTGGCGGAATTCCCGCGCGGCGTCGAACGGTGGCGCGACCCGGAGCTGGAAGCCCGCTGGACGAAGCTGCGCGACCTGCGGGCGTCCGTCTACGGTCAGCTCGAGCTGGCCCGTACGGCCAAGACCATCGGCAGCAGCCTGGAGGCGCAGGTGCGGCTGGCGGTGCCGGCCCATCACGACCTCGCGCCCCTCGTCCACCGGCAGGCCGCCGACCTGCCGATGCTGTTCATCGTCTCTTCAGTGGACGTGGTGCCGGGTCAGGGCGACCTCACGATCGAGGTCGCGCGCGCCCCGGGCGACAAATGCCCGCGCTGCTGGCGCTTCGTCACCGAGACGATGGGCTCGGGCGAGTTGATGGGATTGTGCTTGCGTTGTGCCGACGCCGTAGGAGACACGGTTGCTTCCTCAAGCTGACGAACCGCCCGCCGTCGCCCCGGCCGTGGCCGCCGAGGCCCCGGCGGCCACGGGCTTCGGGGCCTTCCGGTTGTATTGGTGGCTGAGCCTGGCGGCGATCGCCGTCGATCAGCTGGCCAAGGCCATCGTGCGCGCCACGCTGCCGCCCTACGAAAGCCGGACGATCATCCCGGGTCTCGTGGATCTGATTCATGTGCACAACGAAGGGGTGGCGTTCGGGTTGCTGAACGACGCGCACATGCCGTTCAAGGGCTGGATTACGACCGCGCTCGCCGCGCTGGCGCTCATCGGGATCGGCTTCTACGCCCGGCACGTCCGCGAGGACGAGCGGCTGGCCCGCATCGGCCTGTCGTTGATTCTGGGCGGAGCCGTCGGCAACCTGGCGGATCGCCTCCGGCAGAGCTACGTGATCGACTTCATGGACGTGTACTGGCGGGGTTGGCACTTCTGGGCCTTCAACGTGGCCGACGCGTGCATCACCGTCGGCGCCGTGCTCGTTTTCATTGACCTGCTCTTCATGACGCGGCATCACCATCATGCATCCCATACTGTTTGAAGTCGGCGGCTGGCCCGTCTATTCCTACGGCGTCCTGCTCGCGCTGGCCTATCTCGCCGGCCTGCAGCTGGCGGTCATGCGCGCGCGGCGCGCGGGCCTCGACGGCGCCCGGGTCATGGACCTCGGCATCTACCTCATCATCGCGGCGCTCGTCGGCGCCAAGGTGATGCTCATCGCGGTCGATTTCGACCACTTCAAGGCGCAGCCGCGCGAGCTGCTCTCGCTCGTGCGCGCGGGCGGCGTGTTCTACGGCGGGCTGATCGCCGCGTTCGTGACCGGCATCGTCCTCGTGCGCCGCTACCAGCTGCCCGTGTGGGCGACGGCCGATCTGATCGCACCCGGAATCGCGCTCGGGCACGTCGTCGGTCGCTTCGGCTGCCTGCTGGCGGGTTGCTGCTACGGCAAACCCACGGACGTGCCGTGGGCCCTGACGTTCCGCGACCCCGTGGCGTCGGTGAACGCCGGCACGCCGCTCGGGATCCCGCTGCATCCAACGCAGCTCTACGACGCCGGCGCGGAGCTGCTGATCCTGGCGATCCTGCTCATCACCGAGCGCCGCGGCAAGCCGTTCGCCGGCCGGACCTTCTGGCTCTACGTGCTGCTCTACGGCATCTCGCGCTACATCATCGAGATCTACCGCGGCGATGAGCGCGGTGTGATCCTGGGCTTCTCGACGTCGCAGTTCGTCTCGCTGATCGTGGTGCCGCTGAGCCTGCTCATGCTGTGGCGGCTGAGAAAGACCCCGGGAGCCGCACTGCAAAATGCCTAAGACCACTCCCGGTGTCTTTTCGCTCCTGACGACGAGCGAGGATGCGGGGCGGCGGCTGGATCAGTTCCTAGCCGCGCATTTGCCTGACCTCTCGCGCGCGCGCGTGCAGCGGCTCATCGCGGAGGGCCACGTCCGGATCGGACGCGGCCGGATCCGCCCCAGCCTCGCGCTTGCCCCGGGCCTCGCGATCGAAGTAGCGGTTCCGGCGGCGGCGCCGGCGGTTCCGCAGCCCCAGGCGCTCCCGCTCTCGATCCTCTACGACGATGACGACATGGTGGTGGTCGACAAGCCGGCGGGCATGGTGGTGCATCCCGCCGCCGGCCACGCCGGAGGCACGCTCGTCAACGCGTTGCTTCATCACGTGAAGGGGTTGAGCGGCATCGGCGGCGCCCTCCGGCCGGGCATCGTCCACCGGCTCGACCGCGGCACGTCGGGGGTGATGGTCGTCGCCAAGCACGACCGCGCGCATCGAGCGCTCGCCCGGCAGTTTCACGATCGCGAGGTCGGCAAGGAGTACGTGGCGCTCGTGTGGGGCGCGATGAAGCCGGGCCGGAGGTTCGAGACGGCGATCGGACGGGATCCGCGGCACCGGCATCGCATGTCGAGCCGCGCGCGGCACGCGCGTCCGGCCCTGTCGCAGATTGTGTCGGTCGAGCCGTACCGCGGCGTCTCGCTCGTGCGCGTCAAGATCGGCACGGGCCGCACGCACCAGATCCGCGTCCATCTGAGCGAAGCCGGCCATCCGATCGTGGGCGACGCGGTGTACGGCGGCGCCCGCAAACGCCTGCCCGCGCATCTGGCCGCGCTCGCGGGCCTCGATCGGCCGTTCCTTCATGCGGCGCGCCTGACCGTGGCGCAGCCCACGACGGGACAGCCGCTGACGTTCGACGCGCCGCTGCCCCCCGATCTCGCCGCCCGTCTGGCCGCGCTCGATCGCCGGGGATCGTGAGCCGTGCGTCGCGTCACGCCTCGTCTCGTGCGCCGCAAGATCGTCTTCAACGGACGAATCTTTCGTATCGAGCGGGATCGGGTGACGCTGCCGGACGGCCGCCCCGCGACGATGGACGTCGTCCGGCACCGCGGGTCGGTCGTGCTCGTGCCGCAGCCGCGCCCCGGCCACGTGATCCTGATTCGGCAGTATCGGTACGCGATCTCTCGATGGATCTGGGAGCTGCCGGCCGGCTCCCTCGAGCCGGGTGAAGCGCCGGCGCGCGCGGCGCGCCGCGAGTGCGCGGAGGAAATCGGGCTCGTGCCGCGACGCCTCCGCCGCCTCGGCGTGTTCTACCCGACGCCCGGCTTCTGCGACGAGCGGATGATCTTCTTTCGCTGCTCAGATCTGGCGCGACCGGCCCGGCCTGTCGCGGGCGACGAGGACGAACAGATCGAACCGCGGACGATGTCGATCGCCAGCGCGTGGCGTCTGGTCGCTCGCGGGAAGATCATCGACATGAAAACGGTTCTCGGGCTAGTCTTGATAGAGTCGGTACGCCCATGACCCTGTCGCGTCAGTCCGTGCTGTGCGTCGTGAGACAGTCGGCGACGGCAGCCGCCGGGCTGATCCTCATACTGCACCTGGGATCATGCACCCGCGGCGCCGCGCCGGAGGCGCAAGTCCAGGCTCAGGGTGGCCGCGGCGGCGGCCGCGGCGGCGATGCGGGAGCCGTGCCGGTTCTCACGGCGCACGCCGTCCTGAAAGCCGTGCCGGTCGATGTGACCACGATCGGCAGCGGCGAAGCCTTTACGACGGTCGAGGTGCGCGCGCAGGTCACCGGCCAGTTGACGGGCGTCGAGTTCACCGACGGTCAGGACGTCGAGAAGGGCCAGCTGCTCTTCACGATCGACCCGCGGCCGTTCGAGGTCGCGGTGCAGCAGGCGCAGGCCACGCTGCAGAAGGACATCGCGCTGGCCAAGAACAACGAGGCGGTGCGCGCGCGGTACGACGACCTGAACAAGCGCGGCCTGATCTCGCAGTCCGACTACGACACGGCCGCGTCGACCGCGGCGAGCTCGGCAGCCACGGTCGAGGCCGACAAAGCGGCGCTCGACAGCGCCCGGCTCCAGCTGCAGTACACGAAGATCATGGCGCCGCTCTCCGGCCGGACCGGCGCCCTGCTCGTGCACCAGGGCAGCCTCGTCCGCAGCACCGACACGACGCCGCTCGTCGTGATCAACCAGATCGCGCCGATTCGCGTCGTGTTTGCGGTGCCCGGTCAGTACCTCGCGGCGATTCGTGAGAACCAGGCGCGCAGTCCGCTCGCGACCGAGGCGGTCCCGCCCGGCGCCGCCTCGCCGTCGGTTGGCCAGCTGTCGTTCATCGACAACGCCATCGACACGACGACCGGCACGATCAAGCTGAAAGCGACGTTCCCGAACGCGAGCCGCCAGATCTGGCCCGGCGCGCTGGTCCAGGTCCGCCTGCGCCTGTCGGTCGATCCGCACGCGATCGTCGTCCCGACGAGCGCGATCCAGAACGGCCAGCAGGGCCAGTTCGTCTTCATCGTGAACAGCGACCAGACGGTCGCGCTGCGGCCCGTGAAAGTCGCCCGCACGAACGGCGACGATGCCATCGTGAGCGCGGGGGTCCAGGCGGGCGAGGAGGTCGTGACCGACGGGCAGCTGCGCCTGGTGCCGGGCTCGAAGATCTCCCGGAAGGCGGACGGCGGAAAGAGCGGCTCATGAATTTCGCGACGCTCTTCGTCCGACGCCCGGTCGCCACGACGCTGATCCAGCTGGCGATCATCCTGTTCGGGATCATGGGCTACCGCGCCCTGCCGGTAAGCGACCTGCCGACGATCGACTACCCGACGATCTCCGTGAACGCGAGCCTGCCGGGCGCGAATCCGGACACGATGGCCGCCGCGGTCGCGACGCCGCTCGAAAAACAGTTCTCCACGATTCCCGGGGTCACGCAGATCACGTCGAGCAGCAGCCTGGGGAGCACGTCCATCACGCTGCAGTTCGACCTCGACCGGAGCATCGACGCCGCCGCGCAGGACGTCCAGACGGCGATCTCGCGCTCGACGCGGCAGCTGCCGCCGGGGATGCCGTCGCCGCCGTCGTACAACAAGGTGAACCCGGCCGACCAGCCGATCTTCTACCTCGCGCTCAGCTCGCCGACGCTGCCGCTCTCGCTGGTGGACGAGTACGCGGAGACGGTGCTCGCGCAGCGGATCTCGATGGTGGACGGCGTGGCGCAGGTGAACGTGTTCGGCGCGCAGAAGTTCGCCGTCCGGATCGACCTCGACCCGATGCAGCTGGCGTCGCGGCAGATCGGCGTGGATCAGATCGCCAGCGCGATTCAGACCGGCACGGCCAGCCGGCCGACGGGCACGCTCTACGGCGCCGACAAGAACTTCACGGTCTTCGCCCAGAACGGCCAGCTGTTCTCGGCCAAGGAGTTCGGTCCGCTCATCGTCGCCTATTCGGGCGGGCGTCCGGTCCGGCTCGACGAAGTCGCCCACGTCTACGACGGCGTGGAGAACGACAAGACGGCGAGCTGGGTCGGCGACACGCGCGCGATCTACCTGTCGGTGCAGCGCCAGCCGGGCACCAACACGGTGGCCGTCGTGGACGCGATCAAGGACCTCCTGCCGCGGCTGCAGGCGCAGCTGCCGGCGTCGGTGCAGGTCGGCATCCGCGCGGACCGCTCCAAGTCGATCCGCGAGTCCGTCCACGACGTGAAGTTCACGCTCCTGCTGACGGTCGCGCTCGTGATCATGGTGATCTTCCTCTTCCTGAGGAACCTGTCGGCGACGCTGATCCCGAGCCTCGCGCTCCCGGCGTCGGTGGTGGGCACGTTCGCCGCGATGTATCTGCTCGGCTACAGCCTCGACAACCTGTCGCTCATGGCCCTGACGCTCTCGGTCGGCTTCGTCGTCGACGACGCGATCGTGATGCTGGAGAACTGCGTCCGGCACATGGAGCTGGGCGAGACCGCGATGGAGGCCGCGCTCAAGGGCGCGAAGGAGATCGCGTTCACGATCGTGTCGATGACGCTCTCGCTGGTGGCCGTGTTCATCCCCGTGCTGTTCATGGGCGGGATCGTGGGCCGCCTGCTGCACGAGTTCGCCGTCACGATCAGCGTCGCGATTCTGGTGTCCGGGTTCGTGTCGGTCAGCCTCACGCCGATGCTGTGCGCGCGCTGGCTTCGCCCGGATACGCACCTGCGGCACGGCCGCGCGTACATGGCGATCGAACAGGTGTTCGAGTGGGGCCGGCGGTCGTACGGGCGCACGCTGCGCGCGACGTTGAAGTACCGCCCGGTCACGTTGATGCTGTCCGTCGTCCTGCTGGGTGTCACGGCGTATCTCTTCGTCGTGATCCCCAAGGGCTTCATCCCGTCGGTCGACACCGGCAACATCAGCGCCACGACCGACTTCGCGCAGGGCATCGGCTTCGACGCGATGGTCGCGCACCAGAAGCAGATCGCCGAGATCGTCAAGGCCGATCCCAACGTGCTGATGTACACGTCGAACGTCGGGACGGGTCCGGGCGGCGGCGGGGGCAGTCAAGGCCGCTTCAGCATCGACCTCAAGCCGCTCGGCGAGCGCAAGCTGACGGCCGACCAGGTCATCGACGAGCTGCGCCGCAAGGTCTCGGGCGTGCCGGGCGTGCGCGTGTTCCTGCAGAACCCGCCGGCGATCCGCATCGGCGGCCAGATGACGCGGAGCCTCTACCAGTACACCCTGCAGACGAACGACACGGCGGCCTTGTACGAGTTCGCGCCGAAGCTCGAAGCCGCGATGCGGACGCTGCCGGGGCTCGTGGACGTGTCGAGCGACCTGCAGCTGGCCAACCCCCAGGTGAACATCTCGCTCGATCGCGACCGGATCGGCGCGCTCGGGCTGACCGTCGATCAGGTCGAGTCGGCGATGGCCAACGCCTACAGCAACGTTCAGGTCTCGACGATCTACGCGCCGACGAACGAGTACATGGTCCTGATGCGGATGGCGCCGCAGTACCAGGATCGGCCGGATATGCTGTCGCTGCTGTACATCCGGTCGGCCGCGGGCGCGCTCGTCCCGTTGAGCGCGGTCGCCAGCTTCGCGCCGGGCGTCGGGCCGCAGCTCGTCAATCACACCGGACAGATGCCGTCGGTGACGCTCTCGTTCAACCTCTCGCCGGGCGTGTCGCTGGGCGCCGCGACCACGGCCGTGCAGAACCTCTCGCGCGAGATGCTGCCGGCGAGCATCATCGGCAGCTTCCAGGGCACGGCGCAGGCCTTTCAGGACTCGATCACGGGCCTGGGCGTGATCCTCATCATGGCGATCTTCGTGATTTACGTCGTGCTGGGGATCCTGTACGAGAGCTTCATCCACCCCCTGACGATTCTCTCAGGGCTGCCGTCGGCAGGCCTCGGCGCGCTCGTGACGCTGCTCGTGTTCCACGTCGAGCTCAACCTCTACGCGTTCGTCGGGGTCATCATGCTGGTCGGGCTCGTGAAGAAGAACGGCATCATGATGATCGACTTCGCGATCGAGGCGCAGCGCACCGGCGGCCTGTCCGCCCACGACGCCATCTACGAGGCGTGCATGGTCCGCTTCCGCCCGATCATGATGACGACGATGGCCGCGCTCGTGGGCACGGTGCCGATTGCCATGGGCCTCGGCGCCGGCGCGGAGTCCAGGCAGCCGCTCGGCCTCGCGGTCGTCGGCGGCCTGATCGTGTCGCAGACGCTGACGCTCTACATCACGCCGGTCTTCTACCTCTACATGGAGGGTTTCGCCGCCCGCCTCACGCGGCGCCGCCGCCGGCCGGTGCCGGTCGCGGCGAAGGCGAATGTGGCATAGGCCACCAAGTTCTGGCTTGAGACCTCTCGCGTAGTCCGCGTCTGACTACGCGAGGCTGAGCCGCGACCGCTCTTCGTGCATCGGCGCCACCGGCACCGCGGCCGGGCGGATGACGGGAACCATCGCGAGCTTGAGCACCTCGTCCATCTCGTCGACGTAGTGGACGGTGAGGCCCTGGCGGAGCTCCTCGCTGAGGTCCTCGCGCACGTTCTTCTCGTTCTGGCGCGGCAGGATGACCTCGTGGATGCCGTGGCGGCGCGCCGCCAGTACCTTCTCCTTGATGCCGCCGACCGGCAGCACGCGGCCCGAGAGCGTGATCTCACCCGTCATCGCGACGTCGCCGCGGACCGGCCGGCCGGTGAGCGCCGAGGCGAGCGCCGTGACCATCGTGACGCCAGCCGACGGGCCGTCCTTGGGGATCGCCCCCGACGGCACGTGCAGGTGGATCTCGGAGTCCTTGTAGAACTGGGGATCGACGCCGTAGCGCGCGGCGTTGGCTCGGAACCACGACAGCGCGATGCGCGCCGATTCCTTCATGACGTCGCCCAGGTGGCCCGTCAGCGTGAGCTGGCTGCCGCCGGCCATCCGTGAGGCCTCGACGAACAGCACGTCGCCGCCGACCGGCGTCCAGGCCAGGCCGATCGCCACGCCCGGGTCCTTCGTGCGGTCCTTCATCAGCTCGTCGAGGTAGAGCGGCGCGCCGAGCAGCTCCTCGACGACGAGCGGCGTGACGACGACGGCCGCCCCGACGCCCTCGGCCTGACGCCGCGCGAGCTTGCGGCAGATCGCGCCGATCTCGCGCTCGAGCTGGCGGACGCCGGCCTCGCGGGTGTAGCCGCGAATGATCGTGCCGAGCGCTTCCTCGGTGAACGTCACCTGCGCCTCGGTCAATCCGTGGTTGCCGATCTGCCGCGCGACGAGGTGGTCGCGCGCGATGCGGCGCTTCTCGGGCTCGGTGTAGCCGGGCAGCTCGAGGACCTCCATCCGGTCCCGAAGCGGCGCCGGAATCGTGTCGAGCACGTTCGCCGTCGTGATGAAGAGCACCTCCGACAGGTCGAACGGCACGTCGAGGTAGTGATCGCGGAACGTGTTGTTCTGCTCCGGGTCGAGCACCTCGAGCAGCGCCGACGCCGGGTCGCCGCGGAAATCCGCGCCGAGCTTGTCGATCTCGTCGAGAATGAACACCGGGTTGCGCGATTCGGCGCGGCGGAGGCCCTGGATAATCTGGCCGGGCAGGGCGCCGATGTAGGTGCGGCGGTGGCCGCGGATCTCGGCCTCGTCGCGCATGCCGCCGAGCGACACGCGGACGAACTTCCGCCCGAGCGAGGTCGCGATCGACTTCGCGAGCGACGTCTTGCCGACGCCCGGAGGGCCCACAAAGCAGAGAATCGGGCCCTTCATGTCCGGCTTGAGCTTGCGGACCGCGAGGTACTCGATGATGCGGTCCTTGGCGCGCTCGAGGCCGGAGTGATCGGCGTCGAGCACGGCCTTGGTCTTGGCCAGGTCGATGACC
The DNA here is from genome assembly GCA_035519535.1 of Vicinamibacterales bacterium. Lineage (GTDB taxonomy): Bacteria > Acidobacteriota > Vicinamibacteria > Vicinamibacterales > SCN-69-37 > DATEGZ01. Next base: position 50,503 of record DATIWF010000022.1, on the reverse strand, counting down.
TCATCGGTGCGGCGGGCCCAGGGCAGCGCCACGAGCCAGTCGATGTACGTCCGGGCGACGGTGTACTCCGCGGCCGCGGCTGGCATCTTGGAGAGGCGATCGAGCTCGCGCAGCGCTTCCTTCTGGACCTCGTCGGGCATGCCGGCCGCCAGGATCTTCGAGCGCAGCTCGTCGATCTCGCGGGCCTGCTCGTCGCCCTCGCCGAGCTCCTTCTGGATGGCCTTCATCTGCTCGCGCAGGAAGTACTCGCGCTGGTTCTTGCCGACCTCGGACTGCACCTGCGACTGGATCTTCGATCCGAGCTCGAGGACCTCGAGCTCCTTGGTCAGGATGCGGTTGAGCGCGTCCATGCGCGCGCGGACGTCCACCAGCTCGAGCAGCTCCTGCTTGGTCGACGTCGAGATGGAGCTCAGGCTGGACGCCACGAAGTCGGCGAGACGGCCGGCGTGCGTGATGTTGGACGCGAGCGCGGTGAGATCGTCGGAAAGGACCGGCGACAGCTGGACGACCTTCTCGAAGTTCGCGCGGACGTTGCGCTGGAGCGCGTCCACCTCGATCGCGTCGGCCTCGCGGGACACCTCCGCGGCCTCGGAGACGTCGGCGCGCAGGTACGGCCGGGTCGCCGTGAGGCGGGTCAGGTGAATGCGCCCGAGACCCTGGACGATCAGCCGCAGGCTGCCATCAGGTAGCTTGAACATCTTGTGGATGTGCGTGAGCGTGCCGACGGCGTACAGATCGGGCTGGACCGGGTCCTCGTGCGTCGGATCCCGCTGTGTGAACACGCCGATCAGCTTGCCGCCGGCGATCGCCTCGTCGACAAGCTTGACGGAGCTCTCCCGTGCGACGGCCAACGGCATGAACGAATTCGGAAACAGCACCGTGTCGCGCAGAGGGAGCACGGGTACCTCAGCCGGCACCGTGTACGACCGTTCACCGGCGCCGTGTGCGCGCGTGGTTTCGTCGGTCATGGAACCCTCCATGTCAAACAACCCAGAACTGTTGGGCGGGTGCGCGGATGGAGATCGCGCAGTCCCGCCAGCGGCGGATCCTGCACGAACCGAAGTGCGGTGTCCGACGCCGAGGTCAGTTCATGTCGATCAGGAAGCCCGCGGCCCGGCGCTGCGACTGCTGCCGCTGGCGCCGCTCGGCCACTTCTCGCGCTTCCTCGCAATCCTTGCAGCGGACGGCAAACGGCAGCGCCCGCAGGCGGCGCTCCGAGATTTCGTCGCCGCACTCGAAACAATACCCGAACGTCCCCTCGTCGAGCCGCGACAGGGCCTCTTCGATCTTGTGGAGCGTCTCCGACTTCATCTGGATGAGCGCGAACTCGATGTCGTCCTGGATGTCCGCCTCGGAACTCTCCGCCGCGTCCAGGACGCCCTGGCCCTCGCCCGAGGCGCCCACTGCGCGAACGTCCCGCATCTTCTCCTGGACCTCGCTCAGGATCTCGCGACGCCGCTCCTCCAGAATCCGCTTCAGCTCGACGTAGCGCTCCCGAGCCATAACGGGGTGCTGCTCCGTGGTGCCGATGCGCGCTTTCATGACCGTTCTCCCTTCTCCCCTCGTCGCCCGCCGACCTATAAGTGCCGACCGCAATAAGTGCTATCCCGCCAAGCAATAAAAATGCCAATCGTACCACTCAAGAAAGACTTAGTAAAGCCACCCAGCCCCCCGGGCATTTTCGATTGAGGTGTCGTAATTACTCAACACTGCCATCCACGACATCGGACGTGCCCGCTTTCGAACCACAAACCCTTGATCCCGTGTTGGTTACCCCACCTAACCTCGCCGGTCGCAGCGAGGTCTGTCCCCTTAGACGTCGCGGCCTGCCTTTCTAGTTCTACCGCTTTGCTATACTTGGATGTTTTCGGAGGCGGCCTAGTGTCGCCTTAGTGTGAGCGATCAATGGCACAACACTGTGAAATCTGCGGTAAGACCCCGGTCGTGGGGCGGGTTCTCAGCCACGCGCATAACGTTCGGGCCCGCCGGTTCGAGCCCAATCTTCAGCGCATCAAGGCCGTCATTGGCGGGACCGTTCGCCGCGTTCGGGTCTGCACCCGCTGCATTCGGTCCAACAAGGTCACCAAGGCCGCCTAACGAGCCGCCGGCATCAGGCATTGGGCACCCGAGAGTGATCGCGGCCCGCACCAGCGCCTCGTGCCCAGTGCCTGACCCCTCATGGACGCACTGACGACCAAGGACGCCCCCGCGGCGATTGGCCCCTACAGCCAGGCCATCAGGGCCGGGGACTTCCTCTTCGTGTCCGGTCAGATTCCGCTCGATCCCGCCACCGGGGGGCTCGTCTCCGGGGGGATCGTCGAGCAGACCCACCGGGTGCTCCAGAATCTCGGGGCGATCCTCCAGGGCGCCGGAGTCTCGTTCAACCGCGTGGTCAAGACGACGGTGTATCTGGCCGACATGGGCGAGTTCGCGGCCATGAACGACGTCTACGGGACGTATTTCCCCGCGCCGGCGCCCGCCCGGGCGACGGTCCAGGCCGCGAGGCTCCCGCGCGACGTGAAAGTGGAAATCGACCTCATCGCGTACATCGGCAATCGGTAATCGGAAATCGGGTAATCGAAGAGCCAGCGAATGAACGATGATCGACATCGGTGATCGTTGATCGACATCGGTGATCGTTGATCGATATCGGTGATCGTTCATCGATGTCGGTGATCGTTCATCGATGTCGGTGATCGCTCATCGATGTCGGTGATCGCTCCTCGATGTCGATGATCGCTCATCGATGGCTCTTCGATTGCCGATTTCCGATTTATCGATTATCGATGCTCTACCGCGTGGCTCGTTCCACGGCGAGGACGCCTTCGATGTTCTTGATCGATCGCATCACCTTTTCGAGGTGTTTCAGGTCGCTGATTTCGACCGTCATGCGAATCGACCCGCGGTGATCGGCGTCCACCGTGGCCTCGATGTCGCGGATGTTCGTGTTGATGTCGGCGATGCGCGAGCTGACGTCGGCGAGGATGCCGCGCCGGTCGGCGACGCTGATCGTGAGCCGCACCGTGTACGGCGACGCGTCCGCCGACTTGTCCCATTCGACGTCGATCCGGCGCTCCGGGTCGTAGAGCAGATTGACGACGTTCGGGCAGGAGGCGGAGTGGACCGACACGCCCTTGCCGCGGGTGATGTAGCCGACGATCCGCTCGCCCCGGATCGGATTGCAGCACCGCGCGCGGAACACCATGAGGTCGTCCACGCCGCGCACCTTGATCTTCTGTTCGCCGCCGTTCCCCAGCACGCGCTTGACGACGCTCGTGATGGCGCCGTCGGGGGCCTTCTCGCGCAGCGCGTCCTCGCCGACGAGCCGCTGGAGCAGGGCGCGGGCGGTGATTTTCCCGTAGCCGACCGCGGCCAGGAGGTCGTCGACCTTCTGCACGCCGTACTCGCCGGCGATGCCCTCGAGCGCGGCGTCGTTCACGCGCGCCTTGTCCACACCGAAGCGCCGGATTTCCTTGTCCAGCAGCCGCCGGCCGAGCTCGATGCTGCGCGCGTTCTCTTCGGCGTGGATGAAGTGCCGGATCTTGTTGCGCGCGCGCGACGTGACGACGAAGTTCAGCCAGTCGCGGCTGGGCGTGTGCCCCGCCTGCGTCAGGATCTCGACGATGTCGCCGTTCGAGAGTCGCGTGCGGAGCGGCACCATCCGGCCGTTGACGCGCGCGCCGACGCACTGGTGGCCGACGTCGGTGTGCACGAAGTAGGCGAAATCGACCGGCGTCGCGCCGCGCGGCAGCGATTTGACCTCGCCCTTCGGCGTGAAGATGTAGACCTCCTCCGGGTACAGCTCGATCCGCAGGTTCTGCATGAACTCCTGCGGGTCGCGCACGTCCTGCTGCGACTCGAGCAGCTGCCGCAGCCACTGGAAATGCTGCTCGTCGCGCGCCGCGCCGACGCGGCCCTCCTTGTACTTCCAGTGCGCCGCGATGCCCTCCTCCGCGATGCGGTGCATCTCCTCGGTCCGGATCTGCACCTCGAACGGCATCCCGCGCTCGCTGAGCACCGAGGTGTGCAGCGACTGGTAGCCGTTGGGCCGCGGCATGGCGATGAAGTCCTTGAACCGGCCCGGCACCGGCGACCAGATCTGATGGATGATGCCGAGCACGCCGTAGCAGTCCTTGACGCTGCGCGTGATCACGCGCAGCGCGATGAGGTCGTAGATCTGGTCGAGCCCCGCCTTCTGCCGCTCCAGCTTCTGATGGATCGACCACAGGCGCTTGATGCGCCCTTCGATCGAGACGACCGGGATCTGCGCCTCGTCGAGCTTGGCCGCGAGGCGCTTGCGCAGCTCCTCGATCAGCCCCTCGGTCGCCTTGCGCTTCGCTTCGACGTCGACGCGCAGCGCCTGATACGCGGCGGGCTCGAGGTACCGGAACGCCAGCTCCTCGAGCTCGTTCTTGACCTTGCTCATGCCGAGGCGGTTCGCGATCGGCGCGTACACGTCGCGCGTCTCCTGCGCGATGCGCGTGCGCCGGTCCTCGGGCAGGTAGTGCAGCGTCCGCATGTTGTGCAGCCGGTCGGCGAGCTTCACGAGGATGACGCGGATGTCGTCCACCATCGCCAGGAGCATCTTGCGGAAGCTCTCGGCCTGGCGCTCCTCGCTCGAGGCGAACTGGAGCCCGGACAGCTTCGTGACGCCCTCGACGACGTGGGCGACCTGCTCGCCGAAGAGCTCGCGGATCTTGTCGATCGACGTCGGCGTGTCCTCGACGATGTCGTGCAGGAGCCCCGCCGCGACCGCGACGACGTCCAGCCGGAGGTCCGCCAGGATGTCGGCGACCTCGAGCGGGTGCACCAGATACGGCTCCCCCGACCGGCGGACCTGGCCCTTGTGCTCGATCGCCGAAAACACGTAGGCCCGGCGGAGCAATTCGGTGTCCGCATCGGGGTTGGCGGCCCGCACCTTCTCGACGAGGTCCTCGAACCGGATCATGGCGCTCGGTGTCTAAACGAACAGAGGCGGGGAGTCCGACGGCCGCCGCTGCCGTCGACATCATTCATGATACCGGAAGCGGGTTGAAGGCCGGACAACCGGCTCGAGCCGGGTCGCCCGGACCCGCGCCGTTCGCTTGACGGGCTTTTTTCGGGTTCACTATACTGGCCGGACTTTCGTGACGCCGCGGGCGCCCAGAGCGGGCTCCGCGCCCGGCGGCCATAAAGGGGACGCTGACATGCACGCTCGATTCAACCTCGGTCGCATGGTCGTACTCGCGGCCGGGCTCGCGCTCGCCACGACGGCCTGTGGGCAGTATTCCATCAGCAACATCCGGGCGCTCAAGGCCTTCAAGGACGCGAACGACCTCTACAAGAAGAGCGAGTTCAAAGCGGCCGCGGCGGGCTACGAGGAGGCGCTGCAGCGCAACCCGGACTTCTTCGGCATCACCTACTTCTTCCTGGGCAACAGCTACGACAACCTCTACAAGCCCGCGAAGGCCGGCGACCCGGAGAACGACGCGTACCTGCAGAAGGCCGTCGAGAACTACAAGCTGGCGACCGAGAAGATCAAGGACACGGACCCGCAGGGCCCGCAGATCCGCAAGCTCGCCTACGAGTACCTGATCGCGACCTACAACGACAAGCTCCACGACCTCGAAAAGGCCGAGCCGGTCGCCAAACAGCTCATCCAGATGGAGCCGAACGACCCGACCAACTACGAGGCGCTCGGCAAGCTCTACGAGGACGCCGGCCGCTACGACGAGGCCGAGGCGATGTTCCTGAAGGCCGTGGACGTCCGCCCGAACGACCCGACCGTCTACCAGGCACTCGCCGGCTACTACAACCGCCAGGGCCAGTTCGAGAAGACGATGGAGGCGTGGAACAAGCGAGCGGACCACGAGCCGAACAACCCCGAAGCCTGGCACACCATCGCGACGTACTACACCGACGAGCTCATGCGCGACAAGCGCCTGACCAAAGACAAGCAGAAGGAGTACGCCGACAAAGGGGTGGCCGCCGACGACAAGGCCCTCGCGCTCAATGCGGAATACTTCGAGGCGCTCAGCTACAAGAACATCCTGCTGCGCTATCAGGCGCAGGTCGAGAAGGACCCGGCCAAGCAGAAGGCGCTCATCCAGGAGGCGGACGATCTCAAGGCCAAGGCCATCGAGATCCAGAAGAAGCAGCAGACCAGCGGCACGCCGGTGAAGAAAGGCGGCTAAGATCATCGGCAATCGGTAATCGGGAATCGGTGATCGAAGAGCCATCGATGATCGGTCATCGCCATCGATGATCGGCCATCGCCATCGATGATCGGCCATCGCCATCGATGATCGGCCATCGATCGTCGGCAAGCGTTGACCCTCGCAGAAACGAAAAGCGCGGCGCCCTTTCGGGCGCCGCGCTTTTGTGTCCTGGGGCTGGTCGGCTGCTGGCCTGGTCTCTTCTGCCTTCTGCCTTCTGCCTTCTGCCTTCTGCCTTCTGCCTTCTGCCTTCTGCCTTCTGCCCCTACTTCCCAGCCGTCCCGCGCGCTTCCTCGCGCATGCCCTCGGTGACGATGCCGACCTTGGTCACGCCGGCGCCCATGGCGGCGTCGATGATCTGCATGATCTCGCCGTAGCGCACCGAGCTGGCGCCGATGATGAAGAGCGTCTTGTCGTGGCGCTGCTCGAACGTGTCGCGCAGGAACGACTCGGCGTTCGCCATCTGCACTTCCTGCTTGTTGACCGTCAGCCTGTGGTCAGCCGTGTATTCAGCGACGATCTGCTTCAGGATATCCGCGTTCTGCGGGGCCGCGGTCGTCTCGAGCGGCAGGTTGATGTCCACGCCCTTCTGCGTGAGCGGCAGCGTGGCCATGAAGATCACGAGCAGCACGAGGAGCACATCGATGAGCGGCGTGACGTTCATGTCCGCCGAGGCCTGAGGCACCGAGCCTTTGACGACCCGCTCGGCGCCGTGGTGCATGTGGGCGTGAGCCATTACTGCCCTCCCCCACCCTGGTTGACCCCGGGCCGCTCGGTGATGAGCCCGACGGTGTCGATCTGGGCCTTCCGCAGGGCGTCCATCATCTTCATGATGGCGCCGTAGGGCGCGTCCTTGTCGCCCTTGAGATAGACCGTCTTCTCCTTCTTATCCTCGAGGACGGTCTGGAGGCGGCTGACGACGTCGGCGTCGAGCACCTGGATCGTGTTGACGTAGAGCTTGCTGTTGGCGTCCACGAAGACGACGACCTGGTCCGAGGTGTCGGGCTTGTCGGTCGTGTGGACGGCCGTCGGCAGGGTCAGCACGACGCCCTGCTGCAGCATCGGGGCGACGATCATCATGATGATGAGCAGCACCAGCATGACGTCGACGAGCGGCGTGACGTTGATGTCGGATTTGACTCCGCCCTTCGCGCCGCCAACATCCATTGCCATGGCGATAACTCCTTGACCCGCGAGCCCGCGCTACGCCGTCTTCTTGATGAAGTAGTCGACGAGCTCCGACGACGAGTTGTCCATCTCGACGTTGAAGTACTCGAGCCGGCCGGTGAAGTAGTTGTACATCCACACCGCCGGGATGGCGACGACCAGGCCGAGCGCGGTCTCGATGAGCGCTTCGGAGATGCCGGCCGACACGGCGCCGAGGCCGCCGGATCCGGTGGCGGCGATGCCCTGGAACGCGCCGATGACGCCGACGACCGTGCCGAGCAGGCCGACGAACGGCGCCGTCGATCCGATCGTCGCGAGCGACGGGATGCCCTTCTTCAGGTCGTTCGACGTGAGGGCGGACGCGCGCTGAATCGCGCGGCGGACCGTGTCGACGAGGTCATCGCGGTTGAGCGTCCCGCCCGCGTCGTGCTGGAACTGATATTCCTGCAGGCCCGCGAGCACGACCTTCGCCAGGTGGCTGTACTGATAGGTCTTCGCCTGCGACACCGTCAGGGCGTCCTTCAGCCGGCCTTCCTTGAGATGCTTGGCGACCTGCGGCGCGTACAGCTTCGATTGCTTGCGCGCCTGGGAGAACGTGTAGTACCGCTCAATCGCCACACCGAACGACCACATCGACATGAACACGAGCACGAACGCCACCCCTTTGGCGACGATGCTCATCTGTGTCCACATGTGCACAATATCCAGTCCGCCCATTCCAGCCTCCGAACGCGATCTATGTTGTCGCTACTGTCGCTTAACGAGTAAAAGAGCCCGGCGCGCCTCGATCGCCTCCGGGCTCACGCTGATCTGCCAATCAAGCTGCCGTGTGGTCGATTCCTCTCAAGATCCGGGAAGCCGCGCCCCCGCGGACCCCTTACGCGCTCACTCGCGGGGACCCTTCTTCCCCGCTCCGCTCGCGCGACTCCCTCGCGCCTGCTCGCTCGTCCCTACTGCAGCGTGAAGTTGACGGTGACGGTCATGACGACCTCCACCGGCACGCCGTTCAGCAGGGTTGGCGTGAACTTCCACTGACGCACGGCGTCAAGGGCCGCCTGGTCGAGCAAGGCGACTGACCGGAGCACCTTCGCGTCCTTGACGCTGCCGTCCTTGCCGATCACCGCTTCGATGATCACGACGCCCTGCACCTTCGCGGTCTGGGCGATCTGCGGGTAGACCGGCTTCGCGTCCTTGATCTTCTTCGGTTCCTTGATGTCGCCCCCGACTCGCAACGGCGCCTGCGGCGGCGGCGGAGGCGGCGGCGGCGGAATCCCGCCAACCACGCCACCGACGACCCCGCCCGGAATGCCGCCGGCCACGCCGCCGACCACACCCGACATGCTGTAGTTGGGCGGATTGACGGGCTCCGGTTTGATTTCCTTCGGCGCTTCGACGGGCGCGGCGTTCGGATTCACAGGCTGGATCGGCTGCACCGGCTGCGGCGCCGACGGGGGCGGCGGCGGAGGCGGCGGGGGTGGCGGAGGCGGCGGCATCGCCACAAACGCCATCATCGACTGTGGCGTCGGCAGCATGTCGGTCGCCATCAGCGGAATGACGATCAAAGCGCCAAGCACCACGACGTGCGTGATGATCGAGAGCGGTACCGTGTACCACTTCTTCGTGCCGACTTTAATGGACGGCTCGACGACGTCGCCGAACATCTCCCGTGGCACTGTGAACCTCCCTTACGACCCGGCTTCGTTCCCGACGTTCACGAAGGCCGGGATTATAGTCAGACCCAAAAAACGGTGTCAACGAACCTTTCCTGCCCCATTTAGACACCGGCGGGCCGGAAATGGCCCGCCTCCGGGCCCCTACCGGGCCCCAATCCGCATGCTGTAGAAGGACCGCCACACGAATGTCACGGAGACGGCGAAAAACAGCGCCGACAGCACCAGGGTCAAGAGGTCCCCCTGCTCGGCCCGCAAACTGACGGCCAGTTCCACCGCCAGGAGGCCGAACAGCGTCGTGAACTTGATGACCGGGTTCATCGCGACCGAGGACGTGTCCTTGAAGGGGTCCCCGACGGTGTCGCCGACGACGGTCGCGTCGTGGAGCGGCGTGCCCTTCTGTTTCAGGTCGACCTCGACGATCTTCTTCGCGTTGTCCCACGCGCCGCCGGCGTTGGCCATGAAGATGGCCTGATACAGGCCGAAGAGCGCGATCGACACCAGGTACCCGATGAAGAAGAACGGCTCGAAGAAGGCGAACGCGAGCGTCCCGAAGAAGACGCTGAGGAAGATGTTGAACATCCCCTTCTGCGCGTACTGCGTGCAGATCTCGACGACCTTCTTGGAATCGGCGACCGACGCCTTGGTCGCGCCCTCGAGCTTGATGTTGGCCTTGATGAACTCGACGGCGCGGTACGCGCCGGTCGTCACGGCCTGCGTCGAGGCGCCCGTGAACCAGTAGATCATCGCGCCCCCCGTAATGAGCCCCAGCAGGAACGGCGGATGGAGGAGCGAGAGATTGCCGACGAGGGCCTTGTCGAGGCCGTTGGTCAGCGCCACGATGATCGAGAAGATCATCGTCGTGGCGCCGACGACGGCCGTGCCGATGAGCACGGGCTTGGCGGTGGCCTTGAACGTGTTGCCGGCGCCGTCGTTCTCCTCGAGGTTGTGTTTGGCGCGCTCGAAGTCGACGTCGATGTTGAAATTCTTCTTCAGATCGGCCTGGATGTTCGGCAGCTGCTCGATCGTCGAGAGCTCGTAGACCGACTGGGCGTTGTCGGTGACCGGACCGTACGAGTCGACCGCGATCGTCACCGGGCCCATGCCCAGGAAGCCGAAGGCGACGAGGCCGAACGCGAACACCGCCGGCGCGATCATGCCGAGCTGGCCGAAGCTGAGGCTGACCCAGTAGCCAATCCCCATCAGCGTGACCATGGCGATGCCCAGCCAGTACGCGCTGAAGTTGCCGGCGACGAAGCCGGAGAGGATCGTCAGGGACGCGCCGCCCTCTCTCGACGAACTCACGACCTCGCGAACGTGCGCCGAGTTCATCGACGTGAAGACCTTCACCAGCTCCGGGATGATGGCGCCGGCGAGCGTCCCGCACGTGATGATGGTCGAGAGCTTCCACCAGAGCGATCCGTCGCCCAGCGACGGAATGAGCAAGTACGACGCGAGGTAGGTCAGCGCGATCGAGACGATCGAGGTGAGCCACACCAGGCGCGTGAGCGGATGCTCGAAGTTCATCTTGTCGGCCTGCGCGTACTGCGCCTTCGAGATGACCTCGTTGAGGAGGTACGACCCGCCGGAGGCCACGACCATCACGATGCGCATGGCGAAGATCCACACGAGCAGCTGGATCTGCGTCGCCGAGTCGCTGACGGCCATCAGGATGAACGTGATGAGCGCGACGCCGGTCACGCCGTACGTCTCGAACCCGTCGGCCGACGGCCCGACCGAGTCGCCGGCGTTGTCCCCCGTGCAGTCCGCGATCACGCCCGGATTGCGCGCGTCGTCTTCCTTGATCTTGAAGACGATCTTCATCAGGTCGGCGCCGATGTCGGCGATCTTCGTGAAGATCCCGCCGGCGATTCGGAGCGCCGCCGCGCCGAGCGACTCGCCGATGGCGAAGCCGATGAAACACGGGCCGGCGTAGTCGCCCGGCACGAACAGCAGGATGAACAGCATGATCACGAGCTCGACCGAGATGAGCAGCATCCCGATGCTCATGCCGGCCTTGAGCGGAATCTGGTAGCACGGGTACGGCTTGCCGCGGAGCGCGGCGAACGCCGTCCGCGAGTTCGCGTACGTGTTGACCCGGATGCCAAACCACGCGACGCCGTAGCTGCCGGCAATCCCGACCAGACTGAAGAGCAGGATGACCAGGACCTTGACCGTCGTGTACCCGCGCACGGGGGCGCCCGACGCATCGACGGTCTCCGCCAGCTTGCCGAAGTAGACGCCCGCGATCGCGCCGATGAAGAGCCACAGGATGAGCAGGAACTTGCCCTGCTGCACGAGGTAGGTCTTGCACGTCTCGTAGATCAGCTCGGAGATCTCGCGCATCGACTGGTGCACGGGCAGGTTCTTGAGCTGCGTGCGAATCACGAGCCCGAAGATCAGGCCGAGCGCGCAGACCACCAGACCGGCGAGCAGCAGCGTGTGCCCGTCGATCCCGCCCAGGAACGTCTGGCGGTGCAGGTCCGGCAGGACGAGGTTGGCCTCGCCGCCCGCCCGCGCCGCACCCTGCGCCGCGTCCTGGGCCCGCCCCGCCGCCGCGACCACCGCGGCCGCCGGGGTCGCGAGCAGCCCCGCCACGACCGTCGCCATCACCGTCTTACGCACCCATCTCCCCGTCATCGCTCACTGTCCCCTTCGTGATCCCGATTTCGACCGCCCATCATAGTGCATGGAGGGCCTGGCCTTTCACTCCGCGCGCCGCGCGCGCACGCGCGCGGGGAGGCCCATGCCGCCCGTCAGAAACACGCGAATGCCCTCTTCCACCGTCATCTCGGGGAACGTGGCCCGCTCGGGCGGGCAGACGACCACGTCCCCGAGGTACAGGTGATTCGTCGGCACGTACACGGCCAGCAGGGGTTCCGGTCCCTTGCCGCGATCGACCGTGAACTCGCGCGTCAGAAACCCGAGCACGAACCCGCGCGCCGGATCCTCGACGAGCACCATCCGCTTGAAGCCGAACTCGTTGGATGGCGAGAACGCGTCGAGCAGCTGTTTGACCGGCGCGTACACCGTGCGAAACACCGGCACGTGCATCAGGAGCGCTTCGCCGCGCCTGAGCAGCCGCCGGCCGAAGACGTTGCTCGCGATCGCGCCGGTCACCAGCACGATCAGCGCCGTCGTAATCAGCCCGAGCCCGGGCACGTGCTGCCCGATGAGCCGCTCGCCCAGCCCGCTCGTCAGCCGATCCGCGAACCGGAACGTCCACACGATCGCGACGACGCTCACGACGAGCGGGACCGTCACGAAGAAGCCGGTGACGAAGCTGCGCCGAAGCCAGGCGAACATCGAAGGTCGGAAAGTCGGGAGTCAGGAAGTCGGAAAGTGGGGACTCCCTGGCCCGCCCTACCGGGCCTGACCGGCGCGGCGGGCCGTCTTGGCGTCCACGGCCCGAGCCGCGGCCGTCCGGCGCGGACTCAAGAGCGTGGCGACGCCCGAGGCGATGTAGACCGTCGAGAGCGTGCTCGTCGCGATTCCGACCAGCATCGTGAACGAGAACGCCCTCAGCACTTCGCCACCGAACAGATACAGGGCAAACACCGCCAGGAACGTGACGCTGCACGTGATGATCGTCCGCGGCAGCGTCTGATTGACGCTGCGGTTGATCACCGTATCCATCGACTCACCCCGGCTGGTCCGGAGGTTCTCGCGCACGCGGTCGAAGACGACAATCTGCTCGTTGACCCCGTAGCCGACGAGCGTGAGGATGGCCGCGATCACGTTCAGCGACAATTCGTAGCCGAAGAACGTCAGCAGCGACAGCGTGATGAGCACGTCATGCAGGCTCGCCACGCTCGCGCCGACGCCGAACGTGAGCCGGAACCTGAGCGCGATGTACAGCATGATCCCGAGCATGGCGGCGAGTGTCGCGTAAATGCCCTTGTTGCGCAGGTCCGCGCCGACGACTGGACCCACGAGATCCTTGCTCACGACCTGAAAGCTGCCGACGTTGGCGCGCTGCAGCGCGTCCTGCACCTGGTTGACGCCCGCCTCGAGGTTGGTGCCTTCTTCCTGGCCCTTCATCATCGGCAGCCGCACGAGAATCTGGTTCTGGCCGGCTTGGCCGTATTTCTGGACGACCTTGTCCGTCGTCACCGGGTCGAGCGCCTTGCGCACGACGTCCTCGGACGTCGGCTGCGCGAACTGCAGGACCATGACCGTCCCGCCCGTGAAGTCGATGCCGAGCGGCAAGCCGCCCCGCGCGAAGTTGAACCACGCCCCGGCGGCGATGATGGCCGCCGACACGACGATGGCATGCCAGCGCCAGCGGATGAAGTTGAAGTTCGTGTTTCGAAGAATCTGCATGATGAGTGGCTCGGGCTAGATGCTGAGCGGCTCGGTCGCTGGCTTACGCGCGAGCGCCAGCATGAACAGCGTGCGCGACACGAACACCGCGGTGAACACGTTGGACAGCAGCCCGAACACCAACGTCGTCGCGAAGCCGCGAATCGGCCCCGTGCCGAACTGGAACAGGAACGCGGCCGAAATGAGCGAGGCGATGTGCGTGTCGAGGATCGTGATGAAGACGCGATCGAATCCGGCCGCCACCGCCTGTCGCGGTCCCTTGTTGCCCCGCAACTCCTCGCGGATTCGCTCGAAGATCAGCACGTTCGAATCGACGCCGATGCCGATGGTCAGGATGAAGCCGGCGATGCCCGGCAGGGTCAGCACCGCGCCCAGGTAGGCCATGCATCCGAGCAGGATGACCAGGTTCATCGCGACCGAGACGATGGCGTTGACTCCGGCGAGCCGATAGTAGAAGAGCATGAACAGCGTGACGAACAGCAGGCCGATGAGCGACGCCATGATGCCGGCGCGGATCGAGTCCTGGCCGAGCGTCGGGCCGACTTCCCGCTGCTCGAGATACGTGAGCGACGCCGGCAGCGCGCCCGACCGGAGAATCAGCGCCAGGTCGGAGGCCTCCTGGGGCGTGAAGCGCCCGGTGATCCGCGCGTCGGCCTGAGAGATTCGCCCTTCGATGACCGGCGCCGACTGCACGCGATTGTCCAGAATGATCGCCAGCTGGCGGCCGACATTGGCTTCCGTCACGCGCGTGAACTTGGCGATGCCCTCGCTGCTCAGCGTGAATCCCACGGCCGGCGCGTTATTCTCGTCGATGGTCTGCTTCGCGTTGCGCAGGTCGCGGCCCGTGATGGCCGCCGTGTGCCGCACGAGGTAGTACGTCGTCGCGCCGCCGGCCCCGTCCGATCCCGGCACGATGTCCATGTCGTCCGGCTTCTTGCCGCCGTACGGCTGCAGGAGCGCCGCTTGATCCGACATCGGCCCGGCCTCGACCAGCTTCAGCTCGAGCAGGGCCGTGCTCCGGATGATCTCCTTCGCGCGGCTGACGTCCGTGACGCCCGGCAGCTCCACCATGATCCGGTCGCCGGCCGAGCCATAGGGCGAGATGATGGGCTCGGACACGCCCAGCTCGTTCACGCGCCGTTCGATCGTCTGAAGCGCCTGCGCGACCGCCTCGTTGCGGTGATTCACCACGACGTTCGGCTTCATCTTGAACGTGTAGTTGCCGCCGACCGTGTCGCGGTCGAAGCTCTGGCCGACCTGCTGGTCGGCGATCGTCCGGAACTGCTGGTCGCTGCCCGCCGGCACGCCCTCGACCGCGAACGTCGTCAGGTCCACGGGCTTGACCGAGGCGACCTCGATCTTCGCGGCCTTGAGGGCCTCGTGAAACTGATCAGCCGTCGTTTCCGTCTCGACGCGCAGCGCGTCGTCGGTCTGGACCTGGAGCACGAGGTGCACGCCCCCGCGAAGATCGAGTCCGAGATGGATCTTCTTCGATGGCGGGGTGAACGACCACACCGCCAGCAGCGTGACGGCGACGATCGCGATGATTCTCCAGCGGAGATTCTTGGTCATGGCCTAGAGATTGCCGGTGCTCTCGGGCTGAACGACCGGCTCCTGTCCCTGGTAGCCGCCGATGGACGCGCGGGCGACTTCGATGCGGACCTTGTCGGCGATCTGAATCTGAATGGTATTCGCGCCATCCGCCGCGCGCGTGACCTGCCCGTAAATCCCACCCGTCGTAATGACGCGGTCCCCGACCTTGAGCGCGGCCTGGAACTCCTGGACCTTCTTCTGGCGCTTGCGCATGGGCATCAGCACCAGCAGATAGAAGATCAGGAGCATCAGCGCGAACGGGAAGAGCTGCACCAGCAGGTTGGTCTGCTGGCCAGGCTGAGCCATGGCGACGACAAAGGGGGCGGTGACGTCAGTCATGCAAGTGGATGGGCTGGCGGGAATAGGTCTCGAGGAACGCCTTCCTGAACTTCCCGAAGGTTCCGAACTTAATAGCCTCCCTAATCTCCCGCATGGTGTCAAGGTAAAAGTGCAAATTGTGCAATGTGTTAAGGGTGGCCGCGTTCATTTCGCCCGCCACAAAAAGGTAGCGCAGGTACGCCCGGGAATGACGCCGGCAGACCGGGCAGTCGCAGGCCGGGTCGATGGGCCGGTCGTCCTCGGCGTACTGGGCGTTCTTGATGGCGATGGGCCCGCGGCGCGTGAAGAGCTGGCCATTGCGCGCGTTGCGGGTCGGGAGGACGCAGTCAAAGAGGTCGATGCCGCGGGCAACGCTCTCGACCAGGTCCTCTGGGGTGCCGGTGCCCATCAGATAGCGCGGGCGGTCGGCCGGCAGCTGCGCGGCCGTATGGGCCACGACGTCGTACATCGTCTCGACGGGCTCGCCGACCGACAGGCCGCCGATGGCGTACCCCTCGAAACCGACGGCGAGCGTGCCCGCGACGCTCCGATCGCGCCACGCCTTGTCCGTCCCGCCCTGCACGATGCCGAACTGGACCTGGCCGGGCGTTGATCGGGGCACGGCCGGGTCGCCGCCGCCCGCGAGGGCCATGAAGCGATCGCGCCCTCGGCGCGCCCATCGGAGCGTGCGCAGCACGGCCGCCTCGGTTTCCTCCGTCCGCGCGGGCCAGCTCGGACACTCGTCGAGCATCATCGCGACGTCCGATCCGAGCCGTGCCTGGATGTCGACGACGGACTCGGGCGTCAGCCGATGCTCCGCGCCGTCGAGATGCGATCGAAAGACGACGCCGGCTTCGTCGAGCGTGCGCCGCGAGGCGAGGCTGAACACCTGATAGCCGCCCGAGTCGGTGAGGATCGGCTTCGTCCAGCCCATGAACGCGTGCAGTCCGCCGCGCCGCGCCACGAGGTCGTCGCCCGGCCGCAGGTGGAGATGGTAGGTGTTCGCGAGGACGATCTCGGCGCCGAGCGATTCGAGCGCGTCGGTCGTCACCGCGCGGACCGCGCCGCGCGTGCCCACGGGCATGAACGCCGGCGTCTGCACCTCGCCGTGGGCGAGCCGCAGGCATCCGCACCGCGCGGCAGCGTCCGACGCGACGATCTCGAAGCCGAACCGGGAGCTCACGGGGCTTAGCCTATAATGACTGCCCCGTCGACGCCGACTGGCGCCGACCGCGGTGACCCTGCGTTGAAACGACTGCGCGTTGGCGTTCTGTACGGCGGCCGGTCCGGCGAGCACGAAGTGTCACTCGCCTCGGCCGCGGCCGTCTTTGCGAACCTCGACCGCAAGCGCTACGAGCCCGTGGCCATTCGCATCGACAAGGACGGACGCTGGCGGCTCTCCGATCGCCCGCCCTCGGCGGCGTCGGCGGCGGAAGTGATCGACCAGGCGCGCAGCGACGCCGGGCGCGTGCGCGGCGGCCGTGAGGTCTTCCTGCCTCCACGGCCCGGCGAGGAAACGCTCGTGCTCGTCGATCGCCGGTCGGCGCGCGCCGACGAGGCCGAGGCTGCGGCGGCCGTCACCGGCCTGTCGCTCGACGTCATCTTCCCGGTGCTCCACGGTCCGTACGGCGAGGACGGCACGATCCAAGGCCTGCTCGAACTCGCCAACGTTGCCTACGTCGGCTGCGGCGTGCTCTCGTCGGCCGTCGGCATGGACAAGGCCGTGATGAAAGTGCTCTTCGAGGCGCGCGACCTGCGGGTGAGCCGGTGGCTGACGGTGTTTCGCCGGGAATGGCGGGCGGGGCGGGCCGCCGTGGCCGCCAGGATTGAAAAACAGCTGGGTTTTCCGCTGTTCGTGAAGCCCGCCAACCTCGGCTCGAGCGTGGGGATCTCCAAGGTTCACGGGGCCCACGAGCTCGATGCGGCGATGGACCTGGCGGCGGGGTTCGACCGGAAGCTCGTCGTCGAGGCCGCCGTCCCCGACGCGCGGGAGATCGAGTGCGCGGTGCTCGGCAACGACGCCGCGGAAGCGTCCGTGCCCGGTGAGATTGTCCCGTCACGCGAATTTTACGACTACGAGGCCAAGTATCTCGACGCGCGGTCCCGCCACGAGATCCCCGCGAAGCTCGACGACACCATGACGCGCGAGGTGCGGCGCCAGGCCATCAGCGCCTTCGAGGCCATCGACGGCGCCGGCTTCGCGCGCGTCGACTTCCTCCTCAGTCGATCGTCGGGCGAGCTGTTCATCAACGAGATCAACACCATTCCCGGCTTCACGACGATCAGCATGTTCTCCAGGATGTGGGAGGCCTCCGGGATCAGCTACCCGGCGCTCGTCGATCGGTTGATCGCGCTCGCCGTCGAGCGCCACGCGGACAAGCAGGAGTCGAAGACGACCGCGTTCTGACACTCACTTTCCGCTTGACAGTGTTTTGTGCTCATCCATAATCTACGTCTTGCGTGATGAACGATCACGACGGCAGTAGCGCGAAGCCATTGACACTCTCCCGGTGTCGGAGAGCGCGCGGCTGACGATGAGTTCACAAGGGTGCGACCCGCCGGGTGCGCACCCTTTTTCTTTTGTCGTCGCAGATGCGTGAAGCGTCTGCAGCCAGGGCGACGGCGCTGCGCGCGGGTCGGGCATGCCGGACGGCAGCGACGCCGCGTCGCAGATGAGAGCCGGCGCACAACCCACAGTGAAGGGAGGGACAGACAACAATGGCGAAGAAGATGGCGGGCGGAAAGAAAAAGGGCGGCAAGAAGCGGTAAGCCAGCCCGATTCGTAACGAGAGAAAGGGGGCGACGATCACCCCCTTTTTTTATTTCAGCGTCACACCGTCCCAGATCCGCACGCGTTCGATCGCGTCCCACTGCGAGATCTGGTCCACCAGCTCCTGCCCGCGCACCACGCGACCGAACACCGTGTATTTGCCATCCAGATGCGGCTGCGGCGACGCCGTGATGAAGAACTGACTGCCGCCCGTGTCGGGGCCCGACAGCGCCATGCCGAGGGTCCCGGTGAGGAACGGCAGCGTGCTGAATTCGTCGCGGATCGTATAGCCGGGGCCCCCCTCGCCGTCGCCCCGCGGGTCGCCCGCCTGTACGACGAAGTTCGGCACGACGCGATGAGCCAGCACGCCGTTGAAGAAGCCCGCACGGGCCAGATCGACGAAATTCCTCGTCGCGAACGGGGCCTCGACGACGTTCAGTTCGACTTCGATCGTGCCGTGGCGGGTCTCGATGAACGCATGCGGCGAGAACGTCGGATGGAGGAGCGCCGCCGACTCGAAGAACTCCTCGGGATCGCGGAGTGGCGCCGGGCGCGCCGGCGCGGCGTCGGCCTCGCCGAGCCCCTTGAGGAGCTGCGCGGCCCGCAGCCGAATGGGCCAGTCGCTGTCGTTCAACGCCTCGCGCAGGGTCGCGCGGGCCTCGGTCCGCCCGAACTTCGCGATCGCCACGAGCGCGGCCTCCCGGGCCGCCGACGAGGCGTCGGTCGCCGCGCGCGCGTAGGCCGCCCTCAGCCGCTCGGCGCCGCCGGTCGCCATCGTCTCACCCACGAGCCTCGCGGCCGTCGCGCGCACGACGAAATCGGGGGCCTCGAGCGCGTCGAAGAGGCGCTTGGTGAGATCTGGCGCGCCGATGTGGACGAGCGCCTCGAGCGCGGGCCCGCGCACGCGCGCATCGGCGTCGACCGTCAGATCCTCGATCGCGGTGCGCACGCGGTCGGCCGGAAGCGTCGCGAGGATGCCCGAGAGCGCGGCGCGCACCGACCAGTCGCGGTCGCGATCGAAGCTCGAGATGATCAACAGGAACCCGTCGGGATTGCACCTGGCGGCGGCCGCGAATGCCGCCGAACGCATCGCCGGCCAGGGATCGGTCAGCAGGTCGAGCAGCGGATCGAATGCGTCCCGGCTGCCGATCGATCCGAGCGCGGTGACGGCCTCGAGCGCCAGATTGCGCGGCGTGGAGGCCTGGGCCAGGAGCTGCAGGAGCGGCGCGACCGCGGCCTGTCCGCCGATCTGGCCGAGCGCGCGCACGGCCGCCACGCGCAGGCGCACGTCGGCGGTCTCGCGCGCGGTGATGGCCAGCGCCGTTGGCACGACGCGCGTGTCGCCGGCCGCGGCGAGGCCACGCAGCGCAAACGCCGGCGTGACGACGCCGTCGCTCGCGACCAGGCTCAGGAGCGCCGGCACGGCGCGCTTGTCGGCGATGCGTTGCAGCGCGTAGGCGACGGGCCACCAGCGCGACACCGGCTGGCCCTGGGCGTCGAGCGCCACCCGCGCAAGCGCGTCGTACTGCCGCAGTCGCACCAGGGCGAAGAGCGACAGCCGGCACGCCTCGATTTCCGGCGCCTTGGGATACTCCTCATCGTCGGGCTGCAGTCCGGACAGCACGTCGTGGCAGCCAGCCGCGGCCTCGGCAATCGGGGCGGCCGCGCGCGGCTCGCCGATGAGCCCGAGCGCCTCGGCCGCACGGCCCCGAACGACCGGCGACGGATCCTTGAGGAGCGCCACCAGCGGATCGACGCCGTCGCGGCTCGCCGCGAGACCCAGGCCGAAAGCCGCCGTGGCACGCACGCCTTCCTCGCTGTCAGCCAGCGCGCCGATGAGCGTGGGCACGCCCTCGGGCAGCCCCACTCGTCCCAGCGCCAACAGGGCCCGGCGGCGGATGCCGTTGTCCGGATCGAGCGACAGCGCGAGCAGATCAGGAGTGATCGCGGGAATCAGGACGCGCGGCCCGACGGAGGACGGGGGCTCGGACCGCGACGCTTCGTCCGCGATCACCCGCTGCGTTTCGAGACGGAGGATCCACGCGACTTTCTTGTCGATCGGAATGACCGGTCGAGGGGGCGCGGGCGGGGGCAGCTGCACGACCGGCTGGGGTTTCTGACAGGCCCCGGCCATTGCGCTCAGCACGAGCACACACGCCAGCACACCGATCGACCGCACGTCTCGGCTCACGCTCGGAACCTTTCGGTCCGCCGGGTCGCAGCCTGCAGTCGAGAGGCGACCGGCACGACGCCGATGCCGGCGCCGGCCGGGACGTCGATGCAGCCGTCGGGTCGCACTTCGATCGGCGGGTCGATGAGGTCGGGCACGAAATACCGGCGGCTGGCGGCGACGTCACCCGGCAGGGTGAATCCCGGCAGGGTCGACAAGTGGAGGTTATGCGCACGGCCAATCCCGCTTTCGAGCATGCCGCCGTGCCACAGCGGGATGCCGCGTGCGACGGCGATCGCATGGACCGCCAGCGATGGTCCAAACCCGCCCATGCGGCCCGGCTTGATGTTGATGATGCGGCACGCCCCGAGCGCGAGGGCATCGAGGGCAGCCTTCGGGCCCGTGATCGATTCGTCCAGGCAGATCGGCGTCAGGATGGACGCCTGCAGACGCGCGTGGTCCACGAGATCTCCGTCGTCGAGGGGCTGCTCGATCATCATGAGGTCGAACGCGTCGAGCGCGGCGAGCGTGGGAGCGTCTTCTATCGTATACGCAGCGTTGGCGTCCACCATCAGCGGCACGCCGCCGAATCTCGCCCGAATCGCCTCGACGGGTTGCCGGTCCCAGCCCGGTTTGATCTTGATCTTGATGCGGCGGTACCCGTCGGCGAGCTCGGCGGCGACGCGATCGACCAGCGCCTCGGGCGAGGCCTGGATGCCGATGGACACGCCGGCGGCCACGGGACGCGCAGGCGCGCCGAGCAGCTCGCACAACGGGCGGCCGTCCAGCCGGGCCTGGAGATCCCACAGGGCCATTTCGAGGGCGGCTTTCGCCATGCGGTGACCGCGCACGCGGGTCCACGCCGCCGACGCGTCGCGGGCGTGGCCCAACGACCGGCCGAGGACGGCCGGAATGAGTTGCCGCGACAGCACGTACCAGGCCGTCGTGGTTGTTTCATCGCTGTAATACGGATCGACTTCGGCGACGCACTCGCCCCAACCGGTCGCGCCATCGGCGTCGACGGCGACCAGCACGAACTCGCGGGCGTCGATGCGGCCGAAGCTCGTCTCGAAGGGCCGGACGAGCGGCAGCCGCACATCGAACAGCCGGACCTCGGCGATGCGCATATCAGCTCATCGTATCGCACGCCGTATCGCACGCCGCACTTCGCACTTCGCGCGCGCACTTCGCACGCGCACCCAGCACCCAGCACGAGCACCCAGCACGTAGCACCCAGCATCTATCCGGCCTATACTTCGGCCCACGTTGGGCTTTCGCTACCTGGCGATCGAGGGTCCGATCGGTCTCGGCAAGTCCGCGCTGGCCGAGCGTCTTGCGGCGCGTCTCGAAGCCGTCGTCGTCCTCGATGAACGCGAGAATCCGTTCCTTGGCGAGTTCTACGCGGGCCGCACCGGTGCCGCGTTTCAGGCCCAGCTCTTCTTCACCCTCGCGCGGCATCAGCAGCAGCTCAGACTCCGCCAGGGGGACCTGTTCAATCAGACGACGATCTGCGATTACCTGTTTGAGCGCGATCGGATCTACGCGTTCCTCAACCTCGACGACAACGAGCTCTTCATCTACCAGCGGTTGTTCGACCTGGTGTCGCGCGACGTGCCGTCTCCCGATCTCGTCATCTATCTGCAGACGCCGACGGACCAGCTGAAGAAGCGCGTCCGCGAGCGCGCCCGCCGCGCCGGCGCGGAATCGGCGGCGCCCGCCGACGAGTACCTGGCGGAGCTCAACGAGGCCTACAACCATTTCTTCTTCCACTACACGGCCACGCCGCTCCTGGTCGTCGAGACGTCGCATTTCGACCTCTCCTGGGGCGACGAGGCGCTCGACGACTTGTTGCGCCAGATCAAGGCCATGGGCAAGGGGACGCAATACTACGTGCCAAGGAAGTGAGTGGAGACCGTCAGGAAGTTGGGACGTGACTGTCCCGTTTGCTGACCTGCTGACTTCCTGCCTTCCCGACTTTCAGTGTTAAAGTCCTGTCGTGGCGTGGTTCAAGAAGACCCGCAAGCCCATCGCCGCACCGGACAAGGCCAGCCGCGTGCCGGAGGGCCTGTGGGTCAAGTGCCCGTCGTGCGGGAAAGCCATTTACAACAAGGACCTGGCCGCCAGCCTCCAGGTGTGCCCGAAGTGCGCCCACCATTTCCGGATGACGGCCACCGACCGGCTGAAGATGTTGTTCGACGCCGGCCAGTACACCGAGCATGACGCGGGCCTCCGGTCCACGGACCCGCTTCACTTCACCGACACCAAGCCGTATCGCGATCGACTGGCAGCCGCGATGAAATCCGGAGCGAAGGACGCGGTCCTCGTCGGCACCGGCATGCTCGACGCGATTCCCGTGGTCATTGCCGCGATGGAGTACGGCTTCATCGGCGGGAGCATGGGTGCGGTCGTCGGCGAGAAGATCACGCGCGCGGCCGAGCGCGCGCTCGAGATGCGGGCGCCGCTCATCATCGTCTCGTGTTCCGGCGGAGCGCGCATGATGGAGGGGGCCCTGTCGCTGATGCAGATGGTGAAGATCAGCGCGGCGCTGGGCCGCCTCGATCGCGCGGGCCTGCCCTACGTCGCGGTGCTCGCCGATCCCACGACCGGCGGCGTCACGGCGAGCTTCGCGATGCTCGGCGATCTCAACATCGCCGAGCCGAAGGCGCTCATCGGCTTCGCGGGCCCTCGCGTCATCGAGCAGACGATTCGCCAGAAGCTGCCCGAGGGATTTCAGCGGAGCGAGTTCCTGCTCGAGAAGGGCTTCCTCGATCTGGTCGTCGATCGGCGGGAGCTGAAGGGCGTGCTCGCGCGAACGCTGCGGATCCTTCTCGGGCTCCCCGCACCTGCAGCCGTCCGCGAGGCCCCGCCCGAGACCGAGCCCGCGGAAGCCGCCGAGTCCTGATCGCCTGATGTCGCACGGCGCGTACCTGCAGTCGCTCGAGCTCATCGGCGTCAAGCTCGGCCTCGAACAGATCCGCGCGCTCGTCGCCGCCCTCGGGCACCCCGACCGCGCGTTCCCCTCGATCGTCATCGCCGGCACCAACGGGAAGGGATCGGTGACGGCGATGGTCGAGCGCGGCCTCCGCGCCGCCGGCTATCGCACCGGGCGCTACACGTCACCGCATCTCGTGGATCTCCATGAACGCTTCGCCATCGGCGGCCGTCCAATCAGTGACGACCAACTCGAGGAAGTGGCGGGGCGGATCCGCGCGGCGGCCGCGTCGCTGCCCTCCCCGCCGACCTTCTTCGAGGCCACGACGGCCCTCGCGCTCGAGGTGTTCCGCGACGAGCACGTGGACGTGGCCGTCCTCGAGGTCGGACTCGGCGGGCGGCTCGACGCGACCAACGTCGTCGAGCCCGTGGGCGTGGCCATTACCGCCGTCGACCTCGACCACGAGCAGTACCTCGGCTCGACGATCGAGGAAATCGCCGGTGAGAAGGCCGGCGTGATCAAGCCCGGGGCCCTCGTCGTGCTGGCGGACAATCCGCCGGCCGTGCGTCGCGTGGTGGCGACGGCCGCCGAGCGCGTCGGCGCACCGCTGGTGTTTGCGCCAGACGGCGTCGAGACGGCGTGGACGATGGTCGAGGGCCGCGCGCGCCTGACGCTGGCCACGCCGCGCCATCGGTACGGGCCCGTGACGCTGGCGCTTCGGGGCCGCCATCAGATCGCCAACGCGGTCGCGGCCGTGCGCCTGCTCGAGGAGCTGGCGGCGCGGGGCACGTTCGAGGCGCCGCCGGCCGCGATCGTGGAGGGCCTCACTGCAGTCGACTGGCCCGCCCGACTCGAGTACGGATTCTGGCGGGGACGCACGGTGATCGTCGACGGCGCGCACAACCCGGCCGGGGCGCGCGCCCTCGCGTCCTACCTCGTCGAGACGTACGGCCGGCGGCTGCCGCTTGTGGTGGGCGTCATGCGCGACAAGAAAATCGACGCGATGCTCGAGGCGTTCGCCCCCGCGGCGTCGCACTTCGTCTTCACCGCGGCGGCCGGATCGCGCGCCGCCGCGCCCCACGAGCTCGCCGCGATCGCCCGCGGCGTCGCTCCGGACGTGCCGATCGTGGAGATCGCCTCGCCCGCCGACGCCCTCGCCCACGCCGTCACCCTCGGCGATCCGATCGTCGTCGCCGGATCCCTCTATCTCGCCGGCGAGGTGCGCGCCCGGATCTGGTATCCTTCGACGACCGCCGCGCCGCCCGCCAACGTCTGATGCCTCGCGCTGCACCGTCGCTGATTCTCGCCGTGGGCCTGCTGCTTCCCGCCGCTGCCTACGCGCAGGGCGGCGAGCCGCTCGGCAACTGCAAGAGCCTCACCGTGCAGCAGGACGAGCCCATGACGCACGAGCTGATCGCAGAGGCCAAGCCGGACGCACCCGCCGTCTACAAGAACCGCCTCGCCGGCAACGTGCGCATCGATTGCGATGACACGCAGCTCTTCGCGGATCTGATCGAGTGGCGGGACGACGAGCAGACGGTCGCGATCACCGGCCACGTGCTCTTCGTCCAGCCCGGCGTGCGGGTCTCGGCCGACCACGCCATCGTCAACCGCATGACGCACCTCGGCACGTTCTACGAGGCCTCGGGCTACGCCCAGATCTCCGACAAGCCCACGGAGAAGAGTCTGTTCGGCGGGATGGAGCCGGACATGTACTTCTGGGGCGACCAGCTGGTCAAGACTGGCGATCGGACGTACCGGCTGGTGGATGGCGGCTTCACGTCGTGCGTCCAGGCCACGCCGCGGTGGGACATGGGCGGCACGACCGGCTCGGTGACGCTCGAAAAGCACGTGCTCCTCAAGAACGCGGTACTGCACGTCAAGGACGTGCCGATGTTCTATCTTCCGGTCGTCTACTATCCGATCAACAAGGAGGACCGGTCGACCGGCATCCTGATGCCCAATTTCGGCTCGTCGACGGTCGGTGGGTTCACGCTGAGCAACGCGTTCTTCTGGGCGATCAGTCGGAGTCAGGACGCGACGTTCTTCCACGACTGGTACAAGAAGACTGGCCAGGGGTACGGCGCGGAGTACCGCTACGTCGAGTCGCCGGGCTCGAACGGCACGGTCACGTACAGCGTGATTGACGAGCACGCGCTCACCGACGCGCTCGGCAACACGACCCCGGCGCGCAAGTCGTACACGATCCGCGGCTTCGCCAACCAGGAGCTGCCGGACCGGTTCCGGCTCATCAGCTCGGTCGACTACTTCAACGACGCGACGACGCAGCAGCTCTATCAGAACAACATCGAGGACATCTCACAGCGCACGCGCAGCGTGATGGCGACCGTGTCGGGCAACATCGATCGCTTCCAGATCAGCGCGAGCTTCCAGCAGAACGACGTCTACAACTCGGGGTCGAACTCGCTCGAGAACGCGGCGCGGCGGGGGTATCTGCCGCGGCTCAGCATCGGGTACGCGCAGAAGCCGATCGGCAAGTCGCGCGTCTACCTCGGCGCCGCGGGCGAGGTCGCGTATCTCGTCCGGCAGGACAACCTCGACGACCCGACGACGAATCACAGTTTGTGGCGCCTCGACGGCGCGCCGCAGGTGCGCTGGCCGGTCAGCACGCTGCCGTGGCTGACGGTCACGACGCAGGCGCAGTGGCGCGTCACCGAGTGGTTCGAGAGCATCGATCCGCTGACGGGCGCGCAAGTGGCGGCGCCGCTCACGCGCCAGCTGGTCGATTTCCGGACCAACCTCACCGGCCCGGTCTTCTCGCGGGTCTTCGAGCCCGACAGCGGCTACGCGGAGAAGATCAAGCACCTCATCGAGCCGAGCTTTTCCTTCCAGCGGACGTCGACCTTCGACCAGTTGTTCAAGGTCGTGCAGAACGACGGCACCGACAGCATCATCGGCGGCACGACCACGCTCACGTACGGCGTGACGAACCGGCTGCTCGCGAAAAGGAAAGGCGGCGCGGCAGGCGCGGTGCGGGAGATCCTGCGCGTGGACATCGGCCAGAGCTACTACTCCAACGCCGCGGCCGCGATCTACGACCCGCAGTACGCGTCGGTCGGCGTGACGCCGCCCGGCACGTTCTCGCCGATTCAGATCACGGTCGTCGGCACGCCCACGCCGGCGCTCTCGACGCAGTTCCGGACGGACATCGACTCGAAGTTCAAGGTGCCGCGCAGCTTCAGCGCGACGGGCACGTACGGCAATCCGATCGTGCAGCTCAGCGGCGGCTGGCAGAAGCGCCAGGTCATTCCGGGGCTGCCCGGCTACGACAACCCGGCGTTCGCGGATCACTTCCTCAACATCGCCGCGACGGTCAAGCGCGCCGACGGCCGTTTCGGCGGCATGTACTCGTTCAACTACGACATCCTGCGCTCGACGTGGCTGCAGCGGCGGCTCATCGCGTACTACAACAGCCAGTGCTGCGGCGTGCAGCTCGACTACTCGACGGCCGACATCTCGCACCTGGGGCTGACCAATATCAACGCCAACCGGCACATCAGTATCTCGTTCACGCTGGCCGGCGTCGGGTCGTTCACCAACCCGATGGGCTCGTTTCGTTAGGCCATAATAGGGCGCGATGAAGGGCCTCATCCTGAGCGGCGGCAAAGGCACCCGCCTGCGTCCGATCACCTACACGAGCGCCAAGCAGCTCGTGCCGGTCGCCAACAAGCCCGTGCTCTTCTACGGACTCGAGGCACTGGCCGAGGCCGGCATCCGGGAGATCGGCATCGTCGTCGGGGACACGGCGGCGGAGATCCGCGCCGCGGTCGGCGACGGATCGAAATGGGGCGTCACGGTCACGTATATCGAGCAGGACGCTCCGCGCGGGCTGGCGCACGCCGTGCTCATCAGCGAGGCGTATCTGGCCGGCGAGCCGTTCGTGATGTACCTCGGCGACAACCTGCTGAACCACAGCATCACGCGGTTCGTCCAGGAGTTCGAGCAGAAGAAGCCGGCGGCGCAGATCCTGCTGGCGCACGTGCCCGATCCGCAGATGTTCGGCGTCGCCGAGCTCGCGGGGGATCGCGTCGTGCGGCTCGTCGAGAAGCCGAAGGAGCCGAAGAGCGACCTCGCGCTCGTCGGCGTCTACATGTTCAGCCGCGCGGTGTTCGAATCGGTGAAGCGGATCAGACCCAGCGCGCGCAACGAGCTGGAGATCACCGAAGCCATCCAGGATTTGATCGACCGAGGCCTCGACGTGCACCCGCACATCGTCGAGGGATG
The DNA here is from genome assembly GCA_035519535.1 of Vicinamibacterales bacterium. Lineage (GTDB taxonomy): Bacteria > Acidobacteriota > Vicinamibacteria > Vicinamibacterales > SCN-69-37 > DATEGZ01. The sequence continues at coordinate 23,121 of DATIWF010000022.1, read as the reverse complement.
GTGGAAGGACACGGGCAAGCTGGAGGACCTCCTGGAGGCCAACCGGCTGATCCTCGACACGATTGCGCGCCGGGTGGACGGCGCGGTGGACGCCGAGTCCCGCGTCGAGGGCAAAGTCATCGTCGAGCGCGGCGCCACGATCGAGCGATCGGTCGTGCGCGGGCCCGTCATCATCGGCACGGGCGCGCGGATCGCCGGCGCGTACATCGGTCCATTCACGGCCATCGGCGACGGCGTCCAGCTGCGCGACACGGAGATCGAGCACAGCATCGTGCTCGAGGGCGCCGTGATCACCGATCTCGCGACGCGCATCGAGGACAGCCTCATCGGCCGCAACGTCCGGATCTACCGGATGCCCGTCCGGCCGGTCGCGTACCGGTTCATGCTGGGCGACAACTCGGAGGTCGGCATCCGATGGTGAACGTCCTCGTCACCGGCGGCGCGGGCTTCATCGGATCGAATTTCGTGCGGTGGGCGCACGCCGCGCATCCCGACTGGACGATCACGACGCTCGACAAGCTCACCTATGCGGGACGGATGGAGAACCTGCGCGACGTGCTGGACAGCCCGCGCCACCGGTTCGTCAAGGGCGACGTCGCCGACCGCAGCGTGGCGGCGCCGCTCGTTCAGGCGGCCGAGATCGTCGTCCACTTCGCCGCCGAGACCCATGTCGACCGATCGATTCTCGCGGCCGGCGACTTCATCCGGACGGATGTCTTCGGGACGTTCGTGCTGCTCGAAGCCGCGCGCGCGGCGCCGGCGCTGCGCCGGTTCGTGCAGATCTCGACCGACGAGGTCTACGGCAGCGTCCCGACCGGCCACAGCCGCGAGAGCGACGAGCTGCGCCCGCGCAACCCGTACGCCGCCAGCAAGGCCGGCGCCGACCGGCTCGCCTACAGCTACTGGGCGACGTACGGCGTGAACGTCGTCGTCAGCCGGGCCTCGAACAACTACGGCCCGAACCAGTTTCCCGAGAAGGTGATCCCGCTGTTCATCACGAACCTGATCGACAACCGCCCGGTGCCGCTCTACGGGGACGGGCTGAACGTCCGCGACTGGCTGCACGTGGACGATCACTGCCGGGCCATCGACCTGCTCATCGAGCGCGGCCAGCCGGGCGAGGTGTACAACGTCGGGGGCGGCAACGAGGTCGCCAACATCGACCTCACGCACAGGATCCTGGCGCTCGTCGGTCGGCCGGCCACGCTCATCACGCCCGTCGAGGATCGCCTCGGGCACGACCGCCGGTACGCGCTCGATTCCTCGAAGATCCGCGCGCTTGGGTGGACGCCGACGGTCAACTTCGACGCGGGCCTCGCGGCGACCGTCCGCTGGTACCGCGAGAACGAGTGGTGGTGGCGGCCGATCAAGGAGCAGGACCCCGAGTTCCGGGCGTACTACCAGGCGCAGTACGGCTCGCGCCACTCGCCGGCCTGATCGCCGTATGGCTTCCGGCACCACGCTGATCACCGGCGCGACCGGATTCGTCGGCAGCCATCTCCTCGAGCGGCTCGCGGGCAGCGCACCGTTGGTCGGCTGGCATCGCCCGGGGGGCCGGCCTCCGGCGCCCGTGACCACGGTCGACTGGCAAGCCGTCGACATGCTGGATCGCGGGCGCGTGCTGGCCGCGGTCGACGAGGCGCGAGCGACGCGGATTTACCATCTGGCTGGCGCGCCGCATGTGGGCGCATCGTGGCAGACGGTCGTCGCGCATCTCGAGATCAACGCGCTCGGCACGCATCATCTGCTCGAGGCGGTGCGCGTGCTCGATCGACCCTGCCGCGTGCTGGTCGTGACCTCCGCGCAGATCTATCAGGCCGGCGACGAGCCCATCTCCGAAAACTCGCCGTGCGTGCCGAACAATCCGTACGGGCTGTCCAAGCTGGCGGCCGATGACCTCGCCGTGCGCGCGGCGACCGAGGACGGCCTCGACGTCGCGATCGCCCGGCCGTTCAACCACGCCGGACCGCGGCAAAGCGCCGAGTACGTCGTCTCGAGCTTCACCCGGCAGATCGCGCGCATCGAGGCCGGGCTCGCGCCGCCGGCGATCCAGGTCGGCAACCTCGAAGCGCGGCGCGACCTCACCGACGTGCGCGACGTCATCGCGGCGTACGAACGGATGATGGAGGCGGCGCCGTGCGGCCGGCCGTACAACATCTGCTCCGGCCGCGCGTGGCGGATTGCGGACCTGCTCGACGAGCTCCTCCACCTGTCCTCGGTGCGCGTGACCGTGGAAATCGACGAGAGCCGGCTGCGGCCGTCCGACACGCCGGTCATTCAGGGCGACGCCACGCGCATCCGAACCGAGCTTGGCTGGACACCACGCATCAAGGTCGAGGAGACCCTCCGCGACACCCTCGACTGGTGGCGCCAGCAGGTCCGCGCGGCCGGCTGATCCATGACCGAGTCGAGCGAAGTCCGCCGGCAGGTCGTTCACGTGCTCGTCGGCGCGTTCGCCCTGCTCCTTCGCGTGCTGACGTGGTGGCAGGCCGCGCTCATGGCCGTCGCCGCCGTGCTCTTCAATCTTCTGATCCTGCCGCGCGTTGCGCCCGCCGTGTTCCGTCCGGGCGATCTCACGGCGCCGCTGAAGTCCGGAATCGTGATCTATCCCCTCGCGGTGCTGGCGCTGATCCTCTTCTTCCCCGAGCGGCCCGTGATCGCCGCGGCCTCCTGGGGCGTGCTCGCGGCCGGCGATGGATTCGCGACGCTCGTCGGCGCGCACGTCCGGACGCCGGCGCTACCGTGGAATCGCATGAAATCCACCGGCGGCCTCGTCGCGTTCATCGCGTGCGGGGCGCTCGCGGCCGTCGGGCTCGCGGCCTGGACGACGAACGGCGCGATGAGCCCGCCGTGGTGGTGGATCATCGCGGCGCCCGTCGCCGCCGCGGTCGTCGCCGGGTTCGCCGAAACGGTGCCGATTCGTCTGAACGACAACATCACGGTGCCGGCAATGGCAGCGCTCGTACTCTGGAGCCTCGGCGCCGTGGACGGCGCGTCCATTCGCCACGCGGTGCCGGTCGTACTGGCCCGGCTCGGTCCCGCCGCGGCCGCCAACGGCGCCGCGGCGTTCCTCGGCTGGCGTGCGCGCACGGTCACGATCCCGGGCGCCGTCGCGGGGTGGGTCATCGGCACCGCGATCTTTCTCGGCGCCGGCTGGCAGGGCTGGGTACTGCTCATCACGGCCTTTGCCGCGGTCGCGATCGCCACGCGCGCCGGATTCCGCCGCAAGGCGATCGTCGGCATCGCGGAGGAGCGTGAGGGCCGGCGCGGGCCCGGCAACGCGATCGCCAACACGGGGCTGGCCGCGTGGGCCGCGCTCGTCGCGCTCGGCATGGGGCACCCGAATCTGGCGACGCTCGCCATGGTCGCCGCACTCGTCACGGCGTCGAGCGACACGATCGCGAGCGAAGTCGGCAAGGCCTGGGGCAAGACCACCTGGCTCATCGTCGGATGGCGTCGCGTCCCGCCGGGTACGTCCGGCGCGGTGTCGTCGGAGGGAACCGCCGCCGGAATCGCCGCGTCCTTCGGGCTGGCGGCGCTGGCGTTTGCGCTCGGGCTCATTCCGGCGAGCCTCATCCCGGCCGTCGTGCTGGCCTCGACGCTCGCGTCCTTCGCCGAGGGCGCGCTCGGCGCGCTGTTCGAGGGTCCGGGTATTCTGAACAACGACGTGCTCAACTTCCTGAACTCGGCGATCGGCGCCGCGCTCGCGCTGCTCGTCGCCACCATCTGGTAGCGGCGTGCGGAAACTCAGCGTCTACGTCGAGCTCGCGCGCCCGTTCACGCTGATCGCGCCGGCGTTGGGCTTCGTGTCCGGCGCGCTCACCGCCGTCGGCGCGCGCCCACCCGAGGTCTGGCACTGGTCGCTGCTCGTGCCGGCGGCCATCGGCGCCGTGATGGCGATCGTGTTCAACGCGGGCAACAACGCGCTGAATCAGATCTACGACCTCGAGATCGACCGTGTGAACAAGGGGCGCCGGCCGCTGCCGAGCGGCCGCTTGTCGGTGCGCGAGGCCTGGGTGTTCACGAACGTGACGTACGCGCTCACGCTCCTGCTCGCATGGCTCGTCGCGCCGGACGGACGGCACGAGTGCTTCTGGATCGTGGCGGTCGCGATGGTCGCGACCTACGTCTACTCGGTGCCGCCGCTCCGGACGAAACAGCGCGGCATCTGGGCCAACATCACGATCGCGGTCCCGCGCGGCGTGCTGCTGAAAGTCGCCGGCTGGTCGGCGGTCAAGACCGTCGCGGGCCTCGAGCCCTGGTACATCGGCACGGTCTTCGGGCTCTTCCTGCTCGGCGCCTCCACGACGAAGGACTTCGCGGACATGGAGGGCGACCGGCTCGGCGGCTGCCGGACGCTGCCGATCGTGTACGGCGTGCGTCGCGCGGCGTGGATGATCTCGCCGTCGTTCGTGCTGCCCTTTCTGCTGATCAACGCCGGGACCGCCGCCGGCATCCTCACCGGCCATGCGCCCCTGCTCCACACGCTCGGCCTCGTGATGACGCTCTACGGGCTGTACGTCTGCTACCTGATGCTCAAACGCCCCGAGGATCTGGCGATCGACGAGAACCACGTCTCGTGGGCGCACATGTATCGAATGATGTTCGTCGCGCAGGTCGGGTTTGCCCTGGCCTACTTGCTCTAGCCGGACAGGGCCGTCCGGTCCCGGCTCTCTTGTCTTTGGGGCCTTGACTTCCAAAGTCCGGATGGCGAAAATAAAGCGAAAGTCATGGCGGAAGCCGCCCAGCTCTCGCTCCTCCCGGCCGAGGACAGCCGCCCGTCGCTGCGGGACGTCGCGGCGGCCGTGAAGGCCGCGGGGCTCGATGGCCTGCCCGACGCCAGGCGCCGGGCCGACGAAGCGCGCTACCAGGAGATCCACGTCAAGTCCGCGCTGACCGCCGCGGTCGGCATGCCGTTCCGCTGGGCGCTCAACCCCTACCGCGGCTGCACCCACGCGTGCGAATACTGCTACGCCCGCAAGTACCAGCGGCACCTCGAGCTTGGCGCGGGGGACGATTTCTCGGGGCTGATCTTCGTGAAGACGAACCTGCCGGAGGTGCTCGGCCGAGAGGTCACGCGGCGGACGTGGGCGCGCGAGGCCGTGGCTGTCGGCACGGCCACCGACCCATACCAGCCGATCGAGGGCCATTACCGGCTTACGCGGCGGTCGATCGAGATTCTCACCGCCGCCCGCACACCCTTCCACATCGTCACCAAGGGTCCGATGGTCGTCCGGGACGTCGACGTCCTTGTCGAAGCGACGCGCCACGCTGGCTGCCAAGTTTGCGTGAGCGTGCCCTCCGTGGACGAGGCGGCATGGGCCCGGCTCGAGCCGGGCACGGCCGCGCCCACGCAACGACTACGCGCCGTCCGGTACCTCACTGATGCGGGCGTTGACGCGGGCGTGCTCATGATGCCGCTCGTGCCGGGCGTGACCACGCTCAAGTCGAGCATCGAGCGGACGCTGCAGGCGATTGCCGACGCGGGAGCGAAATTCGTCGGCACGAACGTCGCGCATCTGGAGGACGGCGTGCGCGAGCACTTCTTCGCATTTCTTGCCCGCGAGTACCCGCATCTGGTCGACGGCTATCGCCGTCTGTACACCCGCGGCTACGCCCCAAAGGGCTACGTGGCAGAGATCAAGGGCATCGTAACGGCGGCCGCGGCGCGGCTGGGACTCTGACAGCGAAAGGTCGGCCCGCGTTAGCGCGTTCCGGGGACCAGACGTACCCGACGTACCTGGCCTACGCGACGTACCTGTCTGGAGTGCTTCAATTCGGCCTGATCGCCATGAGCGCCTTGATGCGCTCTTCGGTCGGCGGGTGCGTCTGGAACAGCGACGTGAATCCGCGTGCGGAGAACGGATTCATGATGAAGAGGTGCGCCGTCGCCGGCGATGCGTCCTCCATCGGGATCTGCTTGACGGCGGAGTCGATGTGCCGCAGCGCGCTCGCCAGGCCCATCGGCGACCCGACCAGACGGGCGCCGGCTTCGTCGGCGGCGTACTCGCGCTGGCGCGAGACCGCCATCTGGATCAGCATGGCCGCGAATGGCGCCAGGATCGCCATGGCCAGCATCACGAGCGGACTCGTCCCGCCCCGGCGATCGTCCGACGATCCGCCGCCGCCGAAGATGGCGGCGAATCGCGCCATCTGAGCGAGAAACATGATGACCGCGGCCAGCGTCGCGGCAATCGTGCTGATGAGAATGTCGCGGTGCTTGACGTGCGACAACTCGTGCGCGATCACGCCCTCCAGCTCGTTCTCCGGCAGCAGGCGCAGGATGCCCTCGGTCGCCGCGACCGCCGCGTGGTGCGGATCGCGGCCGGTCGCGAATGCGTTCGGCGACATGTCGGGGATCACGTAGCACCGCGGCATCGGCAGGCCCGCCTTCTGCGACAGGCGCGCCGTGATGCGCGACAGCGGATGGTCCGGCCCGACTTCCTGCGCGCGGTACATCCGCAGCACCAGCTTGTCGGAGAACCAGTAGCTGCCGACGTTCATCAACACCGCGATCGCGAAGGCGACGATGAGGCCGGTCTGGCCGCCGATCGCGCCGCCCGCGAGAATCACGAGCGCGGTCAAGGCACCGAGGAGAATCGCCGTCTTCAATGTGCTCGTCATGTGAGTTGGGGTTCACGGAGGTTCCTCAGGGGCTCCTGAGGGTTCCGAGTTCTAAGTTCGAAATTCCAAGTTCTAACTTCCAAGTTCTAACTTCTAAGTTCTAAGTTCTAAGTTAATTATGCCCTATCGCCTTCATGAGTCCTGCGACGAGCGCGGCCCGCGGCGCGAGATCCTTGACAACGATGTGCTCATGGAGCGCGTGCGGACCGTCGCCGGTCGCACCCAGGCCGTCTAATGTTGGGATGCCCAGCGCGGCAGTGAAGTTTCCGTCCGACGCGCCGCCCGTCGCGCCCTCGGCGAGATCCGCGCCCATCGATCGGGCGACGCCACGCGCCAGTTCGAACAGCCGCGCGACGCCGGCCGTGCGCTCCATCGGCGGGCGGTTGATGCCGCCGCTCACCTCGATTCGCACGCGGCGGTCGATCGGCTGCAGGTCCGCGAATGCGCGCTCGATGGCGGCGGCGTCCTCCAGCCGGGCGATGCGAACGTCGATCACCGCTCGTGCGCGCTCCGCGACGACGTTCGAGCGCGTGCCGCCGTCGACGACGCCGACATTGACGGTCAGTCCCCGCGCGGGGTCGTTGAGGCGCTCGACCCGCGTGATCTGGTGCGCGAGCTCGTGGATTGCGCTGGCGCCCGCGCCCGGATTGGCGCCGGCGTGCGCCGAGACGCCGTATGCCGTGACCTCGAACTCGCCGACGCCCTTGCGCGCCGTCTTCACCGCGCCGCCCGGCAGCGCCGGCTCGAGCACCAGCACGGCCTTGCTCTCGCGCGCGAGGGCCTCGATGGCTCCGCGGGACGACCGGCTCCCGACCTCCTCGTCCGACGTCACGATCAGCGTCACCTGCGGCCGCGCAGGCTCCGGCACGACCTCCGCGAGCGCGCGGGCGGCGAGCGCGCCGATGCCGACGCCGCCCTTCATGTCGAGCACGCCCGGCCCGAACAGCTTGCCGTCCTCTTCGCGGAGCGGCATGCGCTCGAGCTGACCGACCGGCCAGACGGTGTCGAAATGACCGACCAGGAGCACGCGCGGACCGGCGCCACGCCAGCGCGCGACGACGTGATCGGCCGTGGACCCGGCGGCGATCCGGCTCACGTCGGCGCCCGACGCGCTCAGCCGCGCCGCCAGAAACGCCGCACACTTCTCGAGCGCCTCGCGATCGGTGCTGGGCGACTCGCGGGCGGCCAGCTCGCGGACGAACTCGACGATCCACCCGCGCTCGCGCTCGCAAACCGAGCTCAGCCCGTCCACGGTCCTATAATAGCGAGAAGGTCTTGGTGAACAGGCTCCTCGTCCTGCTGGCGGCGGCAATGCCCGTCGTCGTCGCGTCGAACGCGGCGTCGGCGCAGACTCCGCCCCTGCCGTTCCCCGGTGCGGCCGCGCCTCCGGCGACGGCCAAACCGTCGACGCCAGCCGCGCCGACGCCCTCTCCGGCGCCGCCGGCGGCCTCGCAGGCGCCCGGCGTGCCGTCAGCCTCCACGCTCGGCGCGCCGGTCTACCCCGGCGCGACGCCGCTCGAGGTGATCGACGCCGGGCAGGGCCAGCGCATCTACCTCTTCGGCACCAACGCGCCGTATCTGGAGATCGTCAACTACTACAAGAATGTCCTGAAGATCAGCGGTCGCGAGCTCTTCAAGGCGCCGGCCATGCAGCAGTTCGACATCGGCAGGTTTCAGGAAGACACGATGACCTACCAGCCGAGCGTCGTCGTGAAGGACTACACCTGGAACAATCAGGACGGCTATCTGTTCATCGACGGCACGAAAGAACAGCGCTTCAAGACGATCATCCAGATCGTCCCTCCGACCATCAAGTAGGGTCAGCTCTCGCGCAGCGCGATCGACGGATTGGTGCGCACGGCGCGCCAGGCCGGCACGAGCGTGGCGGCGGCCACGGCGGCCAGGAGCGCGATGACGGCGACCGCGAGGGCGGAGACGTCCCAGGGATCGACGCCGAACAACAGTGAGTGGATCACGCGGGTCGCGGCGAGAGCGGCGGGCACGCCAATCGCGACGCCGATCAATCCGAGGCGCGCCCCTTCAGCGAAAACGAGGCGCAGCACCTGCCCGCGCGCTGCGCCGAGCGCCACGCGAATGCCGATCTCTTTCGTGCGCCGGACCGCGCGCGACGCGACGACGCCATACACGCCCAGTCCGGTGAGGATCAGCCCGACGAGACCGAGCCCGCCCGACAACGCCGCGGTGGCCTGATACGAGCTGGCCGAATACGCGAGGTACTGCGCCATGGTGACGAGCTGGCGCGGGTCCAGGCGTTCGTCCGTCTGCCGCAGGCTCGCGCGCACGGCTGGCGCCAGCGCTGCCGGATCGCCCGTCGTCTCGATCAGGAACGTGAGCTCGCCGTAGTCGCCGCGCCACAGCGGCACGTAGAAGTACGGCTCGGGCGCTTCGCTGAGCTCGTTGATGACCGTGTTGGCGACGACGCCGATGATGCGGGACGGCGGGCTGCCTGGATTGCCGACGTGGATGATCCGGCCAATCGGCGATCGACCCGGATAGAACTCGTTCGCAAAGCGCTCGTTGATCACGACCGGCAGTTCTCCGGCGGTCTCCTCCGCCGGCGTGAACGTGCGGCCGGCGCGCACCGGGATGCCGAGCGTCTCGAAATACGCCGCGCCCACGGCGTTGAACTTGATCTGGGGATAGCCGGTCGCCGGCGGCGTCGCCATGTCCTCCGTGACCACGGCGCGGGCCCTGCCGCCGCCCGACAGACTGAGCGGCGCGCGCAATGCGACGGCCACGTGCGTCACGCCGGGCAGCGCCGCGAGCTGTGCGACCGCCCGCTCCCCCACGTCGCGCGGCACGCTGCTCGTGGCCCAGGCCGTGAGCAGCGGCTTGCGCGCGAAGCCGAGATCCGCGCGTCCGGTCTCGAAGAAGCTCTTGGCCAGCACGGCGGCCACGGCGAGCAGCACCAGCGACACCGCCACTTGTCCCACGACGAGCGCGCCGCCCAGCCCGTGTCCGCGCCGCCACGGACTCGCCGCGAGCGGCTCGGATTTCACCAGCGCCGCGACGTCCGTGCGCGCCGCGATCAAGCTCGGCGCGAGGCCGAAGAGCACGGTCGTCAGGACGGTCACGGCCATCGTGAAGAGCACGACCCGCAGGTCCGTCTGGAACAGCAGCGGCGACCTGAAGCCCGGCGGCTGGACGAGCAGCGCCGGCAGAATCCGGATCAGCCACATCGCCACGACGAGGCCCGCTCCGGCGCCGGCGGTGCCGAGGAGGGCACTCTCCAGCATGAGCTGGCGCAGCAGGCGCCGGCGGCCAGCGCCGAGCGCCAGCCGAACCGCCAGCTCGCGCGTGCGGCCGGCCGCGCGCGAGAGCAGCAGGTTCGCGACGTTCACGCATGTGATGACGACGACCAGCAGGACGAGCCCGACGAGCGCGACGGCATTCACTCCGCCCTGCTCCAGCCGGTAGTCGAGGTCGGAGATTACGCGGGCACCGCGCCCGCGATTGGTGTCAGGAAACTCCTGCGCGAGCGAGCGCGCAAGCGCAGAGACCTCGGCGGCTGCGGCGGCGACGGAGACGCCGGGCTCGCGTCGCGCCAGCACCTGAAACCACCGCGCATCGCGACGGGTGAATTCCTCGGCGCTCGACAGGAGCGTCCACGTCGCCGGCGGCATCCAGAGATCGCGATCCGCGTCAGCTTCGATTTCGCGGAAGCTCGCCGGCAGGACCGCCAGCACGACCGCGCTCTTGCCGCCGAGCGGAACCGTCTGTCCCACGATGCCGGGATCGCCGCCGAAGTGCCGCAGCCAGAACGCGTGGCCGAGCACGATGCCGGGCGCCCTCTCGAGCGACGCCTCGTCGCCGGGCGCGAACACCCGCCCGTGGTCGGCGGTGACGCCGAGCGTCGAAAAGAAATTGAGCGACACGACGTTGACGAGCAGCAGTTCGGAGGCGCCGTCCTTGCCGGTGAGCAGCGCGCCGCGCCCACCGCGGGCGATGACGCCGGCAAACGACGTCGTCTGGTCGCGGAGCGCCAGGTACTCCGGGTACGACCAGAGTCCGGACTGGTCGGTCGTCGTCGTGGCAAACAAGCGGACGATCGTGCCCGGGCTGCGGATGCCCGGCGGCCGGAACCAGAGGCCGTCAACCAGGCTGAAGATGGCGCCGTTGGCGCCGATGGCGAGGGCAAGCGCCACGACGGCGGCGATGGAAAACGTCGGACTGCGCCGTAACGACCGGGCTGCAAGACGGATGTCGCGCCACATGAGAGGCCTCCGCGAGGGACGTTCGATCCAGTTGCAAGCGGCGTGCCCCCGGTCCAACGTTGGACGTCGGACGGGCAACCGTGGTGTGGGGCAGGTGTTCAGCTCCGGACGCCGGAAAGATCGCTCGGCGCCGGGGAGAGTTTCGCGGTGCGCCTAGCTGCGATCGCGCCGGTACTCTGCGGCCTTCTCGGCCAGACCGGCTTCGACGGCTTCGGGCACCGACACGCCCTTCTCGGCGGCGACATCCCGGATCTGCTGCGTGATCTCCATGCTGCAGAACTTCGGGCCGCACATCGAGCAGAAGTGCGCGAGCTTGGCGGCGCCGGCCGGCAGCGTCTCGTCGTGGAACGCCCGGGCGGTCACCGGATCGAGCGACAGGTTGAACTGATCTTCCCACCGGAACTCGAACCGCGCTTTCGACAGCGCGTCGTCCCACGCCTGCGCGCGGGGATGGCCCTTGGCGAGATCGGCGGCGTGCGCGGCGATCTTGTACGCGATCACGCCCGCCTTCACGTCGTCGCGATTCGGCAGGCCGAGGTGTTCCTTGGGCGTGACGTAGCAGAGCATCGCGGTGCCGTACCAGCCGATCATCGCGGCGCCGATCGCCGAGGTGATGTGATCGTAGCCGGGCGCGATGTCGGTCGTGAGGGGCCCGAGCGTGTAGAACGGCGCTTCGTCGCACCACGCGAGCTGCTTCTCCATGTTCTCGCGGATGAGGTGCATGGGCACGTGACCCGGCCCCTCGTTCATGACCTGGACGTCGTACTCCCACGCGATGCGCGTGAGCTCGCCCTGCGTCCGGAGCTCGGCGAACTGCGCCTCGTCGTTCGCGTCGGCGATCGAGCCCGGCCGCAGCCCGTCGCCGAGCGAAAACGACACGTCGTAGGCTCGCATGATCTCGCAGATCTCGCGGAAGTGCGTGTACGTGAAGTTCTCCTGGTGATGCGCCAGGCACCACTTGGCGAGGATCGAGCCGCCGCGGGAGACGATGCCGGTCAGGCGACGAGCAGTGAGCGGGATGTAGCGGAGCAGCACGCCGGCGTGCACCGTGAAGTAGTCCACGCCCTGTTCGGCCTGCTCGATGAGCGTATCGCGGTAGATTTCCCACGTCAGCTCCTCGGGCTTGCCGCCGACCTTTTCGAGCGCCTGGTAAATCGGCACCGTGCCGATGGGCACGGCCGCGTTGCGCAGGATCCACTCGCGCGTCTCGTGGATGTGCTTGCCGGTCGACAGGTCCATGACCGTGTCGGCGCCCCAGAGCGTCGCCCAGCGCAGCTTGTCCACTTCCTCGACGATCGAAGAGCTCACCGCCGAGTTGCCGATGTTCGCGTTGATCTTCACCAGGAAGTTGCGGCCGATGACCATCGGCTCGAGCTCCGGGTGGTTGACGTTGGCGGGGATGATCGCGCGTCCGCGCGCGACCTCCGACCGGACGAAATCCGCCGGCAGCCCCTCGCGGATGGCGATGAACTCCATCTCGGGCGTGATGTCGCCCCGCCGCGCGTAGTGAAGCTGGGTGGCGGCGCGGCCGGTCTGCGCCCGCCGCACGCCGCGCCGGGCGCCCTTCGACACGACCTCAGTGTCCGCGCGGCCGGCGATCCACGATCCGCGAACTGACGGCAGGCCGACGTGGACGTCGGCGCCGTGCGGTCCGCTGGTGTCGTACACGCGCAGCGGCCGCTCGCCGCCCGACAACGCGATCTCGCGCATCGGCACGCGCACGCCCTGCGGGCCCGCCTCGAAGACTTTCGTCGAATTCGGAAACGCGTGCCCGAAATCAGCTTCCGTCAACGGCTGGTACTTGGCCACTGTCCGAGATTATCGCAGACGCCGAACCTCCGGAACCCTCCCGAATCTCCGGGGGAACCTCCCAGGAACCCGGAGAACCCCGTGGGGCGCCCCAGAGGAACCCCGTCAGCCGGCGCTACTGAAACACGTAGCCGACGCAGAACTTCACCGACGCGCTGTCAATGACGCCGACTTTCAGCTCGGTGAAGAGGCCCTTGCGATGTTGAAGGCCCACCAGGAAATTGAAGCCCCCGCCGACGTCCGTGTTGCCGTCGTTGGGATGGTCGCTGTGAAAGGCGGAGATGACGAGCGCGGGGCCGGCGCCGAGGTAGACCCGCCACGGCTGGTTCTTGAGCGGAATCGAGTAGGCGAACTCGAAGTTGAACGTGATGAGCGTCAGGCTGTCGCCGACGCCGACCTCGGCGTTGGGCCGGAACGTCAGGTGCTCGATGAGCGGCGAGGTCTCGATGTGCGCGCCGAAGTAGAACTGATCGGGATCGCCGCTGACGCCGGCGCGCACGCCCACTTGCGGACTGTCGTTCTTCGCGGGCGGCGGCGCGGCGCGACGCGTCTGCGCGATCGCCGGCGTCGCGCACACCAGCACGACGGCCACGAGCGACACGATGCGTTGAGTCATGCACCCTGGCGGTGCAAGATCGACGCCACGTGAAACACGGCCGCTAGACGCCCGATCCGTGCAATCCGATCAGCGCCGCGGCGGCCTCATCGGTTCCTTTTTGCGCATCGCCGCCGCCCTGGTTCGTCGTGACGAGCACGGCGAAATCGCGCTTGGGCGCCATCCAGACGACTGCGTAGTTCATCGTGTTGCTGCCCGCGTGCGTGTAGACCGTGCCGCCGCCCCACGGCCGCTCCACCACGAGCCAGCCAAACGCGTAGTCGCCGCCGAAGGGCGGCGTGTGGAGCCGCGTGTACATCTCAGGACTGAGCAGCGCGCCGCGGCCCTCGAGCCCGTCCAACTGATCGGCGATGAACTTCGCCCAGTCCGCCAGCGAGCAGTGCACGGTGCCCGCCGGGCCCATGACTTCGGGATTGTCGACGAGCGGACCGTTCGACTCGACCGGTTTGTTCCCGTCGGTGTGCGGCCAGGGCTGATCGATCTTGCCGGGCGTGCCGAGCCCGCCGAAGCCCGCCGACGCCATCCCGAGCGGCCGGAAGACCGTCAGGCGCATCTGGTTCTCCCAGGTCTGATCGATGGCCTGTTCCGCCATGGCCGCCGCGATGACGTAGCCGAGATTCGAGTACTCGTACTTCGAGCCCGGCGGAGAGGACAGCGGCGTCCTGGCCGCGGTCTGCACCGCCGCCAGCCGCTGCGCCCGTGGCGTGGCCGCCGAGTGCGACGCCTGGCCCCAATTGATGTTGGCGACGAGCCCCGCGCGGTGCGACAAGAGCTGGAGGAGCGTGATGTTGCGAAATGCCTCGGGCGCGCCCGCGGTCTGCTGCGGCAGCACGGCGCCGATCGTCGACTCCCACGTCAGCCCGCCGACGGCGACGACCTTCGCGATCACCGCCGCGGTCATCGCTTTGGTGTCGGACCCGAGGTGCCAGAGGTCGTCCGGCGTGGCGGCCACGTCCGTCCCGATCTTGCGGACGCCCGTCACGGCCATCGCCTGCAGGCCCTGACTGGTGACGATGGCGCCGCCGAGCGCCGGGAAGCGATGGCGCAGGCGGATCGGCTCGAGCGCCGCCGCGATGCGAGGATCGTTCTGCTCGGGCACGCGAGTCCCTCCCCCGGGCCGCGCGCCGAGCGCGACCAGTCCGCAGACGACGGCAATCGTCAGACGCGTCATGCCACCCTCCGGAGAATGAGGCACTTGAGGTAGTGCGTCTCGGGCACGCCGAGGAGCACCGGATGGTCGCGCGCCTGCATGCGCTTCTCCACCAGCGCCACAGTCGCATGCGCGTCGATCGCGGCGTCCTCGACGATCGCCTGGAACAGCGCCTCATTCACATTGTAGGAGCAGCTGCACGTGATGAGGTGGCCGCCCGGCGACAGGAGCCGGAGCGCGCGGAGGTTGATCTCCTTGTAGCCGGCCGCGGCGCGCTCCACGGCCGCGCGGTTCTTTGCGAACGCCGGCGGGTCGAGCACGATCGTGTCGAAGCGCTCACCGCTCGTCTCGAGCTCGCGCAGCTCGTCGAAGACGTTGGCTTCGCGAGCCTCGAGCGTGGTCAGGCCGTTGCGCGCGGCGTTGGCTCGCGTGGCCGCCACGGCCGCCCCGGACGAGTCGAGGGCCAGGACGGACGCCGCGTGACGGGCCAGGTGCAGCGCGAATCCACCGTGGTACGTGAACCCGTCGAGCGCGCGCCCGCGCGCGTACCGCGCCGCGGCGAGGTGATTCTCGCGCTGGTCGAGAAACAGGCCCGTCTTCTGGCCGTGGCGCAGGTCCGCGCGATAGGTCACGTCGCCCTCACGCACCTCCACGGTGTCGGGCACCTCACCCGCCAGCACCTCGACCCGCTCGTCGAGGCCTTCGAGACGCCGGACCTTCGGATCGTTGCGGGCCAGAATGCCGCGCGGCCGCACGATCGTCCCGAGCAGCTCCACGATCAGTCCGATCCGCCGATCCATGCCCTGGCAGAGCGTCTGAATCACCAGGTAGTCGTCGCGGCCGTCGCCGTAGCGATCGACGACGAGCGCCGGCAGTCGATCCGCCTCGCCGTGCACCAACCGGCACGCGGTGCCGTCGATCGCGAGGCTCGCGCGATAGTCCATGGCCGCGCGCAGCCTGGTCTCGA
Organism: Vicinamibacterales bacterium; assembly: GCA_035519535.1. Taxonomy (GTDB): domain Bacteria; phylum Acidobacteriota; class Vicinamibacteria; order Vicinamibacterales; family SCN-69-37; genus DATEGZ01. The sequence continues at coordinate 7,720 of DATIWF010000022.1, read as the reverse complement.
ACAGCGCGCGCTCCTCCACGTTCGCCTGGCGGGCTCCGGCGGACTGGGTCGCGATCATCCTGATGGCAATCTGCGACTCGCTGCTCCACAGCGCCCAGCCGAGCGCGCGGCGCCGCTCCTCCTCGACGCGAACCAGATCGCCGGGCTCAGCCTCGGCGCGGACGATGTCCGATCGGTAGACCCAGGGGTGGCCGGCGCGCACGCGGTCGGCGCCGCGGCGCGAGATGACGACCGGTGAGGACATGACGCGCCATTCTACGAAATGTGCGGCGGGTCGCTCGAAGGCGTTTTGGTATCATGCGCGCATGCGTATCGCGCTCGGCGCCGATCACGCGGGCGTCACCCTCAAGGCCAACATCAAGCAGCTGCTCGACGAGCGCGGCATCGCGTATCAGGATTTCGGCACGAACACGACGGACTCGGTGGACTACCCCGACTACGCGGTGCCGGTCGCCAGGGCGGTGGCGTCCGGCGCGTTCGATCTCGGCATTCTCTTCTGCGGATCCGGTCTGGGCATGGCGATGGCCGCGAACAAGATCCCGGGCGTCCTCGCCGCGCCGGTCATCGACGAGGAGTCGGCCCGGCTGAGCCGCGAGCACAACGACGCCAACGTCCTCGCGCTCGGCGAGCGCCTCACGCCCCCGGATCTCGCGCGCCGCATCGTCAACCTCTTTCTCGACACGGCGTTCGCGGGCGGCCGCCACCAGCGCCGCGTGGACAAGCTGAGGGCGTTGGACGGAGGGAAATGAAGACGTGCATGGAAGATTGCAGAATCGCGTCAATGATGATTGATTGACGAATTGATTCGTTGACAATTGCGCACAATGAACTGATCCTCGATCCCACAATCCTTTCAATCAATCTCCAATGGCCAATCCAGAAATCTCCAATGCCGGGATCATGAAACCGCTCGCCGCGGCCGATCCTGAAATCGCGGCCGCCATCCACAACGAAGAGCGCCGGCAGGAAGACGGCCTCGAGCTCATCGCGTCCGAGAACTTCGTCAGCCTGGCCGTGATGCAGGCCGCCGGCTGCGTGATGACGAACAAGTACGCCGAGGGCTACCCGGGCAAACGGTACTACGGCGGCTGCGAGTATGTGGACGTCGCCGAATCGCTGGCCATCGATCGCGCGAAGCAGCTCTTCGGGGCCGATCACGTCAACGTCCAGCCGCACTCCGGCGCGCAGGCGAACATGGCGGTCTACATGACCGTGCTGAAGCCCGGCGACGTGCTGCTCGGCATGAACCTCGCCCACGGCGGCCACCTGACGCACGGGCACCCGCTCAACTTCTCGGGCAAGTACTTCACGATCGTCCCGTACGGCGTCCGCAAGGAGGACGAGCGGATCGACTACGACGAGCTGGCCCGGCTCGCCGGCGAGCACAAGCCGAAGCTGATCGTCGTCGGCGCCAGCGCCTATCCGCGCGTCTTCGACTTCGCCCGCGTGCGCGCGATCGCCGACGACGTCGGCGCCCTGGTGATGACGGACATGGCGCACATCGCGGGTCTCGTCGCCGCCGGCGAGCACCCGACGCCCGTCCCTCATTCGGATTTCGTCACGACGACGACGCACAAGACGCTGCGCGGACCTCGCGGCGGCATGGTGCTGTGCCGCGCGCAGTTCGCCAAAGACCTCGATCGCGTCGTCTTTCCGGGCGTGCAAGGCGGACCGCTCATGCACGTGATCGCCGCCAAGGCCGTGTGCTTGAAAGAGGCGCTCGCACCGGAGTTCCGCACCTATCAGCAGCAGATCGTGAAGAACGCGGCGCGGCTGGCGGCTGGCCTGGCGGGCGCGGGGTTCCGGCTCGTGAGCGGCGGCACCGACAACCACCTCATGCTCGTGGACGTGTTCTCGCGCGGGCTCACCGGAAAGGTGGCCGAAGCCGCGCTCGGCCGGGCGGGCATCACCGTCAACAAGAACGCCATCCCGTTCGATCAGCACCCGCCGATGACGGCCAGCGGCATTCGCGTCGGCACGCCGGCGGTCACGACGCGCGGCATGAAAGAGCGCGAGATGGATCAGATCGCCTCGTTCATCGCGCGCGTCCTCTCCGCGCCGGAGGACGAAGCGCTGGCGCGCGCGGTCCGCGCCGAGGTCGAAGCCCTGTGCCGAAAGTTCCCGCTGTACCCCGACCTGGCGGCGCGGTAACGCTCGCGGCCCGGGTCGATCAGGCGCTCGCGGACGACGGACCCGTCGCGGCCGCGTTCGACGGCTTCGAGCCGCGGCCGGGCCAGCGCCGGCTCGCCTCCGAGGTGGCCCGCATCTTCGACGAAGGCGGCACGCTCGTCGCCGAGGCCGGCACGGGCACCGGCAAGACCCTCGCCTATCTCGTCCCGGCGGTCCTCGCCGATCGTCGCGTCCTCATCTCCACCGGCACGCGCACGCTGCAGGATCAGGTGTTCTACAAGGATCTGCCGGCGTTGGCGCGCGCGCTCGGCGTCGACGTCCGTGCGGCGTACATGAAGGGCCGAACGAACTTCCTGTGTCTCCACCGGTTCGAGCGCGTGCGGGAGGCCGCGGGCGGTCTGCCCGTCGAGGACCGGCGGTGGCTCGACCGCATCGCCGACTGGGCCGGGGAGACGACGACCGGCGACCGCAGCGAGATCGAGGACTTACCCGACGACCTGCCCTTCTGGGCCGAGCTGAGCTCGACCAGCGAGCAGTGCCTCGGCCGCGAGTGCCCCCACTACGCGGATTGCTTCATCACGCGCATGCGCGATCGCGCCGCGGAGGCGAAGATCGTCATCGTGAACCATCACCTCCTGTGCGCGGACGCGGCGGTCCGGCAAAGCGAGTTCGGCGAGGTCATTCCCGAGTGCGAGCTACTCGTGATCGACGAGGCCCACCAGCTCGAGGACATCGTCACGCAGTACTTCGGGTTATCGCTCAGCATGTATCGCGTGGACGACCTCGCGCGCGACGGCGCGGCGGCGGCCGCCGCGATCCCCGCCGAGCAGGGCCGGCTCGCGGTCGCGGTCGCTCGCGGCCTGAGCGACGTCCAGCACGCCGCGCGCCGCCTGTTCGACGCCGCGAAGCTGGAGCTGCGTCGAAGCGACGCCGGCGGCGATCGCCTGACGCTGACGACCGCGGCGGCCGAGCGGCTGGGCGAGGCCGGGGTGGGGCTGGCGACGGCGCTCGACGCCCTCGCGCATCAGATCGCGGCCGGCGCCGAACCGCCCCCGGATCTCGCGGCGATCGGAGCCCGCGCGGCGACCATGCGGGCCGAGCTCACGCAGCTCGTCGCGACCGGCGACCCGGCATTCGTGCACTTCATCGAACTGCGCGGGCGCGGCGTGTTCCTCCGCGCCGCGCCCATCGACGTTGCCGACATCGTCCGCGACGCCATCGTGGCGGGCCGCACGGGCACGGTGCTGACCTCGGCGACCCTCACGGTCGAAGGGTCGTTCGACTACGTGCTCGGGCGCCTCGGATTGGCCGGCGCGCGCACGGTGCGCCTGCCGTCCGAGTTCGATTTCCGCCGACAGGCCGTGCTGTACCTGCCGCCGGAGATGCCCGACCCGCGTTCGGACGAATACAACGCCGCCGCGGCGTGGGCGATCGCCGAGCTGCTCGACCGCACCGAGGGCCGCGCCTTCGTGCTGTTCACGTCGTACGCGGCGATGAACGACGTCTACGCCCGGCTCGGCTCCCGCGTGAGCTGGCCGCTGCTCGTGCAGGGCACCGCGCCGCGGACGGCGCTCCTGCGCGATTTCCGCGCGACGCCCAACGCCGTGCTGCTCGCGACCTCGAGCTTCTGGCAGGGCGTGGACGTTGCGGGCGAGGCGCTGAGCTGCGTGATCATCGACCGCCTGCCGTTTGCATCACCGGGCGACCCGCTGGTGGCGGCACGGATCGCCGCGATCCAGGCGCGCGGCGGCCAGCCGTTCCACGACTATCAAGTGCCGCTCGCGACGCTCACCCTGCTCCAGGGCCTCGGCCGCCTGATCCGGACGCGCACGGATCGCGGCGTCCTCGCGGTGCTCGACCCGCGGCTCACGCGCATGAGCTACGGCCGGCGGTTCCTGGCGTCGCTTCCGCCCGCGCCCGTGACCGACGACCTCGGCGTCGTCCGGACGTTCATGGCACCGCGCGCCGTGTGACCTGGAACGTCACACCTCGGGCACAGGATTTCGTACCAGGATGTACAATCCGCCCGCACGCATGTTGCGATCGGTTGCACACGTCGACGCCGCCGCCCCGACGATGAACGGCGCGGCTTCGTCGGAGGCAGCGACGCCGCGGCCGCCGCTGAAGTGGGCCGGCGGCAAGCGCTGGCAGGTGCCGGTCGTCGAGAAATACTGGGCGCCGCACTCACATCAGCGGCTGGTCGAGCCGTTCTGCGGCGGGCTCGCGGTTGCCCTGGGCCTGAAGCCGGCGCGCGCGCTGCTCAACGACGTCAATCCGCACCTGATCAACTTCTACCGTCAGCTCAAGGCGGGCCTCGCGCCGACCGAGGAGATCCGGAACGCGAAGCGTCCGTACTACGCCGCGCGGGAGGAGTTCAATCACCTGCTCGCCAGCGGCCGGGGCAACACCAAACGCGCCGCCGAGCTCTTCTACTATCTCAACCGCACCGGCTACAACGGCCTGTGCCGCTTCAACCGCAAGGGCGAGTTCAACGTCCCGTTCGGCCGCTACAAGACGATCAACTACTTCCGGACGCAGGATTTTCGTCCGTACGTCGAGACGTTTCGCGACTGGGAGTTCACGAACACGGACTTCGACGAGGTCCCGCTCGCGCCGGAGGACTTCGTGTACGCCGATCCGCCCTACGACGTCGAGTTCACGCACTACTCGCAGGGCGGCTTCTCGTGGGACGACCAGGTCCGCACCGCGCGGTGGCTCGCGAAGCACCCCGGCCCGGTCGTGCTGTCCAACCAGGCCACGCCAGCGATCAAAGAGCTGTACAAATCGCTGGGCTACGCGCTGCAGATCCTCCACGCGCCGCGCCGCATCAGCTGCACCGGAGACCGGACGCCCGCCGCCGAAGTGCTCGCCACCCGGAATCTGCCGACATGAGCCGCGATACCGCCACCGGCAGTGTGCTCGAGCAGATGGTGCTGCCGGCGCTGCGACTGGGCGGCTACAGCTACGCGCTCCAGGTCGACGTCGGCCCGCGCCTGGGGCACGGCCGCCACATCGTCGACGCCGTCGCGGAGAAAGGCTCGGATCGCTTCCTCATCTCCGTCAAGTGGCAGCAGACCGGTGGGACGGCCGAGCAGAAAGTGCCGTTCGAGGTCATGTGCCTGGCCGAAACGATGCGGGCCGGCGGCTACGCCCGGGCGTATCTCGTGCTGGGGGGCGAGGGCTGGAAGCTGCGGCAGTTCTATACGTCGGGCGGTCTCGCCAATCACCTCACGGCGGCGGCGCTCGTCGACATCGTCACGCTCGAATCGTTCATCGCCCGCGCCAACCAGGGCACGTTGTCTCGCACGCTCTGGAATCCTTAGGCGCAGGAACCTCCAGGAACCCCGGAGAACCTCCAGGAAACCCCGGGAACCTCTTGGGAACCCCTTCTTTTCTAGGTGTAGACTGACGCGAGAGGTGTGAGGAGGCGGCCATGACCAACAAACGGCTCGTCTGTGTCCTCGTCGCGGTGACGTGTGCGGTGTTCCTCGCTGCGTTCGCGACGCCGGCCCAGGCGCAGCAGGGATCCCTGCGCGGCAGAGTCATCGATCAATCGGGCAAGCCCGTTGCCGACGCGGAAGTCACGCTCGACTTCGTCGGCGACTACACGCGGGAATACAAGGCTAAGACGGACTCCAAGGGCGAGTGGGTCAAGGCCGGGCTGCCGCCTGGCGGCGGCACGTGGATCATCACCGCGACGAAGGGCGACCTGAGCGGCAAGATCAAAGGCGTGCAGGTGATGATCGGCCAGATGATCCGCACCGAGGACATCACGATCTCGGCGGGCGGCGGCAAGGGCGGCGCGAACGCGACGGACCTCAGCGCGGCCGAGGTCGAGAAGCGCAACAAGCGTCAGAAAGAGCTCGAGCAGATGTTCACGGACGCCAACACCTCGATCGACGCTGGGAACTTCGACGATGCGATCGCGAAGTTCACGGCGATGGTCGCCGAGCTGCCGAAGTGCTCGGCGTGCTACTCGAGGATGGGCGACGCGCAGATGAAGAAGGCCGAAGGGGCGACCGACGATGAGGCGAAGAAGGCCAGCCAGGCCGCGGCCGAGCAGTCCTATCTGAAATCGATCGAGATCGATCCATCGAAGCCCGAGCCGTACAACGCGCTCGCCTCGCTCTACAACGGCCAGAAGAAGTTCGACGACGCGGCAAAGATGAGCGCGAAGGCGAACGAGCTGGCGGGCACGAGCGCGACGGGCAGCAGCCCGGAGGCCGTCTACAACCAGGGCATCATTTTCTGGAACCAGGGCAAGATTCAGGAAGCCAAGGCGCAGTTCGCCAAGGTCATCGAGCTCGATCCGAAGATGGCCGAGGCGCACTACTGGTACGGCATGGCGCTCGTCAACGAAGGCAAGCTCCCCGACGCGAAGAAGCCGTTCGAGGAATATCTGAAGCTCGCGCCGACCGGCCAGTATGCCGATACGGCGAAAGCGATGCTCGCGATGATCAAGTAGCGATGCCGCCCGGCGCGGACGTCGCCGAACACCTCAGGGCCGTGCGCCGCCGCCTCGACGCGGCGGCGCATCGCGCCCACCGTGATCCCACCAGCGTTCACCTCGTCGCCGTCTCGAAAACGTTCGGCGCCGAGCTCGTCCGCGAGGCCGCGGCCGCCGGCCAGCGGAGCTTCGGCGAGAATCGCGTGCAGGAAGGGCTCGACAAGATCGCGGCGCTCGCCGACCTGGCGCTCGAGTGGCACCTCATCGGACACCTGCAGTCGAACAAGGCGCGCAAGGCCGCGGCGGCGTTCGCGTGGATCGAGTCGGTGGACAGTCTCGAGCTGCTGAAGAAGATCGATCAAGGGGCGGCCGACGCCGGCACGCGGCCGACGATTCTCGTTCAGGTGGATCTGGCGCACGAAGCCACGAAGTTCGGGGCCGACGAACGCGCCACGGCCGACATCGTGCACGCCGCGCTCGACACGCGCGCGGTCAGGCTCGCGGGGCTCATGACGGTGCCGCCCTTTCCCACCGATCCCGAGGACTCGCGGCCGTGGTTCCGGCGGCTGCGGGAAATCAGGGATGGCCTCGTCGCAGGCGGCGTGCCCGCGGAGCGACTCGCGCATCTTTCCATGGGCATGAGCCACGATTTCGAGGTCGCGATTGAAGAGGGCGCGACGATCGTGCGCGTCGGCACGGCGATCTTCGGTAAACGCACGCCACCGGCGCCCGAGCCCTGACGTGACCGCCGACGCTCTCACGCGCGTGAGTGCCGTGCCCGGCGGCGTGCGACTGGAGATTCGCGTGGTGCCGCGCGCGAGTCGCTCGAGGCTGGATGGCGTGCGCGACGGCCGCTTGCTCGTTCGCGTGACCGCCCCGCCCGTCGATCGGGCCGCGAACGATGCGGCGCTGACGGTGCTCGCCGACGCGCTTGGCATTCCGCGCCGCAATCTGCGACTCGTCGCGGGCGAGACGGCCCGGAACAAGGTCGTCGAGATCGCGGCAGTCGACGTGGCGACGGTGAGGGCGCGGCTGAGCGAGAAATAAACAAGCCGGGAAATAAACAAGCCGGGTATATTTTTCTCGCGAAAGCCAGGAAAAATATACCCGGCTTGTTTATTTCCCGGCTTGTTTATTTCTCGC